>CAJWBA010000005.1 GCA_913020155.1 uncultured Flavobacteriales bacterium
GCTCAACCTATAACAAGAAAAATCTACCTTTACTCACTTTTTTATACCTAATAACATTGACGTTAATCTTCAGCTGTTCCAGTGATGATAGGGAACTAACAACCCAAGTTGGCACTTAATACACCTTGACTATTACTAATTTAGCTGGAGGTTCAGTATTACCGGAAGCTACCGGGACTTCCGATAGAGGAGCAACAATGACACTTTCAGCAGTTCCAGATGAGAGATGTCAGTTTGTTCAAGCGGTTGGAAGTGATAATGATGATGGTATATGCGGCAGTGTATTTGATCCATCTAGGGGAAACTTTAGGAAAATTGTGACTTTATGTTCAAACAGAAATATTCATTTTTATTTTGAAAGTAAATCAAAGTAAGTTTATTCCATAACTAATATTAGTTTGAAATTAATAAATCTAAAGTTAACAAGCTTAATAAATGAATTTTCTTTTAAATAATTAAACTCTTGATGGAAAGATAAAAGATCGTCCATAAGTCAGTCAGGGGCCTTTTAGAAATGACTGACACCAAATAAATCTTCATTAGTAAATACATGTACTTCTGAGTTTTAATGGTTAATTTTAATGGCTAATTTGTGATACAAGCACCAATCTTAAATTCATTTATCCCCCAAGTAGCAGCAACACATTTATTCGAATAGGTTTTGTTATTACATCCGCAAACAGGAGCATATTCTTTGGTACAAGCTATTTCTTTCCTGTTTTTTAGTGATTCACACTCATTGTATTTTGGAATACAACCAACAATTATTAGTGATAAAAAAATAAGTGTAGAAAAGATCTTTTTGAAAAAAGTAAAACTAAAATCAAAAGATGCTGATGCGTTACAAAAAAGAATCTTCCCTTTTCCCTCAGAAATAGAGGAGGCGTATGTTATTTTTTCTGATTTCATTTATGTAATTATAAATTGATTACTTGGCGTTTAATATGTTTGCATCCTCATTTCAAAGACAGCTTTTTTATCAACGAGGACTTTTTACTCTGAATTTAAAATTAAACAAAAAAACATGAGGTGGAATAAATAAGATCTTTCAATTCAACAATACCAAATCAGCTGATGCCAAAAACTAAGAGGAAGTAATTGAATAATGGTTAACAACTGGAGATGGATACACTGACGTAGATGAGAATGGCAAATAATTTTTTGACTACAATGTTCAAGACATCCAGTTTGCAGATGGTAAAATATAGTCAACAAAAGAACCAAAGCTCAAGAATCAATGGAATTCTCTTATTAATTTCCCTTGATAAATTAACTAAACAGATTAAAAATAAATGCTTCTGTGTAAGTTAATTTTACCCTTATTTCCCACGTCCAACTTTACGAACTCCAGCATTACTTTTAGAAGCAGTTTTAGCTTTTGGGGTTTTTTTTGCTCCAGTTTTATCTGTGCTTTTTACGGTTCTATTTCCAAAAAATTTACTTGACATTTGTTCAGTTTTTAAAAATATTAATACTGCTGTATGGTAAATATAAGCTTTTAATTAAAAACAATGTAAAGTAAAAACAGTTCCGTATTTTTAAACTCAAATCTCTCATTGTTGAACGATGACAAATTCTCTGTTTTATCCTCTTTTACTTTCCATAAGCATTCTTTATTTTCAAAGCTCTAAAGCACAAAGTGGAGACCTTTTAATTCAACAATACGGAAAAGCAGATATAGAAAATGTGGGATTGCGCAAATGGAATTATGACTTACACATTGCCCCAAACTTCTTCAATACAAATAACCGAACAACAAAGGGTAAATTAGGAATAAGCTTAGGAGGAACTGTTCGTTACAATTTCAAAAAAAGTTATGGTCTACGAACTGGGATCGATATTCACTCGCTTAAATACGCATACAACTCAGAAAAAGATCAATCTGAAGATGAACTAATCTTTCTTTCCATTCCTTTGACCGGAAGGTTGTATCCAGTAAACAGAGTCAAAATCGAATTGGGGTTTATTTATAATTTTATACTAAGTGCCAAAGGAGATCCACCAACAAACACAAAAAAAGTGGCGGTATCATATCCTGATGGAACTTTCAGCAATAGTTTTGGGATGCTTTCTGCGGTTCACTATTCTGTATGGAAGCGATTCAGTGTATCTCTACAATATCAATTTCAAAAAAGCGAAACAAACCCCCTCCAACGAGAGACCAATTATTTTAATGGTATTTTACTGGGGATACATTATACTTTTTTAAGCTCAAAAAAACCCTCCAACTGATAATTACAATTTGCAAAGCAACAAAAAGTTAACTTGACGATTTAACTCTACTTTTCCGTTCTTATCGTGTGTTTTTTAAAATAAAAAAACCAATCTCAAGGCAGCAAAAGAATTTTTAAAGCAAAGATTAGCCATAAAAACAAAGTGTTGTTTTTATGGCTTATAAAGATTCAAAAGCAGTTGGTTTTACACAACTCTACCAGAGTATTCTTCGATTTGCATAACGCCTTTGTGCATCTTAAACTACCTCTTTGTAAGCCCTAAACACCGAGGTAAAAAAATAGCAATACAATTACTGGAATCGGCACAAATATTTACTGTGGAAACCAACACAATAGGAATCAGTTTAGAAACCGAAAATACCAACACAATGGGAAATCAACTTTATCCAAAAATAGATTTCAAAAAAGACAGGGAACACAATTTTTACTAATGGACAAGTATTAATTTTTCATCTTAATAATTACAACTCCATTTTTACCCTTAATGCCCACTTTTTGTTGGGCTTTTTGACCTTTTAATACTTCAATACGCTCAATGTCATCAACATTCAGTTTTTCTAAATCAAAATCTGGATCCATTTCTTCACCATCTAAAATTACAATAAGACCAAATTCTTCAGAGATGCGTTGAACTTTGATTTTCCCTTTATTTTCTTTAATAAAAATCGCCTTCCCAGAAAGTGAATCTTCCTGTTTTGCGATCCAATGGAAGAGTTCTAAAGAATCTTTACTTTCAAAAACAAAAACATTCTTATTAAAATGAGGACTGCTTTCTTTTCCTTCAAAATGAACTATTTCCGGGTCTTCTCCAAAAAAATAAATTTCTAAATCCCCAATCATCAATGGGACGATCATTCCTGAAGATAATAAGGCTGATTTTTTTTGAATTGGTTCTTTAGGTTCTTCTATCGAATCCTGATCCATCTTGTAAACCTTAACCGTAATACAAGAGCTTAATAACAGAGTGAACACGATGAACGTAAAAAATCTTTTCACAAATAGGTTGTTTTAGTAGTTGGATTATCAAGTTAATAAAAGGACAGGCTAAGTAAAAAAATTAACACTTATTTTTTCCCTTGTTTTTCTAGAAACCGGGTTATTGAAATTTTTAAGTAACGATGACTTTTTTGTGACTGAATCTTGTTGTCTGGGCTTCGATTAAAAAAAACAGTTGAAATCCGCCAAGGTCCTTTGTGAAATGAATAACCAAACTCAACCAATGCTCGTACCCGATTTAAAGGCAAGGTAAAGGGTCCGTTATCATTAAACAAACTCCCAGAAAGCATGTAATCATGTGCAATGTATTGGATTCTCCCACCGAAATAAACTCCGCTTCCCTTCTTTTTTTCAAGCAGCACATTACCTCCAATGGGCAATACAATTTGTTTCCCAAAATTCAAACCCAAAGCAAGTCCGGCAAAAATTCGCTGAGTTCCTAATTTAGAAAATAAATGGGATTGAAGTGCAACATATTCTCCTACTTGCCAACGTCTAAAAGAGTCCGCAAAAATATTCAAATGGAAAGCTTGGGGTACCTCATCAATCCAAGGTAATTCTTTCAAATTCAAAAACAAACGATGATACGTATTTTGCATCCATTGGGCTAAAGAAGCATCACCAGTTGCTCCCAGCTCAACACCCCATTGCCATTGTTTATTGCTCGTAATCCCTTTTTGAAAAGAAACTTTAATATAGAGCCAGCCGCCATAGGGATAATCGTACCCTGATGTGTCCGTTGTTAACCTATTAGAAGGTGTGTAAATTTCTTGCCCCAATTCCCAGAGCAAATAACTCTTTGGAAATTCTTGTTCAGCTTTTTCTTTTGGAATTAACTGTTTTCCGTATTGTAAAAAAATTCCACTTGAGTAGTATTTATCACCCAAGAAATAGAGGTCGTTATCTACACCTAAGCTAAAGTATTTTTGTGCGTGAGAAACCGATTGAGTGAAAAAAAAGATAACACACAAAAACAGTCTAGAATAATGAATAATATCCATCCCGAACCAAATATTAGAGTTAAAAAAAAATTAGCAATTTTTCAAAATAAGAACTGGGATATTTACATAAAACTCTTTTTTGTAAATAACATCAGATTCCATCAACTTTTCAAAAAAACCTCTTTTTCGAGCAAAAACAACAAGTAGGTCGGGATTTACGCTAGAGAAATGTTCTAATACTCCTTGATAAACAGTCGCATTATCGGTAGACTTTAATCCTTCGGAGAGTTCTACTATTTCATGGTCTACATCTAATCTTTTATCTTGGTAGCCTGGAGTTTTAACAAGTAAAAGGCTGATTTTAGTTTTAAAAGTCTGAACCAATTCTTTGAGTGGGTTGAGAGACTTTTCTCCTTCTATTTTTCCCAATTTAAAAGCAAACAAGGCACGTCTTGGGATACTAAACGAAACACCAATAGGAACCAATAAGACGGGGATTTTTGTTTTCTTGACAATCTTTCCTGATGTCTTTCCTAGAAAAAGCTCTACATTAATATCGTTACTTTTTGGGCCAACTAAAATTAAATCCAACCCGATTTCGGAATCTAAAGATTCGATACCTTTCAAAAGATCTCCTTTGTAATTAACTGTTTTTATTTCAACAGAATCATTCTGAACCGATTGAACCATTTCCTTGACACGATTGAAATTTTGTTGGTGAATTACTTTCTTTGCCAATGAAATATGTGCAGGCGTCATTGTCGCATTGTAAGAGTCTATAACAAAAAGAGAGGCTTTGTAATATTTTGCTAAAACAATTGCATAAGCTAAAGTGTTTTTAGCGTTAGGGGAAATACCAATAGGGACAAGAATGTTTTTCATGATTGAGGGTTTCTTAGTGAAATTTAGTGCAAAAGTAGCGCTAATGCGTTTGTAGAGTAAAAAATTATGTGGTTTTTTTGGAATAAAGCAAAAAATCATTGTTCACACTTAATTCAATCCTTCAAAGATTTTATTCAACAACGTTAAAATTCATAAAAAATATAGAACTTGCAAAAGCCCGTTTTATATAAATACGGATTACACTTTCAATCATGACTCAAAAAATAAGAATCACAAAAGAATTTCATTTTGAAACAGGTCATGCCCTTTACGGTTACGATGGCCTATGCAAAAATGTTCATGGTCACAGTTACAAATTAGCTGTGACAGTAATTGGAACTCCAATAAACGATGCAAAACAAACCAAAAACGGAATGGTCATTGATTTTAGTGATCTCAAAAAAATTGTTAAAGAAGAAATTGTCATTCCCTTTGATCATGCAACAGTTTTAAATGTTTCCTCGCCACACAAAGAACTTGCAGAAGAAATGGAATCTAGGGGTCATAAGGTGTTGAAAGTCAATTATCAACCAACAAGTGAGATGATGGTAATTGATTTTGCAAACAAAATCAAAAATAGACTCCCCAAAGAAATTTCATTGAATGCACTAAAACTCAGAGAAACAGAAACTTCCTTTGCCGAATGGCATGATTCGGACAACCGCTAAAATCCGAGGCCCTCTAAATCTTCTTTTTTGTTTTCTTCAAGAAGACTGTCTGTCGAATTCTGTTGGTTACAATTAATAGGAATCGTTAATTCATCTGGAGCTTCAAAGTCTTCAGCAGAAATTCCCAATTCTGGCATAGCATAGGCTGCTTTCATGTACATTGCCCATATAGGTAGTGCCATAGTTGCTCCTTGTCCAAAGGCAATGTCCTCAAAATGTACTGCCCGATCTTCTCCACCAACCCAAACTCCAGTAACCAAGTTGGGTACCATTCCCATAAACCAGCCATCACTTTGGTTTTGAGTGGTTCCTGTTTTTCCGGCAATCGGATTTTTAAATTCATAGGGGTATCCTGTAACAACATTTTTATAAGCATAATTGTGTTCATCCGCCCCTTGATGGCGTAAACGAATTCCCGACCCTGATTCAGTAACCCCTTTGAGTAAATCGATGGTAACATAAGCAGCCTCTTGACTCAATACATCATTTGTTTCTGGAACTACTTCAAATAATATAGTACCATTTTTGTCTTCAATTCGAGAAATCATTATTGGTTTAACATAAACCCCTTTGTTAGCAAAAGTACTATAAGCACCTACCATTTCAAATAAGCTAATGTCTGGAGTACCCAGAGCGATTGAAGGTACTTTTGGTAAATAGGAAGTAATCCCCATCTTTCGAGCCAAATTGACAACGGGCCGGGGTCCTACACGATCCATCAATCTGGCGCTAACAGTATTAATTGAGTTGGCTAATGCATTTTTTAAAGTCCGCATTTGACCATACTTATTACCCGAATTCTTTGGACACCAAGCGTCGACATTACCGTGTTTTAGTGGTTCAATACAAAAAAGCGCATCAGGTAAAATATCGCAGGGTGAAAGACGCAATTGGTCAATTGCAGTAGCATATAAAAACGGTTTAAATGTCGACCCGATTTGGCGACGTCCCTGTTTTACTTGATCGTATTGAAAATGTTTGTAATTAAAACCACCAACCCAAGCCTTAACGTGGCCTGTTAAGGGGTTCATAGACATCATAGAAGCTCTCAGAAAATGCTTGTAATATTGAATTGAATCCAATGGACTCATAATAGTATCTCGATCCCCTTTCCAGCTAAAAACTTGCATTTTTACAGGTTTTTGAAAAGTTTCCCAAATAGTTTCTTCGTCTTTACCCGAAGAGCTCATTTTACGCCAACGTTCGGATCTTCTTGCAGTAGTTTGAAGTAAAGTGTCTATTTCGCCTTCTCTAAGGTCTAAAAAAGGAGCTGTTGGATTCGCTTCAGGTGTATTTTGCAAAAAAAACTCTTTCTGCAAATTTGAAATATGAGCCACTACAGATTCTTCTCCTATTTTTTGCAAACGAGAATCAATAGTTGTGTAAATGCGAAGTCCATCTCGAAAAATATCGTATTTGGAACCGTCCTCTTTAAGATTTTCCAAAGTCCACTTTCGCATAAATTGCTGTAAATAAGCTCTAAAATATGTGGCCAATCCTTCTCTGTGAGAATCAGGTGTGTAATCAAGTTCCAAAGGAATCGCTTTAAGGGAATCCAGTTCTTTTGGGGAAATGAAATTATTACGCTCCATTTGTTGAAACACAATATTTCTTCTTTTTTCAACCCGTTCTGGTCGTCGAAGTGGATTGTACAAAGATGAATTTTTGAGCATCCCAACTAGAGTAGCAGATTGCTCAACACGCAGTTTGCTAGGAGTAGTGTTGAAGTATATTTTAGCTGCAGATTGTATACCATCGGCACTGTACCCAAAGTCATAAATGTTAAAATACATCGCTATGATCTCCTCTTTAGTATACCGTCGCTCCAGTTGCACAGCCAAGAACCATTCTTTGAACTTTTGAAGAACGGCTTCAACGTTATTTCGTGAACGAACCCCAACAAACAATTGACGAGCCAACTGTTGACTGATAGTACTCGCCCCTCCTTTTTTGCCCAAATACGCAACTGCACGTAACGTTCCCTTCAAGTCAATCCCAGAATGGCTAAAAAATCTTTCATCTTCCGTTGCTATTAGGGCTTGAAGTAAATTTTCTGGAAGAGCATCGAAGATAATTGGGGTTCGATTATCATTAAAATAAAACTTCCCTAAAACAACTCCGTCACTCGATAAAATTTGAGTTGCCAAATTGGTTTTTGGGTTATCAAGTTGTTGTAGTTCGGGCATTTTACCCAATACTCCAAGTGCAGCACCTGAAAACAAGATGATAACCGATAAAATTCCCAATGCAAAAATTGACCAGAAAAACCACAAAGGTTTTCTGAAAGGATTGCCTCCTTTTTTAACAATCTTTTTTTTATTTGAAGCCATCAAGGCTGAATTTTTGATTCTACAGCAATACCTACATTGAGGATTCCTTCTAAAAGATGAACCCCCTCTATATCACCATTATTTCGTACTCGTTGAAAAAGATCAACATAATAGGGCCCCTCGTGTTCAGGAATCCATCCCTCTTTCCACCATAACTTACTTTCTTTAACATCTAAAAATCCTTTACCAAGCCACTTGCCTTGGGGATCCGCCATTGCATACTCTAGGGTATCTCTAAAGATTGTTTGAACAGAATCTCGTATCTCAGCAATCAAAAATAAGTTTGAATAAGGATAATCGTTGTTGTTGCGAATATGAACATAAATGTTTGATGGAGTTTGAGGAATTTGGGTAATAGAAAACGAAACAGCTTCCGAGGAATACCAACCTTTTGAAAAAGAATAGTATTCTCTAAAAATAACAGTTGAATCACAAGAAGTAATCAGAATAAAAACTATGAGAATGCTAAGCTTATGCATTTTTCTTTCGGTTATTGTTTTTTCTTGATCGCGTCTTGTTTTTATTTATTGTTTGTTTAGGACGATCAAAACGATTCAAACTATCCTGACCAACAACATTTTCAAAAACCTTCTCGGGGGCACCTACCTTAATTTCTTGAGAAAAATCTTCTAAGCTTAAAACTGTTTTTTTGGCGTTATTCAATTCTATTATTTGCTTTACTTGATCTGTTGTCAATAAATGCCAGTTCATCCACTCACCTTTGTAAGCATACCACATGTATCCTTTGAAAATATCTATTTTTTGACAAACTCCTACTCCTTTGCTAGTCTGAAGTTTCGTTTCGGTTTTTGGAAAAGCCTTTAAAGCATTTCGATAAGAATCTAATTCATAGTTCAAGCAACACTTCAATTTTCCGCATTGACCTGAGAGTTTTTGTGGGTTTAGAGACAGTTGTTGGTAGCGTGCAGCAGATGTTGAAACGGATCTGAAATCTGTCAACCAAGTAGAACAACACAACTCTCTTCCACAAGAGCCAATTCCTCCTAGTCGTGAGGCTTCTTGGCGCAAACCAACTTGTCGCATATCGATTCGAATACTAAACGCTTGAGCCATATCCTTGATTAGTTGACGGAAATCAACTCGTTTTTCTGCGGTGTAATAAAAGGTTGCTTTTGATCCATCACCTTGAAACTCAACGTCAGAAATTTTCATCTCCAAATTTAAAAATATGGCCATTTCACGTGCACGTTTCTGAATAATTTTTTCTCGATCGCGGGCTTGCTGCCAAACATCAATGTCTTTTTGACTTGCCTTTCTGTAAATCTTCAAAACCTCCTCGCCGTTCTCTTTAACCTTCTTCTTTCTCATCTGGAAACGAACTAACTCACCTGTCAGAGTAACCTGGCCTATGTCATGACCGCTTTGAGTCTCTGTAGCAACTATATCACCAATATTCAGGTTTTGAAGCTCATTTTTACGATAAAATGCTTTTCTGCTATTTTTAAATCGTACCTCAACAACATCAAACAGCTTCTGTCCATTGGGTAATTGCATATTGGACAACCAATCAAAAACGGTCAGTTTATTGCAGCTATCTGTCCCACAAGTCCCATTGTTTTTACAGCCCATTGGTAAACCTTCAGATGAAGAACAAGACGCGCAACTCATAAACAAAATATTAAAATGTGAAAAGTAAAGATACAGTTAATTCAGACATATAAAAAGCTTCCTTTTTTTATTGGCTTTTAAATTTTAAAACCTCTGATCTACCTTTTTTAAAAATTTTATTACTGTTTTGAAAGCCCTTCCGGAGTAATTTTTGTTCTTCAAAGGGCAACTGAATAATTGAGGTACAAGTATCAGAACAACAATTTTGTGTTTTTCCTTTACAGCTTTTACATTGAATAAAAAGCAAGTGGCATGCTTCATTTGCACAATTTACATGAGTATCACATGGTGCGCCACATTGATGACATTGGGAAATAATATCGTCGGTAATACGCTCTCCTCTTCGCTTATCAAAAACAAAGTTTTTCCCTGTAAACTTATTTTCTAGACCCATTTCTTTGACTTGACGGGTATATTCAATAATTCCACCTTCTAGTTGATACACGTTTTTAAACCCTTTTTGTTTGAAATAGGCACTTGCCTTCTCACAACGGATTCCGCCAGTACAATATATCAGCAACTTTTTATCCTCTTTGAGTTCAGCTAAATCCTCCTCAATGATCGGTAACGAATCCCGAAAAGTATCAACATCAGGGGTTATTGCCCCCTTAAAGTGCCCTATTTCACTTTCATAATGATTGCGCATATCTACACAAATAGTGTCATGGTCTTCGAGTAGATCATTGAATCCCTCAGCGTTTAGGTGCTTCCCTTTTTGGGTAACATCAAAGGTTGAATCATTCAAGCCATCAGCAACAATTTTGTCTCGAACTTTAACTTTCAGTTTTAAAAAGGACTTCAAATCTTGCTCTATTGCTATGTTGAGGCGAATGTTTTTTAGAAATCCAATCCCATCTAAATGTGATTTAAATTCTTCAAAACGTGTCGCGGGAACTGAAAGTTGAGCATTGATACCCTCATTTGCAACATAGATCCTTCCCAAAACCTCCATGGTGTTCAAAGTCAAAAAAAAATGGTCTCTAAAAAGTTGTGGATTGCCTATTTTAGCATATTGATAAAAGGAAAGCGTGAGGCGTTCTGTGCCGGCTTCTTCAATAATGATTGCCCGTTCCTTCGCGCTTAATTTATTGTACAGTTGCATGCCACACTTATTTTAAGATGAATTAAGTTACAAAGATAAGAAAAAGTTACCGTTGAAGATTAAAAATCTGATTATTAATTGTTTAACTCTAATACGATGCATTCAAAATGGACAAGCAAATTTTAATTCCTTGTCTTATATTTCCAATTCTAATGTTTTCATTAGGACTATGCTGATTGTTGTCCATGTTTACCATAGGAACAATTACCGTTGGCACTCTTAATTTATTGATCAGTGGAACAATTGGAACCGTACCTCCCATAAGTCTAATAACAACGGGATCTTTCCCAAAATCTTCTCTAATATGGTTCCGTATTTTTCTTCCAAAATCAGAATCTGGATTGGTTCTAAAAGAATTCACACTCAAAGTTCCAGTAAATTTCACAATTTTGAGATGGGTTTGTCTTTCTTCATCTGTTGGATCTCGATCAAGAACATAGAACCCTTGTCCCTCAATATGTGTTTTAATTTTCTGCAATTGACTAACACCCTCTGTTTCTGGAACCAGTCGAACATCAATATTTGCAGTTGCATATTCTGGGATTACCGTCTTCAAACCTTTCCCTTTCCAAGAGGTTCCTATTTGTCTTACATTCAAAGAAGGATACTGTAAAGATTCTTGATAATTAGTCCCCACATTCTCCGAAGAATTAATCCCTAATTCATCATTCAATTCTGATGCATCATAAGGAACTGCTTCCAAAAGACTTGAAACTTCTGAAGTTATTTCAATACCCTTGTAGTAATCTTTTATCAAAACTCTTCCTTCTGGATCTTTCATGCTGGACAAAAGGTTTGCAAGTCTAAAAACTGGATTGGGTACATAATTTCCATAATGACCGCTGTGCTGGGGTAGTTTAGATCCAAAAGTAGTTATTGAACAAGAGGCAATTCCTCTACACCCAAAAGTAAGAGTGGGTTGGTTGGAATTATGAGAAGGTCCGTCCATCACAATAAAATAATCAGAAGCATAACGGTCTTGATATTGATCCAGTGACGATAAAAGTGCCTTAGACCCGTATTCCTCCTCTGGATCAAAGATGATTTTAAGGTTTATTTTAGGGGATTGGTTTTGATTTTGAAGTTCTTTGAGGGCTGCTAGAAACATTATAATTGGTGCTTTATCGTCAGCTGCTGCACGTCCAAAAATACGCCATTCATCGTCAATTGTGCCATCCAATTTACTCCAATCAATAACCTGCCAATCTCCATTTTGGCTCTGCTGTTTTAAAACAGGTTCAAAAGGGTCTTCTTGATTCCAAACATCAGGGTTGACTGGCTGTCCATCTATATGAAAATAAAACAAAACTGTTTTATTTTCAGGGTCAACTATTTTTTCTGCAATTAAAATAGGAAGGCTGCTTGTATCCAGTAATGAGGTTTTAAAATCTAAGCTCGCGTATTGCTTCGCTACCCAATTGATGTTTTCAAGCATCAAATCCTTGTTTTTAGGTAAATTAGGAATACTTACAAGATCCTTATGCATCATTAGAGTATTCTTGATGTTTTTATTGATTTGGATATCCTCTTCTTTTTTCTGACCATTAATCATAGTTGATAAGAGAACAAAAAAAGCACTTAGAATTGTTTTGGAGAAGCTACACATCGTTATTGTCATTTTATTTTAATGATGATCCAGATTAATTGATAAGGCTCAAAGAATTAAGATCTGAAATGTTTTATTGAATCATCTTTCACCGATAAAGATAATTAATTGGATTCTTTCATTTGTAATTGATGTAGACTTGTTTTGGATAATTAATTCAATAATGTTTCGTGCTTCTAGATCTAACTTTACCACAACAACATATCAGCCAACTTTTCCGTCAAAAGAACTACTCAGTTCATCGACAGCCAAAGCCGATAATTTTTGATGGGTTATTTCTTTATGTAGAACCACTTTTTTAAGTGCAAAATTCTTAATTAGAACATAGCGTTTCTGAAGAACCTTTTCTCCTTTGAGTCCTTTGGGGGGCTTGGTTAAGATTCTGATTTCTGTAATTTTTAGTGATGTTTTTAAATTAAAAAGTAATCCTTTCTTAAAAAGTAGCTTTGGAATAAAGCTTTATGAGGGTTTCAACAAATGAAGTAAATTTAAACTATTGTTAATAAACCCTAGAAAGAAGCGATTGCATCAAAATAAAGATATCTTACCTTAGCAAGAAAGAAAAACACAATTATGGCAGATGAAAAAGAAGCGAAGCTCAAAGCACTTCAGCTTACTCTAGACAAACTTGATAAGACCTACGGAAAAGGTTCGGTAATGAAATTAGGAGATTCCGCAATTGAAGAAGTAGAAGCTATTTCTTCGGGTTCTCTTGGTCTTGATATTGCTCTTGGTGTTGGGGGTTATCCAAAAGGGAGGGTTATTGAAATTTACGGTCCTGAATCATCGGGGAAAACAACTTTGACCCTTCATGCCATTGCTGAATGTCAAAAACAAGGAGGGATTGCAGCATTCATAGATGCAGAACACGCCTTTGACCGCTTTTATGCCGAAAAATTAGGTATAGATATTCAAGAACTCATTATTTCTCAACCCGATCATGGAGAACAAGCACTTGAGATTACAGATAACTTAATCCGTTCCGGTGCTGTTGATATTGTAGTAATTGACTCTGTTGCTGCATTGACTCCAAAAAGTGAAATCGAAGGAGAAATGGGAGATTCCAAAATGGGGCTTCATGCACGCTTAATGTCTCAAGCCCTAAGAAAACTGACTGGTTCGATTAGTAAAACCAACTGTACCGTGTTTTTTATCAACCAATTGAGAGAGAAAATTGGGGTAATGTTCGGTAATCCAGAAACTACAACAGGAGGAAATGCCCTTAAGTTTTACTCTTCAGTACGTTTAGATATCCGTCGATCCACTCAAATAAAAGATGCAGAAGCACAAGTCTTAGGGAACAAAACTCGTGTGAAAGTTGTAAAGAATAAAGTAGCTCCTCCGTTTAGAACTACTGAATTTGACATCATGTATGGAGAAGGAATTTCCAAAATTGGTGAAATCATTGATCTTGGAGTGAATTATGAAATCATCAAAAAATCAGGATCTTGGTTCAGTTACGGAGAAACCAAATTGGGACAAGGGCGTGATGCGGTAAAAATAATTCTTCTAGAAAACCCCGATTTGATGGATGAATTGGAAGAAAAAATAATGGGAGCGCTCAAAGCTGTCAATTAAATGATTCAAACCAACCAAGACCCGCTGCTAAACTAGCGGGCTTTTAGTTTTTCAAAATTTCGAGCTCCAAACCCAATTGGAACCAGAGCCATCAAATACATCAAAGGTCCATAAACAGCAGCAACAATTGCCAGTTCGGGTTTTCCAACAGTAATCACAGCCAAGCTGATGGTAAGAGTTCCGTTTTGAATTCCAGATTCAATAGCAATTGTAATGGCCTCTTTTAAATTTAGCTTAAATAGTTTGGAGCCAAAAAACCCAATTAACATGGTTATAGCATTTAAAGCACATAATATGCCCACGGTATCTGAAAAGTGCTTTTTAAATAATTCAAATTCCTTTACCATAATACTAACAATTACCAAAACCAATAAAATTGAAGAAGCTATCCGCACAGGACCTTCCATTTTCTGAGCAAAATTTGGCGCCTTTTTTTTGATAAACATCCCAATAGCAAGGGGAACAGCAATGACCACAATCAAAGAAAAAAATATGTCTTTGGTTGGAGGTGCTATTGCACCGATGCTCGTGCTAAAAAACTCTAACGAAAAATTAATAATCAATGGGATAGTAAAAATCGTTATCAAACTATTAATTGAGGTAAGGGATATGGAAAGAGGTAAATCGCATCTGGCCAACAACGTAATTATGTTTGAGCTTGTACCCCCGGGGCAAGCAACCAACATCATCAATCCAATAGCAATAAAGGGTTCAGGTTCAAAAATTAGACACAGAACAAAACCGATAAGCGGCAACAAAATAATTTGATTGAATAATCCGATCAGAACAGGTTTTGGGTTTTCACCTACTCGCCTAAAGTCGTGAAGAGTGAGTCCAAGACCCATCCCAATCATAATGATCATGATGGAAACTGCTAAAAATAGTGTGGAAGATTCATCCATAAATATCGTGTGCTTTTATTTTTGAATTTTAGCCATTTCAATAGCTACTGCTTTTTTACTTCGCTGTTTTTTGTCCAAATTTAATCCCGCCAAAATGATGTCACGAGTCTTTTCCTGAAGTTCCTCGAGGTCATCCATACTTTTCACAGGACTAATTTCTGGATAAGTTTCAACCCTCAATTCACCAGGAAAACCAAAATCTGGACTCCAGGGAAATTTGCGTTTACAATCCAAAAAAGTCATAGGAACAATTGGAATTTGATGATTAATTGCCAATTTAAATGCCCCACGCTTAAAGGGGTTTAGTAAAGCTGTATCGTCAACATAATTTACTTCCGGAAAAATGCAAACACTTGTCCCGCTTTCGATAATCTTATTTGCACGTTGATAAACACCCCACCTACTCTTAGAACTGCTCCGATCAACCAAGATGGCAGCTCGTTTGTAAATACTCCCAAACAAAGGAACTTTGATGTATTCTTTTTTCCCTACAAAAACAAAAGGGTTTTTAGAAACACGAAACATTACAAAAGGATCCAGATAACTGCTATGATTAGCAACTAACATGAAAGAGGTCCCTTGAGGAAGTGGTTTAGCGAATTTTGTTTTAATGTGAAAACCCATCCCAAATAATATAAAAGGCGACCAAATATTCCGAGCGATCCAAAAAAGTGTTGGATATCCTTTTTTATAACTAGCAATAAGTAATAACAATGGAAAAAGGGTAATAACGGGTATTGCTGCAAGAATATAAAACCATGCCCTCCATAATAGTAATGTAATCTTTTGAAGTATTTTTAGCATTAACCAAATGTAGGGTTTTACAAACTTTTATGAAATTTTTAAATAATAAAACCCTTTTAACCCTCTTAAATATCATATTCCAACAAAAAGGGCATCAATTGATTTGAATTTTAGAATAATAGCCGATAATTTGAGTTAAATTCTGAATCATGAACTCTAATAAAGCTTTTTTTACTAGCCATACCCATTCTTTTTTTGAGTTGAAAAAAGTACCTTTGTTTAAATAAATTTGGTATGGCTAGAATTCTTACAGGCGTGCAAAGTACAGGAACTCCCCACTTGGGTAACCTATTAGGGGCTGTTCTTCCCGCAATTGCAATGGCAAATGAGCCTGGTAACGAATCTTTTCTTTTTATCGCTGATTTACACTCCCTCACACAAATCAAAGACGGGGCTGTTTTGCGAGAACATACCTTCAACACTGCCGCCGCTTGGTTAGCTTGCGGTTTGGATATTGATAAAACCATTTTTTACAAACAAAGTGATGTAAGTTTGGTAACCGAACTAAGCTGGTACTTGAATTGCTTTTTCCCCTATCAGCGTTTGACCTTGGCGCATTCTTTTAAGGATAAAGTTGACTATTTGCCTGATGTTAATGCAGGTCTTTTTGGCTATCCCATGCTTATGGCTGCTGATATTTTGCTTTATGATGCTGAAATAGTACCTGTTGGTAAAGATCAATTACAACACCTAGAAATGTCGCGTGATGTTGCGGCTCGGTTCAATAACCAACTAGGAGAAACTTTTGTTTTACCCAAAGCACAAATTCAAGAAGAATCACAAATTATTCTAGGAACAGATGGTCAAAAAATGAGCAAGTCCAAAAATAATACCATCAATATTTTCTTGCCTGAAAAAAAATTGCGCAAGCAAATCATGGGAATTAAAACAGACTCTACAACTCTAGAGGAACCCAAAAACCCAGAAACTTGTACTGTTTTTAAACTATATTCTTTGTTGGCAAACGAAGATCAACTTTCAACCCTTCGAAGCCAATACATCGCCGGAGGCATGGGTTATGGGGATGCAAAACAAGATTTGTTTGAACTGATTCTTGAAACCTTTGGTGAGCCTAGAAAAAAATTCAACTACTTTCAAAACAACCCATCCGAAGTAACAATTGCGCTCACTAAAGGAGCTCAAAAAGCCCAAAAAGTTGCATTGGATGTTTTGTTGCGTGTGCGTTCTAAAATAGGATACTAAATCCGTTCATATTGTTTTCCGGATAATGAACGAACATAACCTTCCATTTTTAACTGAAATAAAAGTACTGCTCCCTTGCTAATCGACAATTTTGCTTGAAACCCTAAATCATCCAAACTTTTTTTGTTTTCTAGTAAAATAAATATGAGTTCCTACTCTTTTGTTAAACTAATAAACAATTGCTTTTGAACATTCTGGGGGGTGCTTTTAGATTCCCATCCCATCCAATAAGCCAAATCAGCTGCCGATGTATTCATATGGGCTTTATCTTTCCGAATCAAATTTAAACATCCTTCACTTTAAGAATCGATTAGCCTACCAGAAACCGTAAAAACATCTCTCCCGAAGTAGTGCGTGCTCTGCAATAACCAAACTTCCCACTTTAATGCACGACTCAATGACCACATCAGCATGTGCTAAGCCACCAAAAATTCGATTGCGCTTTAAAGAATCTGATTTTTCAAAATGTGAATTACTCCAAAACTATGATATAAGAGTTCCTTTTTTGCAAATTGGTTTAACATAAGTTGGTATTCCTTGGAGTAAATTTGATTAAAATCATGATCCAAACAACTACTGTTTCTAAATGTTTTTCCAAAGCCGTTTTATGGGCTACTAAATAAATTCCTTTTGTAAATCCTGAAACAATTATCGAATGATAAACTACAAGATCATTTACGAGTTATTTGCAAAAGTCTAGGTCTTTGTTTTGGGATTTTAGGTACTTACAATAATCTCAATATGCTCATTTTCCCTTGAACTCTTCCCTTTTTGAAATAGAACCAAAGGGACATTACCACAGAAAGCGTAGTCTCAAGGACTCTAAAGAATCAGAGTTGTTTTTTCTTTTTTTAAAACTTTTCTTCCTTAAAAATAGTCAAAAATAAATCTCAAATTTATTAAATCCCTGAAAGGGAAAAGTTCCTATTCTCTTAATTTTAAGTAAATTAATTTAACTTACTTTAAAAACAGCTTGGTCGCTTCCACGATGGTCGACTAATTTTTTTGCGGTAATGTCTCCAATTCCAGGTAAGCGATGCAACAATAAAGAGATTTTAATTTAGGTTAATTCCATAAGGTGAAGAAATGAGGTTTGTATTGCAAATTAAAAAAATTGTCGAAACCTCTTTTAAATTGATTACATTTGAGTGTGGATTTAGTACAATACATAAAAGAACTTCTGTATAAATACGAATGTGTTATCATTCCGCAAATGGGTGCATTTTTAACCCAACCTTTCGCGATTCGTATTGACCGAGAGCAAGGAATTTTCTTCCCTCCGGGAAAAGAACTTTCTTTTAATGGATTATTGACTCATAATGACGGATTACTTGCCAACTACATTGCAAAACGCAAATCCATTTCCTATGAAAATGCATTTGAAAAGATACAAGTAGAAAGCCAACAATGGTTGAAAACTCTTGATCTCGGTACAGCTGTTATCCTTAATGGTATTGGAGAATTAAAACTCAATTCAGAACAAAAAATAATTTTTTTGCCATACAATAAAGTTAATTTTGATTGGCACTCGATTGGATTAACTTCCTTTTCAAAAAAACCCATTTCAAAAATAACGGAGGCTAAACCTCCAACAAGTACAATTACCTCTAAAAACAAAGTTCCTATGGAAAATTCAAAAAAAGAACCGTTATCGTTTACTCCTGAAAAGAAAAAAGAACGCCCTGCCTATGTAAAATATGCTGCAGTTGGTGTAATTGCCATTGCACTAGTAGGGGCTTCTTACTTTTTTGGAAATCAATACTTAGACAGCGAGCGTTTGAAATCAACTGAAATTGCACAAGCAAAAATTAAATCCAATGTTCAAGAAGCTTCTTTTGACCTTGGCGAACTTACTTCACTCGAACTCAATATTATTTCTGAAGATGAAGTTCTGGATAATAATTCAATTGAAGTTGCAAGTGGAGAATACTTTAGTGTTATTGCCGGAAGTTTCCGTGAAGAATCCAATGCATTAAAAAAGCTGGATGAACTGAAAATGAATGGTTTTGATGATGCGAGTTTGGCAAAACAAAGTTCAGAAGGCCTGATCCGTGTGGCATATGGCAGATTTGAAACCAAAGGTGAAGCGATTAGATTGTATTACTTTGTCCTGAATACGCTAGAAGAAGAAGCTTGGTACTTGACTGAATAATTTCTTTTACATCCTGTAAATCCAACCCTTAGGGTTAACGGGAGTACTCGCTTTAAACACACTGAATTTTAATTCTGTTTTCCCTGTTTCAGGATTAGTAAATACTTTTCCTATGGCTTCTTTAGGTATTACTTTCTGTCCCTTGGTTACATAAACTTCTCCCAAGTTAGAGTATGTTGTAATGTAATTCCCATGTTGAATAAGCACAGAAGGATTGCTCCCCTTAAAACCGATTATTGACATTACTTTTCCGTCAAATACTGCGCGAGCTTGAGCATTTTTTGGCGTAGCAATAGTTACTCCATTACTTTGGATTATTGCAGTTTTAACAACGGGATGGGGCTGTCT
Organism: uncultured Flavobacteriales bacterium; assembly: GCA_913020155.1. GTDB lineage: Bacteria > Bacteroidota > Bacteroidia > Flavobacteriales > Flavobacteriaceae > Arcticimaribacter. Next base: position 19,376 of record CAJWBA010000005.1, read on the forward strand.
CCCAAAACGTTGAATTACCACTCCCTGTTCGACTGGCCACGGAAGTTTTCCTTTGTTTGCTATAATATTATCCGAAATCAATTGGTCTTCTGGAGTCAAACTAAATACTTTAGAATTTCTTTTTTTTCCTGCAGCTTTATTCGATGCAATAATTGCTTCCCTTATTAGTTTTTGAATTTCTTTATTGATCTCATTTGTCTTTTTTTGTTTCCTCTTGATTTGGGAAATAAAATTTCTTCCTTTCTTTTTTAATTCTTGAACTAAACTTTCTTGACTGTTTTGTTCTTGTCTGTATTGTTCTTCTGCGGCTCTATTTTGTTTAACTAAGTTTTCTTTTTTGTGTTTTTGATCAAGTAAACTAATATTCAGTTCCTGTAAGACTTGAGTCTTTTCTGATATTAACTCTCCTTGTTTCTTTCTAAAACTTGAATATTGTTTTAAATATTGAAAACGCTTGTAGGCCTGTAAAAAATTCTCAGAAGAAAATAAAAACATCATCCTGCTCTGACCCGACTTGCTCTGGTATGATTTTAATATCATTTCAGAATAATCCTTTTTTAATGCCTCAAGTTCTTTGCGCTGTTGACTGATTGACCGCTGATTGACATTAATTTGTTGAGTTAAACGGTTTGCTTGTTCGTTGGTAACCCGAATCAATCTTCTACGAACATTTATCTTTAAGCTCAAATCCTCAACTTGGGTCAAGACAGATTTCTTTCTTTTCTCATTAGAAAACAATAACGTATTGATTTGTTTTATCTCTTGCTGTAATCTTTTGCGCTGAGCTTCTAAATTTTGTTGTCGCTGATCTTGAGCTAATAAGCTTTCTCCAATAAACATAAACAGCACGAGGCTTGCAATAATATTGAATGAAAAGCTTACTCTAAAACTCATCATAAACGAAGTTTTTTGTATCCCTTCGGAATGGTAAATGGAACCGATAGATTTTTGGGGAAATCTGTCCGTATAAAATCCAAACTGATTTGAACTAAATTAGACCCGTCAAAAATTGAAATTATGATTTCTTTTGGAAGTGTTTTGCCTTCCATTTTTTGATACTTTGGATATTTGATGCTTAAAGATTGTGATGTCCCTGAAACGATGAAGCGTTGCTCTTTCAAACGAAAATTACTTGGATCAAAAAAATAGGTTGGACGAAATTGTTCGTTCTTTCGTTTAGGAATCAAAACGTAATATTGGGGATGATCAATGCGATCGAACTTTTCTTCATTCATGTTATTGGTAATTGGGTTTCCAAGTAAAACATTTTGTATGTCCTGAAAAGTAAAACTCGTTCCCAATTGTTCGTTGATAAAACTCATATTCCCATCATAAAATGTTTTCTGGAATTTTTCGTAAAACACTACACGATTGGGTGTAATCAATAGCTTGGCAATGGGGACCAGTATGGAGGCACTGATCCAAAGGGTCTTGTCGAACTCCATGCGAAGGTTTAAATTAATTTGTTGTTCTCTATTGCCGTCTTTATATTGAGCCTTTACACGGGCTCTAAAGGTTTTTGTTTTTGTCGAAGCTTTTTCAATTTTTTTAGCTAATGATTTAATTTCAACCTTTTTGACAGGTTGTTTTGTTGGTAAAACAGAAACTGATTTACAACTAAATACAACTACAAGTAATAATAGTAATGCAAAGTAGAAAATAAAGTTTAGTGCTTTTTTCATATGATTTCGGTATGATCTCCGATACTGATTTGAGTAAATTTACCATCAAACGTTACTTGATTTCCAATCATGGCTTGATTCAATGTTGCGTTTGAAATTCGACTGTTATTCTGAATTAAACTGTTCGTTATTATGGCATTCTCAATAACCGTTCCAGTTCCAACTGAAACTCCTGGGCCTAGGGAGGAGTTTTTTAGCTGAACATTTGGTCCAACATAACAAGGAGGTGTAATTTTAGTGTTTTCAATTTGTGCTGAGGGATGAATCATTTCTTTGCCTTCTGCTTCCAAAAACCCAAGCATTTTGGTGTTTGTTTCTAAAGTAATTTGTTTGTTCCCACAATCCATCCATTCGTTAACCTCGCCTGGTAAAAACAAATTTCCTGCTTTCATCATACGTTTTATCCCGTCATTGATTTGATATTCTCCCCCATGGGTAAATTTTTCGTCTAAGACCGTTTGTAATGATTTTTTTAGTTTTTCGATTTCCTTAAAATAATAAATCCCGATAACCGCTAAATCAGAGACAAAGGATTTGGGCTTTTCTAACAATTCTGTAATCGCTCCATCAGAATTTAATTGAACCACACCATAGGCTTCGGGTTTTTGAACTTTTTTAACCCAAATGATACTATCTGCTTTGGGATTCAAAGAAAACTTTGCCCGAATAAGCGTATCTGCATATGCTACAACTGCTGGCCCCAAAAGTGAAGGCTCAGCACACATAATTGCATGTCCTGTTCCCAAAGGTTCAAGTTGACGATAAATTGTTCCTTTGGCTCCAATTTCTTTGGCTAATTCTATTAATTGATCTACAATTTCTTTCCCAAAAAATGCAGGGTCACCTAAAACAAATGCAACCTCTTCAATAGGTTGTTTTACAACATCTGCAATGTCTCGAACCAATTGTTCTACAATCGGAACCCCAGCAACGGGAATTAAAGGTTTAGGAACTGTTAAAGTATGTGGGCGAAGTCGAGATCCTCTTCCTGCCATGGGTACAATAATTTTCATGTGGTATTATTCTTTTCCAGTGCTTCCAAAACCACCAGAGCCACGTTCGGTGGTTTCCAGAGTTTCCTGAAGTTTCCAAGCTGCTTGTTCGTATTTCGCTATGACTAATTGTGCTATGCGTTCTCCAGGTTGAATAGTAAACGGTTCATTGGATAGGTTGACTAAAATTACGCCTATTTCACCACGGTAATCAGCATCTATAGTTCCAGGAGCGTTAAGTACACTTATTCCATGCTTAGCGGAAAGTCCACTTCTTGGGCGTACTTGAGCCTCATAGCCTTCGGGTAAAGCCATTTTAAGGCCCGTTCGTATTATTACTCGTTCTAAAGAACCTAATGTAATTGAGTTTGCTGTTTTTGCCCGTAGATCTACCCCTGCAGAGTTTGCTGTTGCAAAACTTGGTAGATCATACATACTTTCATTTATGATGGGTACGGTTATCATCTTTTCATTTTTAATACCCTCTAAAAATACAAAAAAGAACGGCATAAAGCGGAAGGCTGAGCCAAAGAAAATATTACTTACAAACAGAAAAACCCTTTGCTAAAAAACAAGCATAGGGTTTTACTTTCAAGTTTTAATGTAATTATAATTTCTTTTTAACACGTTCTTCAACAAATCCACGAGCTTCTTTAAAGCCCTATTTTTTAATAGCTTTTTCCTTGTTTATTAATTTTTTTGTGGTTTAAACTTTAGTACTTACGAATGCAAAGTATTTTTATGGTTTTTGACATTTATATAAAAAAATGAGCCTTAAAAAAAGCCTTTATTAGAAGGTCCTATTTCACCAAAACCTCAAAGAGAACTTTTATCTTACTTTATTATAATTTTATTTTCTGTTGTTTTATAACAATCAGATTATTTTAAGTGCTTGAATTGGATAAAGTGTTGGATTTCTTTCTGAAAAGGTATTATCCCAAAATTTGATTTGATTTTTAATGAAAGAGTTAAATTAATTTGTACAGTTAAAAATATATTATTTTAAAATAATCACAATTCTTAATACTTTGTCAGTTATTATTTCTTACAATACTAAATTAATTTTTCTTAACATCTTTTTAAAAGGAAGTTAAAGTGGGGATAATTTTTTAATTTCTTTAAACTTTTTAGCTTTTAAGAAATTATTACTCTAAAAAATTATGCCTTCAGGGCTTCTGCTCCGCCAACTATTTCTAGTATTTCATTTGTTATTGATGCTTGACGCGCCTGGTTGTAGGTCAATTTTAATTGATCTCTGAGGTCAGTAGCATTATCTGTTGCTTTGTGCATGGCGGTCATTCTGGCTCCATGCTCGCTTGCGAAAGAATCTCGTAATGCTTTAAACAATTGCATTTTAATACTTTTAGGTAATAACTCGTCTACAATAGCTTCTTGGTTGGGTTCAAAAATATAATCGGTAGAAGTTTTAGTATTTTCGTTTTGAGTTGAAATAATTGGTAATAAGGTTTCGGTTGTTGCTATTTGAGTCGCCGCATTTTTAAATCGGTTGTAAACAACTTCAATAAGGTCGAATTTTTTATCTGTAAAAGATTTCATAAAACCTTCCGCTAATTCACTAGTATTAGAAAATGTCAATTGATCAAAAATATCGTTGTTATTTTCTTCTATTGAAAAAGATTTTTGGAGAATATCATTTCCTTTTTTTCCAAGGGTGGTTAAACTAACATTTTTATTTGCGTAGGTTGTTTCTACTTTCTTGGTAACCTCTTTTATTACACTTGAATTAAAACCACCACATAAACCACGATTAGATGTTATTGCTATGATTAGGACGTTTTGAACAGCTCTTTTCTCTGTGTATGGATTTTGAGTATTACCATCAATAGAACTGCTCAAGTTCTGAATCAATTCGGTTAGTTTATCTGAATATGGTCGCATGGCCATAATGGCATCTTGAGCTTGCTTGAGCTTTGCAGCGGATACCATTTTCATTGCTGAAGTAATTTGCATGGTCGATGAAACCGATGCAATCCTATTCCGTATCTCTTTTAAATTAGCCATACTAATATTCGTTTATTCAAATTGAGCTGCTGTTTCTTTTGCAACACTGTTTAATGTGTCCAAAACTTCATCAGTTAATTTTCCTGCCTTAATTGTATCTAAAACACTTCTGTGCTTGCTGTTCAATGTTTCAATAAAGATTTTTTCAAAGGCCTTTACTTGATCAACGGGAACGCTTCTCAATAAATTTTTGGATCCTGCATAAATTATCGCCGTTTGATCTTCAACAGTGTAAGGGTCATTTTGAGCTTGCTTCAATATCTCAACATTACGACGTCCTTTTTCAATAACATTCAAAGTTACTGCATCAAGATCCGACCCAAATTTAGCAAATGCCTCAAGTTCACGGAACTGAGCCTGGTCTAATTTTAAAGTGCTCGATACTTTTTTCATTGATTTGATCTGAGCTGAACCACCTACACGTGATACCGAGATACCTACGTTAATTGCGGGACGAACTCCTGAGTTAAACAAATCTGACTCCAAGAAAATCTGGCCATCTGTAATCGAAATTACATTGGTTGGAATGTATGCAGATACATCTCCTGCTTGGGTCTCAATAATTGGAAGTGCTGTTAGAGAACCTCCTCCTTTGATTTTATCTTTTAGTGAATCTGGAAGGTCATTCATCCCTTTAGCAATATTATCGTCAGCAATAACTTTTGCTGCACGCTCCAATAAACGAGAGTGTAAATAAAATACATCTCCAGGATAAGCTTCACGTCCTGGTGGACGACGTAACAATAAAGATACCTCACGGTAAGCCACCGCTTGTTTGGACAAATCATCGTAAATAATCAAGGCTGGACGACCTGTATCTCTAAAATACTCTCCAATTGCTGCTCCTGCGAAAGGGGCATAAACCTGCATTGGTGCTGGATCAGATGCGTTTGCTGCAACAATTGTTGTATAAGCCAATGCGCCTTTATCTTCTAATACTTTCGCAATCCCTGCTACTGTTGAGGCTTTTTGACCAATAGCAACATAGATACAATAAACGGGTTCACCAGCATCGTAAAATTCTTTTTGATTCAAAATGGTGTCAATACAAACTGTTGTTTTCCCAGTTTGACGGTCACCAATAACTAATTCACGTTGCCCTCTACCAACTGGAATCATTGCGTCAATAGACTTGATTCCCGTTTGCATGGGTTCGTTTACAGGCTGACGATAAATAACCCCTGGTGCTTTTCGCTCTAAAGGCATTTCAAACAATTCTCCTTCTAAAGATCCTTTTCCGTCAATTGGGTTTCCAAGAGTGTCAACTACACGACCTGATATCCCGTCTCCTATTTTGATAGAAGCAATACGCTCAGTGCGTTTTACGGTATCTCCTTCAGAAATTTCTTTTGAAGGGCCCAAAAGTACCACTCCAACATTATCTTCTTCTAAATTCAAAACCATTCCTTCAAGTCCAGAATCAAATCGAACTAATTCTCCGTATTGAACATTAGAAAGTCCGTAAACACGAGCGATTCCGTCTCCTACTTGAAGAACTGTTCCTACTTCGTCAAGTGAAGCTAATGATTCAAATCCTGAGATTTGGTCTTTTAAAATTGCTGAAACTTCAGCGGGTTTAATTGCTGCCATAGTATTTATTTAAACTCTATAAATTGGTTTTTGTCAATTGTCTTTTAAGTGTATCTAATTGATTGACTACACTTGCATTGTATTGTAAATCTCCTATTCGTAAAATAAATCCCCCTATTATGGAAGGATCTACAACATTAGTGAGTATTAAAGTTGCTGAAGATAGTTCTTTAGCTTTATTGAGTATTGTTTTTTCAAGGGCTTTTGACAAAGGGACTACAGTGGTTACAATCGCTTTTTGTTTGCCTTGCTGTATTTGGTGAAGGGCAATAAATTGCTCAGCAACCTGATCAAATAAATTGATTCGGTTGTTGGCTGCTAGTGTGTTTACTAAGTTTTTACTCCCCTCTGATAAAGAACTAAAAACCTTAAAAACCGTTTCTACTTTTGTTTCTGTTGAAAGTATTGGGTTGTCCAAAAAATCAACTAAGTTTTGGTTTGTAGAACAAGCATCGATAACATTTACCATATCTTGATCAATAGCAGAGGCATTTCCCTGATCTATTGAAAGACTTAGAGTAGCTTTAGCGTAGCGAAATGCGGCACGGTTATTTTTCATCAATTTATTTTACGGCAATCTCTTTTACCAATTCTTCTACCAATTTTTCTTGAGCTTCTTTATCCTTCAATTCAGTTTGTAAAACTTTTTCCGCAATATCAACCGAAAGTTGTGCCACTTGATTTTTTAAGTCATTTATTGCCGCTTTCTTTTCGTTTTGAATCATTTCCTGAGCTTGAGCAGTAATTTTATCAGCATCTACTTTTGCATCTGCCTTTGCTTGATTGATCATCTGAATACTCGCTTTTTTTGCTTCAGATAAAAGAGCATCTCTTTCAGCACGAGCCTCTTTCAAGATACGTTTATTGTCGGCCTGAACAACTTGCATTTCATCACGAGCTTTTTGAGCTGCACTCAACGAGTCTTTTATCGATGTTTCTCTTTCGTTAACAGCATCTAAAATGGGCTTCCAAGCAAATTTTTTGAGTAACAACAAAAGAGCAACAAACAATAGTAATTGCCAAAAAAAAAGCCCTAATGAAAACTCGCTTAATAATTTTTCCATTCTATTTATTTATAGTTTAATTTTTTTTAATTTAAGAATAAAGCTGCAACCAACCGTTGCAGCTTTATCAATTTGCTTTAGCTTACCGCAAAAAGTGCAGCAAAACCAATACCTTCGATCAATGCAGCGGCGATTAACATCGCTGTTTGAATCTTTCCGTAAGCTTCAGGTTGACGTGCAATTGCATCCATTGCAGAGCCACCAATTCTCCCGATACCGATACCGACGCCGATAACAACTAAACCTGCACCTACCATTACTGGAATTTCCATAATTGTAAATATTAAATTAAACACTCATTAAATGAAACGCTTAATGCGCTTCAATTTCATCGTGATGCTCATGCTCTTCTGATGCAAAACCAAAATACAGCGCTGATAACATCGTAAAAATATATGCTTGTAGCAATGCTACTAAAACTTCAATTAATGAAATTGCAAAAGCAAGTCCAAATGAAAGTGGACTTCCTAACCAACTCTTAAATATAAACATCAGCCCAATCAAACTCATCAAGACAATATGCCCTGCTTGCATGTTTGCATACAAACGAATTAAAAGAGAAAAGGGTTTGATGAAGATTCCCAAAACTTCTATTGGAATTAAAATGATGTACAATGGGATTTTAGCATACCACTTCAATGTTGATCCCAAAGGGTCAAATATATGTAACCAATAATCTTTGGTCCCAGTAAAATTGGTCAACAAGAAAGTTAGTAACGCTAAACAGAATGTAACTGCAATATTTCCCGTTACATTAATCCCTAAAGGAGTAAGCCCTAAGATATTCAAAAACCAAACAAAGAAAAATACTGTAAGTAAAAAGCTCATGTATTTTTTGTAATGCTTTTCTCCAATGTTGGGAATGGCAATATCATCTCTAATGTAAAGTACAATGGGCTCAAAAAAGCGTCCAGCTCCAGAGGCAATTCCACTATTTTTTGAATAAGAATCCGCAAGGTTTTTAAACAAAAAAAACATCATAAATACAGTAAACATTATGCTAACAACACCTTTGGTAATCGAAAAATCCAACGGAGCAAAATTTGTTGCATGATGGTCTTCATCGTAAGTGATGGTTCCCGCTTGATCTGTTTTGTAAATTTTGTTGTGATTGATGGTATAAAAATTGCCGTCAGCTTCTGCAACAGTTTCTCCGTGATGAAATTTAGAAGATAAAAAAACTTTAAACCCGTTATCCCATAAAATTATTGGAAGGGGAACACCAATATAAACATGAGATCCATCGTCATTGGTGTATGAAAACAAACTGAAATCATAAGAATCCTGCAGGTGATGCATGATGTAATCTTTGATCTCCTTTTTTTGAGTTTCTTTGGCAGAAAGATTTTCAGGGGGTTGTTGTTTTTCTTTGGCAGATACTACTCCCGATAAAAGTAATATTAATAAAAACACTGTTTTTTTCTTAAGTAAAATAAACCTGGTGGATCCGCTCATTGTTTTTCGAAATGCGATGCAAATGTAAGGCTTTGCATTAAAAAGAAAAACACTTCCTACTTATATTTTATTTAATTTTCGAACTAATATTCCTGTTTCTAAGAACAAACCTGTAAAATACGGTATGAAAAAGGTAATTGCTTCGGTTTTTTGAACAGTTCCATCTGCTTTATAAGTCGGATAAAATACAAGGGAAAAAAGAAGGAATTTTAGTAAACTACTCCCCATAAACAAAAAACCAACATGGTCTTTATTCCGATCAAAAACTTTAAATAAAACCCATAAGATTATTGCTGCTAAGACAAAATTTGAACAGTAACTCAGTAAGATGTGATTGGACCAGAGGGGAATTCCCAAAAGGAATAAAACACCCAAATGAAGGATTAAAACTAACGTGAAAATTATTGCAAAAATGAGTGGTGTATTTGCTTTCAAGAATCGTTTAAATGTTTTGATTGTTTTTGTATGATAACCAAAATCCAAATAACTCCCAAAGCAGATAGGGATAGTGCCCAAAAGTTGCTTTGGGTTTTAAAATGTTGATCAAGCCAATGACCTCCTCGTACAGCTGCATAAACTACTACGGCAATTTGAACAGCTAAAGAGGAAAAAATAAGCCAATGTTTAGGCTGTTTTTTCAATTTTTCCGTTTATTGATTTTACATCCGAAGCCGAACGCATAGTACATTTAGCATTGAAAATAGCTCCAGATTCTACAATGAGTTTTCCTATGACTACTTCTCCATCAAGTTGACACATGGTTTTCAAAGTAAGGCTTTCTTTAACATCTAACTTTCCATTAAATTTTCCTTCAATATCAGCAAAAGCACAGTCAATAATTCCTTTGATAACACCATCTTTACCGATAACAACCTTTCCAGATGTTTTGATGGAACCTTCTAAGTTTCCGTCTATTCTAAAGTCTGCTTCAGAGACAATGTCTCCTTTAATTTTGGTGTTTTTCTCGATTCGATTGGGTTGGCCATTGAGTTCGTTATTTTTCATGTTAATATAGTTATTGAATTGCTTTCCAGCTTTTAAACAGTTGAATATCTCTGTATTGGGATGATAAAACTACAAATTTATTTGAAAATGTCGTGGATAAATCAGTTCGTGTTTTGTCATCGAGTATAAATGACGTATTTAGCTTTTCTCTTAAATCGTTAACCACCAAAAATATATAGTCGCGATCATATACTTCATTGGTAATGCTTCCATAGGATATTTTTGCCTCTTTAAGGGCTCGGTTTACCTCATCGCTCAGTTCCTGAAATTGTTTTTGATTTTCTTTTAAAACTGGGAAAATTAATTTGTAATTTAAATAAACCTTGGTTGGTTTTTCTGATTGATTCATGGTTTCCAACGTTGCCAGTGTGTTTTTTGCCAGAGAGGAGGCTTCTGAATTGGGATATATTTCAATCAAGTTTTTTAGTTTCTCTTTCCAACTGTCTACCCCGTCTAATCTCCCTGACGCATTGGCCATAAGATGAGCTACTTTTGAAACCAAAAGCGTGCCACTAAAAATAATCATCAGATCTTCCCCTTGGGCTAAGACCTCTTCATATTGTTGGTTTAAATACAATTGATACAACGATTCATAGCGAATTTCAGGGGTTTCATTTTCCTTTAATTTAAAGTTTTCTGGGTCACTTATTATTCTTGCAAAACGAGAATCTGGATACTCCTTTACAATTTTATCTTTATAAACCAATGCCATTTTTGGGTAATCTAACTCGTTCATTTTGTACAAATGATACCATGCGTTCAACTCTTGATTTTCATTTGGTTTACCAACTAACAGTTTTTTCAGACGGTCACTAGCTAAAATAGTATTTTTAAATTTTTCCTTGTACAAGATTCCTACTTCTAAGTACGCTTGATTCCTTTGGTTGGATAAACTTTCTAAAAAAGTTGAAGACTTAGGGAGCAAGTCTACATAGGATTGGGCATTTTCTTTTACAATTGGTGTTTGTTCTGTTTCAACGTTTTCTTCTATTTGATTTGAAACAATACTTCTATTCAACGATTCTATTCTGTTCCAGTTGTCTATTTTAGGTCGGTTTCCATAATTTGAAGCAAATTCTTGTTTCCCTAAAACTACTAAATTTTCATTGTAGAAATAAAAATTTTTCTGGTTTGATCGATTCAAAATTCCAATCAGAGGTTTCTTTTCGAGTTCAATTTTTGCAAGTTCTTTCGTTCTTTTTTGATTAATTGCTTTTTGGTAATAAGCCAATTGTTCTCCGGGTTGCATTGAGGTAAGCATAAGAATGCTATCCGATATTCTAATAGTTTTTTCATAAACAATAACATCTTGAAGACTTTCTCGCTCTCTTAAAACAATTTTCTTTTGACGACTTTCTTGAGGAAATTGCCCCAAAAGACTATCTAGAAATGCTCCTGCAACGACATAATCTCCTTGGGCAAAAGCTTCATCTGCTAAGTCTCGATAATTTTGTCTTCGGGTGGGTCGATCTATGCTTGGGGATCTCAACGATTTATTAAAAAGTTGTTTTGCTAAACTATCCTTTCCCTGACTCAAATAATACCGTGCTTGCTGCCTGTAAATTAAATGAGTAAAGTTTTCGTTTTCAAAAGCATTACTTAACTTTTCTAAGGCTTTTTCTGGGCTCTCGCCACTAATTTCTGACTGTATTCGTAATGCGTTCAATTTGGCATGCATCCAATACAGTCGGGGTACTTTTCGCTTTAAATCTACAATAGATGAAAAAGCGAATTGTGCTGAGTCTTTTTGATTTAGCTTTTCAAAAAGTTGAGCTTCGATAAACCGATAACGAGTTTGTAAAGTTCTTTTGCGCTCGGCGGCAGCCGCAATTTTGATGTATTTAAGTGCCGAATCTGCTTGTCGAATATTTAAAAAAGCCTGAGCTAAAGTTGCGTTAACTTCTGCATAGAGCATCTTTTTTTTGGGCATTATTCTTGCAATTGGCTTTAGATTGGAAATCACTAACTCATCATTTCGAAGACGAATATTTGTTTTCTCTCTCCAAAGTTTCCCCTCGTAAAAAACATCCGCTTCGGAGCTTAAACCAAGTAGAAAGTTGAATGCCTCAAGGGCAGGGAAAAAACGTCTGTCATAATATCGTGCTTTTCCCAAAAGCAAATACGCTTTGTTGATTTGATCATTCTTTTGTTTTCCATTGAAGTTCATGGAATGCTTTTGAATTGCTTTTACTGCCTTTTCCTCTGCTCGAATAAAACTTGGGATTACGGCTGAAGCATTTTCGTCTTCTCCGTCCAAAGCAATCAATTCTACAGGAAGTACATTCAAAAAATCGTCTTGAGCTTCACTTGCTAAAATAACTGTTCCAATGCCCAGAGCTTCCTCTCCGTTGAAAAGCACATTGAATTTGGTGTTCAAGCTGTGATACTCACGATTCAAAAAGTGGTCTTTCTGAGTTGAACAGCTCCAAACCCCCAAAACTAGGAAACCAAAAACGCTAAATTTTAATACCTTTTTCAAAAAACAAATTGATGTATACTAATAACTTAAATTCAAGGTTTTTAGTATGTGCCCTAGACAGAAAAGTAGTCTTCTAATTCTCGAAGTGTTTTAAAGGTAGTTTCTTTATCAATAATTACAGATCCTTTTTCCAACAGGACAATACGATTACAAACCTCGGTTACATGATTCAAATCATGACTTGATATCAATAAAGTTAGCTCCCGATCTTCTGTTTCCTTTCGGATCAGATACTTTAATTTTATTTGAGTTGTAGGGTCTAAATTTGCGAAAGGCTCATCCAAAATAATGACTTTTGGTCTCCCAATAAAAGTGGCAATAAGACCTACCTTTTTCTGATTTCCCTTTGAAAAGTCTCTTAAATACTTTTTTTGATTTAAGATTTCATTATTAAAAAAATCTAAATAATCTTTCAAAAAAATGTCTACCTCTTTTTGATCAATACCTCTCAAACTTCCAACAAAGTAAAAATATTCTTCTGGTGTCAGATATCCAATCAAAAATGAATCGTCGATGAAAGCAGAAGTGAAATTTTTCCAGTCCTCGCTTTTAGCTACTACTATTTCATTGGAAATAATTTCACCGGTAGATGCTTTTATTAGGTCTAGCAACAGACTAAAAAACGTGGTTTTTCCTGCACCATTATTCCCTACTAACCCAAAACACTGTCCTTTGGGTATTTCGAGACGGTCAATAGATAACGCTGTTTTATCTCCATAAATTTTAGTAAGCGAATTTGTTGTAATCATTATTTTATTTTTGAGTAAAGGCCTTTAAAGTTTGGTGTTTTTCTTTAACATATAATCGAACCATTTGATTTAGGATTTGATTTTTAAAAACAATTCCCAAAATCCCAGTCGAAGCTAAAGTGATAAGGCCTAGTGTTGAGTTGGAAATTTTTGCTGGAATTAGATAAAGTAAAACGGGTAAAATCATTTTAGGAAGAATCATTAAAAATTGTTTTCCCGAGAAGGCTTGAGTATTCTCAAAAGCATTGGCTTTTACGTTTAACTGCAGTGATTGTTTGTTAAGTAATCCTCCGTAAAGGGTTATCCATGTTCCCAAACCAATATTAAAAAAAGCTCCTGATAAAATCATCAAGTAAACATCTACTCCAAAGTAGACGTATGGGATTGAAAATATTGTGGACACCACTACTGCAAAAGTCATCAAATACCATTTTGAATCTAAATATCGCTTATAAGACAAATTTTGACACATCAAAAAAGGATAGTATTCGCTATCCCAAGCTGGCACATAGTTCCCATAGGTCAACAAAAACCCTCCGGTAATGAAAATTGAAGCAAAAGGAATAAAAAACTCTGGCTGATGTTCTAGTGTAGGGAAAAAAGCTAAGCCATAGAACAAAAAGAGAAAAGACGCCATCACAACATTTCTGGGCCTTAAGTTACGAACAATCAACCTTAAATCATTTTTTAGAAAAAGCGCGTGCGACCCAAAAATGTCTAAAAAATCGTACCGTTCTGCATTAGCAACCTCCTTTTTTGCCGCAAGGGAACCCTCTAAGTTTAAATTGTTTTTTAAAAATCTAAAGGTTACAGAATAAAGCCCTAAAAAGATTGATAAGGGTATCAAAGCCATGATGGGTTTCACTAATAGGCTGTCAAAAAAAAGTCCTGCTAAACTTATGATTTCTATTTTAAGATAATTTTCAGCAACGAAGAGTAGAATTAACCCTAGAATAAAGCCCACTAAAATCTTGTTATTTTTATTTACTAAAATTGTGATAAAATTGATGCTTAACGATAAAAGCATAAGAGATACCCACCAAGTAAATGCTTGACTTAAAAGATAATCATCTTTGAACAAAGCAATGCTTATTGGCAGATAAAACAAATAAGGAATGGCGTTGTAAATTGAAATTATAGAACGCAATAAAACATTTCTAATGATTCGATTTTTGGGGATAGAGAGCATTAACAAAGACTTGATTTCTGTAACTGGGAGCTGCTGTAAAAAATAACGTATTATTAATTCAAAAATAAAGATTAAAGCCAAAGTGCTATTGATGATTGAAATGGCATCTTGTTCGGGAAATTTTTTGCTCAGTGCGGGATAAATCACAATTCCTCCAAACAAAAAAGATCCCGCAAAATAAAGGAACAGCAGGCCCATCAATACTTTGATGGCTAATTTAGCCTCCAGTTGTGGGGCTCGTAAAAACTTTTTAAGCCCAAGATTAAAAAGAGATGATGACATTTTGTGAAATAGTGGTTTTTAAAATAAGTAGAATAAAGATAAATAATGCTACAATTTCACAAAGTTTTCTTAAGGTTTATTATTTTTGTAAAAAAAACAATGGCTGCATATCACAAGCTAAAAATCAAAAACATCAAAGTACTTACATCTGAGGCATCAACTATTGGTTTTGAGGTTCCTTCTTCGCTTAAAGAACGTTTTCAATTCCAATCGGGACAATACATCAATCTCAAAACAACCCTTGAGGGTGAAGGGGTTAGAAGGTCATATTCTTTATGTTCTGCTCCGTTTGAAAGCCTTCTAGAAGTTGGGATTAAACGGATTCGAAACGGTCTTTTTTCAACTTATGCAACTCAGAAATTAGAGGTTGGAGACTCCCTTGAGGTCGCTGTACCCGAGGGGCGATTTGTTTATGATAGTAACGCCAAAAATGTGACTGCCTTTGCTGCAGGTAGCGGAATTACTCCCATTTTCTCTATTCTCAAAACAGCGTTAAATATCGGTAAAGACACACATTTTACTTTAGTTTACGGAAATAAAACCCCAGAGCAAACACTTTTTTACACCGAATTAAAAGCATTAGAGGCTGAGCATCCCTCACAATTAAAAATCCTATGGCTCTTCAGTCAATCCAATGAAAAAAAGAGTCGTTTTGGCCGTATCGATTCCAGTATTGTAAAATACGCTCTCCAAAATTCGGGACAACTGTCTACAGCGTTTTATCTTTGTGGTCCCGAAGCTATGATCCTTGAGGTTAAAAATACGCTACTGAATAATGATATTCAAGAACATGTAATTTATTTTGAACTTTTTTCGCCTTCCACAGAAAAACCTGCAGAAAAAATTAATTCCTCTTCTCACCTAACTACCATTGAAATTATTGCAGATGATAGTACTTACACCGTTGAAAGCAACTCTTCAAGTACAATTCTTGATGCTGCATTGAACAAAAAAATTGATGTCCCCTATTCTTGTCAAGGTGGGGTTTGTTGCAGTTGTATTGCTAAAATCACTGAGGGATCAGCTGCTATGACCAGCAATCAGGTTTTAACAGATGAAGAGGTTGCAGATGGATTGGTTTTAACCTGTCAAGCTTTGCCAACCTCCTCAAAAGTAGTTGTCAATTATGATGACGTTTAACCCTTTTTAGACTGTCCTTAGTTTTTTGTATTGCTCAAATAGTTTTTGAGCGGAAACCTCAGTACTCCAGTCTATTAATATGCCCTGACGAATTTGTTTTGGTTCCAAAATACTTGGGTTTTCAAATACTTTTTTAATAATTTCTCTCAAAGAACTTATGGATCCTTTTGGATACAAAAAGCCATTTTTGTTGTGTTCGATTACCTCAGAGTGAATCCCTACCTGCTCGGTTGCTATTGTATTACATCCGCAGGACATAGCTTCTAAACAAACCAAAGAAAATCCCTCGGTGTAAGAGGCTATGATAACTCCAGAGCTGTTCTGATAATAGCTTTTCATTTGATTGGTTTGCGAAATAAATTGAAGCTGATTTTCTACGGCATTATTCTTTGCTATTGTTTTGATTTCTCGAGCATATTGTTCAGAATCTACAGTTCCAATAAATTGTACTTTCCATTTTGGGTTTTTACGTAACAAGGGAGCAGCGGCTTCAATTACATCACGTTGTCCTTTGGATTTCCTAATACGTCCAAAGACACTTATTATTTTGTCTTTTGGGGTTGAAAGGTGTTTTGGGGGTTGAAAATAACTTGTGTCAACTCCATGCCCTATTGTAGTGGTTTCTATTTTTAGGTTTTGACCCATTTGCTTGCTTAAGCTAATCCTTGAGTCAGCTTTGGACATCAAATAATAGGTAAATCGAGAAGGTTCAGAATCTGAGTGGCGAGTAGAAAGTAACTTAAATTTCCCTCCAAAAAACCGCAGTATTAATGCCAATAACATTTCGTTATTTCTGTGGATATGAATTACCGTTTTGTCTTCTGAAAATACTGCCTTTAAAACTTTAATAAAAGAAATTCTATAGCTTGAGATTCCATACCCAAACACTTTTGTCTCTTCAAATTTATTCAAACAAGGAACAATGCTTTCCACACTTCGTGTAACCCCTGTAATTTTAAAATGAAAATGAAAATGAATAATCATGTAGTTGAATTTTTAAAACAATATACTGGTAATTTCATTTTGAAAAACAACTAAAAAGCAGGTAAAGAAAAACAGCTCCACAAGCCATTTTCTGTTGAAGCTTTTAAAATATTGTGTTGATAAAATTGATGTGACCATCAGAAAGGAAACCCAAGAAATCATATTCCCACTCCCACCAAAAAGAATAATTATTATGCTCGAAAATAAAATCAAGGTAGTATTGTAAAAATTGATTTTTTGAGAATTTCGGCTGTAAATCAACATTCTAAAATGTTTTAGAACAATCAGAATCGTGGTTATGATCACCAAAAACAAACCCAAACTGTCCGAATAAAGCTCACTCCACAGAAAAGAAAAATTACTGGGTAATACGTTGACTGTTTGCAAAGATGGAAATTTTGGGATAAGAATAAACAAGGTTGCCCAAATAATACTGATAAAGAAAACAGGAAGTAGAGTAATGAATATATTTTTAAAACTCAATTGTCCTTTAAAGTAAAGCATTCCCCATATGGTCAGATAAAAATAAAAAAAGTCAACTTTAAAAAATATGGAGAAAACCAACCAAAACCCAGCATTGAAAATAAAGTTGTTACTGTTTCTCTTGTCGTCAACTTTTATGATGTTTATGAAGCTAAGCCATAAAAGTAAAGAAGCAATCCAAAGCCAGATATCCCAGCGATTAATGGGTAAAATCCAAAAAAACAAAGGGAATAATAGTAAATGGTAACTCCCTGTTTGAAACAAAAGTTGTCGTCTTACCGTCCATTCAACAAATATTAAACTAATGACAGATAATATACCTGCTACAATCAATTTAAAAGTACTCCCTTCCAAAGGATTGTTGATCAAAATAGCTTTGTGATGGGAATATACTGCTAACAAAAGCACTGCAAAAGCGATAAAATAACCCAATAGGGCGGTTTTACTAAAGATTTTTGTAAACATGGTTTTTAATTAATCTTGGATAAAGAAGTTTTTTCAAAAACTCTCTCGTAAATATTATTTATAATTTTATTCAACTCATTTTTGAACCAAAAGAACTCTTTAAATAGAATATAAAGGTAAAACATTGTTTTTTATACTTGGTCTGGATGCTAATTTAAATTCACCAATGCTTCATCTATTTGTTTTTGGGCTAACTTTTTGACGTGAATATTAGTTTATCTTTGAGACTATAAAATGTTAATTTCATGTTAGATTTAACTATTGTTGTTGTTAATTATCGCTGTTGGGATACGCTCTCAAAATGTCTTAAAAGCTTAGATAAACAGACCGTCCCAATAAAAAAAGTTGTTGTTTCAGATAATTTTTCAAATGATGGGAGACTATCTGATTTTAAAGAACAATTTCCATGGGTAGACTGGGTAGAAGAAAAAATTAATGGTGGATTTTCCTATGGTTGTAATGCTGGTGCTCGCCTAGCTGATAGTGAGTGGTTGCTGTTTCTTAATCCCGATACCGAAATTCCAAGCGATTGTTTAGAGGGATTACTCACTCATTGTGACAAAAACCCAAACTACAAGCTTATTTCTATTAAACAAATAAACAGTAATGCAGAAAACTGTTATCCTTATGGAATTTTCCCAAATGCTCTAAACGTGTTAGGCCCTTTGAGAAGTTTAGAAAGAAATATAATTTCCCGAACTCAATCCAAAAAAGTAATGAGTTCAACTTCGGTTGGTTTCCCAGATTGGATTTCAGGTGCTTTTGTTCTAATTCGTCAGAGTGATTTTAAAAAGCTTACTTCTTGGGATGAATTTTTCTGGATGTATTATGAAGATATAGATCTAAGTAAAAGAGCTTCAGAGCTTGGAATGAGAAGGGTTCTTCTAAACGACTGGTATTGTATTCATAACCATGGTGGAGCGTCGAGAAAAACAATAGACACAACTATTTTAACAAAAGCTGAAGTTATAATTTCATCTCACAAATACATTCAAAAACATTTTAAGAGTATTTCGAGACTGGTGGCACACACCCTTGTTTTTAGCTCAACTTTTATTGAATTGAGCATTCTTTCTGTTTTTTCTAAAATAAAACGCAGAATTTTACAAAAACTTTTAAGCTATTGGTTTGGAATATAAATATAAAAGCATGTTTTTTTACTAAATTTTAAAAAAACATTGGATTCACAGAAGCTTTTTATAAATTTACAATAGAATTTATATTTTATAAAATGAAAGAATTTTTTGAAGCTATTTCGTGGTTATTTGAAGAGGTTTTGTTTTTACCTTACAACGTCTTGAGAGAACTCGAATTGAATAACTGGTGGTTAGCAAATTCAATCAACTGGATATTTGCAATAGTTATTTTTTCTTTATTGGTTTATTGGACCCATCAACTAAAGATTTTTAACGATAAAGGTGAAGAAAATAAAGATCCATCTGCACACTCCTTTTTATAAATCGAATCCTAGGTCTTTTCGATAATACATTCCTTGAAAATGAATTTTCTCTAAAGTTTTGTATGATTGTTCAAGAGCCTCTTTATGGTCTTTCCCAAAAGAAGTAACCGCCAATACTCTTCCACCTGAGGTTTTTACTATCCCCTTATCTATTTGAGTACCTGCATGAAAGACAGTGCTAGCTTTTACTGCAGATATCCCTGTGATTTTTTTTCCTTTTTCATAAGCTTCTGGATATCCTCCTGAAACCGCCATAATCGTGGTTGCTGTTCTAGGGTCTATTTGCAATTGATGTTGATCTAAGGTTTGAGTTCCAACCGCTTTAAAAAGTTCTACCCAGTCGTTTTGGATTCTTGGAAAAACAACCTCAGTTTCTGGATCTCCCATCCGAACATTGTATTCAATTACAAAAGGGTCTTCACCAACCTTAATAAGTCCAATAAAAACAAAGCCTTGGAAAGGTAAGTTGCTTTTTTGAAACCCATCCATTGTAGGTTTAATTATTCGATCTTTTATTTTCTTAGTGAACTCTGGAGAAGCAAAAGGGACCGGTGAAATGGCTCCCATTCCTCCAGTATTGAGTCCTGTATCCCCTTCTCCAATTCGCTTGTAGTCTTTGGCCATAGGAAGTGTCAAGTAGTTTTTACCATCTGTCAAAACAAAACAAGACAACTCTATTCCATCCAGAAATTCTTCAATAACAACTTTTTTTGAAGCCTGTCCGAATTTTTGTTCAACCAACATTTCCCTCAATTCGTTTTGTGCATCCGCCAAGCTTTCCAAAATTAACACCCCTTTTCCAGCTGCTAGTCCATCTGCTTTCAGTACATAAGGAGCCTTCATTGTTTCCAAAAAACGACAGCCTTTTTCTACTGTTTCCGCTGTAAAACTATCGTATCGTGCCGTCGGAATATTGTGGGCTTTCATAAATTCTTTGGCAAACTCTTTGCTTCCTTCTAGGGTTGCGGCTGCTTGCTGCGGTCCTACAACGATAATGCCTTGTAATTGTTCCTCTGCTAAAAAGAAATCGTGAATTCCTTTAACCAAAGGATCTTCTGGACCCACAATTACCATTTTGATGCTTTTGGCGATTACGGCTTCTTTGATGGCTTTAAAATCGGACACCCCAATGGAAAGGTTCGTTGCAATTTGATGGGTTCCTGCATTTCCTGGAGCAACAAAAAGTTGCTCACATTCTTTGCTTTGTGCTAATTTCCAAGCAATCGTATGTTCCCGACCGCCACTGCCAATGATCAAAATATTCATCTGTTTGTTTTTACCCCGCAAATATAAAAAGACTCCGGGGAATGTACCCCTTTGTTTGAAAGAAAGAGTTGAACTCTAAAACTTTTCCTTCTGATTGAATTGATTTTTGAATAATTAAAACAAAAACTTCTGTTAAATTTTTATTATTTTTTCTTGTAGTCGGTTCCACTAGGCTTCTCATTTTCTTGAAGTACAATCTCGGAATGAAAAAATTGTGCAGCAGGGGCAGAGTCATTCACTTTTGAAGCTGTACGTTCTAACATTGCTGATTCAATGGCATTCAATACACTTGCCCTTATTCCTATTGATCTCCATTGAGAACCAGATCTACAACCTTTGGATATTGCTCGAGCCAATCCTAAAGCATCCAGTAAAGCTTGATTGGCTCCCTGCCCTTTGAATATACTCATTGGGTGAGCTGCATCACCAATCAACGTTATCTGGTCTCCTTTACCCAATAATTCCAGATGATATAGTTTACGGTCATAAACGGGATAACCCAAAACTTGTGTTTCATCAGTTGCTTCCAAAATCTGTGGAATAGGATCATGCCACTGGGTTCTTCGACAAGCTTTTTTTTGAGCGCAAAAGCTCCTTGAGTACTTAACCTTTTTACCTCTTTTTCTTTCATTGGAAAACTCAACTGCCACACTACAGCTTCTGACAAAAAGGCATCATGTAAATGCGTTCATTCCCGTTAGCGGTTTGGAATAAAGTAGCAGAATCCAATAAAGACTGATTAAGGTTTTTGAGTTTATCCAAAGGGCAAATACCCAATATTACAATACAACCTAAATATCGTAAAAGTAAAATTTGTTCGCCTATCAATCTTTTTCTAACAAAACTTCGAATTCCATCGGCTCATATCACAAGTTCCACTTTGACTTTTTTATTAATCCATTTACCCGAAAAGTTAAATCTACTCCTTCTCCGTTGGTTTATTTGAAACCTGTCAACTGATGCCTCCAATGAACCTGATCATGCCCTCCAAGTTGTTGAATCAGAGTTAACTGCAATGATTGTCTAGCAACATGTATGTTGGTTCGCCTAAGGGGTTTTCCAGAATCTGATTAAATCCATTTTCTCATTTCCAATTCCCCCATCACTTTTCCTTCGGTGTTGTGAACGATGTGACTAGTTGAGATAACCCCTTCTGCTAAAGAAAAAATACCAAAAGTCTAAATGGATTTACTTGCTTGCTGCAAAGTAAGCCCATAGCCTTGCGACCGAATATCAAAATTGATGTCTCGCTCATAAAGAGTAATAGGAATTTGTCGGTGCAAACAGGCAACAGCTAAAGCGACTCCTCCAATTCCGCAGCCAATTATTGTTAGGAAAGTTTTTTGTGTCTGGTAAAGAGAGGCTTTCTTCTGGAAGTAATCCTGATCCAAAACAATTCTTACAAGAATTTAAATGTCCTTTTGGACGAGCTGGTTGTTGACCTCCATTCTTCGTTTCCTCAAATTTCTTTTGTTCTTTCTGATGACTGAGCCGTTTTTTTTGAATCTGTTGTCTTTTTTTGCCACTTCTATAACATTCGTTAAAACGGATCGAGTAAGGTGAGTTTTTTTGTGCATTTTTCACTTCTTCCTTTTTTTATTTTTTATATTGTGCGGATACTGCCGAAGAAATGAAATTTACAAGACCATTATTTTAAAATGATTGAGATGAAAAAAAATTCTTAGCGCCCAACAGAGTAGTACATAATTCCTGCTGCTTTCATTTCCTGAGGATCAAAAACATTACGACCATCAAAAATTAAAAGTTTACGCATATTGTTTTTAAAAAAAGTTATATCGAGGTTGCGAAACAAATTCCACTCAGTACATACAATCAAAGCATCTGCATTATTAAGGGCATCGTTTGGAGAAGAACTATAAACTATGCGATCTCCAAAATACTGGCGTGTATTTTCTATGGCAACAGGATCAAAAACCGAAAAGCTTGCCCCTTGTGCAAGTAAAGTTTCAATGATAAAAAAAGAGGGGGCCTCGCGCACATCATCTGTACCAGGTTTGAACGAAAGCCCCCAAAGAGCAAATTTTTTGCCTTCAATATTTTTTTGAAAATGAGTTTCTATTTTGAATGTAAAACGTTTTTTCTGTTGCGTGTTTACCCGATCAACAGCTGTAATAATTTCAAAAGGTTGTTCTTGATCATTGCCTAATTTTTTTAAGGCTTTTACATCTTTTGGAAAACAAGAACCTCCATATCCAATCCCAGGAAACAAAAACCGGTTTCCAATTCTAATATCACTGCCCATTCCCTGACGAACCTGATCAACATTGGCACCTACCAATTCGCAATAATTTGCAATTTCATTCATGAAACTGATCTTTGTGGCTAAAAATGCGTTGGAAGCATATTTAGTTAACTCTGCTGAAACAGGATCCATCAATTGAATTCGATTTCCCGTTCGCATGTATGGGGCATAAAGTTTTTGAAGTTGTGCAATTGCTTTTTCTGAGGAGGACCCTATGACAATCCTCTGGGGTTTCATAAAGTCTTGAACAGCAAATCCTTCTTTTAAAAATTCAGGGTTCGAAACCACATCAGCCTCAACTGCACTTTGAGCGTCAAATATTTCTTGAATGCGGTCAGAGGTTCCTACAGGCACTGTGCTCTTGTTCACAATAATTTTATAGTCTTGAACTAATTCTGCTATGGCTGTTGAAGTTTCCAAAACATAACTCAAATCTGCTGATCCGTCTTCAGTTTCAGGGGTTGGAAGTGCTAAAAAAATGAGGCTTGCGAAAGCCACTGCTTCTGCTAGGTCATCAGTAAAATGAAGCCGATTTGCTTTGGTGTTTCTTTGAAAAAGAGTCTCGAGTTCAGGTTCATAAATGGGAATCTTTCCATGTTTCATGGCCTGGATCTTTGATATATTGTTGTCAACACAGAGAACCTCATTCCCTGTTTCTGCAAAACAAGTCCCTGTAACCAATCCTACATATCCAGATCCTATTACGGCTATTTTCATAACACTTATTATGTTTATTGTTTAAACGGAATATCTTCCCAAATCGTATCTGTTTTTAATTCGTCTTTTTTAAAATCTTGTTCCATCGATACGTTCGGATAAACTTTCCTTGGTTTACATTGACCAAAAATGGTTGTTGCTCCCATTTTGCTTTTTGATATCCCTTCAATAGCCTAAAAAAAACAAGTACACTCCTTTTTTGGAAAGCGTTTTTCAAACTTGCTAATAAGGTAAGGGTTTTTCCATATCGTAAAACATAAAAAGCAGCTCCTTGCAATTCATCGGCTTTTAGGGCGTATCCAGCTCTTAACGGCCTTAAGTGTTTCACGTGAACGTTTTCTAGAGTTTTTACTTCAAAGCCATAATATCGCGCCAAAAGCTCGTCGGCGGTGTCCCAGCCCATGGCTGGAAAAAGACCTCCAATCTTTAAATAACATTCTTTAGAATAGGCCTTAAAAGCTCCTCGAACATGATTTTGTTCCATGGGGTGGTTTAGCTTCCAAATGCCTTGGGTGTCTACCTCATAACAAAAGCCTCCTGCGATTCCAATTTTTTTGTCTTTAAAAACATTCATCATAACCTCAAAGTAATTGACTGGTAAAAGGAGGTCGGCATCCATTTTTATAATTACATCAAAAGGATTTTTCAGTTTTTTGTATCCTACTAAAAAAGCATCTATTACTTTAGATCCAGGTAAGTGTTTTTTCGATGAATTGTGATTGATGTATGTAATGTTTTTGTAATCTGTCGCAAAACGCTGCATAATTTCTTCGGTATCATCCGTTGAATTATCATTTACCAAAAGAATTTCAGATGCAGGAATAGTCTGTTCAGACAAAGTCTGAAGCATTCCCGCTAAGAACTTATCTTCGTTATGAGCTGGTATTATTACACTATATTTTTTCAAAACTTTTTATTGGAAAAAATTGGACTGTAATACGGGCGTATAACTCCTGATTCTGCAGTAGCAATTGGAGTAACTGGATTATCAAGCTGATGTTCCTCTAAGATTTTCACTGCTAAATCAAACCAACTCATTATTTGTTCATCCGAAAAATGATACAATCCTTTTGGAGGTTCTTTTAAAATCAACCGCATGACAAACGCTGCTAAATGATCGACATTTGTAGGGGTTCCTATTTGATCATTCACAATAAAGAGTGCTTCTCCCTTTTTGGATTTGTTCAAAATTGCACTGTAAAAATTTGACCCAAGTGTCTTGCTGTACAACCAAGAGGTTCGAATAATATAAAATGCTCTTGCATTTTTCTGAATCTCCTGTTCCCCTAGTAATTTACTTTTTCCATATTGATTCAAAGGGTCAGTAGCATCCGATTCTAAGTATGGGGTTTTTTTGTTACCATCGAATACATAGTCTGTAGAAATGTGGATAAGAGTAATTTGATTTTGATTACATGCGTGAACAAGTTTTTTAACTGCTTCAAAATTTATGGCTTGCGCTTGGTCTGCCTCTTGTTCTGCCTTTACAACATTGGTATAAGCTGCACAATTGATGCAATAATCAAAATGTTTGTTGTTCAAAAAAACTGCTATAGCTTTTGAATCTGTAATATCAAATTCATCTCGCCCACAAAACACCCAATGATCTTTACTCGAACGAGCTTTTTCTTTGAGGGTACTTCCTAGTTGACCTTTGGCTCCTGTTACAAGAATTTTTTTCACAGAAAGCTGTTTTTTAAATCCCTCCAGAGGGTGTCTTTTTCACTCAAAATTTGATCTTTTTCTGTAATGCGCCAATCAATATTGAGTTCTGGATCGTTGTACAAAATTCCCCCCTCAAATTCAGGATGATAATAAGCGTCTGTTTTGTAAAAAACGACTGCATCGGAGCTGAGAACGGCATAACCATGTGCACACCCTTTGGGTACAAATAATTGTTCCTTGTTTTTTTGACTCAATTCAAATGTTACAACTGCTCCATATGTTCTGCTGTCTTTTCTTAAGTCTACAGCTACATCTAAAATCGTTCCTCTTAAGGCACGAACAAGTTTCGCTTGTGCAAAAGGTTCTTTTTGAAAATGTAATCCTCGTATTACGCCATAAGTAGAGTAAGTTTCGTTATCCTGAATGGGATTAAAAGAGAGTTGAGTTGCTTGTTCAAAACGTTCTTTTTGAAAACTCTCGTAAAAATAGCCTCTAGGATCTTCATAAACTTTCGGTTTAATCAACCAACACCCATCTATTTTTGTTTGAATTGCTTCCATACTAATTCGAGATCAATGACTTTAAATAATCCCCATAAACATTTCCTTTGAATTCTTCTGCCAAATGACGCAACTGCTCTTGGTCTATTGATCCAGAATGGTATGCTGCGGCTTCAATAGCTCCAACCAAAACACCTTGTCTGGACTGAATAACTTGTACAAACTGACTGGCCTCCATCAATGATTCAATGGTTCCTGTATCCAACCATGCTGTTCCGTGATCTAAGACTTCTACCTGTAAGCGCTCTTCTACCATGTACAATCGGTTGAGGTCCGTAATTTCAAGTTCTCCTCGTTTACTGGGTCTTAATTTTTTTGCTTTTTCTACTACTGTATTATCATAAAAATAAATTCCGGGAACAGCAAAAGAAGACTTGGGATGAGTCGGTTTTTCTTCTATGTCTATTACCTTTTTATTGGAATCAAATTGAACTATTCCATAACGTTGCGGATCGCATACTTTACTTGCAAAAATCATTCCTCCATCGAGAGAGGCATGTTTTTTTAATTGATCAATAAAACGTGTTCCATAAAATAAATTATCTCCTAAAATTAAAGCTACGGGTTCATTGTTTATGAATTCTTCTCCTAAAATAAAGGCTTGTGCTAAACCGTTTGGCTCTGCTTGTTCTATATATGAAAAACTACACCCTATTCTAGATCCGTTTCCTAATAGTCTTTGATACAAAGGAAGGTCTTGTGGGGTGGTTATGATCAAAATTTCATGAATCCCTGCTTCAATTAAAGTTGCTAGAGGGTAATAAACCATCGGTTTGTCATAAATGGGCATAAGCTGCTTACTTACTGCTTTGGTCAGCGGATACAAGCGTGTTCCATTTCCCCCTGCTAAGATTATTCCTTTCATAATTCTTGTTTTATTTTCTTTTGGCAAGATAGTGCTCCACTGTCATTTTTAACCCTTCTTCAAAAGGTGTTTGAGGAGCCCATTTTAAATCATTTATAATTTTAGTTGCATCGATAGCATATCGATAATCATGCCCCAGTCGATCGGTAACGTAAGTTATTAATTTAGAATACGACTCGCCGTTGGTTCGGGGTTCAATTTTATCTAAAATATCTGTTACCAAAGTACATAACTCGAGATTGGTTTTTTCATTATCTCCACCAACTGCGTAGACTTCCCCCAAAACGCCTCTTTCAAAAACGATTTGAATTGCCTTGCAGTGATCTTTTACAAAAAGCCAATCTCTAATATTTTCACCCTTCCCATAAATTGGAATTGGTTCTTCTTGAATTGCTTTTCTGATAATTGTTGGTATCAATTTTTCATGATGTTGATGTGGTCCAAAGTTATTGGAACAATTTGTAGCCACTACAGGTAAACCATAGGTGTGAAAATAACTTCGAGCTAAATGGTCTGAGGCTGCCTTAGATGCACTGTAGGGGCTGTTGGGGGCATATGGTGTCTTTTCTGTGAAAGCTCCTTCTAACCCCAGAGTCCCGTATACCTCATCTGTAGAAATATGATGAAAACGGGCTGTTTTGAAAGTTGATTTAAACTTTTGATCATCATCTAGCCAGCTTTTTCTGGAAGCTTCTAAAAGCTGAAAAGTTCCCATAATATTGGTTTCTACGAATGCCTTTGGTCCACTTATTGAATTGTCAACATGTGATTCTGCAGCAAAATGAATAACTCCTTGAATATTGTTCTCACGAAAGAGTTTTTCCAAAAGAATTGCATCACAAATGTCTCCTTCTACAAAAGAAACCTGAGTGTTTCCTTTCCAACGATCAAGAGCTTTTAAATCAGCCGCATAAGTTTTTTTGTCTAAAATTAAAAGGTTTTGATCTGGCTTTATTTCTATCAGATAATCTATGAAGTTGGAGCCAATAAACCCTAATCCTCCTGTTATTAGTATTGTTGTTTTTTGCATTTTTAAACCTTTTTTTCTAGAGAGTCTGCTATTTTGCGATCGTTAGATAAACGAGGAACTTTGTTTTGTCCTCCTAATTTTCCTATAGATTTCATGTAAGCTTCAAATCCTTGTTTTGCAACTGATTTGACAACAAGTTTCCTAAGAACTTTCCCTTGAATCAAATCTTGATAATAAACGTTCTGTTTCTCCATTTCTTGATCCAATACTTTTTCAAAAGCTTCAATGTCTTTTGGCGGAAGATCAAATTCAATACACCATTCGTGGTAGGGCAAGCCTTTTTCTGGTTTCACTTGGGGAGCAACTGTAAACTCACGAACACGAATATCAGTGCCTTCTGTTGCTTTTTTGAGAGCCGTTTCTACTTCTTTTCCGATAACATGTTCTCCAAAGGCAGAAATAAAATGTTTTATTCTACCTGTAACAATTAGTCGATAAGGTGCCCTAGATAAAAAACTAACAGTGTCTCCGATGTTGTATGCCCAAAGTCCTGCACTTGTCGAAATGATAAGAGCATAATTTACTCCCAACTCTATTTCGTGTAAGAAATGACGTTTTGGGTTTTCTTGCTGAATCTGGTCAACTCGAATAAATTCATAAAAAATATCGTTGTTTAACAACAACAGTAATCCATCTTTTTCTGTAAGATCTTGATAGGCAAAAAACCCTTCGGATGCTGGAAAAAGTTCTATTGTATCTACCTTTCGTCCAATAAGATTATTAAATACACTTTTATAGGGTTCAAAATTAACTCCACCATAAACTAAAAGAGAAAAATCTTTAAAGATGTCCCCAACATTTTTATTTGTTTTCTTTTTTAATTTTTCGAAATACATCTGAACCCATGAGGGAATTCCTCCAATTAGAGTCATGTTTTTTGTTAATGTCTCCTCAACAATTGTGTCTACTTTTTGTTCCCAATCTTCTATGCAGTTTGTTTCCCAACTGGGCATTCTGCTTTTTTGTAAATAACGTGGAACATAATGTGCAACGATTCCAGATAAACGTCCCAACGCAACTCCATTTTTATCTTCTAGCTCGGGACTCCCTTGAATAAAAATCTGTTTCCCTTTTAAAAACCCTGTTTTCCCTGTTCTGTGAATATAGTTTAACAATGCATCCCTTGCAGCGTTTATGTGAGTAGGCATAGACTCTTTGGTTATTGGAATGTGTTTTGCTCCTGAGGTTGTTCCGCTTGTTTTAGAAAAATAGATTGGTTTTCCGGGCCACAGTATGTCCTCTTCCCCTGCAACCATTCGATCAATGTATGGGCTCAATTCTTCATAATCCCTTACGGGTACAAATTGAGAGAAATCGGCGAGAGTCTTTATCGATCTAAAATTGTGGTCTTTTCCAAAGGTTGTGTCTCGTGCAGTTGCAATTAGTTTTTGAAAGGTTTTTTTTTGAGATTCGATAGGGCTTTTTATCCACTTTTGATTTCTTCTGAATATTATCCTAGCAAAAAGTTTTGCTGCTATTTGCTTCATATGCTATTTTTTAGAAAAATCAATGAAGTTTTCAGGATTCATAGGATATCCATCACTCCAAAGTTCAAAATGTAAGTGCCAGCCTGTTGTAAATTCACCCGTATTTCCTGCTGTAGCTATTACCTCTCCTGGTTTTACAAAATCTCCTTGTTGCTTACTTAAAGAAGCATTGTGCTTATAGGCAGAAATTAACCCATAGGGGTGTTCAATTATAATGACGTGACCAGTCCCTGATGTCCATTCTGAAAAAATCACCCTTCCCTCGGCTACTGATTTAATGGGGTCATTTTCTTTGAGAACGATATCTACTGCATAATGTTTGTTTGCAAGATTATAAACTTGAGATAAATTACCTTGAGCTGGAGGAAAAAGAACAAAATCAACTTTGTTTTTGGAGTTTCCAGGGAGATTGTATTTATCCTCTTGGTGTACTATTGCCCTGAGTAAAGAGTCGTCTGCACTTGTTGAAACAATTTCTTTTGGTTTTTTTTGGAAGCTATCCAGCTCTATTTTACTTTCTTCTAGATCATCAGATTTCAGATCGCCTGCCAAAACCCTTTGAATCGAGTTTAAGTAGCGTATGGACTGATCGTAAGCTTTGCTTAATGAATCTAACTTAAAAGCATTTTCTGCGGTTTGAGCTCGCATCTCCGTTGAAGAGTATCCAGGAATAAATTCTTTTAATGGAGTTGACGCTATTAAAAAAAAAGTTGCTATTGCAAAGATTGAAATTAAAAGAATAGATATAATCATTACGTTCAATCGAGTCAACCGAAAATACATTTGCTCTTCAAATGTCTCTTCATTTAGTACTACTAATCGATACTTATTTAATAGTTTTTGTTTGAAATTTCCTCTTTTCTCTGGTGTTTTTTTCATGGTGTAATACAAATATAAAGAAACCCTAGATTAAAAATTACTGCTTTCCTTACACAAAATATAGATTCCCTATAATTTTTATTTTTACATTTGTGAAAAATCAATGTTATGATAAAATTAATAACTTTTTTAGGAATGATAGGAGGTCCACAAATAATCCTCATCGTTATTGTCGTTTTATTACTTTTTGGTGGCAGAAAAATTCCTGAACTGATGCGTGGTCTTGGAAGCGGTATCAAAGAGTTTAAAAATGCTACCAAAGAAGAGGAAGAAGATTCTTCAAAAATTGAAAATGAGAAAGATTAATTCTCTATTTTAGTTGCTTGACTAAAAGAGGATATGATGGTGTTTAATTCAAACATAAAATCTCGCTTACTTAATGAAGGAGCAAAAGCAAAGCCTTCTACCACTATCCATTTTTTGTTTAGTTCATCCTTAAGCATATAGTTCGTAAAAGGGCCCGCCATAAAGTCTTTTTTAACCTCCCACATCCCTTTTGTCAAATAAGCCTCTTTATCATCCAAAGTTGTTTTATAAAGATAGGGAAGATATGCTTCCTCTGTAATCATATGGCTTCCAGGAAGTCTCCCTGGGATATAAACCTCACCTATAGAGTCTCTAATTTTTACAATCTCATTCAAAGGGTTTGAGGAGAGATCTTTTAAGGGCAATGTGTAAGCAATCAAATTTAGGGTTCCTTTTTGAATTTGTTTTTCAATCCAAATAAAGTTGAACGTGTCTTTTACGGTCTTGTAGGCCGTTGGATAGGTCAAACTAAAATTGAACCGATTTTCCAAACTACTGTCTTTTGATAAAGCCTTGCGTATTCGTCTCAGTTTTTCCTTTCGTTCATTTTCTTGAAATAAGCCTTGTATTAGTCGCTTGTTCTCTCGAACATATTCTTTCATGATTTCTTCATCTTCACCTCTAAAGAATGCAACTATTTGAGGTCGTGCAAAAGGGTTTTGTTTCAACTCAAAGCGAGCTAAACTGTCTTTTGCGAACCAAAGTATATTTCTGCTGTTTCTGGCAAAGCCATCAAAATTTTTAGGGTGAAGTTGTTTTAAAGAAAACCTTGGCTCATTCATGGGAAGACCTTCGTATTCTGAGGCAAGTTCATTGCGGACAGCTTCTCCCAAATCTCCTTTCCATTGAGCTTTGCTCATCACAACAGTAACGTGATTTAAATTTCCGTTTGAATCAGGAACATAACGTTCTGCCTTTTTGGAGGAACATCCTAATGAAACTAAAGTTAAAGCAAAGAGGAGTTTTTTCATAATACCAATTCGTTTCTTATATATTGAGATTAACAAAAATCATTCCAAAGGAGGTTTCGTTAAAAATGTCTTCTATTCAAACTCTTAAAGCTGCAATCCCTGGTAAGTCTTTACCTTCAAGACTTTCTAGCATGGCTCCGCCCCCTGTTGACACATAACTTACTTGATTTATAAAACCAAATTGTTTTACCGCAGCAACTGAATCCCCTCCTCCTACAAGTGAAAAAGCTCCTTTAGATGTACTTTCAGCAATCGCCTTTCCCAATGCAATTGTTCCTTTTGCAAAGTTGGGAAATTCAAAAACTCCAACAGGACCATTCCATAATATCGTTTTAGATTCTAAAATAACAGCTCTGAATTTACTAATAGTGTCTGGACCAGAATCAAGACCCATACATTTCTCTGGAATGGAACCAATGGGTTTAATTTGACTTTGAGAATTATTATCAAACTCCTCGGTACATACCACGTCTATTGGTAGGTGTATTTGTACATTCTTCTCCGCTGCCAGAACCAATAAATCTCTTGTGTATTGGAGATAATCGTCTTCACATAAAGAATGTCCAATACTTCCGCCCTGTGCCTTGATAAAAGTGTACGCCATTCCTCCTCCAATAATCAAATGGTCTATCTTTTCTAGTATGTTTTCAATGATAGTAATTTTTGAAGAAACTTTTGCTCCTCCCAAGATTGCTAAAACAGGTTTCTCTCCCGTATTCATGACTTTGTCGATTGACGAAACTTCTTGTTCTAAAAGTTTGCCAAAAGCTTTTTTGTTTTCGAAAAAAGAAGCGATGACTGCCGTTGAAGCGTGTGCTCTGTGCGCTGTTCCAAAAGCATCATTTACATAAACAGATCCTAAGCTCGAAAGTTGCTTCGCAAAATCTTTATCTCCTTTCGTTTCTTCTTCATAAAAACGAAGATTTTCCAAAAGTAAAACTTGACCATTTTGAAGCGAATTTGCCCTTTCTTGGGTTTCTGTTCCAATGCAGTCTTTAGCAAAAATGACCGGTACTTCCAGGGTTTTAGACACCGTTTCTTGTATTTTACTCAAAGAAAACTGAGCATCTTTACCTTTTGGACGACCTAAGTGCGACATCAAAATACAACTGCCTCCATTAGAAAGGACATAATCAATTGTCGGTTTTGCTGCTCGAATTCTTGTATCGTCTGTTACTTTACCTTGGTCATTCAAGGGAACATTGAAGTCCACGCGAATTAAAACTTTTTCGTTGTTGAGAGATAATTTACTGAGAGTGTTCATTGTAAAAATATTTTTGCAAAAATAAAGAATTCCCTTCAGCTGTTGCCTTTAGATCGCCAAGCATTTAAAATTAATTTTATATTATCTTTGAGAATGTTTCTAAGCGAAATTATTGGGCAAGATTACCTAAAAGGGAAACTTTTTTCTTCCCTAAAAAAGGGCCAAGTTCCTCACAGTCAGTGTTTTATTGGTCCTTCTGGTCGTGGTGGCCTACGTTTAGCTGTTGCTTTTGCTCTTGAGCTGTTATGGGATTCAAAACGTGTTGAGAAGCACCGGAGAGAAGAAAAAAGGGCTTCCTTTTTTTTGGAACACCCCGATATTCATTTTATTTTCCCTGTAGCAGCATCCGCGTCGATCAGCAGCAAACCAAAATGTTCGGAATACTTAAAACAATGGAGAAGTTTTGTTTCAGAAACTCCATATGGAAGTTCAAATGAATGGATGTTATCCATTGGATCGGAAAACAAACAGGGTAACATAAGTGTTAATGAAATTGATTTGTTATTCAAGAGCTTACACCTTAAATCTTTTTCTGGAGGAGCAAAGGTTTGTGTTTTATGGGGGGTTAATAAATTAAATATCCAGTCCAGCAATAAACTATTGAAATTAATAGAGGAACCTCCAGCCAAAACATTCTTTATTTTCGTTGCCGAGAATGAATTTGATTTGCTGCCCACAATCAAATCCCGTTGTCAAATATCAACCCTTAAACCTATCGACACGGATGAAATTAAAGCCTTTTTAATTCGTTCAAATTGTGACGAAAAGCTTGCTGAATTTTATGCTTCTAATGCGGAGGGTAGTTTAGGAAAAGCCATAGAATCATTTCAAAATATTGAACAACAAAGGGAATTTGAAACACTTTTTGTACAATGTCTAAGAAGCGCATTCAAAGCAAGCGGAAATAAAAGTGTAGTAATTGACCTCATGTCTTGGGCTAATAAAATGGGTACATTGGGAAGGACTGTCCAAAAAGAATTTCTCTTATACTGCCTCAACTTTATTCGACAAGCTTTATTGTTGTCTTACGGAGCAGAGGGTCTTGTTAATTTTCAATCTATGACAGGATTCCAAATAGGAAAGTTTGCTCCGTTTGTTCATAGTTGTAATGCTCAGGAATTGATAGAGCTGCTTGAAGACACAACTTATGCTGTTGATCGGAATGCAAACGGTAAAATACTTTTTTCTGACTTTGCCTTAAAAATGACTCGTCTCTTAAACAAAAAAGAGCTTTAGGCTATTTGATCTTTTTGAAAACATAAACCAGAGAAGAATATTCTCCAGAAAAAAAGGCCCTAATATTTGATTCTATCCCTCTGAACATTCCTCGCAAAAATGGAAATCGTGATCCTTTATGCTGTTCAGAAATATATCCTATGTAAAGTGCGTCTAGCATCAAAGGATATTTTCGGACCAATTCAAAGCCAAAAGGCTCTACCAGCGTTTTCATTCCCTCTTTAGAAAAATGCCAAAGATGTCTTGGCACATCAAAAGCGGCCCAATATTTCTCATAATATTTAGCATCAAAAGAGTTAAGGTTAGGGACCGCAATTAACAGAGTCCCTTTTTTTTTAAGTTGAGTTTTGATTGATCTAAGGCATTGTTCCAAGTCTGGCACATGCTCCAAAACATGCCAAAGAGTGATCAAGTCATGTTCATTGTTTAGCAGCTGTTCCAATGAAGAAACAACATTTAACCCTTTTTGTTTACATTGGCTCCGAGCGTGGAAATTCGGTTCAATGCCTGCCGTTTGGTGTTTCTTTTTAGATAGGTAATTTAAAAACTCCCCTGTTCCGCAACCATAATCAAGAACTTTTGCCTTGTTAGGAATTCGGCTTTTGAACATTCTATATTTTACTCTAAACATCCAATTTCTTGAAATTCGATATGTTAATGCAAAAGGGTTTTTGTTGGAATCATTATGAGAAATGTAGTTTTCGGAGGCATGATAAAAATCCAATTGTTGGTTTATGGGCCTTGGGTGGGTGTGGGCATATTGTGTTGTATTGTCCCAAACTATTGAAAAGGCTTCGCCTGAAATTAGATAATCTTTAGTTGAACATATTAGTTTTTTCATGCCTTCTTTATTATGTTCCACGTGAAACATCATCTCCCTAATTGAACCAAAAGAACACTAATATCGCTTGGTTTAATGCCGCTAATTCTAGATGCTTGAGAGATTGATTTTGGCCTGATTTTGTTCAGTTTTTCTTTTGCTTCGTGTGACAATGAAGCCAAAGAATTATAATTAAACGTGGCAGGAATACAAACTGCCTCAAGTCTATTGAGCTTATCCGCATTTAACTTTTCCTTCTCAATATATCCCGAATATTTAATTTGTACTTCAACTTGTTCCTGAACGTCCTTATCGATATTATGCTCTTCGATAAAAGAAGAAACGCTATTCAAGGAGCTCATGTCTATGAGGTCAATCCCGGGACGAGAATAAATTTTGACCAGTTTATCCGATTGACGCATCGGCGAGGAACCCTTTGCTTCAAGAAATGGGTTTGCGTCGCTTGGGTGCACGCTTGTTTTTTCATAAAAGTCTCTAAGGAGAGCTGTTTGTGTAACTTTGTGTTCAACAGCGACCAATCGCTCATCACTTGCAAGGCCAATCGAATTTCCCAAAGGGGTAAGTCGAAGATCAGCATTGTCTTGTCTGAGGAGCGTTCGATATTCGGCGCGTGATGTAAACATGCGGTAGGGTTCTTCTGTGCCTTTTGTTATTAGGTCATCAATCAAAACTCCTATGTATGCTTCACTTCTTTTTAAAATAAAATCAGATCCACCATTTAGAAAATTATGTGCATTAATCCCTGCTATCAGGCCTTGAGCTGCTGCTTCCTCATATCCTGTCGTCCCATTAATTTGACCCGCGAAGAATAAACCTTTAACCAATTTCGTTTGTAAAGTATGATGCAGTTGGGTGGGTTGGAAATAATCATACTCTAT
Organism: uncultured Flavobacteriales bacterium; assembly: GCA_913020155.1. Taxonomy (GTDB): domain Bacteria; phylum Bacteroidota; class Bacteroidia; order Flavobacteriales; family Flavobacteriaceae; genus Arcticimaribacter. The sequence continues at coordinate 54,644 of CAJWBA010000005.1, forward strand.
TGCATAACCCGGTCTGAAAAATTTTACGTTTGCAAAACCTTTAACTTTTCGTAAAGCGTCGAACTGAATATCTTCAGGAAGAGAGGTTGAAAAGCCATTGATGTAATACTCAACAGTGTTCCATCCTTCGGGCTCTACAAAAATTTGGTGTCTGTTTTTATCAGCGAAGCGATTGACTTTATCTTCAATAGAAGGGCAATATCGAGGCCCTATACTTTTAATGCTCCCGTTAAACATTGGAGAACGATCAAAGCCAGATCTTAATGTGTCATGGACCTCATTACTCGTATAAGTTATGTGGCAAGAACGTTGACGTATTAGTGGTTGTGTTTCAGGAGAATAACTGAACTTTAACGGGTCTTCGTCTCCCGGCTGTTCTTCCATAGAATTAAAATCAAGAGAACGGCCATCAACACGAGGAGGTGTTCCTGTCTTCATCCTTCCAGATGTAAACCCTTTGTCGATTAAAGTAGAGGTGAGACCCGTTGAGGCACTTTCACCTGCTCTACCGCCGCCGAAGTTTTTTTCCCCAATGTGTATTAATCCATTTAGAAACGTCCCGTTAGTTAGAATGACCGTCTTGGTATAAATCTTGAGACCTAAACTAGTTACAACTCCTGTCACAATATCACCATCAAAAAGAAGATCTTTGACCATTTCCTGATAAAAATCTAAATTGGGTGTTTGTTCAAGACGATCTCTCCAAGCTTGTGAAAACATCATTCGGTCTGATTGAACACGGGGACTCCACATTGCGGGTCCTTTAGAACGATTAAGCATTTTGTATTGTATCGCGCTTACGTCTGATACTATTCCGCTGTAACCACCGAGTGCATCAATTTCACGAACAATCTGACCTTTGGCAATTCCTCCCATGGCGGGGTTGCAAGACATTTGTCCAATAGTTTGCAAATTCATCGTCACGAGCAAAGTCTTGGATCCCATGTTTGCGGATGCAGCAGCTGCTTCTGCTCCTGCATGTCCAGCTCCAACAACAACAACATCATAGGGTTTAGAAAACATGTTTATTGTTTCTCGTGGAACATTTGAAGACATCGATCCTCATGTTCCGTCATTAATCTTTTTTGTTCGGGTTTATTATCTGAATACCCTAATGTGTGTAAAAAACCATGAGAAATAAGTCTAAGAAGCTCATTTTCAATGCTTTGTGTGTTTTCGCCGGCATTAAAGACAGACATGTATTCCGAGACAAAAAGCTCCGCTTTGATAACTTGCTGATTTCCATAGTCAAACGTTAAAATATCCGTGTGTGTATCATGATTTAAATGATTTTGATTCATTTCCAACATTTCTTCTTTTCCGATAACATTAACAATGAAATTCTCAATTTCGACTCCATAATGATGTGCTAATCTTTCAACCCAGAGTTTCAATTTTGATGGAACTAAACGTGATGATGGAATGTTAAAAAATTGTATGCGTTTCATTTCTACGCAAATATACAGAAACTTAAATGATGTAAAAACGAAGTAGAGGAAGTATCTTTGTAAAAAAAGTAATGACTGAACGTGTTCGTTTTGCACCAAGCCCAACGGGACCTCTTCACATAGGAGGACTAAGAACAGCTTTGTTTAATTATCTGTATGCTAAAAAAAACAATGGCGTCTTCGTTTTAAGAATTGAAGACACGGATCAAAAAAGAAAGGTTGAAGGGAGTGAAGAATATATTTTTGATAGTTTAGAATGGGCAGGAATCAGTCCGGATGAGAGTGTTAAAAACCCTGGAAAACATGGCCCGTACAGACAAAGTAAACGAAATGATATCTATAAGAAATACGTAAAGGCCCTTCTTGAAAAAAAAGGGGCATATTATGCATTTGATAACGCAGAGGTATTAACTAAAGCTCGTGAGTTGGATGAAGAAGAAAAAGGAGCTTTTAAATACAATTACGAAAACAGAGGCTCCTTTGAAAATTCGTTGAGTCTGTCTCAAGCTGAAACTGAAAAGAGAATAGATGACGGTGTACCGTATGTTATTCGATTATGGGTAAGCCCTAATGAAGAAATTATTGGTGAAGATGAAATCAGAAACACTGTACGAATAAATAGCAGCGAATTAGAGGACAAGGTCTTGGTTAAAGCTGATGGAACTCCAACCTATCACTTAGCCAACGTAATTGATGATCACTGCATGGAGATTACTACGGTGATACGTGGAGAAGAATGGCTACCATCACTACCCATACACGTTCTTTTATATGAAAAATTCGGGTGGGAAAAACCAAAGTTTGTTCACTTACCCTTGATTCTTAACCCCTCGGGTAAAGGGAAATTGAGTAAACGTGATGGGGATAAAAACGGTTATCCAGTATTTCCGATTCGTTGGAAAGATGTATTTGAAGGATACAAAGAAAAAGGCTTTTTGCCTGCTGCACATCTTAACTACATCGCTCAATTAGGGTGCAGTTCAAGAGGTGAAGATGAAATTATGAGTCTCAAAAATATCATTGATGAGTTTGACCTAGCTAATGTCCAGAAAGGTGGTGCACGTTTTGATTATGAAAAAGCGAAATGGGTAAACCAACAACATATCAAGCGTTTAAAGAAAGAGGAACTTGTAAGCATAATTAAGAGGAAAAGGAAAGATCTAGAAAAATCTTTTAACGATAATGAAATCCATGAAATCGCAGAATTGATACAAGATCGCATTGTATTACTTGAGGACATAGAAAGCTTGTGTGTTATGTTCCTTGAATCGCCTAAGAAATACGACGAAATGATACTCCAAAGATTAGAAAAACAAGACTTGGGTGAATTAGTAAATAAATTAAAAAAGCTGGTAGAAAATGAAGAAATTTCTAAACTAAAAGACGCCGTTTTCAGATTTTGTAAAAATGAAAATATAGGAATGGGGGTTGTGATGCAAACACTAAGAATCGCTGTTGTTGGAACGCTTTTTGGGCCAGACATCATTCGTGTTATCAATGTTATTGGAAAATACAGTACATTAGAACGATTAAAGCAAATGAAAAATTTAACCTAAATTAAAAATTATGAGCATTGTAACATCTTTTATTTTATTCGTCATTGTAGTATTAGTAGCTTCTGGCCTATTTGTTGTTAAACAGCAAACTGCTGCTATTATAGAGCGATTTGGTAAGTTTGTTGCCATACGTCAACCAGGACTTCACATAAAAATTCCTTTGGTAGATAAAGTTGTTGGTAGAATGAGCTTAAAAATACTTCAACTCGATGTCATTGTTGAGACGAAAACAAAAGATGATGTGTTTGTAAAGCTTAAAGTATCTGTTCAGTACAAAGTAGTATCAACAAGTGTTTATGATGCTTTTTACAAGTTAGATTTCCCACAAGATCAAATAACATCCTATGTCTTTGATGTAATTCGTGCCGAAGTTCCCAAAATGAAGTTAGATGATGTATTTGAAAAGAAAAATGATATTGCGAATGCGGTAAAAGGGGAGCTCAACGAAGCGATGACGAACTATGGATATGATATCATTAAAGCTCTAGTTACTGACATCGATCCCGATGGACAAGTAAAAGAGGCTATGAATAGAATAAATGCTGCTGAGCGTGAAAAGGTTGCAGCGCAATATGAAGGTGATGCTGCACGGATTTTGATTGTTGAGAAGGCAAAAGCTGAAGCTGAAAGCAAACGATTACAGGGGCAAGGAATTGCCGATCAAAGAAGAGAAATTGCAAGAGGTTTAGAGGAGTCCGTAGATGTACTTAATGGGGTTGGTATTAATTCACAAGAAGCTTCTGCTCTTATTGTGGTTACACAACATTACGATACGCTTCAATCCATAGGGGAACACACAAACAGCAACTTGATTTTACTGCCTAATTCGCCTCAGGCTGGAAGCGATATGCTTAACAATATGGTAGCTTCTTTCACTGCTAGTAATCAAATTGGAGAGGCGATGAAAGAAAGTAATGAAAAGAAAAAAAACAAAGAATAAGTTCGTAGAACATTAATGTTATTTACATTAATATTCCTTGATAAATTTAGATAAAAAATTATTGCTTCTTATTTGCCCAATTATCACGCAGGCCCACGGTCTTATTAAACACAAGATTGTTTTCTGTTGAAACATCATCAACAACAAAATAACCTAAACGCTGAAACTGGACGTTTGTTCCTGCTGTTAGATTTACCAAAGAAGGTTCAACTTGAGCTGTTACTTGTTGGAAACTTCCAGTATTTATAAAATCAGTAAATTGTTGATCTTTATTTTGATCCGGGTTTTCAACATTAAATAAACGATCGTATAGATTTACTTTAGCTTGATTTGCTGTTTCTTGATTAACCCAATGTATCGTGCCCTTTACTTTTCTTTGACTTGCCAAGGAGCCTGATCCACTTCTACTATCTGGATCATAAGTACAATGAACTTCGACTACATTTCCGTCATTATCTTTGATAACCTTTTGTCCTTTTATTATATAACCATTTTTGAGACGAACTTCTTTGCCAATTGTCAATCGAAAGTATTTTCGATTTGCTTCCTCTTTAAAGTCATTGTGTTCAATAAAAAGATTCTTTGAAAATGGAAGTAAACGTGAACCCTGAGAAGCATCCTCTGGATTGTTTACGGCCTCCATCATTTCTGTAGATCCCTCGGGATAATTAGTAATCACTAATTTAATAGGGTCTAGAACTGCCATAAACCGAGAAGCTTTGGTGTTAAGATCTTCACGAACACAAAATTCTAGTAAGGAAACGTCAATTATGTTTTCTCTTTTAGAAATTCCTGCTGTTTCAACAAAGTTACGTAATGATTGCGGGGTGTAACCCCTTCTTCTTAAACCTGAAATGGTAGGCATTCTTGGATCATCCCACCCTGTTACGATTCCATTTTCAATTAAAACGGCTAATTTTCTTTTGCTAGTAACCGTGTAAGACAAATTTAGTCGCGCAAACTCTCTTTGTTTAGGGTACTTGTGATCTATTGGCCTTATGTGGTTAAGAAACCATTCATACAGGTCTCTGTGTGGTTTAAATTCTAGTGTACATAAAGAGTGTGAGATAGACTCAATGTAATCAGACTCACCATGTGTCCAATCATACAAGGGATAAATACACCATTGATTGCCTGTTCGGTGATGCTCTTTATTGAGTATTCTGTAAATAACAGGATCTCGCATAAGCATATTTGGAGATGCCATATCAATTTTTGCTCGGAGAACTAAACTACCTTCATCGTGTTTTCCATCAGCCATTTCTTTGAATAGCCTCAGATTCTGTTCTGGTGATGTGTCTCTAAAAGAGCTGTTTGTTCCTGCTTGTGTTGGTGTTCCTTTTTGAGAGGCAATATGTTCAGAATTTTGGGCGTCAACATAGGCTAATCCTTTGGCAATCAGTTGATTTGCCCATGTAAACAGTTGTTCAAAATAATCTGACGCATAGCATTCTTTTGCCCACTGATAACCTAACCACTGAATATCCTTTTTGATTGCGTTGACATATTCTACACTTTCTTTTGCCGGATTTGTATCATCAAAACGGAGATTTACCGGGGCATCAAAGCGTTTTCCCAGATTAAAATTTAAGGCTATTGCTTTGACATGACCAATATGCAAATAACCATTTGGTTCAGGAGGAAAACGAAAACGTAATTCTTTTGAAGAAAAACCAGCATCTAGGTCATCTTGGATAATCTGTTCTATAAAATGTAATGAATCTGTTTTTTCGGACATGAAAAATATATTTTTATAAAGATATTGAAAAAGAAAAGGGGATCGAACTATTATTAACTCCTCTTTTTTATATTTGCCGAAAATCAATCTATGGGAATTATTCGTGTTAAAAATATCAGGCTCTATTCGAACCACGGTTGTATGGTTGAAGAGGGTAAGATCGGTGGTGATTATGTGGTTAATGTAAAAGTAAAAACAGGTTTGTCAAAATCTGTCGAAACGGATAACCTTATCGACACAATAGACTATGTATCAATCTATTCTATTGTTAAGAAAGAAATGTCTCAAAGAGTAAAACTTCTCGAAGTTGTAGTTCAAAAAATAATTGATCGGATTTTAGATGAGCATAAAACGGTACAGTCTGTTCGAGTTAATGTGGCTAAGAAAAATCCACCAATTGGTGGAGAGGTAGAAGAAGTGAGTGTAGAACGAAAAGGGAAAAGAAAAAAGGAATAAAACATTTTATTTATTACTTTTACCCAACTGGCATCGTGGCCGAGTGGCTAGGCAGAGCTCTGCAAAAGCTTGTACAGCGGTTCGAATCCGCTCGATGCCTCAAAAACCCGTGTTTTAAATACGGGTTTTTTTTATAAATTCTTTGAGCCTGTTTGACAAATACTAATTCATTTCTGTAATTGTTCCGCCTATTCTTTTTGTTTTTATGAGTTTGGTTGGTCTACCGTGGATTCTTACCGTTCCTCCGACATTTACAGTGGCTTCTAAGAGATCCGAAGCATAAATGTAGGCAACACCCCCGGCGGTGACTTTTACAGTTGTTTGTTTTGTTAAAAGCGTTTCTGATTCACAAATTCCTCCTCCTAATATTTTTAGCTCGTGATTTACAGTTGATCCTTCAATGCTTAATGTTGCTCCGGTATTTACACTGGATTTGATTTTTTTACATTCAAGATTAAGTTCGATACTGGATCCTTCGTGTGCTTTTAATTCTATACTTGTTGTTTTTAAAACTGCTTTTGACTCAACTATTGAACCTTGGTAAGTGTGAATTAAATCTAAAGGTTTAGAAAAATAAATTTCTATGAAGGTGTTTTTGGGGTTAAAAATCTGATCTAAGGAGTGTTTAATTCGTAATACATCTTTTTTGAGTGTAGTAACAACCGTTTCAAAGTTTTCTCCTGATAAAATAAGTTTATTCTCTGTTGAAGGAATCAATTTTACTTGAATTCCCGAAAAGACCTTAATCCCTGTAAAAGGACTCATCATAATAGTTTTAGAGCGCGCAATACGTTTATTTTCTTGAACAGATACAGAATCTTGAACAGCTGTTTGTGCAGAAATGAAATGCCCTAAAAAAAGGGATAATAAAATAAATTTTGATTTCATATTATGAATTTAAACGTTTTCTAAAAATAATAAATCTATGCAAGAACTTTCTCTTTGATATTGAAATCCAAATGTCGTTTAACTAAATTAGCCCTTATAACACTAACAGCAATGGAGTCGCCTAATTGATATCTTTTTTTTGTTCGCTCTCCTATCAAAGCATGTGCTTTTTCATCATAAGTAAAAAAGTCTCCTGTGATATCTTTTATTCGAACCATTCCCTCACATTTATTTTCAACCAACTCAACATAAATGCCTCGATCAGTGACTCCCGAAATTACTCCTTCAAATACCTTACCAACCTTATCAACCATGAATTTAATTTGCATGAATTTAATAGAATCACGTTCAGCTTTCGTTGCCAACTGTTCTCTTTGAGATGAATGAACACAAGCTGTTTGATAAAAATCAATATTCTTTACTTCTTGCTTTTTTAAATGTTTTTCTAGTAATCGGTGGACCATAATATCAGGATAACGACGAATAGGCGAAGTAAAATGCGAATAAAAATCAAAGGCTAAACCGTAATGACCAATATTTTCCATTTTATATTCTGCTTTGCTCATACATCGAATGGTAAGAGTGTCTATCATATTCTGTTCTTGCTTTCCTTGAATATCAGACAATAAACGATTCAATGATTTACTTATGTTTTTTGTTTTTAAGTCCAATTTATGACCGAAATTAGATACCACCATCTGTAAATTATTTAATTTTTCGACATCAGGTTCGTCATGGGTTCGATAAACAAAAGGCAATGGTGTTTTTCTATTTCCCACAAAAGAAGCTACCCTTCTATTTGCAAGCAACATAAATTCTTCGACTAACTTATTAGCGTCTTTGGATGTTTTAAAAAAAACACTTTCTGGAGTATCATCTTCTTTTAAAATAAAACTTACCTCAACTCGATCAAAAGATAACGCCCCTTGATTCATTCGCTCAACACGAAGTTTTTTAGCTAGTTTGTCTAAGCTAAGGACTGCTAATAAGGTTTCATTATCAACAGAGTAAGCTTTACCTGTTAACGAAATATCGTTTGATATTTTGTTCTTTTGAGTTTCTAATAATTCTTGGGCTTCTTCATAAGCAAAACGATGATTGGAATAAATTACTGTTTTTCCAAACCATTCTTCTAATATTTCTGCTTTTGAATTCATTGTAAAGACTGCAGAAAAACAATATTTTTCTTCTCTAGGACGTAATGAACAAACACCGTTAGATAATACTTCTGGTAACATAGGAACAACACGATCAACCAAATAAACTGACGTTGCTCTTTCAAATGCTTCTTGGTCTAAAATACTATTTGATTTCACATAATGCGATACATCAGCAATATGAATACCTATTTCAAAACGACCATTATCCAAAACTTTAAAAGATAAAGCGTCATCAAAATCCTTAGCTGTTTTTGGATCTATTGTAAAGGTGAGTGTTTTTCTAAAATCTCTTCTTCTTTTTATTTCTTCTTCTCGGATAATCTGATCAATTGAATTCGCTTCATCTTCTACTTCTTGAGGAAAACGGAGGGGTAAACCATAATCAGATAAAATAGCATGCATTTCTGTTCGTGTGTCACCTGGAGGGCCAAATGATTCAATTAGTTTTCCATAGGGAGAATCTGCTCTTTTTGGCCAATCAATGTATTCTACCAAGACCTTGTCACCATTGTTGTAACCCGTTAATTGTTTTTTGTCAATAAAGAAATCTGTATACATTTTAGATCCACGTGTTAAAACAAAGGCATATTTTTTTTCTATCTGTAAAACACCTACAAATTGTGTTTTATTTCTTTCCAAAACAGTTATTATTTCTCCTTCTAAAGCACCTGATTTTTGTTTTCGTTTGTAAACATAAACTTCTACTAAGTCTCCTTGAAAAGCTTTATTTAAATTGTTTTTTGGGATAACAATATCTTGGTCCAGTTCTTCACAAATAACAAAACCTCTGCCTGTTAGTGTTACATCGAGTACTCCTTGGTAATATTGATTTCCTTTTGTCTGTAATTCATATTTTCCTTTCGATGGACTACAAAGTATTTTATTTATTATAAAACGATTTAAAATTTCAATAATTTCATTTCGCTTTTTGATATCCGTTATTTCAAAAATAGCCGCAACTTGCTTGTAATTGTATTCTTTATTAGGATTATTTCGGAAATGTTTTATTAGTTTTCGTTCTAAAGAATTGTTTTTTTTCTTTTTAGCCATGTAACAAAATTACTCTATTAATCTTGAACATCGATCTTAATTATGAACAGTCTTAACAATGATAATAATTTGTTTTAATTTAGTTTAAGAATAAATGATGTCTATTATGTAGTGTTGATAGCGGTATTTTTATTCATCTTTTTATTTGTAAATATCAGAAAAGTAATATTGTAAACATTATATAAAGTTTTATTAAACAGATAAAGCCTTTATTTTGAATAAATTAATAGACTTATAAACATTAGTTAGTATTGAATATTTGTGATAAATAATACATAAAAAAGGAAGAAAATTAAGTTTATAACCTCTACTTGTTTTTAACATTGCAATAAATATTTTTATAAAAACAAATTTTGAAAATTAGAATAAAAGTTTAACTAAAAGGATAATTAAATCTGGGCTGTCTTATCAAGATAACTTATTAACAAAGTGTCTTAATTAAGGCAACAAGATATAAACAAAATTATAAGGTTTGTTTACATTTATAAAAAAATACAAAATGCAGCTATCCATTGGTAATGATCATGCAGGTGTTGAGTACAAAGAAGCTATTATGTCTTATTTAGAGAGTAAAGGACATAAGGTATTTAACCATGGAACAGAAAGTGAAGAAAGCGTAGATTATCCTGATTTTATTCATCCTGTTGCTCAAGATGTGTCATCAAAAAAAGCAAATTTTGGTGTTATTATTTGTGGAAGCGGTAACGGTGCTTCTATGACAGCGAATAAGCATCAAGATATCCGTTCAGCTCTTTGTTGGAACAAAGAGATTGTTGCTCTTGCTCGACAACATAATGATGCGAATGTTTTAAGCCTTCCTGCTCGTTTTATTTCAATACATCAGGCAATTGCAATGGTAGAAGTATTCATAAACACTGATTTTGAAAGCGGGCGGCATCAAAATAGAATAAACAAGATACCTTGCGTTTAATGTTAACGTTTTTTCAAAAAAAATTTGACACCCTTTCGCCTAAAGAGTTACACGATATTTATGCACTTCGTACTGAGGTTTTTGTTGTTGAACAAGATTGCGTTTTTCAAGATATTGACGGAAAAGACCCAAATTCTATCCATGTATTGGGAGTCAAAAACGAAAAATTAGTAGCCTACGCAAGGATTTTAAATAAGGGCCTTTCCTATCCTGATTATGCTTCTATCGGAAGAATTGTTGTTTCACCGCTCTATAGAGGAAACAAAGTTGGTCATCATTTAGTAGACTTTTCTATCAAAACAACACAAAAAACTTACGAACAAACGCCAATCAAAATTTCAGCTCAAGTACATTTAGAAAATTTTTATAAAAAACATCATTTTAAGGCAACAGGTGAAAATTATTTAGAAGACGGGATTCTTCATATTGCCATGATCTATGAGAAATCACAGAGCTATTGGGCACAATATTAGTTAGCTTTTTTTAAGTATGATTTTTAAAATGACTTTTTAATTCATTGACAAGCTCATGTGTTACAGGTGATTTTCGTCCATTAAAAATTAACATACAAGACCCACCGATAGGAATAGTTTTTTCGACTGTTTTTAGAGCAATTCTCAACTGTCTTTTAATGCGATTTCTATCAACGGCACGGTTAAAGTTTTTCTTTGGGACAGATACTCCCGCATAGAGTTTTTCTTTTTTATCTGCCTCAAAAACTTTGATTAACAGGTTTTCAGTTTGGTGAATGGAGCCTTTTTGAAAGAGCATGCTTATCTTATCTTTTCCTTTTAGGCGATTTAGGACAATCATTTTATTCATTTATAAAAGTGTTGTTTTCGCGATCAACGTCAGCCATGTAGTAGGTAGGATCAACAATAATTAATTCAATGTCTTCTGTTCTACGATCTATTGAAAAAGTATAGTTTGGATTAGACCACGACCAGTCTTTTTCTACATTCCACGGGGCATTATACGGATTTTCCTTTTCTCCTCGCATTAAAGTAATAGGGATATAGTAAAATTCTTGTGAGCCGTCTTTATATTTGATTAGAACATCTAGAGGCATTGGCATAAGACCAATGCGTTTTAAATTAATTTTTGTGCCTGTCTTTTCATTCACTACGCTTTCTACGGCGTAATCAATTTTGTTTGTTGTTTGTGTCCAGTCAGTTAAGTACCAGCGAAGTTGAATTCCAGAAATTCGTTCAGCAATTCTTCTGATATCATTTGGAAGGGGATGTTTAAATTTGTATTCGTTGTAGTAAATTTGTAAGGCTTTAAACAAGTTTACAGTTCCGATAATATAACCTAGTTGGCCAAGAAACACTGCTCCTTTATTGTAGGCCGTACTTTCATATGCTCTATTAAAATGATAACGATTGGCATTTGTAGCTTGAGGTTGTTCAACTCTTGAGTTTGCAAGAGTGAAATATCCGTTGTAAGAATTCATGAGAGGAAATTCTTTATTTTCTTTTAAAACCATGTTTACTGCTAAGGTTGAAATGAAGGTTGTAAACCCTTCGTCCATCCATTCGTGTTTGGTTTCGTTTGTTGCCAAAACAAATTGGAACCAAGAATGAGCAAGTTCGTGTGCGGTAACGCCCACTAAAGAGCTAAATTTTCGTCCACCAGTAATAAGGGTGCACATTGCATATTCCATACCACCATCACCTCCCTGAATAACAGAATATTGCTTGTATGGATAAGGACCAATTTTATTATTAAAATATTCCATTAATTCAGCAGTAATGGGCTGAAGTTTTTTCCAGTTTTCAATGATTTCGGGATCATTTTTGTAGAAAAAATGAAGATCAACATTGTTTGGGCCAGGATAAATGTCATGTATATAATCTGGGTCAGCGGCAAATGTGAAATCATGGACATTTGGAGCTATGAAATGCCAAGTAATTTCACCCTTTTTAGATTTTGACCGCTTACGATCACTGTACCCTTTTCCAATCTCATTAGCATTTTGAAGATAACCACTACCGCCAACTATAAAGTCTTTATTTAAAGTAATTTTCACATCAAAATTTCCCCAAACACCATGAAACTCTCTGCCTGTGTAAGGATCTGTATTCCAACCATCAACATCATATTCGGAGAGTTTGGGATACCATTGTGCCATTGAAAAAGCAACCCCTTCCTCAGAGTTTTTTCCAGCACGACGAATCACGTCAGGAACGTGGCCTTCAAAGTCTAATTCTAAAACAGTTGATTTTCCCGAGGGCAAAGGTTCATTTAGTGTAACTTCTAAAATAGTTCCAGATTCTTTTATTTGAACTCTTTTTCCATCTTGTTTCAAATTAAAAACCTTGAGGTATCCACTTTGATCTGCGGACAAAGAGTCTAAACTTATTTTGAATCTTCGGTTTTTATCACCACCATTTTTAAGCCGAATCGCCATGTCGCTTTCTGGCTGAAAAGCATTAAAATACAGGTGATAGAAAACTTTTTTTAGCGTTTCAGGAGAATTGTTTGTGTAAACCAATTTTTGATCTCCTGTGTAAACAGCAGTTTCAGCGTCCAAACCAACGGACATGGTGTAATCTACTTTTTGCTGCCAATATTGAGCAGAAACACTAGCATAAATAAAGACAACAATAATGAAAAGAAGTTGTTTCATGAGTATTATTTTAATAAAAACGTAGACAAAATTAACAAACTAAGAATTAAAATAGTCTTTAAATCGAAAACTTTCTTTACATCGAACCCCTTTGTTTGTTTGTTTGAGCTCTACAAGTTCATTGTCAGCATCATGTTCTAGGAAGAGTAAAAAGTTATTTTCTGAAGCATGTTCCAAAAAAGAAGTTTTTTCTTCTAAAGTTAACAAAGGACGAGTATCATAACCCATGACATAAGTAACGGGCAAGTGACCAACTGTTGGAATTAGATCAGCTGCAAACACAATTGTTTTACCTTGATAATGAATTATGGGAAGCATTTGTTTTTCGGTGTGACCATCCATAATCAATACATCAAAACCCAAGGGAGTATTCAATTGTTTTTCAGTCCCTTTGACAAGATTTAATTGCCCACTTTCTCTTATTGGAAGTATGTTTTCCGGAAGGAATGAGGCTTTTTCTCTGCTGTTTGGATTGGTTGCCCATTCCCAATGATTTAGATGAGACCAAAAACCAGCATTTTTGAACGCGGGCTCTAAAATTCTTTTCGAATTATAATGAATAGCACCACCACAATGATCAAAATGAAGGTGGGTAAAAAAAACATCTGTAATATCATCCCGATGAAACCCCAGCTTTTCTAAAGAATCATCTAATGAATGATCTCCCCAAAGGGAATAATATCCAAAGAATTTATCGGACTGTTTATTGCCCATTCCTGTATCAATTAGAATGAGTTTATTTCCATCCTCTATTAGCAATGACCGAGCGGCCATTTTAATTCTATTTTTTGCATCAGAAGGGTTGGTTTTTTCCCAAATAGATTTGGGAACAACCCCAAACATTGCCCCTCCATCAAGCATAAAGTTTCCCGTTTCTATTGGATATAATTTCATAGACAATTATTATTTCAATTGAATTCTAGTTAAAACATTATCCGAAGTCATGTACAATACACTTTCGTCAGAGTTAAAGGCACAATTTGCAGTTGCTGTCTCAGTTTTTATGGTTCCAAGGTGTTTTCCTGTTGAGGTAAAAATAAATACTCCTGACGGTCCTGTTGCAAACACGTATCCTCTGCTATGAACCTTTAAACCATCTGCCAAGCCAAGCCCTTTCTTTTCTGTTGCATCAAAAAATATCCGCTCACTAACAATACTTCCTTTTTCCATTGAAAAAGCCATCCACAAGTTCTTTTTAGGGTGAGAATTCGCTACATATAAAACTGTCTCATCTTTAGAAAGAGCTAATCCATTTGGACGGTTTAAATCAGAATAAATTTGAGTAATATTCCCTTTAGTATCCATACGATAAACTCCATTGTTTTGAATTTCTTTTAGGGGATCTTCATCCCCAGACAAACCATACGGTGGATCAGTAAAGTAGAGGTCTCCTCTTTTAGAAAGGATTAAATCATTAGGACTGTTAAAGCGCTTCCCTTGAAAACGATCGATCACTGTTTTAAAGGCACTAGGCTTGCCCAGAGGTTTTTTAATCATAGCAACTCTTCTATCGCCGTGTTGAGCAATTAAAAGGTTGCCCTTAGAGTCAAGAATTAAGCCGTTTGACCCACTTTTTTTGTTGTTGGGCGCATACCCAGTGTATCCGCTTGGATTGAGGAACACAGAAAGACCTTTGGTCTTCTCCCATAAATAAATTTTGTTTTCGGGAACATCGCTGAAAAGAAGGCCATTCAACTCAGGAACCCACACAGGACCCTCTGCCCAGCTAAATCCTTCTGCTAGAACCTCTATTACAGCATCAGAAGCGATTAAACTATTGATTTCATCATTCAAACGTTCAATAGATCCAATTGTTTTTTGTCCTAAGGTAGACCAAAACAGAAAGAGCGATAATAGGGTAAGAATAGGTTTCCTCATGGGATTATTGTTTGTTTAATAATTTGGTGAGTTCGGTTCCAAAGGCTAACATCTTTTTTATTTCTTCAATGCTAGAAAGCCTGTTTCTTCCCTTGATTAGAAGGGTGTTTCTATTTGATTCGACATGGAAATAAGAATGACTTTCAAAAAAGAAAATAATTTCTGGAGTAAACCATTTTCGAATTTCCTTTCTGTTTTTTCCAGTAAGAAAAAAACGTTTAGAAAAGTCGGGAGCTTCTTTAAAATCGATATCCTTGAATCCTCTAGCTTCATATAAACCAACCAATAAGTCTTCTTTATTTAAAACAAATTGTGGGGGCTTTTGATCTAATACGATCATTAGAAAAGAGGATTTTAGCCCTTCTTTAGCAATAAATGCTCCTTCACTATAAGAGATATCAAATAATCTAAAACGGTTGGTTTCGTCGGCGAGTAAGTTGTATTGATAATTAATTAATTTTGTTTTAAAATATTCGAATTGTTCTATATCTGCTGCTTCAGAGGAAAGTTCGGGACGATAGGACCAATTTAAATTTTGAGCAAATTTTTGTAAAGATTTTTGTCTTTTAGTCAAGTTGGTACTTAAACTTAAAAAATCCGGTAATGGCAGCACCTTTCTAATTGCAAAAGGGTGTTGTGTATTTGAAAAATGAACATCAAGGCCAATGATTTCAAAAACACCATCTTTATTTTTAAAACTTCTTCTGTAATCATTGAGACCTTCCATAACCGTATGATCAACAAACTCACATAAAGAAAAATCAATTATGGCATGTTCAGTTTCAGGAATTTCATCCAACAGAGCTTTTAATTTGTAGAAGTTTAGAAAGCTACAGAAGTTTTTTACACTAACAAAATAGTTACCACTATCTTCTTCTCTATACATCAAGACATTTGGTTTTAACCAATTTCGCGTGAACAGAAAAAGACTCTTGTTGATTATTACATGGGTAAAAAACGTTGCCACAACCCCAAAAGCAATCCCAGGAATTAGCCCATAGGCTAATGTCATAACAAGGGTAACCATAAAAATAACCGCCTGTTCTTTTCCTATTTTAAACAACATGATTAGGTTTTCAGGTGCCGCTAAACGATAGCCTGTGTAGACTAAGATTGCTGCTAAAGCAGGCAATGCAATGCGTTGAATTTGATCTTGAAAGAGTAAAATAAAGAACAATAAAAAGAGTGCATGAAATAAATTTGCAGAACGATTTGAACCTCCATTATTTACGTTTACCGAACTTCTGGCAATAACAGTTACAACATTTAATCCTCCTACAAAACCACTTATAGTGGTAGCAATTCCTAGTGCTCTAAGGTCTTTATTTACGTTTGACCGTCTTTTCATAGGGTCCAATTTGTCAACTGCTTTTATACTCAATAAAGATTCAATACAAGAAATCAGGGTAAGCGAGAGAACAATACCAATAAATTCAATACTATTTATTTTACCAAAATTTGGGAAGGGAAGGCTTCCCATAATATTTTCGGGGAGAGTAATGAGTAGATTTTCTCCCATAGGATATGGAATAGTGGCGACATACTCATAATAGTAAGACACTCCAACAGCCAAAAGGACTACCCACACGGGGGCTGGGACTAGTTGAAAAAGGGGATTTTGAATTTTTGAATACAAGATCAAAATTAAAAAACTTCCCACCCCCATTGCAGCAGCAATAAGGACCGCCAAAGAACGGTTTTCTACAAGATATAAAATACTGTCAGGAACTTGAAGAAGCAACTCTAAAGGACTGCCATAAGCCGAAGTCACTCCAAGCATTACGTGTATTTGTTTCGAAAGAATACCAATTCCAATAGCGGCTAACATTCCCTGAAGAGCAGATGCCGGGAAAAACTCACTTAAAGCACCAAAACGAAAGAGACCAAAAAGAAAAATTAAAATACCGGAAATTACAATCGCTGCCAGCGTAAAAAGATATCCTTGGTAAAGATCCTCTTTACCCAAAAGTGTTATGGATGATAGCAAAACAATAACTAAGCCATTTCCAGGCCCTGCAATTGTTAATTGCGATCCACCCAAAAGAGCAACAACAACCCCACCAACAATGGCAGAAAGAATACCGGCAATGGGAGGGGCTTCAGAAGCGATTGCCAACCCCAATCCCAAGGGTAAAGCAACCAAAGAAACAACAAAACCAGAAAAAATATTCGTAGGTAGTGTCCCTAAAAAATTTTTAAATTTATTAGTTTTACCCATTTTTTTTACTTTGAATTATGAGAACATCTGTTGGAAGCTCGGATAAAATATGTTCAAGATCTTTCGGGAAAATTTGCTCCAAAAAACTCTTTCGCGTCTCTGCAGCGTTCATAACAAGTAAATCTGCACGCACAACCCTTGCATAATGTCCAATAGAATATCCACGAGTTCCAAAAATGTTTTGAAGATGAACCTGTGTTTTTTCTTTTAGTGTGTCAGGAATATGGTGTAATATTTCTCGAACTCGAGAAAGTTCACGACGTTTCAATTTTTCTTTTCGGAGGGTTACTTTTCTTAAACTTCGATCATCGTATGCTAACGCCGCAACTTTAGAGCGATCAATTTCTTCAACCAAAGTGAGCTTTGGAATTCCCAATGCTTGAGCGAAGTAAAAAGCAAAATTAATTGTTGTTTTTGTCTGTGGGCTTTCGAAAGCATTAACCACTACATGTTGTGATGGTTTTCTTATCACAGACGGTTTAATCATCAAAAGAACAGAACAGGGCGCTTTACGAGTTAGTTTTCGAGCGATAGAACCCATGTAAAACTTAACCATGTTTTCACGTTGCATAGCACCGAGTAAAAGCAAATCAATCTCATTTTTTTTACATTGATCAATGATCGTTTCTACCGGTTTTCCTTCTTGCCAAATTATCGAGACTTGTTTCAATTTAATCGGAGCTTCTTCTAAGAGACTATTAAGGTTTTGTTCTTTTGAAACAGACTTAGAGCCAACATGAAGAAAATAAAGATGTGCGTCAAAAAAGTCAGCCATTCGAATAGCCTCAAAGACATTCGCCTTGAGATTAGGAGAGAAAGCGAATCCAATTAAAATTTTATGAAAAGATATTTCTTGCACAGAAGTTCTTTTAATGAAATATACAGAAATAAATTGACAAAAAACAACCCTCTAGTATTGTGAAAATTTTATTTTTTCACAAACTCTGTGCGTAAGACGATATTCATTTTATTTATCCTAAAGTCAATTTTGTTAACGTTTTCTGTTAAACAAATATTTTTTACAGAATTACCCCTTTTGATTGTTGTTGAAGTTCCTTTGAGTCTAAGGTCTCTGGTTAGCTTTACAGGATCACCGTCGTTTAGAATATTTCCGTTAGCATCTTTAACTCTCATTTGCCTTTTTTGTATAGATAAGGGGATCAAACAACGAAACAAAAAGGATTTATTTTAAAAAAAAGAGTTAACCCCCCCTTTTTTAAGGGAGGTGAAGATAGTCTTTAAGGTTTTTAACGTGCTCTTCAAAGGCTTGAATCCCTTTGGTGGTAATTTTAATTTCTGTCAAGGGATGGTTTACGTCAAAGCGTTTTTCGATTTTTATGTATTTGGCATCTCTTAGCTTGTACAATTGCACGCTAAGATTTTCTTGAGTTGCGTTTAGTTCTTCTTTGAGGTAAACAAAAGAAGTAGCTTTTAATCTGATTAGCAAAGACATAGCCCCCAAACGCAAAGGAGTTGTAAGTAAAGGATCTAAAGGATTCATGATTCATGATTTCTAAGGAGGAAACCAGGAATTAAATAAGACACTACAATTACCCCAGCGTACAATACTAACAAAGCTTCTTCTGAAACAAACACACGATAAAAAGGGAAAACAAGAAGTACAACACTCCCGAAAATCAAAGGCTTAAATCTAAGAACAGCTCCACTCACAGCGGTGCCGATTCCAGCAGTAACAGGGAAGAAAAACCACGGGTCAGTTTTTACCTCCACAAAAGGCATAGCAAGGGCGAAAAAAAGGATTACACAACCGATAACCGTCCAAAGCTTAGAAAGAAAATATTCAACATGTGTTTGATGTTTTTTTTCTTCTTTTTTACGTTAGTACATTAGCATTCCAGCGGATCCCAAAAGAGTTGTTATCGGCCAGGCTAGATAGCTTGAACTTCCTAGAGAACTATAAACCATAAGAGCATGAGTAAAAAGCGCAGTCAAGTCAGGCTTAACAACCATCCCCAATAAATAAAGGAGAAACTGTTCTTTTAAGTTTCTTTTGCTTTTGCAATGGTTTGAGAAATGATTTCGAGCTGTTCTTGTTGGTCAGAGACATTTATTTTCATGAATTAAGGATTTAAAAACAAGATCACAAACACAAACTAGTTTATTTTATAAACCAAATAATTTTCCCGCTTATTTATTCATTAATAGTTCTATTGTTTAGTGTAGCAATAAATTTTAAAGCATATATTTTTTGAAGCAAATGCTGTTTTCTGTATTTTGGAAGGGTTCATAATTAGGAATTATTTGGTAATTAAACTTTTGACAAAGAGCAACAGCTTCGGGTAAGTTTTTTCCCGTTTCCAGAACACATTTAGGAATCTTTAGATTTTTCATCCAAGCCTCTAGTTCTCTTAAAACTGCCGAGGCAATACCTTTTTGGCGACCCCCAAGGTTTGTGTACATGCGTTTGATTTCTTCAATACCGTTGTCGAATGTTTTAAAAGCTCCACAGCCTACAGGAACGTCATTTACATAAGCTACAACAACATGTTTTAAGTTTTCAATTCCGTTGAATTGACTGTAAAACGTGTGATCTTATCCATCCCGAATGGACAATTCTTGGTTGAGTGAACGAACCAAAAGTTGAAAATCAAGATTATTTTGATCCGTTCTTATGATTTTCATATTATTTTTTTTGTGAAAAAAGCCAAGGAATAAAACCGGGGTCAGCAAAGACATTCTCCCAGCTGTTGTGCCCTACCCCAGTATACCAATTGTAGGTTACGTCAGCTTTATTTTTAATTAAAGCATCGACCATAGCTTTAGAAAATTCAATTGGAACCACAGCATCAGCATCACCGTGATCTATTCGCCAAACAGGTTTTTTGATCTTTCTTGCAATTTTGGGATGTGCCCCACCGCAAATAGCAAAAGCAGCAGCAAATTTATTTGGGTTTCGATACACCAATTCAAATGTACCCATTCCCCCCATCGAAAGACCGCCGACATAAATTCGATCCTGATCTACCCCATATTTCAAAATAATTTGCTCCAACATTCCTTCAACCAAACTTAAAGTAGGATTGTATTTTGGTTTTTCGAAATAGGAGAACTTGGTAGAAGAGTTCTTTTCAACAGTTGCCCAATATGAGTCAGCAGGACACTGAGGGAAAACAACAATGGCAGGGTTTTTTTCTCTAAACTCTGCATCTAAAAACATCTTGCTGCCATGAAAGAGCTGAAGTTCATTATCATTTCCACGCTCACCAGAACCGTGAAGAAAGAGAACCAGCGGGTAATTCTTATTGCTTTCATAACTTTCTGGAAGTAAGATACGGTAAGGAAGGGTTTTTTCATTTTGGTTAAAAACAGCGGCATTGTATTCTTGAGATAAAACAGCTGAGCTATTCAAAAAGAGCATGAGCAAGGTAATAAAAGGAGTTTTATGTTTCATAAAGCAGAAAAAATGTTTTAATAATCTAAGATAGCAAATTTAGGAGTAAATTTAATTTGAATCATTTTGAAAAGTTTTTTAAAGCTATGATCACTTTTAAAACAAGGCTTCGTTTTGAATATGTGATTAAAAAAACCAGTACTAATTAATGAAATAAGATCAATATTAGCTGCTATTGCGTGTTTTTTAAAAAAGAAGAACCTCCAAGGGCGGTTAATTCTTTTTCGGTAAGTTTAAGAGTACGCACTTTTATTGAAACTCGATCCAAGGGAGTATCTAAAGAGTCTGTGGGAAACTGAGCGATTTTGTCTATAACATCCAGTCCTTTAAACACCTGACCAAAAATCGTGTAGTTTTGATCAAGTCTGGCAATTCCAAGAACATCATGAACGATGTAGAATTGACAACCAGCAGACAATTTTTCAGGATTGTTATCGCGACCCATTCCAACAGCTCCATAAATATGTTTAATTTGAGGGTTGAATTCAGGCTCGATCAGATGCGGAGAATTTGAAAAACCTTCTGGAGTGTCTATGCACCCCCCTTGAACAACAAAATTTTCAATTACTCTATTAAAACTAAGAAGATCCCAATAGTGTTGCTTTGCTAATTCAATAAAACTCGCTTTGTGAAGAGGTGTTTCGTCATAGAGCCAGAAATATATTTCTCCAACAGAAGTTTCTACATAACCGATTTCATGCGTTTTTTGGCTCTCTGTTTTACAGGAAATTATCGTTAAAAAGCACAAAAGGGAAAAGATTTTTTTCATAAGATTTTTTAAAGAAATAGGGAAAGAAAAAGGACCATTGTCAAACCACATAAGGCAAGTATCAAGGTCATCATAGACCAACTTCGGAAGGTGTCTTTTTCGGAAAGACCAAGATAATTACTCACCAGCCAAAATCCACTGTCATTTACATGAGAAAGTATGGAAGCTCCAGCAGCAATAGCAATAACCAGAAGTGCAGTATGAAATTCACTCAAAGGAGTTGTGATAAGCGCTGAGGTTATACCCGCTGCAGTAATCATCGCAACTGTAGATGAACCTTGTAAAATTCGAACGGCACCAGCAGCTAGAAAAGCAAAAAGCAGCACACTTAAGCCAATGCTTGAAAAATAATTGGCCAGCATTTCACCCGTACCTGTAGTAATCAACATTTGCTTGAAAACACCACCAGCTCCTGTTAATAAGATAATTATCCCAGCTGGAGCTAGAGAAGAGGAAGTAATCTTTGATAAAATAGATTTCGAAACCCCTCGTCTGACACCTAGGAGATACCAAGCCATTAGATTTGCAATGATCAATGCCGAAAAGGGATGCCCAATCATTTGAATCCATACGATTGTGTTTTCAGACCAGTTTAAGCTACTACCTATTGGACTATTTAGCAGGGTATTAAACACAATTAACAGGATTGGTGTTCCGATAATAATTAGGATCAAACTAATGGGAGGGAAATTTTTAACATCTTTTTTTTCTAACTTATCTGGAGCAGTTATAAATATTTTAGAAGAGATGAATTTTCCAAAAAGCGGACCGCTGATAACAGCTGTAGGGACACCGACAATAAACCCAACTAAAATCACCCAACCCAAATCAGCGTTCAAAATGTCTGCAACAGCAACAGGGCCTGGAGTTGGAGGGATAAAAGCATGTGTAATAGCCAGTCCAGCAAGTAACGGGATAGCGTACAAAAGCATGGATTTTTTTGTTTTCCGTTGTAAGGAGTAAACAAGAGGAATTAAAATGATGAAAGCAACATCAAAAAAAACAGGTATTGCGATAAAGAAGCCTGTAATCATCAGAGCCCAAGAGGCTTTTTTTTCCCCAAAAATTTGGAGCAAATATTGCGCCAAAGCTTCAGCGCCACCCGAGTGTTCTAGAATGGCACCAAACATTGCACCAAGTCCTACAACCACAGCAACAAACCCAAGGGTTGAACCCATTCCTTCTTTTACTGTATTCATTATTTCTGAGGGAGGTATACCCGCAAGAATTCCAACCAGAATACTCGAAATTAACAGCCCAAGAAAGGGTTGAATTTTGAATTTTAAAATCAATAAAACAAGAACACTTACACCGATCAAAACCGATAAAAGTAGAGAATAATCAATCATATTAATTCCATTGCGTGTGAAAAAATTGGTTCAAAGGTTTATCGACCCTCTGGTAGGTATGGGCTCCAAAAAAATCTCGTTGAGCTTGTATGAGGTTAGCAGGGAGGTTTTCTGTACATAATGCAATCCAATAATGGTAAGCCGAAGAAAAACTGTCTAAAGCAATTTTTTGATCAATAGCATGATGAATAAGAGCCGCCACACTAGGTTCTGTATTGTAAAGGTCGGATAACAGCGTTTTATTTTTAAACAAAGATTTTTCATCAGAAAATGAACCGATCAAGTCTTCCATTAAGTTCGACCGGATGATACACCCTTTGGTCCAAACGCGAGCAATTTCGGTAGGATTGTAGTACCAATTGTATGTTTTGCAAGCAGACTCGATGAGATTGAACCCTTGAATGTGATTTATTATTCTCGCAAAACGGTAGGCATCTTTTAATTTAAAAAGATCAAAAGAACTTAATTTTTGCGGTTTGGGTTTTCTAATGGCCAAAGAACTCCGTTGTTTTTTCATACTTGAAAGATAACGTGCAAAAAGAGCCGAAGAAATCATATTGTTAACTTCACCCAAAGCAAGTGCAGATTTTGTGGACCACATTCCAGTTCCTTTGCTTCCAGCATTATCTAAAATCAAATCTACAACATAGTCGTTTCCTTCTTTTTTTTGAAGAATTTTTGCAGTAATCTCCAAAAGATAACTTGCTTCTGATCCGTTGTTCCATTCTTCAAAAAGAGATGCAATCTCGGGATAGCTCATTTGGTGAGATAAAACTGCATAAACTTCAGCCAAAAGTTGCATTTCGGCGTATTCTATTCCGTTGTGAACCATCTTTACAAAGTGTCCTGCACCATCGTCACCCAAATAGGCTTGACAGGGTTTTCCAGCCTTATCTTTAGCAGAAATACTTTCCAAAATAGGACGGAGAATTTTATGAGCGAATTTATTTCCCCCAAACATGAGTGAAGCTCCTTGTCGTGCTCCAACTTCACCTCCAGACACACCACAGCCAACATAAAAGATTTTTCTTTTTTCAAGTTCTTTAACTCTTCTTTGGGTATCTTCATAATGAGAATTACCCCCATCAAGAATGATGTCTCCGTCATGGAGTAAAGGTGCGATTTCATCAATCAAAGCGTCAATAGCAGACCCACTTTTAATCATCAACCAAATTTTTCGGGGACGCTCCAAAGCACCAATAAAAGAAACGATATCGGTAAACCCATTCAAGTTTTCAAATTGTGCATTTGTAGAAAGAAAATCGAAAATCACCCGTTCTTCCTCTTCAACAAACCGATTGTAAACAGCTGTTTCGAAACCATTTTCGGAACAATTCAAGGCTATTCCCTGGCCCATAACCCCCATACCAATCACTCCGATTTTAGCGGACTCCTTCTCGTAGCTTTTATTCAGAAAAGACTGAACTAAAGTCTCAATGGGTTGATCAACATTTAAGTGAATGCCATAATTTGGAAGCTCCAAAGCATCCAGTTGAGATTGAAGAAGGTTGGGTTTAAAGAAATGATCTTTTCTTTTTTTAAGTCGGGACCAAATGACATCAAAAGATCCGTTTAGAACAACCCAAGTGATTTTGGTATTATGCTTAGAAAGTGTTTTTCGGTAATCTTCTTTTAACGCGGAACAAGCTAAAACAGCCCCCCCATTTGATGACCATTCGTTTATCTTTTTTCCAAGTTGATCGAGCCAAGGCTGCCGATCAAAATCATCCAATGATTGGCCGGAGTTCATTTTGTCTTTATTGGCAGCAGAGTGAAAATCATCTGCGTCATAAAAGGGTTTAGATGTTATTTGAGACAGTTGTTTTCCGAGACATGTTTTGCCCGAACCACTAACCCCCATGATAATAACCATATGTTTTTAATGCTAAAGATAGGAAAAGAAAGAAGGATTACATCATCGAAAAAACTTCTCCATCTACTGTATGAAATTCTTTCATTAGGTCAGCTGCCATACAGGAATGAACAGGAAGGATCCATAGAAGATCTCCAATATTGTAATCATTGATGGTTGCTTTGGGAACCGACACAACTCCATGTTCTTGAGAGAGGCTTTTCAGGAACATTTTTGGAACACAAGCCCCCCAAGAGGCCCCTTTTTTTTCAACAACCCGGCCAAAAATAATTCCATCTTCAGGATCATCAATTCGATCCTTTGAAAAATGAATGCCTCCCCCATAAATGACAATTTCGTTTCGGTCTGCGTGTTTAGCAACAATTGGACAGGCCATCGCCACTGCAATTTCATTTAAATCGTTTGATCCAATGATGTTTTGGGTAAGATCGTAAAAAACAAAATTCCCTGGACGTATTTCATCTATTCCAGAGAAATCCTCCGAAACACTGCAACATGGAGTATCACCTAGGGAGATGATCAAATGGGGGTATTGGTTTTTAAATCGCTTTTTAAGTAGAAGAAGTTGTTTTTTACTTTTTTGATGAACCACTTCAATTGCTTCTTTAGATCGGCATTTGTAGCTGTGTCCGGCGTGAGCCAAAAAACCCTTAAATTCGAGAGATTTTTGTTTACGTATTTTGAGTAAAAGCGTGTTGATGAGCTTAAAATTATCAACGGCAATTCCCGTTCGATTGTATCCAGAGTCTATTTTTAAGAAGATTCCTAAGGGGTGTTCTAAGTGTTTATTAAGATATTCAAGAACCTCGAAATTTTCAACACAAAGGTTGAGCTGAATTTTTTTGGCAAGTTTGTTAATCGTTTGGATTTCCAAAATATTTGTTGGGAAAGCTACTGTGATATCATCCCATTCTTCAGCAAAGTATTCCGCCATTTTGAGAGAAGAAACGGTTAACTTGTTTACACCAACTTCTCTGAACCATTTGGAGACCTCAAGGGATTGATGGGTTTTTGCATGAGGCCGGAATTCTAGTCCTTGCTTTTTGGCTTTAGAAGCTATTTTTTCAATATTTTTTTTACACCGTTTTACATCTAAAAAAAGAGTAGGAACACGAATCATTGGTCTGTTTTTTTGGAAAGATTTTTCCTGTAAATTTCAATAAAAGATACGATTAAATGCGGTGAAAACGAAGTCAAATTTTTGTTGAGGTTTTGTAGGTTTTTTGCATTTATGAGTAATATTTCATAAAGTTTTTAGTTTTAACTTAAAAATAATTTACTAGTAATGATGTTATTAGGTTAATTCTTTTTCTTAAAGAGTCTAAAACCTTCTTATCAAAATTTTCTTTGATTTAATTTTTATTTTCGGAGTTTGAGTTTGTTGCTTGTTTACTTTTAATAACTCATGTTAGCAATCTTTTTCTAAGTGAATGTTTTAATTCGTGAAGGTTGGTGGCTAGGCTATCAAATAGGTAAATGACTTTAGTGTTTTTACAAGAATTAATCGTTAAGCTTTAATACAGCCATAAATGCTTCTTGTGGGATTTCAACATTTCCAACTTGGCGCATTTTTTTCTTTCCTTTTTTCTGTTTTTCAAGAAGTTTACGCTTACGAGAAATATCTCCTCCATAACACTTAGCGGTTACGTCTTTACGAAGGGCTTTGATTGTTTCTCGGGAAATAATTTTTGCCCCAATAGCCGCTTGAATTGGAATATCAAATTGTTGTCTTGGTATAAGCCCTCGTAATTTTTCACACATTTTTTTTCCGATTGTGTAAGCATTATCAGCATGTATAAGAGCAGACAAGGCATCTACTTGACTCCCATTCAATAGGATGTCTACTTTAACTAACTTTGAAGGACGCATTCCTATGGGCGAATAATCAAAAGAGGCATATCCTTTGGAAACGGTTTTTAGACGGTCATAGAAGTCAAAAACAATTTCTGCCAAGGGCATGTCAAAGTTCAATTCAACGCGATCTGTGGTCAGATATGTTTGGTTGGTTATTGCCCCTCTTTTTTCTATGCAAAGCGACATTACATTTCCTACAAAAGCCGCTTTAGTAATTATGGAAGCTTTGATGTAAGGCTCTTCAACACGGTCAAGGGCAGATGGATCTGGAAGATCAGACGGATTGTTTACCAGTAACAGTTCGTTCACATCTTTCTTTATAAAGGCATGATATGAAACGTTTGGAACTGTTGTGATCACAGTCATGTTAAATTCCCTCTCGAGACGTTCTTGGATAATTTCTAAGTGCAACATTCCCAAGAATCCACAACGAAAACCGAACCCGAGTGCAGCAGAGCTTTCTGGCAGAAAAACAAGGGAAGCATCGTTCAATTGAAGTTTTTCCATAGAGGCACGAAGTTCCTCATAGTCTTCTGTGTCTACAGGATAGATTCCAGCAAAGACCATGGGTTTTACCTCTTCAAATCCATCAATAGCATTTTGAGTAGGATTGGATGGGGAGGTTATGGTGTCTCCGACTTTCACTTCTTTTGCGTCTTTGATTCCAGTAATTAAGTAACCTACATCACCAGCACTGATTTTATTCTTTGGCTCTTGTTTGAGTTTAAGGGTACCTATTTCGTCTGCGCTGTAAGTGTTTTGGGTAGCAATAAATTGTATTTTTTGTCCTTTTGAAACGGACCCATTTACGATTTTAAAATAGGTTTCAACCCCACGAAAAGGATTGTAAACAGAATCAAAAATAAGAGCCTGAAGGGGTTCGTTAGGATCTCCCTGAGGAGCTGGTACCCGTTTAATAATTGCGGTTAAAATATCTTCAATTCCTATGCCTGTTTTTGCAGAAGCAGGAATAACTTCCCCTGGCTCACAACCCAATAAGTCTACAATATCATCGGTAACTTCTTCTGGGTTTGCCGAAGGAAGGTCTACTTTATTGAGAACAGGAATAATTTCTAAATCATTTTCAAGTGCTAAATATAAGTTTGAAATGGTTTGGGCTTGAATGCTTTGTGCAGCGTCTACAATAAGCAAGGCGCCCTCACAAGCAGCAATTGAACGGGAAACTTCATAAGAAAAATCTACATGACCAGGAGTATCAATGAGGTTTAGGACATAGTTTTGACCTTGGTGAACATATTCCATTTGAATTGCGTGAGATTTTATGGTAATCCCTCGTTCTCGCTCTAAATCCATATTATCCAACAATTGATCCTTTTTTTCACGATCTGAAACGGTGCCCGTAAAATCTAAAAGACGATCCGCCAAAGTACTCTTTCCATGGTCAATGTGGGCAATTATGCAAAAATTTCTGATGTGCTTCATGCTTCTCTTTCCTATGCTAATCGTGCAAAGATACTTATTTGTTGTGGGCTTTTTTTGTTTTAAGATTAAATTTACTTTGAAGCAAAAGCTATTAAAACTTTATTCAATAAATAACAATTAACATGAGTAATATTTAATTCATAAATTTAAATACAATTAGACTTAACATTAAAAATCAAGAGAACTATCCAAGAAGTCTTTGAATTTAAGTAGTTTATGGATAAACCCATGCTTTTACGTACTTTTGTAAAAATTTTTGTGTTTTGATAAAAATTGGTGATATTGGGCTAAACGATTTCCCTCTTCTTTTAGCACCCATGGAAGACGTAAGCGACCCTCCTTTTCGAGCATTATGCAAGGAACACGGAGCAGATGTGGTTTACACAGAATTTATTTCAAGTGAAGGACTAATCCGCGATGCCGCAAAAAGCGTTATGAAATTGGATATTTATGAGAAAGAACGTCCTGTAGGAATCCAAATTTTTGGCGCA
>CAJWBA010000006.1 GCA_913020155.1 uncultured Flavobacteriales bacterium
ATGCTATTAGTTTCATTATGGGGCAAGGCTTCTGAAGGCTCCTATGACAAATAACATATTATTTTAAAAAAAACCTTTAATTCAATTTAGAGGTTTTATCTTGAGTTTCAATCTAAAACTGTTTTTAAAGCCTTCTTTCATTATCTGAAGTCTTTTGAAGATTTAGATGGTTTTACTAATGTTAATCGACAAAGAAAATAGGGTACTTATGTGAGTATTAGTGGTTCGCCCCCTTAAACGTTTATAATGCAATTGCCACGTTGATGATTAGCATATGGTGCGGTAAGTTGAATATCAGTTGGCAAATGCGAAACGTTTAAAGGAATAGTGATGCAATTCTTACGGCTAGGTTTACCTGAACCAACTGCCTTACATTTTTGACAGAAGTTTGGTGGTATTATACGGAGTAGCACACTATCCACATATACAATAACATTTTGCTTACTTTGTTATGTTTTTTGAAAGAGTGCCAAATGAGTGCCAAGAAACTGACTAACTTTATACTTAACTTAATTGTAAGAAAAAACCCTCACTTTTGGCGAGGGCTTATGTTTAGATGTGTAGTGTAGCGGTTACGCTTGCTCCTCCTCTTGGGCTCGAACCAAGGACCCTCTGATTAACAGTCAGATGCTCTAACCAACTGAGCTAAGGAGGAATATTTCAATTGGTTGGCAAATATATATTAATTTAAAAATATGCCCAAGCTCAATGAGTACTTTTTTAGGAATTTATTGCCTCTACTTCTTTTTCTACTTCATTCTTAATAAACTCAGCTTCTTCCCCGTTCCATTCAAAATCGCTGCTGACTTTAAGAGTTTTTGGATTGTAAGAAATTTCAAGATATTTTAGGCGGTCAACTCCATTTACTTTAACCTGTACAATAAACTTGTGAGAATGGTAAATGTCGTATGGGCTCAAAAAGGTTTCGTAAGAATCCCAGATGATGTTTCGCGTAAACTCAACGTTAAGGTATTTTTCTTCTACAAAGAATCTTATTTTTTTATTGATATCACGGTTGTTGATGGGTTTAATTTCACCATCTGCATTTACTTCAAATCCATCGTGTTCAGTAATAAAATCTTCGATAGTTACTTTAGTTTCTTGTGCTGAAGTTTGTGCAAATTGAACTGCAAAAAGGCTTACAATTAAAAGGGAATAAAACTTTTTCATTGGTTTGAATTTTAAAATGTAGAGTCAAATATAAAAAGAAGTTTGGCTTTCAGGTTGCTTTTTACAGAAAACCAATCAAATGACTCGTCAATGACGCGATTATCCAAAGATTCCACGGTAAAGATCGTTTCCATTTGCAAATATTAGAATTGCTAACAATAAGAAGAATCCAAAAATTTGAGCATATTCCATAAATTTGTCGTTTGGTTTTCTTCCACTAACCATCTCATAAACCAAAAACATAACGTGACCTCCGTCTAAAGCAGGAATGGGTAAAATATTCATGAATGCTAAAATAATTGAAATAAGGGCAGTGCTGCTCCAAAAGCCTCTCCAGTCCCATTTTGGTGGGAATAGATTACCTATTGCTGCGAAGCCTCCTACTTGCGTAGCCCCTTTTTTGGTAAACACATATTTGAATTGTGCAGCATAATCATGCAGCGTCCAATATCCGTATGAAAAGCCTTGAATGATACTTTCTTCTAAACTTAAATCTACATGAGTATACTCAATATTGTTGAAAAATCCAATGCCAATGGTTCCATTTTCTCGCGGGTAAACTGTTTTGGCTAAAATTTGACCATTATCTCTTTTCACCTTCAATTGAAGGGTATCATACTTTTTAGTTTTAAGTTCTTGAACCAAAAAAGAATAACTGTTAATATCAACACCATTAGCATTGATAATAACATCGCCCGTCATCAAACCAGATGCCTCTGCTGGGCTATCAGGCTGAACTTCAATAGAAGACGGACTAACAAGACTAAAAGGCCTAAGGTCTCCAGATTCAAACATTTGACTGCCAAAATCTTCAGGAATTTGAAGGGTATTTTTGGTGCCCTTGGCACGTAGAACATCAACTTCTTGAACGGATCTTAAAAACAAGTCTTTGTTTATCATCAAGACATTATCCAAAACTCTACCATCAACACTCAAAATTTTGTCTCCATTGAGAAACCCAACATTTTTAGCCAATTCAGAAACTTCCATTCCATTAGGAACAGCTTCTGTAGTTAGGGTATCTTTCCCCCAAACAAAAAGGATCATCATGTAAATCATAAAACCAAGAATGAGGTTTACAACAACTCCTCCTAACATAATAATCAGACGCTGCCAAGCCGGTTTTGATCGAAATTCCCATGGCTCTGGAGGTAATTTCATTTGCTCAGTGTCCATACTTTCATCGATCATTCCAGAAATTTTGACATAACCCCCAAGAGGTAGCCAACCTATTCCATATTCTGTTCCACCAAATTTCTTTTTAAACAAGGCAAATTTGACATCAAAAAATAAGTAGAATTTTTCCACTCGTGTTTTAAATAATTTTGCAGGGATAAAATGTCCTAATTCATGGAGGACAACTAAAAGTGATAAGCTAAGTAGTAACTGAATTCCTTTAACAATAATTGGGCTCATGATTAATTTTAAAATTAAAGATCAAAAATACTAATTTCCTTGTCCTAACCTCCCTTTTAGCCTTATTTTAATTTCTTTTAACATAAAAAAACACAGTATCTTTACCTCAATTTGAAAGCAGTAAAGATTTTTTTAAAGACATACAAAACCTTTTTGATCTTATTTGGTCTAATATCACTAGGGATATTGATCTTATTTTATGATGCGTTAAAACCAAATCGTGTTTTGCCAATTTATCAACCAGCAGCAGTAAGTTTCGAATTGGTTGATAGCACCCTTCAGCACATCAAAAGAGGACATCGTGTTTCTAATTTTAGTTTAACCAATCAAAATGGAGAGACAATTACACAAAAGGAGTATGACCAAAAAATAGTAGTGGTAGACTTTTTCTTTACAACCTGCCCTTCGATTTGTCCTATAATGACAAATAACATGGGAGCCCTTCAAAAAAAAATAAAAAATCAGTCACAAGTAAAATTACTTTCTTTTAGTGTGACTCCCGAGATTGATTCGGTAGCTCAATTAAAAAAATACGCCCAAAAAAATGGTGTGTTGGATGCCCATTGGAATTTACTCACAGGAGACAAAAAAGAGATCTATGCCTTAGCTCGTAAGTCCTATTTTGTGGTAAAGAATGACGGAGATGGCGGATCTTTTGATATGATTCATACCGAAAACTTTGTTTTGGTAGATCCGGACCGAAGGATTCGAGGGTACTATGATGGCACCAACGAGGAGGAAATGAAAACCCTTTGGAAAGATTTACAAGTCTTAAAAAAGGAGTACCCAACTCCTTTAAATTAAACCCCTCTCTTTTTGGCTTCCCTTTCTTTTTTAGTTACTTTTGCTTCTTTAAAATCATTCTAAATAATGATCACTTTAGATCTTATAGAAAAAAATCAACTTGGTAAAATAGTAGCAATAGATACTGATCTTTTGCCGCTCAAATTGATCGAAATGGGATGTTTACCAGGAAATGAAGTGTATTTAGAGCAACTAGCACCTCTAAAAGATCCAATGTATCTTGTAATTGATGGCTGTCACCTAGCTATTCGAACAGAAATAGCCAAAAACATTAAGATAGAATTGATCTAGATGAGTAAAACCATTAATGTTGCGTTAATTGGAAATCCGAATACTGGGAAAACCTCCGTATTTAACGCTTTAACAGGCCTAAATCAAAAAGTAGGGAATTATCCAGGTATTACGGTAGAGAAGAAACAAGGAAGTTGTAGACTCAATCAAACTACAAAAGCACACATCATTGACTTACCTGGGACCTACAGTCTCAACGCTTCTTCAATGGATGAGAGTGTAGTCATAGAATTATTACTCAACAGAAACGATAAAGATTATCCCGATGTAGCCGTTGTAATTTCTGACATCGAAAATCTAAAGCGAAATCTCCTTTTATTTACACAAATAAAAGATCTCAAAATACCCACACTCTTGGTGATTAATATGTCCGACCGAATGGTGGATAAGGGGATTTCTCTTAATGTTAATAAGTTGGAACAAAAACTGAAAACCAAAATAGCTTTAACCAGCACAAGAGAAAATAAAGGAATTGAGTTTTTAAAGACATGCTTATTGGACTTCAGATCCTTGTCTAAAGTAGGCTGTTTGGATATAACAAAAATCGATGAAGCCTATTTTGGAAATCTTCAAAAAGTGTTTCCAGATCAATCACTTTATAAATTATGGCTGGTCATCTCGCAAGACGTAAATTTTGCAAAAATTGAACGAAAAAAAGTGCAAGATGCAACAGAATACAAAACCCAGCCCATTTCTCATTTGAAACGATTGCAGCAAAAAGAGACCATAAAGCGCTATCAATACATTAATCAATCCCTAAAAGAAACCTATTCTGTAGACCAATCCAAAGCAACAGATTACCGTTCTAAATTAGATCGAATCTTGATTCATCGTCTCTGGGGATACATCATTTTCTTTCTGATTTTACTAACCATCTTCCAAGTAATTTTTGGATGGAGTAGTATTCCGATGGATTTTATTGATGAGAGATTCACAAAATTAAGCGAGTACACCAAAATAAATTTACCACCAGGACTTTTCACCAATTTATTAGCAGAGGGAATTATTTCTGGATTGGGAGGAATAGTAATTTTTATTCCACAGATCGCCTTTCTTTTTCTTTTTATTGCTGTTTTAGAAGAAACGGGATACATGAGTCGTGTAGTTTTTCTGATGGATCGAGGTCTTCGAAAGTACGGACTTAGTGGAAAGAGTGTTATTCCACTGATTTCGGGAACCGCATGCGCAATTCCAGCAGTAATGGCAACACGAAATATTGAAAACTGGAAAGAACGTCTCATAACTATTTTGGTAACCCCTTTTACAACCTGTTCAGCCCGCTTACCGGTTTATTTGATTTTAATTTCTCTAGTAATTCCTGAAGGGAAATTCTTGGGGATGGGATATCAAGGTTTAACTTTAATGGGTCTCTATTTATTGGGTTTTGCAATGGCTCTATTGTCGGCTGGAATATTGAATAAAATGTTGAAGATTCAATCCAAAACCTATTTTGTAATAGAAATGCCCAACTACAAACTCCCGCTTCTAAAAAATATATTGATTACGGTTTTTGAAAAAACTAAATCCTTTGTTGTTGAGGCAGGACGAATAATTCTTGCAATTTCGATTTTATTGTGGTTGATGGCCTCCTTTGGACCAGGGAAAGAATTTAATCAAGCAGAAGAAATAATAATGAGTAGATCAAAAGTTAAATCTTTTACTGCTGAGCAGCTGGAAAATGAAATAGCTTCTCACAAACTTGAACATTCTTTCATAGGAATTTTAGGAAAAACCATTGAACCTGCAATTGCTCCTTTGGGATTTGATTGGAAAATAGGGATAGCACTGATCAGTTCATTTGCAGCACGGGAAGTTTTTGTAGGAACCTTAGCTACCATTTACAGTGTAGGAAATGATCAGGAAGAAACTATCAAGAACCGAATGAAAGCAGAGCGCAAATCAGATGGATCTTTATTGTTTGATCTGCCCACGGGGATTTCTTTGATGTTATTTTATGCCTTTGCATTGCAATGCATGAGCACCCTTGCAATTGTCAAAAAAGAAACCAACGGTTGGAAATGGCCCATGATTCAACTTTTGAGCATGACTCTAATTGCTTATCTTTCAGCTCTGATTGTTTATCAAATTTTGGTTTAATGGAAATCGTTCAAATTTTATTGGTAGCTGCATCTGGAATTTTTTCAATTCGTTTTTTGTACAAAAAATTTCTTGCTCCAAAAAAGGATAAAGACTGTGGAACAGATTGTGGTTGTCACTAAAATTACTTTCTCATTAAATCCTCAATCTCTTCTGTTTCAATAGGAATATTCCCCATTAAATTGATTGGAACTCCTTGAGCCTGAACGACAACATCATCTTCAAGTCTAATTCCGATACCTTCTTTGGGAATGTAAATTCCAGGCTCAACGGTAAAGACCATATTGGTTTCCATGGGTAAATGAAGCAATCCATAGTCGTGGGTATCCAGGCCAATATGATGCGAGGTACCGTGCATAAAGTACTTTTTGTAAGCAGGATGATCAGAATCTTCATTTTGAATATCAGCCTTGTCAAGAAGACCTAAGTCCATTAGTTCTGAAGTCATCAATTTTCCAACCTCTTCATGATAATCTTTCCATTTTGTTCCTGGAATCAAAAGCTTGGTTGCTTCATTCTTTACTCGAAGAACAGCATTGTAGATTGCTTTTTGCCTGTCGGTAAAAACACCAGAAACAGGAATTGTTCGAGTTAAGTCACTCGAGTAATTTCCATACTCTGCAGCTACATCCAAAAGAATAAGTTCCCCAGCTTTACACTGAGCTTTATTTTCGGTATAATGAAGTACATTGGCATTGTTACCCGTTGCAATTATGGGAGTGTAAGCAAAACCCTTGGAACGATTCCGAATAAATTCATGTATGAGTTCAGCTTCAATTTCATATTCCCATACCCCCGGTTTTACAAATTTCAATAAACGCCGGAACCCTTTTTCTGTAATATCACATGCTTTCTGCATTTGATCAATTTCCTCCGCTGCTTTTATGGATCTTAACTTTTGTAAAATAGGATTACTTTTGGCTACTCCATGAGCGGGGTATCGATCTTTGCACTTTTTAATAAAACGATCCTCTTTAGTCTCATTTTCAACGGCTTGTCGGTAATGTTCGTTTGTGTTAAAATAAAAAGTATCATTGAAGGCACTCAGCTGATTTAAAACGCTATGAAATTCTTGAATCCAAAAGACGGTTTGAATTCCAGAACGCTCTGTTGCCTGACTTTTAGTTAGTTTTGACCCTTCCCATACAGCAATATGATCATTGGTTTCACGAACAAAAAGAATTTCTCTCATTACAGGATCTTGTGCGTCTGGAAAAAGAAGTAAAACGGTTTCTTCTTGATCAACTCCTGTTAAATAAAAAAGATCACGGTGCTGTTCAAATGGCAAAACAGAATCAGCACTCACAGGATAGATATCATTCGAGTTAAAAACAGCAATGCTTTTGGGTTTCATAGAATTCATGAATGCATTACGACTATGAACATAAAAAGAAGATGGTAAAGGTTGATATCGCATAATCCCTATTTTATTTAAAGTAAATATATGAATTTGTCCATCAATCACTTTTAGTTATTTCTTTTTCTTCAATCGTATTTTTTTGTACTTTAAACAACCAAAAATAAAACCATAAAAAATTATGAAAACGTTCCATTTCACCATAATGTTTTGTACCCTAATGGTCTTAGGTGCTCAGACCAAGTCCAGTAAAAGCTCAATTGTACAAAACATTCCTTTTGAAAATATTGGACCAAAGGTAATGAGTGGTAGGGTAGTAGCACTGGAGGTCAATCCAAATGAACCTAAAGAGTTTTATGCCGCCTATGCATCTGGAGGAATATGGCATACCGTAGATAATGGAATTAGTTTCAAATCAATAACCGACAATGCACCAACACAAAATATAGGTGAAATCGCAATGCACTGGCCAACCCGAACCCTATGGGTAGGGACAGGAGAAAATAATTCTTCCCGGTCATCCTATGCAGGAATAGGAATGCTCAAAACTAGCGATAACGGTAAAACGTGGGAGATAAAAGGATTAGAGGATAGTCATCATATTGGAAAAATTTTAATTAACCCAACTAATCCAGAGGAGTTAGTTGTTGGGGTAACAGGACATTTGTATACCCCAAATACGGAGCGAGGGGTTTACCGCACCGAAGATGGTGGAAAATCTTGGGAGCAAGTTTTATTTATAAGTGATATCTCAGGAATCATAGATATGAGTATGGTACCAGGAGATTTTAACGTTCAATATGCTGCTGCTTGGGAAAAAGACAGAAAAGCATGGAACTTCAAAGGCAGTGGGGAGTCATCTGGAATTTATAAAAGTACGGATGCTGGAAAAACATGGAGTTTAATTTCAACTGCAATTAGTGGTTTTCCAACGGGTGAAGGTGTTGGTAGAATAGGACTGACGGTTTACGATAAAAATACGATTTATGCCATTCACGATTCTCAATTCAGACGTATCGAGGAAGCAAAAGAAAAGCCAAAAGGACTTTCGAAAAATGAGTTTAAGAAAATGACTAAAGAGGTATTTTTGGCTCTGGAAGATAAAGCTTTAGACCTCTTTTTAAAAGAAAATAATTTTCAAGAAAAATATCGTGCAGTAAACCTTAAAAACAGTGTTCGAAATGGTTTGGTAACCCCCAAAGATTTAGCAACCTATTTAGATGATGCCAATACAATGTTGTTTGATACTCCAGTAGTCGGAGCTGAGGTTTTTAAAAGTACAGACGGAGGATCATCGTGGACCAAAACCCACAAGGGGTTTATTGATGACCTTTACTACAGTTACGGATATTATTTTGGACACATTAATGTATCTCCCAAGGATTCCGATAAAATTTATATTTATGGAGTACCCTTATTAACCTCAAACGATGGAGGAGAAAATTTTAAAGCAATTGGAAAACCAAATGTTCATTCTGACCACCACGCACTCTGGATCAATCCAGATAACCCCGGTCATTTAATAAACGGAAATGACGGTGGAGTAAATATCACCTATGATGATGGGGAACATTGGATGAAAAATAATTCCACAGCAGTTGGACAATTTTATGCAATTAATATTGATTATGAAAAACCCTACAATGTGTATGGTGGACTGCAAGACAATGGTGTTTGGAAAGGAGCGCATAATTCACGTGATGACGAGCGCTGGCAAGCTTCTGGGCATAATACATGGACTTCGATTATGGGAGGAGATGGGATGCAAATTCAAATTGACAAAAGAAACAGTAATGTTGTTTATACAGGATATCAATTTGGAAATTACTTTCGTTTAGATCTTGAAAAGGAAAAAAGAACCTACATTCAACCCAAACACGAGTTGGGAGAATCTCCCTATCGCTTCAATTGGCAAACACCAATTTTATTATCTCATCATAATCAGGACATCCTCTATTTAGGGGGAAACAAACTTCACAGATCAATGAATCAAGGAGATGATTGGGAAGCCATTTCCGAAGATTTGACTCAGGGGGGTAAGAAAGGAAATGTTGCTTTTGGAACTCTCACCACAATTGCAGAATCACCATTTAAATTTGGTTTTTTGTATACTGGTAGTGATGATGGAATTGTTTCGCGATCCGAAGACGGTGGTGTAAGTTGGAGTCGTATTTCAAATCAATTGCCACAAAACTTATGGGTAAGCAGAGTAATCGCATCCAAGCACGACAAAAATCGTGTTTATCTTTCCCTAAATGGTTATCGTAACGATGATTTTAAACCCTATGTTTACAAGAGTGATGACAAAGGAAAAACGTGGAATCAAATTACCTCGAACCTACCAGATAGGCCTGTAAATGTTATTCGAGAAGATCCTATCAATAGCCAAATACTCTATTTGGGAACCGACAATTCTGTCCATGTATCTTTTGATCAAGGTAAAGAATGGATGCCTTTTGAAAGCGGATTAACCAATGCAGCAGTTCATGACTTAGTAATTCAACCTCAGACAAATCACCTCTTGGTTGGAACTCATGGGCGATCCATTTACAAGGCAGATTTGACGGCATTTCAACAAGTCGATAAAACCTTTTTAAAGGAAGGTTTGGTTTTGTTGGATCCAAAAGAAATCAAACACTCCATGCGATGGGGAAGTAGTTATTCAACTTGGAGAGACATCTATGAACCCGAAGTGATTTTTACAGTCTATGCAGTCAAATCAGGGAGTTATGAAATGCAAATACAAAACTCAAAGGGGCTTATACTTTTCTCAAGAAAAGGAATGCTAGATAAAGGATTTAATCTTATTAATTACACCCTTGAAAAAGATGTAAACGGGATTACTCGTTTTAACAAAAGAAATAAAAAATCACCCTCAAAGCCTGCTAAAAATGGGAAGCACTATCTTGAAAGGAACACATACAGTGTCTTATTTATCAAAGGAACGCTCAAAAGCAAAAAAGACCTACATATTAAATAAGCCGTTTAGATTTGAAGGTTTTTTTCTGGTAATATTGTTTTTAGGCTTTTTAAATACCGTCTTTGCACAAAACGAGAAATCAAAAGATAGTCTTTGGATAAAAGAAAGGAAAATAGGGGTTTTGGCTAATCAAGTAAATTTTCGGGAATGGCTTGGTGGAGGTACCAATAGCTTCAATGGAATTGTAAATCTTGATTACAAGATATACCGAAAGCAAAATCAATGGGATTGGACAATAATCTTGGATGCTTCATTAGGTTTTGCAAAAACAGAGTCTTCTGATTTCTATAAAAAAACAGTCGATCATTTTGAAATCAATTCTGTGTTGGTTC
Source organism: uncultured Flavobacteriales bacterium (assembly GCA_913020155.1). Classification (GTDB taxonomy): domain Bacteria; phylum Bacteroidota; class Bacteroidia; order Flavobacteriales; family Flavobacteriaceae; genus Arcticimaribacter. The sequence continues at coordinate 10,448 of CAJWBA010000006.1, forward strand.
GTGTAGGAGAAAATCCCTGGGGTTTTTCTTCATCCATAAACTTAAAGTCTCAGTGGATTGCTGGTTATAACTTTTCTGAAGGAAGTTCGGGTGAAGAAATAAGGACTAAGATAACAGATTTTTTATCTCCCCTTTATACACGTTTTGGATTGGGATTTACCTACAAAAAATCAAAATTTTTTAGTCTCCAAATTGAACCCTTAACGGGTCGATTAATTTACGTTTCAGATCAATTCACCAAAGACCTAACTCCAGGCGAAACCTATTTTGGAGTCAAAACCAATCGTCAAACACGATGGGAAGTAGGTTTATCATTTTCGACTCAGGGAGAGTGGCCCTTGCTTCCAAATGTAATCCTGCGCAATAAATTTAATCTCATTTCTAACTATCTGGAGGAGTTTAAGAATTTTGATTTTGACTACACAATGACAATTGATATGAAAATAAACAACTATCTATCAACCCAACTAGAAATTCAACTCGTGTATGATGATAACGCAATTGCAAAAATGCAATCCCGACAAGTTTTCGGCGTTAGCGTTGGGTTCTCTTTTTAATTTTTCGTTGAACGTTTAGAGGAATAATTGCTTATCTTCTTTCAAAAAAGCAAAACAGTTTATCTTGATTTTAAGAAGACGGGTTTGCAACTTAAAAAAACGGTGCAGATATTTTATTTCGAAATCCTTTTAACTAAATTTGTAAATCTAAATAAAAATTAATGAGCGGATTAATCAAGTCATCTTTAGCAAGAAAATATGCGATGGCACTTTCAGGATTATTTTTGATTGTGTTTCTATTACAACATTTCACTATCAACTTTATTTCAGTTTTTAGCGAAGAAGTATTCAATCAAGTTTCTCATTTTATGGGAAACAATCCCGCAGTACAATTTTTACTTCAGCCTATACTTATTTTTGGAGTTCTCTTTCATTTCACAATGGGATTTGTTTTGGAATATCAAAATAGAAATTCTAGATCTCAGAATTATGCTGAAAATAAAGGCTTTGCAAATTCTTCATGGATGTCCAGAAATATGATCTGGTCAGGAGCAGTAGTGCTTTCGTTTTTAGGACTTCATTTTTATGACTTTTGGTTCCCTGAGATGAATTACAAATACATAGAGGTTCTCCCAGAAGACCCCAATCGATACTTTGAAGAAATGGTCCATAAATTTGTAAGTCCATTTCGTGTTGGGTTTTATGCTGTTTCATTTGTGTTTTTGATGCTGCATTTATTACATGGGTTTAGCTCCTCATTCCAGTCAGTTGGACTGAACAATAAATACACCAAAGGATTAAAATCATTTACAATTGCTTTTTCTATTTTGATTCCTGTAGGATTCATTTACATAGCATTTTTTCACCATTTAAACGCATAACACTATGACGAATTTAGATTCTAAAATACCCAAGGGTCCTTTATCAGATAAGTGGACCAATCACAAGAGTCATATCAATTTGGTGAGCCCAGCAAATAAACGTCTCATAGATGTTATTGTTGTAGGAACAGGATTAGCTGGAGCCTCGGCAGCAGCTACCTTAGCTGAATTAGGGTACAATGTAAAAGCATTTTGTTTTCAAGATTCACCAAGAAGAGCTCATTCAATAGCAGCTCAAGGAGGAATCAATGCTGCAAAAAATTATCAAGGAGATGGGGATTCAACCTATCGCTTGTTTTATGACACAATCAAGGGAGGAGATTACCGTTCCCGAGAGGCTAACGTACATCGTTTGGCTGAGGTTTCTACAAATATTATCGACCAGTGTGTAGCTCAAGGAGTTCCTTTTGCACGTGATTATGGAGGCTTGTTGGATAATCGTTCTTTCGGAGGAGTTCTGGTATCAAGAACCTTTTATGCAAAAGGTCAAACAGGACAACAATTATTGTTAGGAGCTTACTCGGCCATGAACCGCCAAATTGGTCGTGGAAAAATCAAGATTTATAACCGTCATGAAATGATGGATTTGGTTTTGGTAGACGGTAAAGCTCGTGGAATTATTGCTAGAAACCTCGTAACAGGCCAGATAGAACGCCATGGAGCACATGCAGTAGTTGTTGCTTCGGGAGGATATGGAAATATATTTTTCCTTTCTACAAATGCAATGGGAAGTAATGTTTCTGCAGGGTGGAAAATCCACCAAAAAGGAGCCCATTTTGCCAATCCTTGTTTTACACAAATTCACCCAACTTGTATTCCCGTTTCCGGAGATCATCAGTCCAAACTAACGTTGATGTCAGAGTCTCTTAGAAATGATGGACGCATTTGGGTTCCCAAAAACATGGAAGACGTTCAGGGCATTCGTGAAGGAAAATTAAAACCAACAGATCTCAAAGAAGAAGATCGCGATTACTACCTAGAACGCCGTTATCCAGCTTTTGGAAATTTAGTTCCAAGGGATGTTGCATCACGTGCTGCAAAAGAACGTTGTGATGCTGGTTTTGGAGTAAATAAAACAGGTGAAGCTGTGTATTTAGATTTTGTAGCAGCAATTACCCGTTACGGAAAAGAACAAGCACATGTCAAAGGCTTGGATGAAGACGACACTGTATTAGTTAAAAAACTAGGACAAGAAGTGGTTCGTTCGAAATATGGAAACCTATTCCAGATGTATGAGAAAATCGTAGACCAAAACCCTTATGAAATGCCCATGATGATCTATCCAGCGGTACATTACACCATGGGAGGTGTATGGGTAGATTACAATTTGATGACTTCCATCCCCGGTTGCTATGCCATCGGAGAAGCAAACTTTTCAGATCATGGAGCAAACAGGCTTGGTGCATCTGCTTTGATGCAAGGACTAGCCGATGGATATTTTGTTTTACCCTACACAATTGGGGATTATCTATCAAATGACATTCGAACAGGACCAATATCAACAGACGCTCCAGAATTTGATGCTGCTGAAAAAACAGTAAAAGATAAAATTCATTTGTTCTTAACAAACAAAGGCAAAAATTCGGTGGATCATTACCACAAGAAGTTAGGTAAAATCATGTGGGACAAGTGTGGAATGTCAAGAAACGCTAAAGGGTTGAAAGAAGCAATGGCAGAAATCAAAGCACTTAGAGAAGACTTTTACAAAAATGTAAATGTTCCAGGAACAGATTCTGAATTTAATGAGCAACTAGCAAAAGCTGGACGAGTATCAGACTTCCTTGAGTTGGGAGAATTGTTTGCCAAGGATGCTTTAGAGCGCTTAGAATCTTGTGGAGGTCATTTTCGCGAAGAATCCCAAACTCCTGAGGGAGAAGCCATGCGAGATGATCAAAACTTCACCTTTGTTTCTGCATGGGAATACAAAGGAGAACCTGCTGATGCAGTTTTGCACAAAGAAGAATTGAATTACGAAGAAATTGAAGTAAAAACGCGTTCATACAAATAGAACTATGAATTTGAATCTAAAAATTTGGCGACAAGCCAATACAACTGCCCAAGGTAAAATGGAAACTTATCCGATTGAAAATGTTTCACCGGACATGTCCTTCCTGGAAATGATGGATGTTCTCAATGAACAATTAATAAACAAAGGAATTGATCCAGTTGCATTTGATCACGACTGTCGAGAAGGAATTTGTGGAATGTGCTCCATGTACATCAACGGAGAAGCCCATGGCCCCGACCGTTTAGTCACCACTTGTCAGTTACATATGCGAAAGTTCAAAGATGGAGAAACCATAACAATTGAACCCTTTAGAGCGAACGCATTTCCTGTAGTAAAAGATTTAGCAGTTGACCGATCAGCATTTGATCGTATTCAGCACGCAGGTGGTTTTGTAAGTGTCAACACCTCTGGAAACACTCAAGATGCTAACGCTATTCCAATCAACAAGCACGATGCGGATAACGCCTTTGACGCTGCAACCTGTATTGGTTGTGGTGCCTGTGTAGCCAGCTGTAAAAATGCCTCTGCAATGCTGTTCGTTTCTGCCAAAGTTTCGCAATATGCTCTACTTCCTCAAGGAAAGGTAGAAGCTGCCGATCGAGTGTTGAACATGGTAAAACAAATGGATGAAGAAGGCTTTGGAAATTGCACCAATACAGGTGCCTGTGAAGTAGAATGCCCTAAAGGTATTTCTTTAGAAAACATTGCTCGTATGAATCGAGAATATTTGGCTGCATCAGCTAAAGGATAGTAGCTCATGATTGAATAAAAGTAAAAAAATATTTATGGAACCCAAAATCACTGAATTTGCTGTTGGAGTTCTTTCAACAAGTTTAGCCCGGTATTTTCTGGTTGCGGGATTTTTCTTGATCATTTTCTATGTTTTTTTGTAAAAAATAGTGCCCAAAAAAAATTTAAAATCGGTTTCCAAAAAATCAAGATTATTACAGAGAAATAGGGTATTCTTTGTCGAGTTTATTGATTTTTATGCTGGTGGCCCTATTGGTCACTCGTTCTCCGTTAGGTGAATTTGATCTTCGTTATGAAAGCATAGAATCGCATGGGATGGGCTATTGGTTTTTGAGTGTTCTTTTAATGATTTTGATGCACGATACTTATTTTTACTGGACACATTGCGCAATGCATCATCCAAAAATTTACAGACTGTTTCACGAAGTGCACCACAAATCGACCAATCCTTCTAGATGGGCAGCTTTTGCATTTCACCCCCTAGAAGGGATTGTTGAAGCAGGAATTATTTTTCCGATCATTTATATAATTCCATACCACCTATCGGTATTATTTGTATTCCTAGTTTTTATGACTTTATACAATGTTTATGGACATTTAGGGTATGAATTATATCCCAAAAGGTTCAATAAAAACTTTATTGGAAGATGGCTTAACACTTCGGTTTCTCATAATACTCACCACTCAAAATTCAATGGAAATTATGGGTTGTATTTTTTATTTTGGGATCGTTGGATGCGCACACTGCGAGAAGATTATGACACCAACTTCGTAGAGGTCGACTAGATACGCAGAGATGCTGAAAGCAGTTAAAAAACATTTAAACATCAATCAAATTACCGAGTTTGACTTGGTTCGTTCAACAGCCTCTTTCCAACCCTTGTATTTTTTGATTCGTGTATGTTCTTCCATTTTTGGGGTAAAAAGAGCTTCGCGTTCCCTTACTTTTTCGATAGCATCAGATGTCCAAAAACCGGCTTTGATTCCTGCTAAGAATGCAGCTCCAAGAGCAGTAACTTCAAGCATTTTTGGGCGATCTACATCTACATTGAGAATGTCAGATTGAAACTGCATAAGGTAATTATTGGCAGAGGCTCCTCCATCAACTTTTAGAGTTACCATTGAAGAACCACTGTCTTCTAGCATTACGTTGATTACATCTTTGGTTTGATAAGCAAGAGCTTCTACTGTAGCCTTGATGATTTCATTTTTACCAATATCTAACGTAATTCCCGTAATAGACCCTTTGGCATTTGCATCCCAATAGGGAGCACCAAGTCCTGCAAAAGCAGGAACAACATACAAGTCTTTTAGAGGAGGGATGGATTGGCAAACTGCTTCGGTTTCTGAGGCCTGCTGAATTAAGTTTAATTGGTCTCGTAGCCATTGAATCGAAGCACCTCCAATAAAAATACTTCCTTCAAGTGCATAATTTGGGGATTCATTTTCTAAGCTACAAGCTAGGGTTGTGAGTAAACCTCTATTCGAAACTAAATGCTTTGATCCCAAATTCAGCAAGATAAAACAACCCGTTCCGTAAGTGTTTTTTGCAACTCCTGGGCGATGTCCTCCTTGTCCAAATAAAGCAGCTTGTTGATCTCCTGCCACTCCATAAATAGGAATGGACAGTCCGTTGTAATCTAATGTTCCAAAATCAGAAGAGGATTCTTGAACTTCAGGGAGCATGGATCTGGGGATATCCATTGCTTTCAGAATTTTATCATCCCAAGCCAAGTTTTTTATGTTGTAGATCATGGTTCGAGACGCGTTGCTATGATCCGTAAGGTGTTTTTTCTCTTTTGTAAGCTTGTAAACCAACCAAGAATCAATGGTTCCAAAAAGTAAATTACCAGCTTCTGCCTCAGCCCTTGCTTGAGGAACTTCATCCAATATCCATTTCAATTTTGTCCCAGAAAAATAAGAATCAATAACCAATCCTGTGTTTTCATGAACGTAAGTTTCCAATCCTTCGGCTTTAAGATTATCACAAATTGGAATTGTTCTTTTATCCAACCAAACAATGGCTTTATGAATAGGTTCTCCTGAATTTTTATTCCATACTACAGTAGTTTCCCTTTGATTGGTAATCCCAATGGAAGCAATCTCGGAAGGATCAATTCCTGTTTCTTTCAATATGTTTTCAAAGGCCTCAAGTTGATCGTTGTAAATAGCATTCGCATCGTGTTCTACCCAACCCGACTGCGGATAATATTGCCTTAATTCTTTTTGGGAAATTGAAACGATTTCTCCTTTTTTATTAAATAGAATCGCTCGAGTACTTGTGGTTCCTTGATCAAAAGCGACAACATATTTTTTTTCCATAAAACAAATTAATTAATTATGCACCATTAAAGATAAAAGAAAAAGGAGAAGTTCTTTTCGAATAGTTCAATAAAAATAATTCTATTTTATGTATTTTTATTTAAAATAGTTCAAATGGAAGACGAAATTATAGTAGCCTTAATTCAAATGGACTTGGCCTGGGAAAGCCCTCAGGATAATCTAAAAGGTTTTGACAAGTACCTGGAACAGCTTCAGTCAGAAACAGATGTAGTTTTTCTTCCAGAAATGTTTACATCTGGTTTTACAATGAATCCAGAAAATGTAGCCGAGTCTATGAATGGAAATACGATTCAATGGATGATATTGTGGGCAAAAAAACTTAATACTGCAATTGCAGGAAGTTTGGTAATTGAAGAAGAAGGGTCTTATTATAATCGCTTTGTTTGGATTAATTCAGATGGAAGCAAATATTTTTATGACAAGCGACATACGTTTACTTTGGCAGGAGAAAATCAAGCATATCAGACCGGTAAAAATGAGGGTATACTTCACTTTAAAGGATGGAAGGTTTGTCTTCGAATATGTTATGATTTAAGATTTCCAGTTTGGTCAAGAAATACGATGGATTATGATCTATTGGTCTATGTAGCCAATTGGCCGAGCCCAAGAGTCCATGCATGGGAAACACTTTTGCAGGCTCGTGCTATAGAAAACATGAGTTATACCATTGGAGTAAATAGAATAGGAAAAGATGCTAAACAAAATACTTATCTAGGAGGATCTGCAGTCTATGACTCACTTGGGGCAACCGTTTTTTGTGCAGCTAACAAAGAAGGAATATTTTATGCAACCTTATATAAGGATCAACAAGTTGCCACGCGGTCTAAATTAAATTTTCTAAACGATCGAGACTCCTTTATTGTACAATAAACACTTCATTTTGATCCCAATTCGCTCTAAGTACAATTTCCCCGTCCATGTAAAAAACATCTTCAGGCTGAATTTTTTTGAGATAATTTCCAGTATCCCATTTTTGATTGTTGTTCAAGTCTTTTACCAAACGAAAACCATAATTCCCGGGAGTCAGATGATTGAAGCTATAGCGGTTGTTTTCATTTTTCATTTTTTTTCGAACAGTCTCCCCTTTTTTATCCAGTAGTTCAATAAAATAATTAAAGTCTCCATCTGTTTCCACAGAAAGGATGATCACACCATAATCTTCAATTTTTTTGGTTGTCAATTTACTTTGAATGGTATCATTTGTATCCCCCCAAAAATCAACCGCTGCATTTGGTAATATTTTTATGTAGTAACTATTATTTGGAGTTTTTTCAAAATCTAAAAAAATTTCATTTTTATTTTTGTTAAGGATAGATTTAAAAGGAACTAAAAGAGAATCTAAATCCAGAATTTTAATAAATTCATTATTGATTGAAGTTATTGGAAGCGAAGACTTTAAGGATAGTGTATCCAAAAAGTCAATAACTCCTGAATGAGAAAATTTGATTTCCAAGGAATCAAGTGTTGGGCGCACAGGTTTCACAATTTTTTGAATCATGGAGTCTTTCCCACTTAATTTAAAAACCAAAGAATCAATTTTTTTGATCCCAGAGAACCAAAAATCTAAGCTGTCTTTTTCGGTGTGTTTTGTGATTAGGTATTTAAAATCTTTTGGCACTTCGCTTACAAGCTTTATTTCCCTGGCTGAAGGGTCACCATAATACCCAAAAACAATATGATGATCGTTTACAAACTGAGGCCGTGTCCAGTTAAAATTTTGAATTTCTTTGAAAAGCACAGGGAAACGCAGTGTATCTCCAGGAAGTTTTACAGGGTCTTCAAAAAAACCGATTTTGTCAATGTTCTGATCAAAAAGATAATTTTTACCCACGTCTTGAATGGCGATCATTTCATAAGTCCCTTCACTGATGTTTTGTAGTTTGAAATAAACGCTGTCAAGTGTATTGGCAACATAAAAAGGCTTATTCTTGAAAATTGTAGAATCTCTAAAACTAGAGTCTATGGGGTACAAATGGACAGAAATATTAGGATCGGTTTCTATTTCATAAGCATCCTTTACAGTCCCCTCCAAATACAGGGAGTCAATTACAGCACCAGTAGAAAAGGTGTAACTGAAAAAAGTCAAAGGATTAGCTTCATTAAAATCTTCAATTGCAGAGCCGAAGTTGAGGGTATACGTAATGTTTGGTTTTAAAGAATCTAAAAATTCGATTTCAATCTTTTTGCTTACTGTAGATTCAGGTGAAATTTTGTATTGATTTGGCTCTAATGGTGGAGAGGTAATAAATTGACTGATGATGTCTTTGAGTTTGATGTATTCATCAAAATATAAAGTAATTTTTTCTTCATCAAAAAAGGTGGTATTCAATGAGGGAACAGCTCGAATCAGAACTGGTGGTAAACTGTCTTTGGCTCCACCTGAAGGGGAACCTCTTTTAGCGCAGCCGGAAATAGATAAGATTAAAATTACTCCAATAATGTAGAGGAAGTTTTTCCGCATGAATCTTATTTTAGTGCAAATTAAAGGATAAATCATTTAAATCCCAACCACGTTTTCCGTCAGATGGTAAAAACAACTTTTTTATTAGTGATGAAAGTGGTGCGGATAACGTTTAGATAGCGGATTTCAATGGTAAGAATATTCGCCAAATCACAGAGTACAATCAGGAATTATTAGTTTCTCCCGAATGGAGTTGGGATGTTAGAGCAATATTAGTTACGGTTATTACAGACGGCTTTCAACGAACGGCTTCGTCACCTTTTTTTATTAAGTGGAACAGGAATAATAGCATCAATAGTTTGATAATTAATTGAGGACTTTATTTCTTTACCCAAAAGGATTGCAAAATTAAGTTTCTAATTATTTTTAACCCCGCATTTCAATTGATAAAAAAGCTTTTCTAAAATGCTATTTTTATAAAATAGCAAAAAGCGGTTGCTTGTCTGATATTCAACCTGGTTTTAAATTTCTTTTTTATGGGATTAGTCTTCTGTAAATGAAAATAAGTGAAAGGAAGTTTAAGTTGACAATGTATACAGATATTTTTTTCATTTAGAATTAAAACACTCACACAACCCAAACATAATTTTGGAAATAACAGGTTAATAAAATTGCTTCCAAGCTCTTTTGCGAAGTTTTTCATGTTAAATAAGATTTGAGTAAGGTAAAATACGAAAAAGGATTATTTTTGTACCATGACAGATTTCAAAAAAATAATTTCACATGCAAAACAATACGGATTTGTATTTCCATCAAGTGAAATATACGATGGCCTAAGTGCTGTTTACGACTATGCTCAAAACGGAGTTGCTCTCAAAAAAAACATTCGAGATTATTGGTGGAAATCAATGGTCCAACTACATCATAACATTGTAGGGATAGACACAGCTATTTTTATGCATCCAACTACATGGAAGGCCTCGGGTCACGTAGACGCTTTTAATGATCCTTTGATTGATAATAAAGACTCTAAAAAGCGATATCGAGCAGATGTTTTGGTGGAGGACTATTGTTCCAAAATTGAGAATAAAATGGATAAGGAAATTGCTAAAGCGGCAAAACGTTTTGGCGATGACTTTGATCAAGAAGAATTCATCAAAACAAACCGCAGGGTGGTTGGGTATCAAGAAAAAATAAATCAAATTTTGAAGCGTTTGGGTCAATCTTTAGAAAAAGAAGACCTCACCAATGTCAAGAATCTGATCGAAGAACTCGAAATTGCTTGTCCAGAATCGGGATCCAGAAACTGGACCGAAGTGAAGCAGTTTAATCTTATGTTCGGAACTAAATTAGGAGCCTCAGCTGACTCTGCAATGGATTTATACTTACGTCCAGAAACTGCACAGGGGATTTTTGTAAACTTTTTAAACGTCCAGAAAACAGGTCGATTGAAAATCCCATTTGGAATTGCACAAACGGGAAAAGCATTTAGAAACGAAATTGTAGCACGTCAATTTATTTTTCGAATGCGAGAATTTGAACAAATGGAAATGCAGTTTTTCATCCCCCCTGGAACTCAAAAAGAGTGGTACAACCAATGGAAAGAAACTCGACTTAAATGGCATCTTTCCCTAGGAATGGGAGAAGAAAATTATCGCTTTCACGATCACGAAAAATTAGCTCACTATGCCGATGCAGCAGCAGATATTGAATTTAAATTTCCTTTTGGATTTAAAGAACTGGAAGGGATTCATTCTCGAACCGATTTTGATTTAGTTAGTCATGAAGAGTTTTCGGGGAAAAAGTTGCAGTATTTTGACCATGAGCAGAACGAAAATTATGTGCCCTATGTGGTTGAAACTTCAGTGGGATTAGATCGTATGTTTTTGGCTGTTTTTTCCTGGGCACTGCGTGAAGAAATGCTAGAAGATGGTAGCTCAAGAACCGTGTTGAAATTACCTTCAATATTAGCACCTATTAAAATCGCAATTTTACCCTTGGTAAAGAAAGATGGTCTTCCTGAGCTTGGAAAAAAGTTGATGGATGATTTAAAATGGAATCATGAAGTTAGTTATGATGAAAAAGATGCTGTGGGGAGACGATACAGACGTCAAGACGCATTGGGAACCCCCTATTGTATTACTGTTGATCATCAAACACTTGAGGATCAAACGGTGACTATTCGAGATCGTGACACGATGAAACAAGAACGTATTTCTATTGAGGCATTGGGAGGCTTTTTGAATAAAAAATTAGATTTTAAAAATTGGTTAAAAAAAATTCAATAACCTTTAATAAGTTTTTTTTTAAAACACTTTTCATATCACGTTTTATAAAAGCCAGAGATTGCTTACTTTAGCTATGATGAAAATCATTTCTTACAATGTTAATGGAATTCGAGCGGCTTTAAAAAAAGACTTCATTGGTTGGCTCAAGGTTTTACAACCCGATGTTTTATGTCTTCAGGAAACAAAGGCACAAAAAGAGCAAGTAGATACAGAAGCTATCGAAAAACTTGGATATCATCACTACTGGTTTTCTGCCCAAAAAAAAGGATACAGTGGAGTTTCAATAATTTGTAAACAAAAACCCAATCACATAGAATATGGAACAGATATCAAGCAAATGGATTTTGAAGGTCGTGTCATCCGAGCAGATTTTGACAATTGTTCTGTTGTAAGCATGTATTTGCCGTCTGGGACCAACACAGACAGGCTAGAATATAAGTTTAAATTCATGGACGAAATTCGAGACTATTTTGCAATACTTCAAAAAAAAATACCTCATCTGGTTGTTTGTGGAGATTTCAACATATGTCACAAAGCTATTGATATTCACGATCCTGTTCGAAATAAAAATATTTCTGGTTTTTTACCGGAAGAACGTGCATGGATGGATCGTTTTGTGAATCAAGGATTCGTTGATTCTTTTCGTAAGTTCAATTCAGAGCCACACCAATACAGCTGGTGGAGTTATCGAGCGAATTCTCGTGCCAATAACAAAGGTTGGCGTTTGGATTATGCCATGGTAAGCGAACCCTTAAGCCCTAAAATTTCAAGAGCCTACATTTTATCCGAAGCCTATCATTCTGATCATTGTCCGGTTGCGGTTGAATTAGATTTTAAAAAAAATTAATTTGAATTATATGAAAAAATTAATATTTCTCTTCTTTTGCACCTTTAGTTTGGTTAGTTGCGTTTCTTCAAAAATGTTTAACGAAATTGAAGGAAATTATGCTCAGTTAAAAGTAGATCACTCTATCTTGGAAAAAGATAATATTCAGCTTATTGTTCGTTATGACTCTTTGCGCTATCATTATGGAGAATTAATGTCTCAATTTGAAAAAATTGAAATGGAGTTAAATAGCTCAAAAAAGAATTTTGAAACACTTCAAAATTCTTACACTGCCTTAGAGAAAAACAGTAATGCAGAATTGCAAGAAAGTATTGAACAAAACAGAGGATTGTTGGATGAAATTCAATTGAAAGAGTCGGAGCTATTGGGGGAACGTTCGGAACTAGATTCTCTTAAAAGTGAGCTTGCTTCAAGAATTGCTCGAGTTGACGAATTAGAAAAGGTTATTGCAAATAAAGAAGCATTACTTTCAAATTTAAAATCCTCTTTAACTAAAGCGCTTTTGAGTTTTGATGGAAAAGGATTGACCGTTGAACAACGAGATGGAAAGGTTTATGTTTCTATGGAAAATAAAATGTTGTTCAAGCCCGGAAGTTGGGCAGTTGGTTCAGAGGGGAAGGAAGCAATTAGACAACTCGCTATGGTTTTGGAAGAAAATAAAAACATTGCAATATTGATAGAAGGTCACACAGATGATGAGCCGTATATTGGAGATTCAAAATTATCTGGAAATTGGGATCTTTCAGTAAAAAGAGCAACATCAATAGTAGGATTATTGCTTAAGAATACCGGTGTAATCCCCGAAAACATTACTGCAGCTGGGAAAGGAGAATATGCTCCACTTGTTCCAAACAGTTCGGCAAGTAATCGATCAAAAAATAGACGCATAGAAGTGATCTTAGCGCCTAAATTAGATGAGATTGGTAAACTTCTTCAAGGTCTAGACTAAATTTATGAAATACACCACATTACCCGGTACCGAAATAAAAGTCAGTAAAATATGTTTAGGTACCATGACCATCGGAAATCAAAATACAGAAGCAGAAGGATTTGATCAGATGGATTTAGCCCTCGATAATGGAGTTAATTTTTTTGACACTGCAGAACTGTATCCAGTTCCGGCAGAGGCCAAAACACAAGGAGAAACAGAACGTGTTATGGGAAATTGGTTCAAAAAAACAGGCAATAGATCCAAGGTCATTTTGGCATCTAAGGCAGCTGGACCTGGGCCATACACTGCACACATTCGGAATAAAGTAAGCTTCAATAAATCAAATCTTGTTGAAGCGGTTGAAAATTCCTTAAAACGTTTACAGACCGATTACATTGATTTATATCAATTGCATTGGCCAGAGCGCAATACCAATTATTTTGGGAAGCGAGGTTATTCTCACGATTCTGATGACCCATGGATAGAAAATTTTGAAGAAATTTTACACTACCTCAAAGAATTAATAAAGGCTGGTAAGATCAGGCAAATTGGGTTATCTAACGAAAACCCATGGGCAATTATGAAATACATGGAGCTGTTTCGTAAGGGTTTACCAAAAATGATTACGCTACAAAACACATATTCGTTACTTACTCGACATTTCGAGGTTGGAACTGCTGAGGTTTGTTTGCGAGAAAATGTTGGTTTGTTGGCCTATTCTCCTCTGGCTTTCGGTCGCTTGACAGGTAAATACAGAAACAGCAATAACCCCCCAAAAGCACGCTTTACCTTGTTTCCAAACTTTGCAGCCCGATATAATGGAAAACAAGCTATTGAAGCAACGGAACTGTATTATCAAATAGCTCAAAAACACAATTTAAGTCTTACACAAATGTCTTTAGCTTTTGTAAACATTCAACCTTTTGTAACCTCTAATATTATTGGAGCAACCAATTTAGAACAGCTACAAGAAAATATTGGGAGTATTAACGTTACACTTTCCAAAGAAATTTTAAAGGAGATCGAATCAGTTCAAAACCAACTCCCCAATCCTTCGCCTTAGTCAAGCATTTAAAAAGCTATTTTTGGAATGGCTTCTATAAGTTTTTGAGTTGAAAGGTGCTCTGGGTTTTGACAAAGCTGATCAGCTTCTTTGTATTCAACTATTGTTCCTTCATCCATGACCATGATTTTGTCAGAAATGTATTGAACAACAGAAAGGTCGTGTGAAATAAAAATATAGGATAATTGGAGTTTTTCTTTTAAATCATTGAGAAGATTGAGTACTTGAGCTTGTACAGAAATATCTAATGCTGCAACAGACTCATCACAAATTAATATTTTAGGATTAACCGCCAGAGCTCGAGCAATAACAGCTCTTTGGCGTTGACCTCCAGAGAGTTCATGTGGATAACGGTCATAAAAAGTTGACCCTAATCCTACTTTTTTTAAAAGGTCAATTACCCGATCTTTTTGAAAGGGTTTTTGAAGAATTTTATGAGCGATTATGGGTTCAAGAATTGCATCCCCAATTTTTTTCTGGGGATTTAGTGCCGCATAAGGATCTTGGAAAATAAACTGAATGTTGGTTCGTAATGATCTTATTTTTTGAGGAATCAATTTATTTAAAGAGGTTCCCTCATATTCAATATTCCCTTTAGTGGGTTTGTCTAAGAATACTAAAGCTTTTCCTAGAGTAGATTTTCCACATCCAGAGGCTCCCACCAATCCTAGGGTTTCTCCAGGATAAAGATCAAAAGAAATATCCTTGACAGCCAAAAAGCTTTTGGTCTTTCCAAAAAGACTAGATTTAGACATGTATGTTTTACTCAAGTTCCGCACTGAAAATAGGGGCTTCTGAGCGTATAATTTTTCTAAACGTGCATTACGTTCTTTAGGATCAATAAATTCTTTTTTCATGAGAGGGTTAGAATAGTTTTCGATTGTAGGTAATTTCTTTAAACGTTGATTAGGTGCGGGGCGTGCATGAATCAAAGCTTGAGTGTAGTGATCTTTAGGATGTTTGAAGATTTCCTGAGGGGTTCCAGATTCAACTACTCTTCCTTCATAAAGAACAATAATTTTATCAGCTAATTGAGAAACCAAGGATAAGTCGTGTGAAATGAATAATACACTCATCTGAGTTTGTTTTTGTATCTCTTTGAGTAAATCGATTATTTCTTTTTGTACCAGAACATCCAAAGCAGTTGTGGGCTCGTCTGCAATAAGTAATTTGGGCTTATTTATTAGTGCCATAGCAATCATCACGCGTTGTTTTTGACCTCCACTAATTTCATGTGGATAAGCATCATAGATTCGTTCCGGCGAGGGAAGTTTAACTCGCTCAAAGGCTTTAAGAACTTTTTCTTTTCGTTTTTCTTTTGACAAAGAATTTTTGAAATGCTGCTGAATAATTTCATTGACTTGGCTTCCACATCGCATTGTTGGGTTCAAAGAAGATTGAGGTTCTTGGAATACCATACTGATTTTATTTCCTCGAATTTTTTGCCACTGGGTTTCACTAAAATTTAATAACTCCGTTTTTTCAAATCGAATACTGCCCGAGTCTATCGATGTTTTAGCTATTGGCAGTAAACCCAAAAGGGAAAGCGCAGTCAAAGATTTCCCACTTCCCGATTCACCAACCATAGCTACAATTTCATTGGGTGTAATGTTGAAGTTTATGTTTTTCAGGATAGCTTTACCAGCTATGGATAGCGATAAATCGTTAACTTCAATGATATTCTTTGAATTTAGTTGAGCCATATGATTTCATCAGATTCTAGTAAAGGTTCATTTTTGAATTGTAGAATAACTAGTGCAATTGTTACTATATCTTTTTCACAATAAGTCAGAATTCGAGCAATGTTTTTATCTACATAAAATACATGAGCAACTTCGCTTTCGTCAATATCATCTTTTGGCGATGGAATTCCCAGAACCTCTGCTAAAAGTTTTAGGGAGGTGTAGTGTTTAAAGTCACCAAAACACCATAAATGCATGGTGTCAATATGAGGAATTTCCCAAGGTTTTTTCCCAAAAAGATTTAAACTTTTTAGCGAATCAATGCTTTGAATAATCATACGTCTTGCGATAAATGGAAAATCAAATTCTTTCCCGTTATGAGAGCATAGAACGTGATTTCGAAGACTAAAATGAATATCTAACAACGCTTTAAAATCAAGAGGCAATTGCTTTTCCTCTCCAAAAAAAGTTTTAATTCTAAAGTTTCGAAGATCTTTTTCAATTATAAAATACCCAACTGAAATACAAACTATTTTTCCAAATTCTGCCCATATTCCAGCTTTTCTGTTGAAGGTTTCTGGAGTTTCTTCCTCTTTCCTTTGGTAGGCAGATTTTTGAGGACAAAGTTCTTTTCGATAATTGCTAAGTTGATCAAAATTTTCTTTCTCTGGAACGGTTTCAATGTCTAAAAACAACACCTTTGTTAAATCAACTTTTTGCAGCATTTTCAAGCATTTTGTAGGCTTCTTCAATGTATAGGTGGAATACCTCAGGGAAATCAGTTTCATTCAATTTTCCAGTAAGGTGACCCAAGCGAACTACAATCATATCGTCTTCTGGAATTACAATCACGTACTGCCCCAGATGACCCCGCATAGCAAAAAGAGATTTTTCATTAATTTCAGAAAGCCACCACCCGTATCCATATTCAGGACTTTTTTCAAATCGGGGGCGAACACTTAAAGCTACAAAGGAGGAATCAATTAGTTTTTCCCCATTCCATTTTCCATGATCCTTGTAAAGTTTGCCGAATCTTGCAAAGTCTTTTGCATTTGAAGCAAAACAACAAAATCCTTTTTCCATTCCATTTTTTTTGCTGTCAATTTGCCAAAGTGCATTTCCTTTTGCACCCATTGGCTTCCAAAAGTTTTCCGAAAAATAATCACTTAGATTTGATCCTACCGCTTTTTGGATAACCATACCTAGTAACTGTGTGTTTCCACTCAGATACGAATATTCTTGACCTGGTGTTCCTGTTATTTTTCTGTTTCGCAGAAGACTTTGCAGATCATCTGTAAAATAGGACTGGGTTGTGATGTTCAAGGGATTGTAATATTCTTCAACCCAGTCTAAACCCGAAGCCATACTTGCGAGGTCTCCCACAGTCAAATCAGCTGCATTACCTTCATTAAATTCTTCAAAAAAATCACCTACTTTTTGATCGATACTTTTAATTTTTCCATCTTCAATTGCTTTCCCTAGCATACCAGTCACCATGCTTTTGGCCATGGAAAAAGAATTACTTTTAGAGGTATCTGAATATCCGTCATAATACTTTTCATGGAAAATACTATCATTTTTGATTATGAGATACGCTACAGTTTTATACTCTTCATGTGCTTTTATCAATCGATCTGTGGGCTCAACAGCATTGTATTTTTCATGAATATCCCACTGTTGGGGCTGATCGGAAGCCTCTACAGTACGATTATCAAAAACTTCATAGTCATGCAAAAAAGCTGTTGTATGACCTGTCCCGTAAATTTTTATTAATCCTGGAATTACATAGTTGTATGAACTAATGTAAAGCACTGCGTACAATACAACTAGAACAAAAAAAATAATTTTCAATACTTTTTTCATAAGCACAAAATTTAGTAAATTAAAAATGAGATGATTACTAAAAATCAAACTCTTTTTGAACCCCAAAGCCCTTCTTTTGGAGTAGCCATTTTTTCCAATAACTCGATGACAAGGGATTGCAACTAAGATAGGGTTTTTTCCAATAGCCGCCCCAACAGCTCTTACCGCCTTGGTATTTCCGTAAATTTCGGAAACTTTAAGATATGATATTTTTTCCCCGTAAGGAATTATCTTAAAGATGTCCCATGCCCTAAGTTGAAATTCGGTTCCTTTTGGATTCATCAAAAATGTAAAGTGAGTTTGACTTTTTTCAATTTACTCCTTTATTTCATTTACACTTTTCTCAAGCAAACTTGGAATTGTAGTTATTTCAAAGATTTCATCAGGAAAAACTTTAATGGACTGAACACCCTCAAAATCTCCGATAATCTCGATGGTGCCTAACGAACTTTTAAATTTTGCAAATTCCATGAGATCTTATTAAAAGTGATTCGAGAATCATAAAGTTAAATAAACAAAAATTTTAAAACCCACAGAATCTGGCATTTAGTTTTGCTTAAATAAATATTCAAAAAGATTTTCAATTTGAATTACTAATGTTTTATTGAAAATAGGATACTTACCATGTTTATTTTAATATTGTTTCTTTAAGACAAAATACAACTATTTTGATTTCATATATTTGAATCATAAAATTAAATGGAAATGATAAATTTTAACTGGGAAGGAGTTATGCCCGCCATAACTACTCAATTTGACGCTTCAGAAAATTTAAACCTCAAAGCCTTTGAGATCAATCTCAAGGCGCAAATTGATGCAGGTGTTCATGGAATTATTTTAGGAGGAACACTCGGTGAGGCAAGCACGCTTTCAGCAGACGAGAAACTCCAATTACTCAAAAAATCTCAAGAAATTATTTCAAGGCAAATCCCAATAATCATCAACATCGCAGAACAATCTACTCAAGATGCAATTACAGTTGCACAGGCTGCTGAGGCAAATGGAGCAGATGGTTTAATGTTATTACCGCCAATGCGCTACAAAGCAACAGACAGTGAGACTGTTCAATATTTTGCATCAATTGCACAAGCGACTAAGCTTCCAATAATGATTTACAACAACCCGGTGGATTACAAAATTGAAGTCACCTTGGATATGTTTGATCAACTGCAACAATTCAGTAATATTCAAGCTGTAAAAGAGTCTACTCGAGACATATCAAATGTTACACGAATGATTAATCGTTTTGGATCTAGATATAAAATTCTCTGCGGCGTGGATACACTTGCAATGGAAAGTTTAGTGATGGGTGCAAATGGGTGGGTAGCTGGTTTGGTGGATGCATTTCCCAAAGAAACGACTGCAGTATTTGCTTACACCAAGGCAAAAAAAATTGATGAGGCGTTGGCAATTTACCGATGGTTTTTACCACTTCTAGAGTTGGATATATCTCCTCAATTGGTTCAGAACATCAAGCAATGTGAAGTTGCAACGGGGATAGGGACAGGCCATGTTCGAAAACCTCGGATTGAACTCAAAGGGAGTGAACGGATTCGAGTTCAGAAGATCATCGATGTTTCGCTGGCTACTCGTCCAGATTTAGGAAATTATAAAATGTTTTTATGATCAGAGGGAAAAATCTAGTCAATGGAAAAGAAGTAGATTGTTTAAAACCGACTACCTACAAAACTTTTAATGCAAAGGATAAAACAGCGCTTTCAAACATTTATGAAAATGCATCTATTGAAATTGCAAAAGAAGCTTGTGAACTTGCAGATCATGTATTTGATAAATACTCCAATACTTCAGCAGCTACAAGAGCTACTTTTTTAGCTCAAATTAAAATTGAATTAGAACAAGACAAAGAGTTGATTTTAAAACAATATCAACTGGAATCGGGTTACCCCAATGGAAGAGCTGAGGGAGAGTTTTCACGAACATTGGCTCAAATTCAATGCTTTGTAGACTTATTGAACGAGGGGTCTTATATTAACGCCATCATGGATGTTGGGATTGAAGGGACTCCTGATTTGAGAAAAATGTCATATCCTATCGGTTCCATAGTTGTTTTTGGAGCGAGTAATTTTCCATTGGCATTCTCAACAGCGGGTGGAGACACAATTTCTGCACTTGCAGCAGGTTGCCCAGTCATTCTCAAGGGGCATCCCTACCACGCAGGAACTAGCGAGCTAGTAGCTCGATCGATAATACACGCACTTGACAAGTGTAATTTACCCCAAGGAATTTTTTCGCATTTGCATGGAGAAAAAATTGAAGTAGGATCTACTTTAGTTGATCATCCCAAAGTTAAAGGAGTAGGTTTTACAGGCAGCTTCAAAGCTGGGAAAGCACTTTACGATATTGCTCAAAAAAGAAAACAACCCATTCCTTTTTTTGCTGAAATGGGGAGCGTAAATCCCGTACTCATTTTACCAGAGCGCTTAATATCTGATTCAGAAATACCAGCTCAAATATCAAATTCTATTCAGTTGGGGACTGGACAATTTTGTACCAACCCCGGTCTGATTTTAGTATGTGGAACCGAGCCAGATTCTTTTGTTGATCAATTGGTACAGAATTTTGGAGAAGCAAACAACATGGTTCATCCAAAGATTAGTGACAATTATCAAAAGCAAATTCAAGAATTAGAAAGTAAAGGAGTTTTACTTCATAGAAAATCACTAGAAGATAATAGTCCAGTTGCAGGATTAATTTCCGCGGAAAGCGTTTTGGAAAAACCAGAACTTTTAGAAGAAGTTTTTGGTCCTTTCAGTTTGGTTGTACACAGTGCTAGTACAGCAGTAATTTCTCAATTGATAAAGAAACTACCAGGACAGCTAACCGCTACAGTTTTGGGAAGTAAAATGGACTTGGAAAACAACAAAATGTTAATAGGAAACTTACAACAAAAAGTAGGTCGTATTCTTTTTGATGGAGTACCTACTGGTGTTGCAGTTTGTGCTTCTATGAATCATGGGGGGCCATTTCCAGCATCAACGGATACTCGTTTTACTTCTGTAGGAACTTCATCCATTGAACGGTGGTTGAGACCCATTTGTTTTCAAGACTGCCCAGCTGACTTTTTACCCGAAGCATTGAAAGATGATAATCCACTTCAAATTTCTCGCACTTTGAACAATAAAATCACAAAAGCTGTCGTATGAAAATCGCTCTAAAATATGTTCTGATTTTTGTTTTTGCCTTAAGATGTTCATCTCCTTTTGACGATTCAAAATCACTTCAAGACCTCATAAACCAATACGAAAACTATGAGTCTTATGACTCAGACACTTTCCCTCTTGGTGATCACTCCGAAGAACGTCATCAAGCAGATTATGATTTTCATAAATCACTACTCGAAAAGATAGAAAAAATTCCCATTGAAAATTTATCAGCAAATGATCTTGTATCTTTTGAACTTTTAAAATTCTTGTTGAACGATCATTTAGCAAATTTTGAATTTAAAACTCATTTGAACCCTCTTTTGTCTGATGCAGGATTTCACAATAATTTGTTTTATAGTGTACGACCTCTAACAACAAAAAAACAAGCTATCGATTATCTCGAAATGCTAGAAGCAATTCCCTTGTATGTCGATCAAAATTTAAATTTGCTGAGAAAAGGAATTGAAGAAGGAGTGTCTCAACCCTTAGTAATTTTTAAGGGTTATGAGATTAGTTACAACAGACATATTACAGATTCTTTTGTTGATAATTTTTATTTTTCACCCTTTAATGAATTACCCGGGCAATTATCAGTTACGGAAAGGGATTCTATTTTAACTGCTGCTCAAAATTCAGTTCAAAAAAAGGTTATTCCTTCATTTAAAAAAATTAAGATTTTTTTTGAAACAGAGTATTATCCGCAAACACGTAAATCCATAGGCGTAAATCAAACACCAAATGGAGCCTCTTTTTACAACAATCGAATTGCTTACTACACCACTTTAGAAATGACTTCCAATGAGATTCATCAATTGGGATTGAGAGAGGTAAAAAAAATAAAAGAAGCAATGGAATCGATAATTGGTGAGGTTGGTTTTGAAGGAAGTTTTGAAGATTTTTTCACATTTTTAAGAACAGACCAACAGTTCTATGCTAAAACTGCAGATGAACTTTTGATGCGTGCTCGTGATATTTCAAAACGACTCGATGAACAATTACCAAAATTCTTTAAGACGCTACCCAGAACTCCCTATGGAGTCGCTGCAGTGCCAGATGCAATTGCTCCCAAGTACACCGGTGGGCGTTACATTCCTACACAACCAGAGAGTACAAATCCCGGATACTATTGGGTTAATACATACAATTTACCAAGTCGACCTCTTTACGTTCTTCCTGCATTAACAGCTCACGAAGCCGTTCCCGGTCATCATTTACAAATGGCTTTAAATTCAGAGCTCCGAGATGACATACCAGAATTTAGAAAGTCCTTATATTTATCAGCCTATGGTGAGGGTTGGGGATTGTATACCGAATCCCTGGCAGGGGAAATGGGAATTTACACAACTCCATATGAACGTTTTGGTCAGTTGACTTATTCGATGTGGCGAGCATCTCGTTTGGTTGTTGACACTGGAATTCATGCTTTTGGATGGACCAAAGAACAAGCGATTGATTTTATGGCAGCAAATACAGCGCTTTCATTTCATGAAATAAACACTGAAGTTGATCGCTACATTTCTTGGCCTGGACAAGCATTGGCTTACAAAGTGGGGGAATTGAAGATTTCAGAACTCAGAAAGAAAACAGAGCAAGCCCTCAAAGAAGATTTTGATATTCGAGAATTTCATAATATTATTTTGCAAAAAGGAACACTTACCCTCCCACTTATGGAACAAGAAATAGACACCTACATAAATCAAAAAATAAATGAGTAAAGTCACCCATTTTACTTGTATCGATGGCAATACAGCAGGTAATCCAGTTCGGATAGTTACCGATCCCATTCTGAAGTTGAGGGGGAATACAATGATGGAAAAAAGGCTTCATTTTTTAAAGGAATTTGATTGGATTCGTAAAGGCCTTATGTTCGAACCTAGGGGACACGATATGATGAGTGGAAGCTTTTTCTTTGACCCAATAAATGTTTCAAACGACGTTTCGATATTATTTATTGAAACCAGTGGTTGTTTGCCCATGTGCGGTCATGGATTAATTGGAGCCATAACCATTTTGATCGAAGAGAATTTGATTTCTCCTAAAGTAAGAGGTACAATTCGTGTTGAAACACCAGCAGGACTGATTGTTGCAGATTACAAACAAGAGGGTGAAAAGGTAACAGCTGTAAAGTTTACAAATATTGACTCATTCTTACATGCAACTGATCTGGAGATCGAGCATCCTGATCTTGGAAAATTAAAAGTGGATGTTGCTTACGGCGGCAATTTTTATGCCATCGTTGATCCGCAAGAAAATTTTAAAGGTGTTGAGAATTACACAGCTATAAATTTAATTAGTTACAGTAAAACCTTACGGGATTTGGTAAACGAATTGCAGGATTTTATTCATCCAGAAGATTCCAATATTTATGGATGTAGTCATGTTTTGTGGGCTGGAGAAACTCTAGATTCAAGCTCAACAGCCAGAAATGCGGTTTTTTATGGAGACAAGGCCATAGACCGATCCCCATGTGGTACAGGGACCTCTGCCCGAATGGCACAATGGTTTGCAAAAGAAAAACTACAGGTTGGTTCAACCTTTATTCATGAAAGCTTCATTGGCTCAAAGTTCAGGGGAAAAGTAGAAAAAGAAACAAGTATAGGAAACCTAAAAGCAATTCTTCCCAGTATCGAGGGAAGTGCAAGAATTACGGGGTACAATACCATAATTATCGATTGGGATGATCCCTATGCAGAGGGATTTCAAGTTATTTAAATTAGTATGAAAAAGAGCGTAATTGTAATCGGTGGAGGGATTGTAGGTTTGTCCACCGCTTTTTATTTAAGAGCAGAAGGTCATGAAGTAATTTTATTGGACAAAGGAACCATAACCGAGGGAGCTTCATTTGTAAATGCAGGATATTTAACTCCCAGTCATATTGTCCCTCTTGCTGCTCCAGGAATGATTTCTAAAGGGTTGAAATGGATGTTAAATTCCTCAAGCCCTTTTTACATCAAGCCTCGATTAGATGCCGACCTTATTTCGTGGGGATGGAAATTTATGCGTTCATGTTCCAAAAAACATGTTCAGCGATCTTTGGCTGCGATTAAGGAAATAAATGAATTGAGTAAAGGCTTGTATCATGAAATGCATGCGTCTATTGATTTTGATTTCCACCTAGAAGATCGTGGAGTATTAATGGCTTTTAAGACTTCTAAAGCAGAAAAAAGCGAATACTCGGTGATGCAAGCTGCTCAAGATTTGGGTTTGGATGTTTCTTTGCTTGGAGTAGAAGAGGTAAATCAATTACAACCTGGTGTTCAAATGAATGTTGCAGGGGCTTATCATTATCGTTGCGATGCTCATTCAACTCCCGAAGTCTTCATGAATCAATTGAAGCAAAACACATTTAAAAATGGAGTTAAGATTCAAACCGAAACCACTGTAAAAAATTTTCAAGTCCAAGGGAATCGTATTTCTACTGTTGTTACAGATCGTGGAAATTTTGAAGCAGATGAAGTAGTTTTTGCGGCAGGCGCTTGGACAGAAGAACTTTTGAAGCCCCTAAAAATCGCACTCTCTGTTCAAGCAGGGAAAGGATACCGAATCAATGTAGAAGCTCCAACTGGAATCACATTGCCTTGCATACTTATGGAGTCTAAGGTTGGAGTCACTCCAATGGAAGGATTTACTCGCTTTGCGGGGACAATGGAAATAGCAGAAATCAATCACAATATCCGAGAAAATCGCGTCAATGCAATTGCCCATGCTGCAACTCAATATTATTCAGGGTTAAAGATAGATTTGAAAGATCGAAAGCAAGCCAAGTGCGGTTTGAGACCTTTGTCTCCAGACGGATTACCCTTTATTGGAAGACATTCTTCTTGTTCGAACTTGGTTTTAGCCACAGGGCACTCCATGATGGGATGGAGTTTAGGACCAGCCACTGGCAAACTAGTAACAGAGGTAGTTTCCAATAAAAAATTATCTATGCCAATTGATAAGTTTTCTCCTGAGCGTAAATATGGATAATTATTTATTAGCGATGTCTTAAAGTCAAATTACCCCAGAATACGAACTGCATCTTTAGAACAGTATGTTGCAATGAGTGATGCTCCAGCACGTTTAAATGAAACGAGTTGCTCGTACATAACAGCGTCGTAATCAATCCACCCTTTTTGACTTGCGGCTTTTAGCATTGCGTATTCACCACTAACTTGATAGGCAGCAATTGGAATTTCAATTTGGTTGCTCAAATCACGAATAATATCCAAGTATGCTAGACCGGGTTTTACCATTACGATATCCGCACCTTCTTCAATATCTAATTCTGTTTCTGTCAGGGCTTCTTTACGGTTATGAAAATCCATTTGATAGGTTTTTTTATCCCCAAAACCAGGCGCAGAATCTAAAGCTGATCGGAAAGGACCGTAAAATCCAGAAGCATATTTGGCGCTGTAGCTAAGTATTCCAGTATTATGAAATTTTTCTTGCTCAAGAAGAGTTCGAATAGCTAAAATCCTTCCATCCATCATATCACTGGGAGCAATAATGTCTGCACCTGCTTGTGCATGTGATAATGCCATTTGAGCAAGAACTTCAACAGTTGTGTCATTTAGTATCTTATTATTTTCAACAATTCCGTCATGACCAAAAGAAGAATAAGGATCCAGTGCAACATCTGTCATTATAATTATCTTTGGAGCAGCTTCTTTTATGGCCGAAATTGCTCTTTGCATCAAGCCTTTTGGATTGATAGCTTCTGTTCCTTTATTATCTTTTAATTCCTCAGGAACTTTTACAAACAACAGTACAGACTTTAATCCCATATTCCAAAGTTCCAAGACCTCCTTTTTGGTATGATCCAAACTCATTCGATAATAGTCGGGCATGGAAGGAATTCTTTCTTTTATGTCTTTTCCTTCTGCGATAAAAAGAGGTACGATAAAATCACTGGGTGTAATTATTTGTTCTCGAACTAAAGATCTGAGAGCTTCTGAACTTCTTAAACGTCTATTTCTTTTAATGGGATACATATTGTTGTAATTTAGGTAAGGTCATCTTTTTCATTTGCAATTCCATCTAAGAATTCATCGAGAGAATTTGTGTTTGCTTCTTCTGTATTTTCTAAAAGGTCAGTCTCATCTTTATCCTCTGTCTTTTTCATGGTTCCAAGGGCCATGATCATCATGGATAACAAAATAACAACTAGTAAAACCCGTTCATCAATTATTGTTTTGGAAAGATCGATGAACGCAACTTCTTTGACTTGTATGAACAATAGTATGCTGATCAAACCACGTGGGGATATGTAAACAAGAGCAGAGGGGATTATTTTAAATGTAGAAACCGTAAAATAAATATAGCGGATTATCAACATTATTATAAAAATCAACAACCCAATCAAAAAAGGATTAAGAGAATTAAATTGAGTCAAGCTAATCGAAAAACCAAAAAATAAAAAAAAGAAGGTTTTAACTAAAAAAGTCGATTCTGCTGTAAGTATGTGAAATTCGTGAAGTCCCTTTTCGGCTTGATTTAGATCTAAATATTTTTTCATAAACCCAGGAAGTAGAGCTTGAACATTGCTTAAAAACAGCCCAAAGATAAAAATAGTAACTAAGGCTGGCAGATGGAAGAATTTACCAAAAGCATAGACCAAAACGAGTAAGGCAAGGATCAAAAAGAATTTTACATGATGCTCAATTTTTTGAAGTAGCTGAAAAAGAAGGTAAGTTATGAATAGTGATACCACAATAACTCCAATGATTTGTAAACCCAGTGCTATCATAGATTCAGGACTAATTAAACTCTGATTGGATTCAAATTGGCGGATTGCATAATTGAAAATCATGATTCCCAAAATGTCAGAGAAAGTAGATTCATAAACCACAAATTCTTTTTCATGATCCAATAAACCCGCTGCTGATGGAATTGCCACTGCGCTGCTAATTATTGCCAAGGGAATTGCAAAAATTACAGCAGTTTTATGTTCCATATTAAGGAAGTTTTGTAGAACCCATGCCACAGCGATAATATTTAAATTCAAAATGAGAGCAGCAGCAAAGAATCCTTTTAAGATAACTGGAAGCTTTTCTTTTTTGATGTCTAATTCTAATGCTCCTTCTAGTACAATAAGAATTAAACCAACAGTTCCTATAACAGGAATCAGTTGATCCAAAAATTTAAACTCTGTAAAACCGTATAAATTGGTTCCGATCCGGACAATTATTCCGGTAAACATCAACAATATTACTGAAGGGAATTTTGTCTTTCGTGCAATCGCATCAAAAATGTAGGAAAACACTACCAAAAGAGGTAAAACAATTAAAATCGATAATGTATTCATGTTTTGATGTTTTATTTCTCAAGGTTAAAATAGTAAAAACCTAGTAGATTAGACCCATTTTCTGGGCTTTTTGAGCACCTCCATTAATTTGGACTCTGGAGAATCTTTTTCGGGAGTGTAATCATAACGCCACTGAACTTTAGGTGGTAAACTCATCAAAATACTCTCAATTCTACCGTTAGTTTTTAACCCAAATAGAGTGCCCACATCGTGAACTAAATTAAATTCTACATAACGGCCTCTTCTTATTTCTTGCCATTCTTTTTGATCCTCTGTGAAGGGGAGGTCTTTTCTTAGATTCAAAATTGGGAGGTATGCGTTAAGAAAATTATCAGCAACATCTGTTACAAAAGAATACCATTGATCTAGGGTTTTTTGTGGTGTTGGTTTTAAATAATCAAAGAATAGTCCTCCAAGACCGCGAGCTTCATTTCTGTGAGCATTCCAAAAATACACATCACATTTTTCTTTGTAGCCTTCATAAAAATTTGGATCATGTCGATCGCAACTGTCTTTACAAACTTGATGAAAGTGAACAGCATCTTCTTCAAACAAATAGTAGGGTGTTAAATCTAATCCTCCTCCGAACCATTGATCTACGATATTTCCCTTGAGGTCATACATTTCAAAATAACGCCAATTCGCATGAACAGTTGGTAACAATGGATTTTTTGGATGAAGAACCAAGCTCAATCCACAAGCATAAAAAGAACTTTGACTAACATTAAGGGTCGTTTGCATTGTCTTTGGTAGGTCTCCATGAACCCTAGAGATATTTACTCCTCCTTTTTCAAAAACAGCTCCATTTTCGATCACTCGTGTTCTTCCACCGCCACCTTCAGATCTTTTCCAGATATCCTCCTTAAAAGTTACTTTCCCATCGGATAATTCCAATACATCGGTAATCTTATCTTGAAGTTTGCAAATGTAATCATAGAAAATTTCTTTCATAAAAAAACGATTTAATTTCCATATTCTTTAACAGAATCAACAAATGCCTGAGCATGACTTACAGGGATGTTGGGCAAAATCCCATGACCAAGATTTACAATGTAACGATCTTTACCAAAGGCATCTATCATTTTTGTAACATCAGTTTTAATTTTTGGAATAGGAGATAATAACTGTGATGGGTCGTAGTTTCCTTGTAGAGTGATATTTTCACCCGACAAATAGCGTGCGTTGCGTGCAGAACAAGTCCAGTCTACCCCAAGTGCGCTAGCGCCTGACTGAGACATTTCTTGAAGGGCAAACCAGCATCCTTTCCCAAATACAATTACGGGGCACAAGTCCTTTACTGCGGTCACAATTTGTTGGATGTATGGCCACGAAAACACTGCGTAATCCTCTGGAGAAAGTAAACCTCCCCAAGAATCAAATATCTGCAATGCATTGACCCCGCTTGCTGCTTTGGCTCTCAAGTAATCAATGGTTGTATCCGTGACTTTTTGAAGTAATTCATGCGCCATTTCAGGTTCAGTAAAACAAAATTCCTTTGCCTTATCAAAGGTTTTGGATCCTTGCCCTTGAACGGCATAACAAAGTAATGTCCATGGTGATCCTGCAAAACCAATTAGAGGGACTTCGTTATTGAGTTCTTGTTTGGTCATTTTTACCGCCTCAAGAACATAACTCAAAGCTTCTTCTACATGAGGAATAACAACTTGATCAAGTGCTGCTCGATTTCGAATTGGATTTGGAATCCAAGGGCCAACATTGAGTTTCATTTCAACTTCAATATTCATGGCTTGAAGTACAACAAGTATGTCGCTGAATAAAATGGCTGCATCGGGACCAATTTGACGAATGGGCATTATCGTTATTTCTGTTGCGAGTTCGGGGGTTTGGCAGCGTGTAAAGAAATCATACTTTGCTTTTAATTTCATGAAGTCTGGTAAATACCTGCCTGCTTGACGCATCATCCAAACCGGAGGTCTAGAAACGGTCTCTCCTGATAAGGCTTTGAGAAATAAATCATTTTTAATCATGATGTTGTAACTGTTTTTTTAATTCAAAAATCATATGCTCTACTGTTGGATAGGAGGCAATTATGATTCTTTTGGAATTATTTTTTAAGGCTTCAGCTGTAGTCGTACCTATGCAAATAGAGGTCGTTTGTTTGAAACTGTTGTTTTGTAGGAAACTACGAACTCCACTTGGACTGTAAAATAGCACATAATCAAATTTTCCAACTGCTTTCGGTTTCAAAAATGTCTGATACACTTCAAGGGGTTCAATATGAATTTTATGGGTATCCAATTGGTCTTCCAAATCGGCTCGTCTTTCTTTTCCGCAAAAAAACAAAAATCGCTCATTTTGGGCTTTTTTTACAATAAAATTGGCTAATTTGGAAGCATTTTCTTCAAAATGAGTTACTTTTTGCCCATTTATAGATAAAAGCTTTTTGGTCTTCTCACCCACACAATAACATTTTTTATCTCTTAAAATTATTTTGTAATTCTGATTTTTAAAAACCGATTTCACCGCATTTTGACTTGAAAATAAGAGGGTATGTTTATTTTCTGTGTAGTTAAATGAAATTGCTCCTGTTTCGATAAAATTTCGTTCCACATAGTTGCATCCAAATTCAACTATTCTATTTTTTTGAATTTGTGAAAGCACTTTTGTTGAAAGGATTCGAGTTGTACTGCTCATGAGGAAGATTTGAGTTCTTGAAGCAAGTCTGCCGCCCCCTCTTTTAGAAGTTGATTGGCGAGTTTCATCCCTTTTTTATTCGTTGATTTTTCGAATGTTTCGACAATAATAAATTTACGGTTTCCATCCAATGAAAAAACACCTCCTTGAAACTGAATATTGTTTCCTTCAACAGTAGCTAAAGCTCCAATGGGAGCTGTACATCCCCCTTCGAGGGTTCGTAAAAAGTCTCTTTCAATTTGGGTACATAAAGCAGTTTCGGGATGATTGAACTGTTTTAAGGTATTTACTAAAGCTTTGTCTTTAGATTTACACACGATCATCAATGCCCCTTGAGCTGGTGCAGGAATCATCCAATTTAATATTTTAACACTTTCGTTTTCTGTTTTTAGTCTAACTAAAGCAGCTTCCGCAAATATTGCTCCATCCCAATCTTCATTTTTTAACTTGGTCAAACGCGTTTGTATGTTACCTCTTAGTGGGACAATATTATGATTTGGGAATTTGGATAGCCATTGTGCTTTTCTTCTCAAACTCCCTGTGGCTATTTTTTGAGGAATTCCAGGAGAAGACGCATTTTTTTTTTTAACAAAAACATCTTTTACTGGCCCTCGTTCTAAGACTGCGGCTTGCAGAATTCCTTCAGGTAAAAGCGTAGGAACATCTTTCATGCTATGGATGGCAAGATCGATTCGATCATTCAATAAAGCGGTGTCTAATGTTTTAGTAAAAACCCCAATTGTACCCATTTCATAAAGAGGCTGAACCAAGTCCAAATCACCTTCACTTTTAATAGGAATAAGTTCACTTGAAAAGCCTTTAGAATTCAATAGATTTTGAAAGGTATGAGCTTGCCACAATCCCAAGGCACTTTCTCGGGTACCGATTCGAATTACCTTATTCATGGGATTCAATGTCAAGTTGAAAGACCTCACTGATTACATCAAGCGTGCTGTCGGCTTTGGATGGATTTTCTTTGAGGTAATTAGCAACTTGACCTGTGATTTTTTGAATCATTTGTTCCGAAATGGTCGCAGTTGCTGAATTAAAAACACAAAGAACTTCTTTTTTTTCTTGTGTCTTAATTTCAGAAATTTGTTGTTGAGTTAATTTGGCTTTCAATGCTCTCAAAGTGGGAGCATATTGTCTGTGACCCAACCACTCTAGAAATTCATCTTTCACCTCTTCCAAAATAGATTCTGCTTGTGGAATGTATTTTCTTCGGTCTTCTAGTGCTTTATTGGTGATTTGAGAAAGGGTATCCAAATTTATGAGCGTAACATGTTCCAATTCTTTAACGTTTGGATTTACATTACTGGGGATAGATAAATCTAAAATTAATAAAGGAGAATCTTTGTGAATAATATCTTTTGAGACAGTAGGTTGTTGAGCGCCTGTAGAGACAATCAAAACATCTGTTTTTCTGATTTCGGTGGGTAAGTCTCCATATTCTTTTACCAACACATTAAATTTTCCTGCAACGTTTTTCGCCTTTTCATGGGTGCGGTTGATTAAAACAATATGATTATTTTCTGTATGTTTGATCAAATTTTCACAGGTATTTCTTCCAATTTTTCCGGTCCCAAAAAGCAAAATATTTTTATCAGATATTTTTTCAATGGTATTTATTATGTATTGAACCGAAGCAAAGGCTACTGAAGTAGCACCACTTGAGATTTTAGTTTCTGTTTTAATTCTCTTACTTGCTTGAATAACTGCATTAACCAGGCGCTCCATAAAACCTTGAATCATTCCCATTTTTTTGGAACGATAAAAACTTTGTTTCATTTGACCAATGATTTCAAAGTCTCCAAGTATTTGGCTGTCTAAACCTGTACCAACTCTAAAAATATGATGAATAGCAGCACTGTTTTTTAGGGTGTAGCCAATTTTATCAAATACAGACGAACTCCCTTGTGAGTGCATACATAGTAAATTGAT
Source organism: uncultured Flavobacteriales bacterium (assembly GCA_913020155.1). Lineage (GTDB taxonomy): Bacteria > Bacteroidota > Bacteroidia > Flavobacteriales > Flavobacteriaceae > Arcticimaribacter. The sequence goes on from CAJWBA010000006.1 coordinate 42,048, forward strand.
TAGTTGAGAAGGGTCAGTTACTTGGGCGTAAAGTTCAGTGCGATTACAAGTAGAGTTGACAAGAATTTCTTTAATACCTTCTTTTTTTGCATCTAGAATAAGAGCGTCTCTTTGCTCTAAACCAAGACTGAAATCACCTCTTGTTTTGAGATCGGCGTTCTTGTAACTTACACCGAGGGCGTAAAAATGTTTCTTGTTGTTCGAAACTTCCATTAGGTTGATCTAATCGCTGGTAAAAGTAAGGGGCTTGTTTCAAAAAAAGTAACGTTAAAAGAACAAATAATAACGCAAAGAGTTTATTTTTACATCACAAACGCTAAGTTACTATAAAATAAAGGATTTAAGCCTTGTTTCACTAGCGTTATTTAGAGTGTTTCTAAATAAATTAAAAATAGATTATGCAAAAAAATAACGATGAAAGTAATAATTCTAGAATTACAATTGAAGATGGTTTTTATGTATTTCGACTTCAGAACAATACCGATCAAGTAACTCGCGAATTACACGATATTAGCAGCAATTACATTCAGTTTCATTTTTGTATGAAAGGGGAGGGTAATTTTTTGTTTAATATGGGGAATTATATTTTTAATGTAAAGGAGGAGCATTCTATTTTGTTGTACAATCCACAAAGAGATCTGCCGATTGATCTAAAACTACAACCGAATACATGGATAATCGGAATTGTGATTTCCATCAAAAAATTTCACGGTCTATTTTCTCAAGATGCTGACCATATCCATTTTTTAAGCCCCGAAAACAGTACAAAAAAGTACTACGACAACGATGTTGTCAGTCCCAGTATGGCAGTGGTGCTCAGTCAAATATTAAGTTCTAATATTCACGAAAGTATGAAAGCACTTTATTTAAAAGGCAAGGTATACGAGCTTTTGAGTTTGTATTTTAATAAGAATGAAGATACCGATATTGAGCAATGTCCATTTTTGATCGATGAAGATAATATTCGTAAAATAAGATTGGCAAAAGAATTGATTCTCAAAAACATATCTGAGCCTCCATCACTTCAAATACTTTCAGAATCCATAGGCTTGAGTTTAAATAAGTTAAAGGAAGGATTTAAACAATTGTATGGTGATACAGTATTTGGTTACCTTCTAGACCACAAAATGGAGGAAGCTCGACGAATGTTAGCATCTAAAAACTACAATGTTAATGAAGTTGGATTAAAAATTGGGTACAGTACTTCCAGTCACTTTATTGCTGCTTTTAAAAAGAAGTATGGAACAACTCCAAAAAAATACTTAATGTCATTATCTTCGCAGTAAAATTGCTGAACAACAGGAGACTATCCTGCTACATGAAAAGAGAATTTATGAAAGGAGTATTATTGGTTAATTTAGGGTCACCTGATAGCCCAAACCCTAAGGATGTTAAAAGATATTTAGGAGAATTTTTAATGGATGAACGGGTTGTAGATTTGCCTAAATTATTCCGAACCATTTTGGTTAAAGGAATTATTTTAAACACCCGTCCAAAACAGTCTGCAAAGGCCTACAAAAAAATATGGTGGGACGAAGGATCGCCTTTGATTGTATTATCCGAAAGGCTTCTAGGGAAAATATCTGAAAACGTATCTATCCCCGTTGGTTTGGCAATGCGATACGGGAAAATGTCTATTAAAAAAGGACTTCAGGAATTAGTAGATCAAGGAGTAGATGATATTTTCATTATTCCATTGTACCCTCAATTTGCAATGGCAACAACTGAGACAATTCTTGTGCTTGCCGAAGAACTTAGAAAAGAATTTTTCCCCAAGGTTTCGTTTACTTCTTTACCCGCTTTTTACAACCATCCTGATTATGTTCGTGTTTTGTCAGACTCAATATCTGACGGACTGAAAGGCAAAAATTGGGAACACTTACTTTTTTCTTATCATGGAGTGCCCGAACGACATATTCGAAAATCTGATGTAACAAAATCACATTGTAAAATCAATGGAGAATGTTGTGTTACTGCCTCTAAAGCACATGAGTTTTGCTATCGTCATCAATGTTATGAAACCACCCGTTTGGTAGCAGAATATTTAGAGCTAAAAAAAGGTACTTACTCTACATCTTTTCAATCCCGATTAGGAGTTGACCCATGGTTACAACCATACACAGATCGAACAGTTGCCAATTTTGCTAAAAGCAACATCAAAAAATTGGCAGTCGTTACCCCGGCATTTGTTTCAGATTGTTTAGAAACTTTGGAAGAAATAGGAATGGAGGCAGCCGAAGATTTTGAAGAAAAAGGAGGTGAACAATTGCATGTAATTCCGTGCATTAATGATCGCAAAGAATGGATTAGTGTAATGAGTAGATGGATTGATGAATGGGCTTTAGCTGAAGTTAAGTCTTGATGCAACAGAAAGCAATTCAAATGGGTACCGATCCCATTGGTAAATTATTACTTCGACAGTCAGTTCCGGCTTCTATCGGAATTTTGGTCATGTCTTTAAATATTTTAATTGATACTATTTTTGTGGGTCAATGGATTGGTTCCAATGCCATAGCAGCAATAAACGTAGTTCTTCCAGTTTCTTTTTTTATTGCAGCTTTAGGAATGTCTATCGGAATGGGAGGAGGCTCTATTATTTCCAGAGCTTTGGGCAGTAGCCAAAAATCTAAAGCCAATAAAACTTTTGGAAATCAACTGACTCTAACTTTATTATTTACCATAAGTTTTATGACATTGGGATTGGTTTTTATGGAATCCATAATTCCAATATTTGGAGGAAAAGGCGCCTTGTATGCACCAGCAAAAATATACTACACAATTGTTTTGTACGGAGTTCCGGTTTTGGGATTAGCAATGATGGGTAACAACATCATTCGTTCAGAGGGAAAGCCAAAATACGCAATGTACGCAATGATGCTGCCTTCGATTTCTAATCTTTTGCTAGACTATGTTTTTATTCATGTATTTGATTGGGGTATGGAAGGTGCCGCTTGGGCCACAACATTGTCTTATGGAATATGTATGGCCTACATATTTTATTTTTTTGTTTCTGGAAAATCTGATTTATTTTTAAAAGCTTCAGATTTATCTCTTGACTTCTCAATCGTGAAAGAGATAGGATCTTTGGGATTTGTTACCCTATCACGACAAGCTGCTGTGAGCATAACCGTACTTTTAGTTAATAACATTCTTTTCGAATTATCAGGTGAATCTACTGTTGCTGTGTATGCAATTATTAGCCGAATGCTCATGTTTGCATTATTCCCAATTTTAGGAATCACGCAAGGATTTGTTCCCATTGCAGGTTTTAATTATGGTGCAAATAAAAGAGAACGAGTTCTTGAAGTTATTCGAACTGCATTATTATCTTCTAGTGTTTTAGCAACTTTTGTTTTCCTTGTAATCATTTTTTTTTCAAAGGAAATTGCTAGTGCTTTTACTCAAGATATTGATATTATTTTGAAAACAAAAAAAGTTTTGACATGGGTCTTTTTATCTACTCCTATCATAGGAATACAGTTGATAGGATCTGCTTATTTTCAAGCCATAGGAAAAGCAATTCCAGCACTTTTATTGACCCTAACGCGGCAGGGATTTTTCTTTGTTCCTTTAATTTTGATTTTACCTCAATATTTTGGGGAATTTGGAATTTGGATATCCTTCCCAATTGCTGAGTTTGTTTCCACAATTGTTACAGCATATTTTTTAAGAAAAGAATTGAAACAATACCGTGAGTAGACCAAGCTAGTTTTATCTTTCTTTTTGTACTTTAGAACATCTAAAACAATCCTTTTATTGGAATATTACAATTACATAAAATCCCTCCACCTAATTTTTGTCTTTACCTGGTTTGCGGGCTTATTTTATTTGCCACGAATTTTTATCTATCATATTGAAGCACAGTTCAAATCAGAATTTGAATCTGCTGTACTTAGTAAACAGTTGAAGCTGATGGCTAGACGTCTGTGGTACATAATTACATGGCCTTCGGCTATTTTAGCTAGTTTTTTTGCCTTTGCTTTATTGTATCTAATGCCGAGTTGGTTGGATCAAGACTGGATGTTGATCAAATTATTTTTTGTGGCACTTTTATATTTGTATCACCTTAAAACACATCAAATCTTCAGAGAATTGCAACAAGATCAATTCCGACACACTTCTTTTTTTATGAGGATTTGGAATGAGGGAGCCACGCTTATTTTGTTTTCAGTTGTTTTTTTAGTAGTATTAAAAAGCAGTTTTCACTGGATTTTTGGAATACTCTCCATTGTTGGTTTAGCAATATTATTGATGCTCGGTATTAGAATTTACAAAAATTTTAGAAATGAAAAATAGCAATGGCAAAAGGTAAATTTTCCCTTAGATCACGTGTATTTTTCTCCATGATTTTATTGGTTGTCATGACCTCTTTACTTATATTGGGAGCTACTTTTTTTCAATATTATTCACAATCTGATGATTACAACTTAAGACGCTCAGAACGAAAGGAATCTCAAGTAAAAAACCATCTTTTTTATATCCTAGACCGAGATAATGCCTTTGATTTAAGCAAGAAAAAACAATCAAGGTTGTATAATATTTTAGAATCGATTTCATTAATCCATAAGGTTGAGTACGCCTTGTATTCTCTGGATGGGATCCCATACTTTTATTCTTATGTGGAGCTTGGAAGTCTTGACCAAAGTCAAGTACTGGATTCTGATATTACTAAAGAACTTCTGGAAAGTAAACGCAAACGAATTACAATTCAAAATGAAAAAGAAAGAGGGAAATTTCAGTATTCTTATAGTATTCTTTTCAATAAATCTAATGAACCATATGGGATCTTATATTTCCCATATTTTGAAGATGTATCTTTTAGTTCCAATGAACTAAATACTTTTTTAATAAGACTTTTTCAGATTTATTTCTTTATGCTATTGGTTGCAATCATAATAGCCTATTTTATTTCAAGCTACATGACTCGTCCTTTAGAAACTATTCGTGCAAGAATCGACCAAACTGGATTGTTGAAAGGGAACGAAAAAATTTACATTTCCAATGCAAGTAAAGAGGTAGACAGCTTGGTAAATTCATACAATAGTATGTTGGATGCTTTAGAAGAAAGCATAGCTAAGCTGGCTCGATCTGAACGAGAACAAGCTTGGCAAGAAATGGCAAAGCAAGTTGCTCACGAAATTAAAAACCCGCTTACTCCAATGCGTTTGTCAATCCAAAGTTTTCAGCAACGTTTTGACCCAGGTGATCCTAAAATCAATCAAAAGGTAATGGATTTTTCTAAAATCATGATTGAACAAATAGATACTATGAGTGAGGTCGCAACTGCTTTTTCGGATTTTGCTACCCTACCGGAGCTAAGAATTGAAACAGTTGATGTTGTCGAGATTACATCTTTGTCGATTGATATTTTTGAACTAGGTGTAATTCAGTTTACCTGTTCAGAAAAGGAAATTTTTTGGGACATTGATAGAACACAATGGATTAGAATTATGACGAATTTACTTCAAAATGCAATTGAGTCCGTTCCACTGGGAAGAAAACCCTTGATTCAAGTCAGAATACAAAGTGAAGCTTCAGGGCTTCGAATAGAAATAGAAGACAATGGTTCGGGTATTTCTGCACAAAACATAGATCAAGTTTTTGAACCCAAATTTACAACTAAAACTGGGGGAATGGGGCTAGGTTTGGCAATTGTTAAAAACAGTATTGACTCTCTAAACGGATCTATAACCTACAAAAGTCAAGAGGATAAAGGAACTACATTTATCATCCAATTAAAAAAAGAAGCATGAATACAGCAAACCTTAAGCTAAGAAAACAAGATCAAGTAGCATGGATTCAAATTGATCGCCTTACAAAGCTTAATGCGATCAATAAAGAAGTTTTGGAAGAACTTCATCAAGTTTTTCTTGACCTTCAGCAGGACAATTCAATTCGTGTAATTGTGATAACAGGAAGTGGTGAAAAAGCCTTTGTTGCTGGAGCAGATATTGCTGAGTTTTCAGAATTTACTCCTAGTCAGGGAAAAGAACTTTCTCAAAGTGGTCAAGATAAAGTATTTACGTTAATAGAGCAGATTAACAAACCTGTAATTGCGGCAATCAACGGTTTTGCTTTAGGGGGAGGGCTTGAATTGGCACTGTCTTGCCAAATTCGAATAGCTTCAACTAATGCACGGATGGGTTTACCAGAAACTTCTTTAGGTGTAATACCCGGTTATGGGGGAACTCAGCGCTTGGCTCAGATTATTGGAAAGGGTAGAGCAATGGAATTAATTTTAAGTTGTAAAATGATTAATGCTCAGGAAGCCTTGTCTTTTGGATTGGTTTCTCAAGTTGTACCTCAAGAAGATTTATTATCTGCAGCATCTGAGTTGGCACAAAAAATATTAAAGAATTCACCTTTTGCAATTGGTCAAGCAATTAAATCAGTTAATGCAGCATACGATGAACATCAAAATGGATTTGAAGTTGAGATAAATGCATTTGGAGCCTGTTTTGGATCAGAAGATTTTAAGGAAGGCACACAGGCTTTTTTGGAAAAAAGAAAGGCTAATTTCAGCGGAAATTAATCAAGAACAACTGCATCTGTTATTGTTTTTTCGATCGAATTAAAAAAGTCTTTGGAGAGATCAACAGGTGGTTCAACGGGTTGATGAACATCAAATGTCATTTTGATCCCCAAAGGGAGCGGGAAGTTACCCCAACGATTAAATTTCCATGAATTGTTGATTGTGATTGGAACAACAACAACATTTGGCATTTTTTCAATTAATGTTTGTACACCTCTACTTTTGAATTTTTTTGGAATCCCTGTTTTTGATCGTGTACCCTCAGGGAAAATAAGAGTGGACCAATTGTTTTTACTCAAAAGTTGTGCGTGCCGATTAATTTCATCAACCGCTTGTCTGTGGTTTTTTCTATCGATCAAAGCAGAACCACCGTTGCGAAGATTATAAGAAACACTGGGAATCCCTTTTCCTAGTTCTTTTTTACTAACAAATTTTAAGTGATGTTTTCTTAGATACCATATTAATGGTGGAATATCAAAGGTGTTTTGATGATTTGCAACAATGATAAGGGGGCGATTTATGGGTAAATCCAAAGGATTATTAAAATGAATTCGAGTTCCCAGAATGTTAAGACATCTCAACAAGAAAAAGTTGAGAATGTCCACAGAAACTTTGTGGGCTTGAAAACCTAGAAGAGTTCGTGTAACTATTTGAATTCCATGAAAAACAAACAAAAGCAAACCAAAGCACAGATAAAAAAAAGACGAGAAAAGAATTGCGATGATTTTGTACATTAAAATTGAGTTTCTCGAAAATTAACTGAATGAGTTTAAAAATCAACAGAATTCATCATAGGCTTGTTTCAGGTTTTCAGAGATCATTTCAGCTGGCCTACCTTCTATGTGATGCCGTTCGAGCATGTGAACCAATTCACCATTTTTGAACAAAGCCATACTTGGTGATGATGGAGGGAAAGGTACCATTAGAGAACGAGCATGATCTGTAGCCTCAAAATCAACACCTGCAAAAACGGTTACCAAGTTACTTGGTTTTTTTTTGTTTTCTAAAGAAAAACGAACCCCAGGTCTAGCATTTGCAGCGGCACATCCACAAACAGAATTTACTACAACTAATGTTGTTCCTTTTGCGTTTATTGCCTCATCAACTTGACTTACTGCGTTTAATTGTTTGAATCCTGCTGCGGTTAATTCATCTCGCATAGGTTGTACAAATTCTGCTGGATACATATTCTGACTTTTAAATTTTCCACAAAGATAAAAAGTTTCTATCATTTTACCGCATTTTAAGGGAATGTTCACTTTATTTTTTAAACTTAAAACTATATTTGTTGAAATTTTTTTGATTAATGATAAAATGGATTGGCGCTGTTTTGGGGTATACTTATTTACGCTTTGGAGGAGCTGTTTTAGGGTATTTTGCAGGTAGCATGATTGAAGGGTTGATGAAGCGATCCTTTAGGACTTCTTTCAAGACATCAAGTTATCGAACCATGGGATCAAATCAATTTGAGTTGAACTTATTGGCACTTGCGGCCATGGTAATCAAAGCTGATAAAAAGGTTGAAGAAAAAGAATTGCGATTTGTACGAAATTATTTTATTGCAAATTATGGGGTAGATTATGCTGCAACTATTTTTTCAAGATTTAATACAGAAATTAAAAAAGAGGTTCAAGATCTTTCAAAAACTGCTCGTTTATTTGTAACAAGTACTCCTTACAATACACGCTTACAAATTGTTCATTTTCTGTTTGGAATTGCCAATGCCGATGGAAGTGTATCTCAGTTAGAAATAAATAAAATAGAACAAATTGCTTCTGCTCTTGGCGTCAGAAGAATAGATATTGAAAGTGTAAAAGCCATGTTTATTCAACAAGCAGGAAATGCCTACAAAATTTTAGAAATAGACTCAAATGCTACTGATGTTGAGGTCAAAAAGGCTTATCGCAACATGGCAAAAAAGCATCATCCTGACAAGCTCAACACAGCAGATCAGGCACTTAAGAAAGGAGCACAAGAAAAATTTCAACAGGTTCAAGCGGCTTATGAAAAAATTCAAAAAGAACGCGGACTTTAAAAGTATCTTTATATGGAAACAATTTTGTTTTATGCAAAACTCGGATTCAACCATGTATTGGATTTTCAAGCTTTGGATCATTTTTATTTTATTATTGCACTATGTCTCTCTTTTAGTTTCAATGATTTTAAAAAACTCTTGTGGTGGGTTTCCCTTTTTACATTAGGTCATACCCTTTCTCTTTTTGGAAATTATTATTTTGAAATAATACTTTCAGCTGTGTGGATTGAATTTTTAATTCCATTGACCATTGCTCTAAGTTGCATTCTATTAATAATCAATAAAACATCTAATTTTAAAATCTTATTTCCATCTTTGGTAACCCTCATTTTTGGACTCATTCATGGTTTGGGATTTGGACGTTATTTTTCGCTGATTGTTTCAAAAGACGAAGCATTGATTGAATTACTTTCCTTTGCTTTGGGTTTAGAGGCTATTCAGGTTTGTATCGTGTTGGGTTTATTGTTGGTTAATTTTTTAGTTACGAGAATTTTAAAAATTCCAAGTTCGAAGTGGAGGTTGGTTGTTGGTGCAATGATACTCTCGCAAGCTTTGACAATGATGATAAAATCTAGCCCATTTTAGTCATTTGCTAAAATGATTCTCTGGCAGCTGGGTAAAAGATAAGTTTGTATCTTCTTCGGCATTAAAAAACTATATTTCATGAAACTATTAGTGTCTTCTATTAAACTTCCTAACGGAACTATTTTACAAAATAGAATTGCAAAATCAGCGATGAGTGAGAATATGGGGACGCTACAAAATGCACCTACTAGAAATCTAATAAAAGCATATGAAGTTTGGTCAAAAGGTGGATCCGGATTACTCATTACAGGAAATGTAATGATCGATTCTAGAGCTTTGGGAGAACCTCGAAATGTAGTTGTTGAAGACAGATCAAATTTTAAATTATTGCAAGATTGGGCAAAGTCTTGTGAAGGAACAGGCACTCATATTTGGCCACAATTGAATCATCCAGGACGTCAAGCTTTTGCAGCAATTAACCGAAAGGTCGTTGCTCCATCTGCCGTTTCTTTAAAAATGGGAGCTGCTTCTGGGATGTTCAAAAAACCAACCCCATTGAGCGAAGATGCCATATGGGACATAATCATACGCTTTGGTAATACAGCTAAAATAATGCAAGATGCAGGTTTTACAGGCTGTCAAATTCACGGTGCACACGGTTATTTAGTTAGTCAATTTTTATCCCCTCTGAGCAATACAAGGAAAGATAAATGGGGTGGAACTCTAGAAAATCGCATGCGTTTTGTAATTGAGATTTACCGAGAAATAAGGGCTCAAGTGGGAAAAGAGTACCCCATTGGGATTAAAATTAATTCCGCAGATTTTCAGCGTGGTGGTTTTACAGAAGAAGAGTCTATGGAAGTGATCCGCATTTTGTCTAAAGAGGGAATCGATATGCTTGAAATTTCTGGAGGAACCTACGAAAAACCAGCTATGGTAGGGTATAAACAAAAAAAAACCACCCAAGAACGTGAGGCATATTTTTTAGATTATATTGAGAAAGCAAGAAAAATAACAACCAAACCCTTAATGCTTACCGGAGGTTTTCGAACGGTAACCGTTATGGAAAAAGCATTGGTCGATGGTAATTTAGATATTGTCGGATTGGCTAGACCCTTTTGTTTGTATCCTGAATTAGCTCAAGATATTTTTTCAAAAAAGATAGAAGGTTTCGTAACTCCCCTTCCAACATTAGGAATTAAAATAATTGACAAAATGGGAGGTATTGAATTATCTTGGTATGAATTACAAATCCATAGACTTGGAAAAGGGAAAAGACCCAAAAAACAAATGAGTGGATTATTAGCTTTTTGGTTCAATATAAAAAGTATGTTTCTTAAATCGTTCATCAAAAATAACTAAAAGACTCTGTTTTTTGGAATTTAAATAAGGCTTAATGATTTTTTAATAGCATTATATTTCAAGTATATTAGCAAAGAATGGATAAACAAATAAAATACGATCGGGCCTATTTAAAAATGGCCGAAATCTGGGGACAACTTTCATATTGTGAACGTAAAAAAGTTGGCGCTTTGATTGTTAAAGACCGTATGATAATTTCGGATGGATACAATGGCACCCCTTCAGGTTTTGAGAATGTTTGTGAGGACGACAATCATTACACGAAATGGTATGTTCTTCATGCTGAAGCCAATGCTATACTAAAAGTAGCTGCATCAACCCAGTCGTGTAATGGAGCTACACTTTACATAACCTTATCTCCATGTAAAGAATGTTCAAAATTAATTCATCAAGCAGGTATCAAACGAGTAGTCTATGCCACAGCATATAAAGATACTTCTGGATTGAACTTTTTAGAAAAAGCAGGAATTAAATTGTCCCATCTTCCATAATACCCCTCCTCTATGAAAAACAACAACCTACATCTTTTGGTAATAGTATTTCTTTCTCTTTTTTTAGGTTTTACCATAGGGAGTAATCAACAACTGATTTTTAACGCTACAAGTTTTGAAATTAGCAGCAGCCAAAAATTAAAACGATTCATCCAATTTATCGAGACAAACTATGTTGATGAAATCGATATAGACAGCTTGGTAAATACAATAATTGATAATTCAATCAGTCAACTGGATCCACATTCAGTTTATATTCCTAAGGAAGAAATGCAAAAGATCAGTGAGGAGATGCAAGGAGCTTTTGTTGGCATTGGGGTTAGTTTTTTCATGGAGCAAGACACCGTAAGTGTAGTACGAGTTTTGGAGAAAGGCCCCAGTAAAGCTGTTGGGATTCTTCCAGGAGATCGAATTTTAATTGTAGATCAAGACACCTTATTTGGAAAAAACAGAAGCAGTGCATCAATCATAAAAATATTAAAAGGAAAACCAAAAACGGTAGTTCAGTTAAAAATTTACAGAAAGCAGACAAAAGAATACCTAAACTTTGATGTAGAAAGAGGAGAAGTTCCAATCCCATCGGTTTATGGATATCTCTTGACAGATGGAGTTGGTTACATTCAACTTAATAGATTTGCTGAGACCTCTGGTATAGAGTTTAGAAAAACATTAAGTAAATTAAAACTAAAAGGAGCAAAAAAACTGGTTCTCGATCTTAGAGACAACCCAGGCGGGTACTTGCATGTTGCAAAAGAAATATCTGATTCCTTTCTTTCTAAAGGCAAAACAATTATTATTACACAAAGTAATCAAGGAAAGAGAGAATCTTCTCTAGCTACCGAAGGAGGTCTTTTTGAAGAAGGGCAGGTTTATGTGTTGATAAATGATCAGTCTGCCTCAGCCAGTGAAGTAGTTGCTGGAGCATTGCAAGACAATGATAGGGCACGGATTGTTGGACGCCGCTCTTTTGGCAAAGGTTTGGTTCAACAACAGATACCTTTAGGTTCTGGAGACGCTATTCGGTTGACAACAGCACGATATTACACACCAACAGGACGCTCCATTCAACGGCCCTTTAACGATGGGAAAGAAGCCTATTATGACGAAATAGATAAACGACACGAAACCGGGGAAATTCAAACCAGAGACAGCTTACCAATAAACGACTCTTTGAAATTCACAACCCCAAAAGGAAGAGTGGTCTATGGAGGAGGAGGGATAATTCCCGATGAGTATGTCCCAGGGACATTAAATTTAGATCAAGAGTGGGATAATTACATTATTCGTTCGAATCTTGTGAACCACTTTGTTTTTTTGGAGTTGGATAAAAACCGTTTATATTACAATTTTAAATCGAAAAAAGATTTAATTCAAAAGCCCATCTCCAACAAAAAACTCCTTCTAGAAAATTTGGAGATTTATTTTGAGCAACAAGGGGTTCCAGTTAATATGAAAAACGAAAGTTTGATTTTAAACTCGATTAAGTCATATATGGCATTACAACTTTTCAATCAAGAAGCTTTTTTGGAGATTGTTCATAGCCAAGATGAGTTCATTGCTAAGACAAAAGAACTATTAAAACAAAAACCTTTAGATTAAGGCTATTTTTTGTTGACCTTAGCTGCTATTTTTTTAGATAATAATAAAATTAATAAAAGTAAAAAAGCACAAGCGGAAGCCATAACTCCTATCAAAGCTATGCTGCTGTCTCCTTTTAGTGGTGCTTCAAAATCTATTTTAGTAGTATTAAAAACAGCCATTCCAAGAGCTAAAACCATCATTACTTGAATAAAAATCTTCATAATAAGTTAGAGTTAAAAAATTTAAAGATTGTAAACAAACAAATTTAGCAATATAAAGGATAAATGAAAAGTGAATTGCATTAAATGATTTGACTTATGTTAGTGGTGAATAGCTTTACTGAAATAGCCAATAGAATTACTCCAAAAATTTTGCGAATGATACTGATTCCATAAGGCCCTAAAATAGATTCTATTCTTTTTGAAGATTTTAAAATAACATAAACGATGACAATGTTAACAACAATTGCAATAATGATATTGATGACCTCAAATTCAGCTCGAAGAGAAAGTAAAGAGGTCATTGTTCCTGCACCAGCAATCATTGGAAAAGCTAAAGGTACAATTGACGCTGTTTCTGGAGCATCATCCTTGTAGAGGTTAATTCCAAGAACCATTTCAATTGCCATAAAAAATATGATAAATGCACCAGCAACTGCAAAGGAATTGATGTCGATGCCGATGAGGTTCAAAATTTCTTCGCCCAAAAATAAAAATCCAATCATTATTATACAAGAAACAATTGAGGCTTTACCGGATTGGATGTGACCCACTTTTTTCCGAAGAGATATGATAATAGGAATGTTTCCAATGATATCAATCACTGCAAAAAGAATCATTCCTGCAGTAAAAATTTCTTTAGCGTTAATGCTCATTTTTTTTTTGCGAAATTACTTTTTTTATTTATTATTTTTAGGTTTTAACAAGCTTCTTTTTGGTAATAACCGTTGTATCTTTGAACGATGCTACAAATAGGTAAAACATTGGTCTCTGAAGACTTATTGGATTGTGATTTTGTGTGTAATATCTCTCAATGCAAAGGAGCTTGTTGTGTCCATGGTGAGGCGGGCGCACCTTTAGAAAAAAAAGAACTTCAAATTCTTGAAGATAATTTTGATGCGATAGAACCTTACTTAAATTCAAAAGGAAAAGCAGCAATAAAAGATCAAGGAAAATTCATTGAACGTTTTCAAGGAGAATGGGAAACCCCTCTAGTAAATGGTGAAGAGTGTGCTTACACTGTTTTTACAGATCAAGGAGTTGCACAATGTGGGATTGAAAATGCACATAAAGATGGAAAGCTGGATTGGAAAAAACCAGCATCCTGTCATTTGTATCCTGTAAGAGTTCAAAAATACGACGAGTTCAGTGCAGTTAATTACCATCAATGGCAAATTTGTGAGACAGCATGTTCTTTGGGTGCTCAGCTGAAAGTTCCGATTTATAAATTTGTCAAAGAAGCACTCATTAGAAAATTTGGAAAAGATTGGTACGATGAATTGGATCGAGTTGCTCAAAATCACTTTTCTTGATAATTCAGTGTTTACAGGGGTTAACCTCTTAATTTATTTTCAAACAATTGTAAAACAGATGTTTAAATAAATTGCAGTTTTGTTTTTTTCACCCTTTTTGGTGTTTTTTGTTAAAAACTAGCCTGCATTGTGAATAATTATGACTTTCATTTATCACAACAATTTTCAATCTTTGTAATAGACAAAAAAAAAGAACACAAATTTATTTACAACGACATGACAAAAGCAGTAGAACCAATCCTTCAAGAAAACAAAAACAGATTTGTAATCTTTCCAATTGAACATCATGATATTTGGGAATGGTATAAGAAGATGGAAGCTAGTTTTTGGACTGCAGAAGAAATTGATTTACACCAAGATTTAACGGATTGGGAGACTAAGTTAAATAAGGATGAAAAGTACTTTATCAAACATATTTTAGCCTTTTTTGCTGCTTCTGATGGGATAGTAAATGAAAATTTAGCTGAAAATTTTGTCAATGAAGTTCAATACTCAGAAGCTAAGTTTTTCTATGGTTTTCAAATCATGATGGAGAATATTCATTCGGAAACCTATTCTTTGTTGATCGATACATATGTTAAAGATGAGCAAGAGAAAAGTCAATTGTTTCAAGCGATTGATGTTTTTCCAGCCATTCAGAAGAAAGCCAAATGGGCACTCAAATGGATTGAGTCGGATTCATTTGCTGAACGTTTAATAGCATTTGCTGCTGTTGAAGGGATTTTCTTTTCAGGAGCATTTTGTTCTATTTATTGGTTGAAGAAGAGAGGTCTAATGCCTGGGCTTACTTTTTCAAATGAGTTAATTTCTAGAGATGAGGGAGTCCATTGTGATTTTGCCGTTCATCTGCATAATAACCATTTGGTTAATAAAGTTTCCAAAGAGCGTATTGAAGAAATTATCATTGATGCACTCAATATCGAAAGAGAATTTGTTACAGAATCTCTTCCAGTAAGTCTTATTGGAATGAATGCGAAATTGATGACGCAGTATCTTGAGTTTGTAACCGATCGTTTGTTACAAGAGTTGAACTGTGATAAGCAATTTAATGTAACCAATCCATTCGATTTTATGGATATGATATCACTTCAGGGAAAAACAAATTTCTTTGAAAAACGAGTGTCAGAATATCAAAAAGCAGGAGTGCTCAACCAAGAGGATCAAGAAGCTAAGATCAGTTTTGATGCTGATTTCTAATAATTCAGTTGATCCTGCTTAATTTTTATGCCTCAACCCCAAAACCAAACAACCTGATTAAAGGTCTTTGTAGACCCTTTTAGATAAAATTAAATCGCAAGTAAATCATGTATGTAGTCAAAAGAGACGGGCACCGTGAGCCCATAATGTTCGATAAAATCACTGCTAGGGTGAAGAAACTGTGTTATGAATTGAATCCCTTAGTTGATCCAGTTCGAGTAGCTATGCGGGTAATTGAAGGACTTTACGACGGAGTTACAACCTCGGAATTAGATAATTTAGCTTCAGAAATTGCAGCTACAATGACAACAACGCACCCTGACTATGCGAAACTCGCGGCACGTATTTCCGTTTCTAACTTACACAAAAACACCAAAAAATCGTTTTCCGAAACGATGAAAGACTTATACGAATATGTAAACCCTAGAACAGAAAAAAAAGCACCTTTATTATCCGATGAGGTTTACAAGGTGATTCAGGATAACGCTGAAAAACTCGATTCAAGCATTATCTACAACCGCGATTTTGGATATGATTTCTTTGGGTTTAAAACTTTAGAGCGTTCTTATCTTCTTAAATTAAATGGAGTTATTGCCGAACGTCCACAGCATATGTTAATGAGAGTTTCTATTGGGATTCACATTGATGATTTGGATGCAGCCATCGAAACTTATGAAATGATGTCTAAGCGTTTCTTTACGCATGCAACCCCAACACTTTTTAATTCCGGTACACCTAAACCACAAATGTCATCTTGTTTTTTATTAACCATGAAAGACGATAGTATTGATGGAATATATGACACCCTGAAGCAAACTGCTAAAATTTCCCAGTCTGCAGGGGGTATTGGTCTATCTATTCACAACGTTCGCGCAACTGGATCATATATCGCTGGGACAAATGGTACCTCAAATGGTATTGTACCGATGCTCAGGGTATTCAATGATACTGCCCGTTATGTAGATCAAGGGGGTGGGAAACGCAAAGGATCATTTGCAATCTACATTGAACCATGGCATGCTGATATTTTCGATTTTTTAGATTTAAAGAAAAATCACGGAAAAGAAGAAATGCGTGCACGAGACTTGTTTTTTGCTATGTGGGTTCCTGACTTATTTATGAAGCGCGTGGAGCAAGACAGTACTTGGACGCTTATGTGTCCAAACGAATGTCCAGATCTTTTCAATCATCACAGCGATCAATTTGATGAACTTTATTTAAAATACGAAGAAGCAGGGAAAGGAAGAAAAACAATTCGAGCAAGGGAATTATGGGAGAAAATTCTAGAATCTCAAATAGAAACAGGTACTCCTTACATGCTTTACAAAGATGCCGCTAACAGGAAGTCTAATCAGAAGAATTTAGGAACAATTCGATCTTCAAACTTATGTACCGAAATCATCGAATATACTGCTCCAGACGAGGTTGCCGTTTGTAATTTAGCATCAATAGCTCTACCCATGTTTGTAACTAATGGTGCCTTTGACCACGATGAGTTATTTCGGGTAACTAAGCAAGTAACGGTTAATCTAAACAGAGTAATAGATCGCAATTATTACCCAGTTCCGGAAGCTGAAAATTCAAATATGCGTCACCGTCCAGTTGGACTAGGAGTTCAAGGTCTTGCAGATGCATTTATCCAATTGCGTTTACCTTTTACCTCCGAAAAGGCAAAACAAATGAATCAGGAAATTTTTGAAACGCTTTATTTTGCCGCTGTGACTGCTTCAATGGAAGAAGCAGAAAAAGACGGTCCTTACAAATCTTACAAAGGTTCACCGATGTCTAAGGGAGAATTCCAACACAACATGTGGGGAATCAAAGACGAGGAACTTAGCGGCCGTTGGGATTGGGCTAGTTTAAGAAAAAAAGTGAAAAAACACGGTGTTCGTAACTCTTTGTTGGTAGCTCCAATGCCAACAGCATCTACCTCTCAAATTCTAGGAAATAATGAGTGTTTTGAGCCATACACTTCCAACATATACACTCGTCGTGTGCTCTCAGGAGAATTCATTGTTGTAAATAAACACCTACTAGAAGATCTTGTTGATTTAGGTCTTTGGACTGAGAATATGAAACAAGAACTGATGCGTGCTAATGGATCCATTCAAAACATCAAAGGGATCCCTGAAGACATCAAAGAATTGTACAAGACGGTTTGGGAAATGAGTATGAAAGACATTATTGATATGTCACGTCAACGAGGTTACTTTATTGACCAATCACAATCTTTAAATCTTTTCATGGAAGGAGCAACGATGGCTAAATTGACCTCAATGCATTTCTATGCATGGAAGTCAGGATTAAAAACAGGAATGTACTATCTGAGGACTAAGTCTGCAGTAGATGCAATCAAATTTACATTAGATAGAGAAGAGAAGAAAGAAGAACCAGCATTTGTTGCAGCCAAAGGGATTAGTGCTGACGACAGCTCTAAAGCAGCATCAACAAAACCGAAGGGTAAACCCACTGCGGCAGCTGTTCCAGTTGAACCTTTAACTCCAACTGAACTTAAATCAATGTTGGAACAATCCAAAGAAAATGAAGGAGATGACTGCCTCATGTGCGGGTCTTAAATATATAATAACCAAATAATTGAACTCCATTTTACGATGGAGTTTTTTTTGTGATAAAACCCTAATGTTACCTTAATGTTAACAAAACCTGCATAAATGTTATTTAATAGTTAATTTTAGGCATTAATTATAAAATAAATGCTCATGAAATTCCCATTTATTCTATATATATTATTATTTGGATTTAGTTCTTATGCTCAAGAAACTAATGAGTTAAAAACTGAAAAGCTTTTTGTAAAAGAAGGTAATGTTATGAAGGTAACCGAATACCATAATAATGGTAAAATAGCTCAAGAAGGATATTTAAAGAATAATAAGCTTCATGGAAAATGGGTTAGTTATTCATCTGAAGGAGAAAAGATTTCCATAGCAAATTACAACAAAGGTAAACGTGATGGGACATGGCTATTTTGGGATCAAACTGGCGGTCTCACTCAAGTTGATTTCAAATCAAACAAATTTTTAAAAAAAGTTACTTGGCAAGAACAAACTAAGGTTGTTAAGCAACGTTAACCAAAACCCAATAATTAACAATAAAACTCCTTGTGAATTAAACAAGGAGTTTTTTGTTGGGGATTGAATAAACTACGATTCTGTTTTTCTTGTGTTATCTAAAAACAACTTAATAATATTTAATTTGTTTGAATACAACTCCTTTGTTTTTAATAGTATATTAAAATAAAGTAGGGTGTTTTTTGGACTCGTTTCTTCATTACGAGTTCGTTTAATTTGAGCATTGATTTTCTGATCTAAAACACTCATTACTTCATCTTTTCTATTTAGAATTGATATCAACTCGACAGTGGAATTGTTTCGAAAAGTCTCCATTGCATTTTGAAAAGTTGATTTAGAAATTTCATGAACTTCTTGAAGGTCTCGGACTTGACTCAATTTAAATTTTGAATGATCATTATTGACATGCTTGTAACTTTTCTTTACAATATATTCTAGATCATCTGCAAGGTCATTCATAAGGCTAAGAATTACAATATAAAAGTTGCTTGCCGACAAACTCGATTCTTCTAAGTTTTTGATGAAGTAAAAAACGTTTTCTCTTAATTCATCAATATCATTAGACAAACGATTGATGTTTTTCTTTGCTTTTTTAAGTTCTGATTTGTCGTGTTTAGATAGACCTGACGCAAGAGAGGTATAAATTTTATCAATACGTTTGAAAACTTTGATTATGTTTTTGGTGCTTTCTTCCATAACCCCTTTGATGGACTTACTTTCATATTTTACTAAACTATCGAGGTCAATTAAGTCAGCGTTTTCATTTTTGTGTTTTAGGTAGTTTTTCCCAATAATTATTAGAATTATGAATAAAATCACAGCAATTGCCTGAGCCCCACCCAAGTAGATTAGCGTAACGATAACTCCAGAAACTAAAAAGGCAGTGATTGCAGTTAAAAACCACCCTCCAATTACATTTAATACTCCAGCAACGCGATAAACGGCACTATCTCTTTTCCAAGCTCGATCGGCAAGCGAAGTTCCCATTGCTACCATAAAGGTTACATAAGTCGTAGATAGAGGAAGTTTGTAAGAAGTTGCTATTGAAATCAGGATGGAAGCGACGACTAAATTTATTGATGCCCTCAACATGTCAAAGGATGGTGCATCTTTATCGTTTTGATTTTTTAATGCAATATTGGTATTTGTAAACTGTTTGTCTATCGAACTTACAACTGTTGCGGATAAAATTTTGTTGAAACCGTTACCCAAGACTTGAGATATTTTCACGATTCCTTTGGATAATAAGTTGGGTTGGAAACGTTCTTTAATGGTGTTTTGATCGGAGAGGTCTAGCTCCGTTTTCATTACTTTTTTTGCCTTGGTAGACAACCATAGGGTAACAACCATAATGCCTCCCGATAAGATTAGTAATATCGGAGGAGTGGGAACTTTAGAAGATAAAACTCCCATGCTGAATTCTGAAGCAACTGCTCCAGAAGCGGCCCAAGCCTCATAGGATTGATATGCAGCAATAGGAACACCAATAAAGTTTACAAGGTCATTTCCAGCAAAGGCCAAGGCTAAACCAAATGTTCCTGTGCCGATGATGATTTTGTAAATATTTGCCTTTAAAACTTTGATAGCCAAAAAGGAAATACCAAACCAAAATAAGAAGTTTATGATGGATACTTTCAATACCTCGGTTTCTAGAAAATCTTTAATTTTCATCCCACCAATAAGGTCAAATTTCAAACTTACATAGGGGGTTCCTTTAATACCTTTCATTAAGATGAAATATGTAATTGCTGAAAGAGCAATACCTCCAAAAAGAGCACTTACCCACATGGCTTTCTTTTCGAATTCATAAGTCAAAAACAGCCTTGAAAACCACTGAACTATTGCTCCTATGGTCAGGGCAACTATTACTGAGAGCAGAATACCAAAAATGATTTGTGTTGCTTTTTTGGTGTTGATGTAATTAACGATATCACCAAAATCACCTGAACCTTGACTAATCTTTATGATGGCCATAAATACTGCAGCTCCTAATAAAGTAAATACAATCGAGACTGTTGTAGATGTTGGCATCCCCAGTGTATTAAAAAAATCGAGGAGTAAAATATCGGTAAGCATTACAGCCGTAAAAATCAAAATAATTTCATCAAAGTAAAATTCTCCTGGATTGAAAATACCCTTTCGAGCAACTTCCATGAGACCACTTGAAAATAAAGCACCACAGGCTACTCCAAGACTGGCAAGAATCATAATTGTTTTGAAGGAGATTGCTTTGGAGCCAACAGCTGAATTCAGAAAATTAACTGCATCGTTACTTACTCCAACAATCAAGTCTCCAATGGCTAAGATTGCCAAGACTGCAACAAGTATCACATAAATATTATCCATAGTTATAAATTTTAGAAGTGAATATCGAATTGTAATCGATAAATAATTTTATTGTTTGAGGCAACCGTATTTTCATAAGTGGCATCGGTTTGTATTTTCAGTTTATGTTTTGCTACGTATTTTGATACCCCAAAGGTGTATTGGGTAATGTCATTTTTTGAGGAAACAATTTTATCGAATTTCACGTTGGTGTAACGTCCAGTAATTGCGATATTTGAAGGTAAAACATATCCCATTTGAAGGTTAATAGCTTTTCCTACATTGACAACATCTCCTGTTAAGGTTCCATCTTCATTTTTTGCGATTGGATCATCTGCTTTTCGGTCAGCATATTCTCCCATAATTGAAAAACCACGATACTTGAAATGAGTATCAATAAATAAGGTATTAATATCTGTTTGATAAAAACCCTCACTCGTTGTTATGTAACTACCCATATTGCTTCTTGTTTTTACTGCATTAGTATTTTGATCATAAACAATACCTACCATGAGTTTTGGAGTTTGTTCTCGCAATAGATCCGCTCCACTGTAATCTCCCTTTTTTGTAAAGTTCCCAAAAGGTAAAAACTCAACTCGCGAAGTGTATTGATGTCCGCCCAAATTCCCTTTTGTAACGTTTCGTCCTTCTCCTTGTGAGATAGCGAACCTTTCTTTTACAATAAAGTTCCCAGCAAGTGTAAAATGATGCCGAAGTTGAACTCCTAAATCACGATCAATATTGAATTTGCTGTTCAACAAAGAACGATCAACCAAGGCTAAGTTACCAGAAGAAATAACACGTTCGATATTTCCAGGTAATTTACCTTGACCTGCTTGAAGCGTAAAATTTTTGTAAAAATTCCAACGAATGAAAGCATTAAGAATGTAGCGCGGAGCATTACTCGTAAATTCTGAAGCTCCCGAAATATCTCGATTAGATAACCCCAATTCGATATTGTAAGTAAGTTTTTGATTGTAAGCAAATCCTTTGAACTTTAATCGCGACCGTCGAATCAAAAAATTGGACTCAGGACTTCCGAAAGAATCGTCTGCTTCGGTCCAAGTTGAAGAGGTTAGATATTGCATGCGTGCACTGAAATTCATCGAAAAGGTACTGTCTTTTCCTGCGATATTGATAAGGCCTTTTCCAAATTTTGGGGCACTGACTTCTTGTCCGTTAATCATACTAATAAATAATATTGAGATGACAACAGTTGTGTAAATTTTAAATAATTGCATTTGGTAGTTTTTTCAAATTTATAAATTAACAAAACCTCAACACAGTTCGAATGTTATGTAATTGTTATCTTTTTAATTATTCAAAATTTTAAAAATTTAATACTGTATCCCAAGCTAAATGTTCTTCCAACTTTGAAAAAGGAAAATTTTTGTTGTTCCTCACCATAATAGTCGTAATAGCTTTGTTTTGTATCGTTTAGTATATTTCTGACTCCAAAAGTTATGGTTTGATTTTCTTTTGCACCGATTTTTTTATTGAAAGTAAAATTTAAATTATTGAAAGGGTCTGTATACACATCGGGAATATTTCCAACACCAACGACCTCTAATGTTTTTCCTTGAACATTGTAGAAAAGTCCCATTTCTGTATTTTTATTTACAATCTCATAAGTTAATCCTGTATCTGTTGGGACACGGTTTGGGCTAACAATACCGTCTCCATAATCAATATTGTCATCGATATCAGCAAAGATAACTGGTGCATCACTGGTTCCAGCTGCATTGATTGTTCCACCAGGAGCTATTACTAGAGCAGTTGCATCAACCCCCTGACCATTTTGAGATTTAATAATAGTACCCGATTCAATGTTTAAGGTTCCTCCGGATCTTACAACAATTTTTCCATCCATAATCCAAATGCGATCATTTGTCCATGTCTGAGAATCATCAATAAAACTAATACCTCCTGACCCAACTTTTTCAGAAGTTGGAGTTGCTGTTGGAATAGTTGTAGTTACGGTTACCGTTTCGGTAACTAAAACGGTTTCAATTAGTGTTTCAGGGTCTTTGGTACAAGATCCAAGAACCAATACGAACATAGCTGATAGTAAATAGAAATTAAGGTTTGGATAGGTCTTCATTTTTTTGTTTTTAATTATGAAGCAAATTTATGTCATCAACTATCCTGTGATTTTACTTAAAAGTTAAATGAAGTTCACTAAATATTAACCCAATGTGAAATAACAATAGATTTACTTAACTATGATTTAACATAGATAGTTTACTCTTCAAAAACTTCTTATTTTTACTTAAAAATTACGTATGAACTGGGAGCAGCTTTTATCCTTACAGCGCCATGGAGACAAAACCAAAAGATTGAGAAACGAACAAGATGAAACCCGTTTGGGTTTTGAGGTTGACTACGATAGAATTGTTTTTTCTGCTGCATTTAGGAGTTTACAGGACAAAACCCAGGTAATACCGTTTTCAAAAACAGATTTTGTTCACACTCGACTTACTCATAGTTTAGAAGTTTCTGTTGTTGCTCGGAGCATCGGTAGGTTAGCTGGAAAAGCTATTTTAGAGAAACACCCCCATTTATCTCAAATTCACGGTTATCAATCTAATGATTTTGGAGCAATTGTTGCGGCAGCAGCATTGGCACATGATATTGGAAATCCACCTTTTGGTCATAGTGGTGAAAAAGCTATCGGTCATTTCTTTTCCTCTGGACTTGGAGCAGCCTATAAAAGTGAGTTGAGTCCGCTAGAATATGAAGACTTATGTAAATTTGAAGGAAACGCAAATGGTTTTAAAATCTTATGCCAATCAATAGAGGGTGCCCCAGGAGGTTTGCGACTCAGTGCAGCTACCCTAGGGGCATACATGAAATACCCTAAAGCCTCGTTGCCTCATAAACCAACAAAACACGTAGCAGATAAAAAATTTGGATTTTACCAAACTCAAGCTTCTGATTTTAGTATCCTTGCCAAAGATTTGGGGCTACAAAAAGGTACTTCTACTTATCATCGACATCCCTTGGCTTATTTAGTTGAAGCAGCAGATGATATTTGTTACACTATAATAGACTTTGAAGATGGAATTAATCTGGGATGGATTTCGGAATCCTACGCATTGGAGTATCTTATTAATCTGGTCAAAGATTCGATTGATAAAAAAACTTATGCTTCTCTAAAACATAAACCCCAGCGTATGAGTTATCTCAGAGCTTTGGCTATTAACAGGCTTATAAATGAATCGGTAGCCATCTTTATAAAAAATGAAGAAGCTATTTTGAAGGGAACTTTCCCACATGCTTTATTAGACAAAAGTAAACACGAAGCTCAGATTGATGATATTATTTCTTTGAGTGTAGAAAAAGTATATCAATCTCCAGAGGTACTTCAAAAAGAAATTGTAGGCTATAAAGTAATTACCACTCTGCTCGAAGCATACACTACGGCAGCAGTTCACGAATTCAAAGGGAAAGCCAATGCCTATGACCAGCTTATTCTTCGATTGGTCCCCGCAGGGACCCCTTTTGTTTCCAAAAGCTTTTACGAAACGCTACTTAACGCTACTTGTTACGTTGCTAGCCTTTCAGATGGAAGAGCTATGGAACTTTCTCAAAAAATCAAATAACCTCAAATTTCAACTATTTTATGTTACGCTGGATTATCCTTATTCTTTTTTTCTCTTTATACGGAACTTATGCTTTTCAAGCGATCAAAACCTTAACCCAACAGCGAAGTCTCCTAACTTTGTATTGGATTTTTGTCGTTTTGGTGATGTCAAATTTTGCTTATCAAAGTATTTCTTTTAACCGTGATGAAGGATTCAATCATCAAATAAGCCTGGCATTGGGTTTATTTCTTTCCCTTTTTGTGTTTCAAACCTTTTTGATCTTTTTCTTGATTTTTGAAGATATTGTAAGGATTCCCCAGGCGATTTATCGCTTTTTTAATCAAAGTAATGTAAATTCTTATTTTCCAGATCGAAGAAAATTCATTTCACAACTTGCCCTGGGGATTGCAGCTGTCCCTCTAGTTTCCTTGTTGTATGGAATGTACAAGGGAAAGTATAATTACAAAGTGTTGAACTACACTCTTGAATTTGACAACCTGCCTAAAGAGTTTGATGGGTTTACAATCACCCAAATTTCGGATATCCATAGCGGTAGTTTTGATAATATAGAAAAAGTGTCTTATGGAATTGATCTAGTCAATCAACAAAAATCTGATGTTATCTTGTTCACAGGAGATATGGTTAATAATAAGGCCAGTGAAGTTTACCCTTGGATGGACATCCTTGGCTCTCTGGAAGCACCACAAGGAAAGTTTTCTGTTTTGGGTAATCATGACTATGGTGACTATGTTCAATGGGGGTCTGATGATGCAAAAAAACAAAACCTCACAGATTTAATCGAAGCTCAACAAAAAATGGGTTTTCAAGTTTTATTGAATCAAGCTCAATTCATAGAAAAAGAAGGAAAGCGAATTGCCCTGATAGGAGTTGAAAATTGGGGTAAAGGGGGCTTTAAGAAGGCTGGAGACATAAATCTAGCGATTTCTGAAGTCGATTTTGATGATTTTAAGATTTTGATGTCTCACGACCCCTCTCATTGGGAGGCACAGGTAATTGATCACCCTTATCCTTTTGAACTTACTTTAAGCGGACATACACACGGTATGCAATTTGGCATAGAAATTCCAGGCTGGTTTAAGTGGAGTCCAGTAAAATGGCGCTACAAACAATGGGCAGGAGTTTACCATCAAGCAAAACAATACCTTAATGTCAACCGTGGTTTTGGATTTTTGGCTTATCCCGGAAGAGTTGGAATCTGGCCAGAAATAACGGTTATTACCTTAAAATGCTCTGATAAAGTGATTTAATAAAAAAAACTTAAATTTGTAAAAACCTTAAACACTAATAAGCGTGTCCAAATTTGGCGAATTAATTGAAGACAAAGTTCCAATTCTTCTCGTTTTTTTTCAAGAGGATGCTGAACCTTCAGACGAATTTCATCCTTCTCTAAGAGACGTTGCTGCTGCGATTGGTGATCAAGGAAAA
Source organism: uncultured Flavobacteriales bacterium (assembly GCA_913020155.1). Taxonomy (GTDB): domain Bacteria; phylum Bacteroidota; class Bacteroidia; order Flavobacteriales; family Flavobacteriaceae; genus Arcticimaribacter. Next base: position 67,746 of record CAJWBA010000006.1, read on the forward strand.
GTAATTAAAATTGAAACTACTAAAAACACCAAGTTAACAGTGGCGCTTCGTGTTAAAGCCATTCCAACCCTTATGATTTATAAGGGAGGCGAAATGGTTTGGAGACAAAGTGGTGAACAAAATGCAAATACTCTAATCAGTTTGATGAATGACTATGTAGCCGATTAGCTATTCTTTTGTTGCGTTATCAAATAAGCGATTAAAGATTTCAAGAGGCTCAATAGCTCTGAAAATACGTTTTTCCATTTTATCACGATAAACATCATCATCATAAAGACTCACAAAAAGCATTAACTTTCTGTATCCATTGACCTCATCCATAATGATTTCTTCGTAATATTCTTGTTCTTCAGGAGAAATATCACTTAGTTTGGTTAGTCGTTTTTCATAGACCGCAGAAATATTATCTATCAATAAACGAGCTGCTGCTGGATTGCCACCAATGTAAAAGCCTTCCACAAAATCCTCTTGGCTTGTAAAGTAATCATAGCTACCATAAAGAAATTCAAAAGGAGCCGAATGGCGTTGAAATTCTGTAATCTTAGAACTAATAAACTCCTTATCTTTATTATCAATAACGACCTCAATCAAGGCACGATAGCGCTCAATTTCAGTTAAAACATCTTCACCGAGTTCATATTGAAGGTTTAGAGAGAGGCTGTCAAAATACTCCAACTCATCTTGATGTTTTTCAGCAATTTTATCAAAAAGTTTACGTGATTCCTCTTGCTCGTTGATTCGGTAATATCCCTCAATGAAAGGAGTCAAAAGGCTATAGTATCCGAAATAATCAACAGGCATTTTCTCTAAGTTTAGATCAATGATTTCCTTTGCTTTATCAGTTTTCCCCTCATCGATAAGGGCTTCAGCCAAACGTGCCATATTACTTCTGTACGAAATGCTGTTTTTTCTTGTTTCGGGATCATGATAAATTTCTGGGCTATCAGAATTTCCCCATTCCCACTTTTTAACAATCTCGTACATCAAGTCAGCATCAATCCGTCCCATTAGATAAGGGTTATTTTTATTTTTTTGAGTTTTGATTGGAACCAACTTATAAACTAATCCTTCGAGTTGTAGATAATTTTTCATCCATAAATACTCCGAATCATCAAAACTTCCTCCCGTAAAATAGATGGGTCGCTTCCAATCGTTATTTGCCAAAATATCGAGCATAATCAACTGATTCTTGTACAAACCATTTCGAGGTAAATCAATATCGATATAGGGAACGATTAAATCGCGATCCTTTTCCTTGACTAATCCGCTTTCAATTACATTTTCTAAATTAACATTTACCCTAATTTTGTTAGTTGGATAAAAGATCATTTCTTGAGTACTAACTGGGTAAAGCTCTGGATCAACTCCAGACTTTTGAATTATTCTTTTGAATTTATTTCTTGGATCGTCACTAGAAACCCAATTCATAAAGTCTTTTATGTCCCAGCGAACGCTGTCAATAATTGATTCGTGTTTAATGTAATCTCGAACTCCATAAGCATATTGAGCATGTTCCAGTTGAATTGAAATCGCCTCACTGTTGTATGTCTTGCGTTTCATTTGATCGATGTACCAATCGGTAGCAATCAAAGAAGTGTTTATTGGTCGGACATCTCTACGGAATTCTTCAATGTCTTGAGCATACCAGAGTGCAAAAGTGTCGTTATCTCCAATGGTAAAAATAATAGCACCTTTATCTTCTTGTATTGAGGTTAAATATGATTTTGAAATGGATTGAGCAGTGTATCGTTCCGAGCGATCATGATCATCCCAGTTTTGATAACCCATAAGAAAGGGTACTGCCAATAAACATAAAAGAACAGAAACAGGCACTGCAAGCTTGTTAGACCAGTTGTTTTTGAGGTTTTGTGCTAGCGTAAAAGCTCCCATTCCAATCCAAATTGAAAATACATAGAATGATCCTACTAAGGCATAGTCACGCTCCCTAGGTTCAAAAGGGCGTTCATTCAAGTAAATTTTAAGCGCTAATCCTGTAAAAAGGAAAAACAACATCAACACCCAGAATTTCATTTTATCTTGTCCAAACAAAAAGAAAACACCTATTAAACCTAGTATTAGTGGAAGGAAAAAATAGGTGTTTCTAGCTTTATTATTCAACGCATCATTACTCAATTTGTTTTGATATCCCAGACGAATGGAGTCAATGAAAGGGATTCCGCTAATCCAATTACCATTAAGGAGGTCATAACGCCCTTGAATATCATTTTGCCTTCCGGTAAAGTTCCACATAAAATAACGTACATACATGTATCCTATTTGGTACTCAAACAAGTACCTCATATTACTTAAAAACGAAGGTTTTTTAATATTGAGGTAGGGAGACGTTTCCTTAAAAAACTTGTGGTAATCTTCACCAGAAACAGTCCCCTGAATTGCCTCTTGTTTAAATGATTGAACTTCTGCTCGCAATTTTTTGATCCCTCGATATTCTGGTTTGATAGAAAACTCCAGAGGTTCTGTAAAGTTCATGTAATTTGCTGCATGTTCAGAACTGTGGAGCCTCGGTAACAAACCTTTATGGTTTGAATTAGCGTTGATCCTTGAACCTTCCCAGTTATTTACAATAATGTAGCGACCCGTATTTTTGTCTCGTTCATATTTGGGTTTATCATCGATGTAAGGTTCTTGTTCGTCTTGCCCTGCATACATATCAGAAAACATAGGGCCATAAAATAATTTTGTTTCTGGGTACTGTTCAAGGTTGTAGTAGGCCAACAATTGACGAGCATCTGAAGGAGAGTTTTCATTGATAACCGTATTGGCATTTGCACGTATCGGTAGCATAATCCAAGAGGAGAATCCCATGAAAACAAAAAGAATGCAGAGAATACCCGTATTCAGATTGACATAATTTTTTTTACGTGTAAAACTAAGTGTGTATGTGAAAAACCCAACAAGTAAGAGTGTAGTAAAAATAGTTCCACTGTTAAATGCAAAGCCAAGATTATTAACAAAATAAACTTCCATCTTTCCAAATAAGGTAAGGGTCAGGGGGAGTAAAAGCTTGAAAATAAACAGTAAAATAGCAACGGAGACAATATTGGCTAGAATAAACCCTTTGAAGGTTACTGTTTTGGTGTTTTTAAAATAATACAACATTCCAATGGCTGGAATTGTTAAAAGTCCCATAAAGTGAACCCCAAAAGAAAGTCCAATAATAAAGGAGATTAACAACAACCAACGATCACCTCTAGGGGTATTCATTTCTTGTTCCCACCGAAGACTCAGCCAAAAAAGAAGTGAAAGGATGAATGTAGCCATTGCATACACCTCTGCCTCAACAGCATTGAACCAAAAACTATCTGAAAAACAGAATGCTAAAGCCCCAACAGCAGCGCTCCCAAAAAGACCAGTTGCATCGATAGAAGTTTCAAGAGTAGTAAACCCAGGCATTTTTTTAAGTAAAAGAGTAAGGGTCCAGAATAAAAATAGAATGGTTAATGCGCTGGAAAAAACAGACATTAAATTTACCATTAAGGCAATTTGCTCAGGTCCGCTAGCAAACATTGCGAAGAAAGCTCCCATCATTTGATAAAAAGGAGCACCTGGCGGATGACCTACTTGTAACTTAGCCGAAGTTGCGATGTACTCGCTTGCATCCCAAAAACTAGCTGTGGGCTCAACGGTAATTCCAAATGTTAGAAGTGCGATTCCGAAAATACTCCACCCCAGAATACGATTCCAAAACTTGAATTGTGTCTCGTTCATAGGTCAATTTTATGAAAACGAATGTAAGAATATTTGAAGAAACAACCTTGAATTTAACAGAATGTAAACTTTACAAATCTCTAAGAATTAATTATTTTTATGAAATGGCTTGTCTTAGCAAATATTTCTATTAAATTTGCACCTCAATTGGTCTATGGTGTAACTGGCAACACGTCTGGTTTTGGTCCAGAAGAGTCTAGGT
>CAJWBA010000007.1 GCA_913020155.1 uncultured Flavobacteriales bacterium
ACATGGCGATTAAAGTAAATAGAACTGTAGAAATACTTGCTGATGTAGAACCGCCATTCATAAAAGAAGCACGTGTGCTAAATCTAAATTCATTGAGTTTGACTCTTAACGAACCTGCTTTCAGATCGAACAATGAATTATTATTGAATACAAGTTTTAGTCTTACGCTAAGTACAGGCTCTGCGACGATACAAAATAACACGCCTCAAAAGTTAGTACAAAATGATGATATTAATTACACCTTGTTCTTTGAAACTATAGGTATTATAAATGATAATCAAACTATTACGATAGATCTAACTGAAAGCATCACAGATGCAAATAATAACACTACCAGTACTTTCAATCAGAATAATGTAATTTCTATGATTCCAGACTCGGATAACGATGGTGTTCCGGACGAATTAGATGTCTGTCCAAATACACCTTCTGAAGAAATAATTGACTCAGAGGGATGCTCAATCAATCAAAGGGATGATGATAAAGACGGAATTAATAACGGAATTGACAAATGCCCTGGAACTCCACTTGGTGAAGAAGTAGATGAATTTGGATGTTCAAAATTACAGAATGATTTAGATCAAGATGGAATAACTAATGATGAAGATCAGTGTCCTCGAACTGATCAAGGATTAGAGGTTGATGAAAATGGTTGTGCTAAAATTCAACTTGATGAAGACCTTGACGGAGTTCCAGATACGGTTGATGAATGTAAAAACTCAAGACCAGGAACTGAAGTTGATGAATCTGGCTGTGATAAAAAGCAAAACGATGAAGACTTAGATGGAGTAAGAAATGAAGATGATCTTTGTCCTAGAACAGAAGGTGGACCAGAAAGTGTTGATGTGTTTGGATGTTCTATTTTACAAAAAGAAACGAGTGACGACTCTGATTTGGATGGTGTTAAAGACGAATTTGACCAGTGTCAGGAATCTCCACTTGGTGCAATTGTTGATCCTGAAACGGGATGTTCTGAAAAAGAATTGAGTGAAATCGAAGATTTAAAAGATGATGATGGAGACAGAGTGCCTAACAAATTAGATTTATGTAAAAATACTTTACCTGGAGCGATCGTTGATCAAACAGGATGTACCCAAAGTGAGCTCGTCATAATTGCAGAGGTAGACAAAGATTTTGATGGTATACCCGACACCATGGATTCTTGTCCCGAAACTAATAAAGGAGAGGTAGTAAACGAATTTGGATGTTCCAAAAGTCAAGTAGATAGTGATAAGGATAAGGTCATGGATGACAAAGACCTTTGTCCAAATACTAATATTGGAGAAATTGTAAATGAATATGGTTGCTCCATCAATCAGTTAGAAAATGATTTGGATCTTGACGGAGTTTTAAATGAGGATGATCTTTGTGAGAACACACCTTATGGAGAAGAGGTAGATGAAAACGGTTGTACAAAATCTCAAATTGATTTAGATACTGATCTTGATGGTGTGCTCGACATTAATGATAAATGTTTAGATACTAAACGTGGTTTAGAGGTTGATGAATTTGGGTGTAACGAGAATCAGTTGGATGATGACGAGGATGGTGTTCCTAATGAACTAGATCGCTGTCCAGAAACTCCTTTAAATGCAGAAGTTAATGAAGATGGCTGTTCCTTAGATCAATTGGATCAAGACAGTGATAATGATGGCGTTTTGAATGAAGATGATTTTTGTCCAAACACAGAAGAAGGAGCTAAAGTGGATGAAAAAGGTTGTCCCTACAAGCCGCCAACTATATATGGAAATGAATTTGAAACAAAAGAATTTAGTAATATTACTTCATTTGATAACACCCCTCAAGAGTTTGAAGCAATAGCTTTAGGTAAGATTATTAGTTTTGATAATAATCCTCCTCTGGACTCTGGAGACAACAGTATTTCTTTTTCTGTTCTAAGCGGTGCAGACTCAAGCTTCTTCGATGTAAAAGGCGATATCTTGTATCTCACAAGACCAACTGATTTCGAGGAAAAAAATAAACTAAAAGTTGAGATTGAGGCAACAAACAGTAGGGGAGTTTCTTCCAGCTCAATATTTAGACTCAAGGTATTAGATATCCCCAATACCTATGCGTTTGCAAACTATTCTTTAAGTGTTTTTGATGTTGAAACTGAAACAAGTGGTTCCAAGGTTGGTCACAAGAGGTATTACTATCCTAACGTAAATAAAGGAGTTGGTAAATGGAAGATTAAAAAGAAAATTAGTGGTGGAAAAGATGCAGCCTTATTTAAGATAGGAGCTAGTGGTGACATGAACAAAGGAAGAAGTGGTGAATCTGAGGATTTCTTAGAATTTATATACCCTCCAGATTTTGAAGACCCAAAAGATCACAATAAAGACAATATTTATGAAGTTGAAGTAATCAACATAAATACTGAAGATGGAGACACTAACGTTCCTGTTGTGGTAACTCAAACACAACTTGTTGTTCCAGAAGGAAATGCAACTGCTATTCAGTTACAAACGGTTGCAGCATCTCCATTAGATGATACAGACGGTGACGGAATCGCAGATATATTTGACAATAGTCCGTTAAAAAGCAATCCAGACCAAAGCGATTCTGACGGAGATGGAGTTGGTGATGTTACAGATGATGCCGATCATGACGGAGTATGGAATCCTTTTGATAAATGTATCGAAACTCCTTACGGATCTCTGGTAGATAACAGCGGTTGTGTGATATTTTATTTACCACCAACTAATTTTTCACTTTCAAAAACTGAAAAATGTAAAGACACCAACAGCATCAATTTAACTGTTGAAGACACATCACTTACTTACAACATTAATGTTACTGGTGCAATTGTAACAAATGAAATCCTGACTAATGGATCTTGGAACGTAAATAATCTTTCACAAGGAAATTATTCTATTTGTGTAACTGTTGATGGAATTAATCCAAATGAATTTGAACGTTGTTTTGATGTGACAATAAATGATCCTGAAGAACTCTCGGTTTACAGCACTGCGAGCAAGAGTAAAGAAAGTGTAACCTACCAATTAAGCGGAGGGAAAAGCTATTCCATAACACACAATGGAATTACAAAACAAACCATGGAAAGCGAGTACACACTCTATCTAGAAAAAGGAGTCAATAATGTATCTATCAGTACAGGCCTTACCTGTCAGGGAATTTTTGAACAATCGTACTTCAATTCGGAAACAATAGTTTGTGCACCGAATCCATTCGACGAAATGCTGGCAATTTATATTGGAGGTAAGGAATTGAATGCTTACATAGAACTTTTCGCTAGTGATGGAAAGAAAGTTCTTTCAGAAAAATACTTTTTGACCGAAAACAAACGCACTATCTACATTAACACCGCAATTTTGACAAGTGGTAGTTATGTTGTGAAAGTTTTAAATGCTTCCGTCAACGAATCTCAAATTGTGATAAAAGAGTAATGAAAATGAAAAATATACAATCGTTTATTGCATTGATCGGATTTACCCTAGTCTTATGGAGTTGTTCTAGTTCATCAACACCTCTAGATCCAACAATCCCCACACTGAGTTTTCCATTAAACAATGAAGCCTGCCAAGAAGGGGTATCATTGAATGACTCACAAAGCAGTCTTGAATTCAGATGGAACAGTTCACAAAATGCCGAGAGATACAGCCTATCATTAATGAATTTATCCAATAATCAGGATCAAAGTTTTGAAACAAGTGGAACTTCACTTTCGGTAATACTTATAAAAAACACCCCTTATTCTTGGAGCATTACAGCCAAAGGAGAAGAAGGAAGTAATGATGCAAGTAGTGATTCTTGGAAGTTTTATTTAGCAAGCTCAGGAATAATAAACTACGCTCCTTTTCCAACAGAATTATTGGCCCCTAGATCGGGAACTACAGTAACTCCTCTTAATGGAGAGATTATCCTAAATTGGGCTGGATCGGATGTAGATGGAGATTTAAATTATTTTGAGTTGTACTTGGATGAAAGCGACGCCTCTGAATTCATAAAACAAATTGATGCAATATCAACAACAACAGAAACCAGTATTGAAGTTCAAAGTGAAACCTCTTACAGTTGGAAAATAATTGCTGTTGACAGTAATGGAAATAAAAGTAATTCAGGGATCTACACCTTCCGTACGAACTAGCTACTGAGCAATAAGCTTCAAAATTACTTCTTCAAACTTAGCTAATGAATGTGAAGTCTGGTTACCCGACTCCATATCTTTAAGGATAAAACTTTTGTTATCAAGTTCTTCAGAACCCAACACAACCATAAAAGGTATTTCTTTTGCGTTAGCATAAGAAAACTGCTTTTTCATTTTTTCAGCATCAGGATAAAATTCACATCTGATATTATGAAAGCGTAACTCTTGAATCATTTTGAGGCAAGTAACAGCATAGTCTGAACCAAAATTTGCGAAAAGAACTTGAGTACCTTTTTGTGCAGATTTCGGAAATAAATTGAGTTCCTCAAGAACCAAATAAATTCGATCAAAACCAAAAGAAATCCCTACCCCACTGGTATCCTTCAAGCCAAAAACAGCTGTTAGGTCGTCATAACGTCCACCTCCACCAATAGATCCCATCTTTATCCCTTTTGGAGGCACTACTTCAAAAATACAACCCGTATAGTAATTTAGCCCTCGGGCTAAGGTAACATCAATATCTAATTCAATGGACTTTGTACCTAACTGAGTAACCGTATCAACAACAAAACGAAGTTCCTCAACTCCTTTCATCCCCTGTTCTGATCCCTCTAAAAAAACAGACAAAAGATCAAGTTTTGAATTAAAATCACCTGTCAACCCCATTAGAGGTAATACTTTATTTACAGAATCCCCTGAAAAACCTTTTGACAAAAGTTCATTAATTACACCCTCTTGACCAATTTTATCCAATTTATCAAGTGCAACCGTAAAATCAATAATACGTTCAGAAGCTCCCAAAACCTGAGCTATTCCAGCTAAAATCTTTCGATTATTAATTTTCAAAAGAGTGCCATTTAAATGTAAATGATGAAAAACATCATCATACAAACCGCAAAGCTCAACTTCCTGCCAAAGCGATTTACTTCCCACAATATCAGCATCACACTGGAAAAATTCTTGAAAACGTCCGTGTTGAGGACGATCTGCTCTCCAAACAGGTTGAATCTGATAACGTTTAAAGGGGAAACTAATCTCGTTTTGGTGTTGTACAACATAGCGCGCAAAAGGAACCGTTAAATCATAACGTAACGCTTTCTCAGAAAGAGAATTTGAAAAGGCAGCAAGTTTTTGATTAGCCAATGCATCTATATCTGCCTTTTTGAGCTTATCCCCAGAATTTAAAATTTTAAAAATCAAACGATCCCCTTCTTCTCCATATTTACCGAGAAGTGTCGATGTTTTTTCGAAAGAGGGAGTTTCGATCGGCTCAAAACCGTATTTTTCAAAAGAAGAAGAAAGAATTTTTTTTAAATAGCTCCTTTGGGCAACTTCTTTGGGCGAAAAATCTCTTGTACCCTTCGGTGTGGATGGTTTCATGCTGTTGTATCAATTTATTCTATAGACAAATATCCTACTTTTAGCGAGTCTTTGAAAGAAAAGAAGCGATACTTTTGTAGAATACGCCCTCAGACAAACGCCCTCCTTTTTCAATTAGATCAAAAATATCCTGCTTACGGTTCTTGTATTTCTTTTGGGATTGAAATATCGATACCGAATCAGAATGCATATTGGCCTCCATCCAACTGATACCTGCTTCGGATGTAAAATCAATTGAACTATCCTCTGTATTCACTAAAATTAAATTCATTTGATCCTCTAAACACTCAAACAAAAATAAATGTTTAGGATTAAGATGTTCAACAAAGAGGTTTTTTTTAAGAACATCATTCCAGACCAAATCACTAAATTCATTCAAAATCGAGTCGGCTTGGTCTAAATGATGAATTTTGAGTTGATACCAATTTTTTTTATCAATTGAATAAGCCGCCAAAAAAGTGCTAAATTCTTGGTGTAAAGCTTCAAATTGTTCTTTAGATAATCGTTTGTATTCCATAAAAAAAACCCCACCTTTTGAAAGTGGGGCTGTTTTGTATTCTATTGAAGCTTTGACTTATTCTGCAATAATTTCAAAGGCAACTTGTACAACTACTGTTCTGTGCAAACGAACAGTAGCTTCGTAAGCTCCTAGGCGCTTTATAGTTCTTCCAGGAAGTGTTATAAACTTCTTCTCAATTTCATGACTATTTTGTTTAAAAGCAAAAGATAAATCTTGACTTCCGATTGAACCAAATAATTTATCACCACTTCCCACTTTAGACTTGATTTTAATTTCAAGTGCTTGTAGCTTTTCACCAACTTTATTAGCGTCGTCAACTAACTTTTGCTCTTTAAAAGCGCGTTGTTTTAAATTCTCTGCAAGTACTTTTCGACCAGAAGAAGTAGCGATAACTGCCTTCCCATTTGGAATCAAGAAGTTACGTCCATATCCATTTTTTACTTTTACGATGTCATCCTTAAAACCAAGGTTTTGTATATCTTCTTTGAGTATTAGTTCCATTGATCTAAGTTTTTATTTTAATAAATCACCTACATAAGGCATTAAAGCTAAATGACGTGCGCGTTTAACAGCTACAGAAACTTTTCTTTGGTATTTTAAAGATGTTCCAGTCAAACGACGTGGAAGTAATTTCCCTTGCTCGTTTACAAACTTAATTAAAAAATCACCGTCTTTATAATCTACGTATTTAATGCCAGATCTTTTAAATCGACAATATTTCTTCTTATTGTTAGTTTCGATATTCAAAGGAGTTAAATAACGTATTTCTCCTTCTTTTCTTCCTTTAGATTGTTCTTCTATTTTTGACATAATTACTTGGCTTTTGCTTTAGATTTTTTTACTCTTTTCTCTGCCCAAGCTATCGCATGCTTGTCAAGACTTACCGTGAGGTATCTCATAATACGCTCATCTCTTCTAAATTCTACTTCCAAAGGTGCAATTGCATCTCCAGGAGCAGTGAATTCAAAAAGATGGTAAAAGCCACTTTTTTTGTTTTGAATTGGATAAGCCAACTTCTTCAGCCCCCAGTCTTCTTTGTTAACAAATTTGGCCCCTTTTGCTGTCAAAAGATCCTCAAATTTCTTAGCTGTTTCCTTTATCTGTTCATCAGATAAAACGGGATTTAGAATGAAAACAGTTTCGTAATGATTCATATTTATGTGATTTTAAGTGTGCAAAAATAAGCAAATACCTATGGATACCAAACATTTATCACTCTTTTTTAACCTTAAACAAGATAGAATCATTAATTTGAATTAACTTCAAACTTATTAAATTGTATGAAACTGAATTATGTTATTCTAGACCCCTATGATACCGAACGCATTCGGGCAAGACAACGTTTAAATGAAGTTGACGGATTGAATCTTACAGGAGAGTTTTCTGATTTCAATGAATTAAAAAATTTCTTGCAATACGAAAGTGCAGATATTATCCTCGTAGACCCTTCTGCAGACAATGAAAAAATATTCAGTTGTATTGAGCGCCAGAAACTTCAAAAAAAAGTAATTTTTACCTCTAAAAAAGCAAAACATGCAGTCAAAGGGTTTGAAATTGGAATATTAGATTTTATCCCTAAACCAATTAGTCTCAGTCGTTTCAATATTTCATTAAATCGAATTGAAAAAGAAAATTTACCCTCAATAAACACAAATCAAAATTCCAAACAAAGCATTGAGGTAAAGCACAACCTTAAAACTGAAAAAATTATCCTTTCCTCAATAAAATGGATAGAAGCTATGGGAGATTATGTCAAAATTGTTACCCCCCAAAAAAAATACATTGTTTTATCCTCAATGAAAAAAATACAAGAGCGCATTCCCGAAAAACTTTTTTTCAGATGTCATAAATCATACATCATCAACATAGAAGGGGTAGAGAATTTTTCGCAAACCATGATTTTCTTGGATAAAAAGTCTATTCCCCTGAGTCGATCAAAAAAAAAGATTTTTCAAAATTTATGGGCAAATCGTTAATGTGGATCAACATCTACAGACACTCGAATACTCCGATAAGCCCCAATAGCCTCAAAGCTTTTTAAAGAAGAAGCCACAAAATCTTTTATTTTATTCCGACTTGAATTGTCCAAAAGCTTGATCAATAGTTGCTTGTGAAATAAATTACGAACACGTGAAATAGGTGGATCAACAGGACCCAAAACAAATCCCCGTAAGCTTAAATTCAAAGTATTTACCAACCATTGAGAAGCCTGATCAACTTGATGATAATCTTTTGCTTTTAAGGTAATACGAATCAGTCTGTAAAATGGTGGATACAAATACTCCTTTCGCTCTTTGAGTTGAGTATTAAAAAAAGTCTCATAATCGTTACGAATAATCTGAGTTAAAACAGGATGATCTGGATTAAAGGTTTGAATCAAAACCCTGCCTTGATCTTTTGAACGCCCCGATCTTCCAGCTACCTGAGAAAGCATCTGAAAACTTCGCTCATGAGCACGAAATTCGGGGAAATTAAGAAGTGGATCAGCATTTAAAACTCCGACCAAAGCCACATTCTTAAAATCCAATCCCTTGGTCAACATTTGTGTGCCAACCAAAATTTGAACCTCACCTTGAGTAAAAGATTCAATAATATTATCAAAAGAACGCTTACCTCTTGTACTGTCCCAATCCATTCGAGCTACTTGAATCTCTGGAAACAAATCATTGACCTGTTCCTCGATTTGCTGAGTGCCCATACCTTTTACATTCAAACTGTTACTCCCACAAGCACTACAAGATGAAGGTTTAGCAATATTATATCCACAATAATGACAGCGCAATTGTTGGTTGTATTGATGATAAGTCAAGGTAACATCACAATTTGTACATTGAGGAATATGACCACAAGTAAAGCATTCCATAACGGGAGCATACCCCCTTCTGTTTTGAAATAAAATTACTTGCTTTTTATTGTCCAAAACCTCTTGAATAGCACCTACTAACTCGTCTGAAAAAAATCCTTTCATTTCTTTTTTTCGACGGGCCTCTTTCAAATCAATACAATCGATCTTTGGCATCAAAACACCTCCAAAACGTTCTTTGAGTTGTGCATAGCCATATTTTTTTCGAGCAACGTTATAACGGGTCTCAATGGCTGGTGTAGCTGAACCCAACAGAATTTTTGCTCCTTGTAATTTCCCCAAAACTATTGCAGAATCACGCGCTTGATATCTTGGTGAAGGATCAAATTGTTTGAAAGAACTTTCGTGCTCTTCATCCACAATAATAAGACCCAAATCTTTAAAGGGTAAAAAAATAGATGATCGAGCCCCAAGGATAATTTGAGCCTTCTCTTCTTTCTTTAAAATATTATTCCAGACCTCAACACGCTCGTGAACAGAAAACTTAGAATGATAAACCACTACCCTAGATCCAAACCGTTCTTGTAAGCGATGGAACATTTGAGAGGTTAGCGATATTTCGGGCAACAAATACAAAACTTGTTTTTCCTCATCCAGTATTTTTTCAATCATCTCAAAATAAACCTGGGTTTTCCCAGAAGAAGTAACTCCCTCTAAAAGAACAACGTCATGTTTACCAAATTCAGAATATAGAGTATCATAAACCTCTACTTGTTTTGAAGTCAATTCATAGTCGTTTTTGAATTTTGAAGGTGCATAGGGAATCCTATCCTCCTCAAAAAAAGACTCCATCAAAATTCCCTTATCCAAAAGAGCTTTTAATGCTGAACTTGAAGACCCCGTAATTTTTAATAACGAACTTACCTGAGTCCATTCCTCCAAATTTGACATCATACTGAATATCCCCAAAACCAATACACTTTGTTTTGGCGCTCTTTTCAAGCTTTCAAATAAAAGTGAAGAAGCAGAATCTGATCGATAATTTTCGGCTATTTGAACATAGCGAACACGTTTAGGCTTGAATTTTTCTTTTAGTTCTTGATACGAGTGAATTACCTCTTTCTTGATCAGAGATTGAATCAATGGAAAAATATTTTGACGTTCAACTATTTTACAAATTTCAGCGACTGTCAGAACATTATTGCCTTCCAAAGCCTCACATACTAAATACTCCTCGTCGGAAAGTAAATCCGATGCAATTTCAACTTCTGTATCCTTTCGAACCAAAGTTTCACTTGTTAAAATTAAGGCTGACGGGAGGGCTGCTTTTAATATTGAACCCATTGAACACAAATAATAGGACGACATCCATTCCCATAACTTCAATTGCTGTTGTGTTACTATTGCGTGGTCATCTAAAATAACTTCAATAGTTTTGGGCTCATAGGTCTGGGGAGCAACTTGATGCTTACCCAACACAATACCGGTGTACATCTTATTTTTACCAAAAGGAACCCCAACTCGAAACCCAGGACTCAAAAATTTAAATTCCTTTTTACTTACCCAATAGGTAAAAGGCTTTGGTAAAGGCAAAGGAATCAATACATCAATAAAAAATTGCATGAGTTGAATCTTAAGTATCTGAGGAATTAGCTTTGGGTTGTTTTTTCAACTTGTTCAAAGTAGCATTAAGCTCAAAACCCAAGAGTAATAGAGTTGAATTGATCCAAATGTACAACATGAATAAAAGTAGGGCACCAATAGAACCATACAATTGATTGTAATTAGAAAAACGATCAACATAAATCCCAAAAAGATAAGTACTTGTAATCAACAAAAAAGTAGTCATAAACGCTCCAGGTGAAAAGAATCGCGTTTTTCTACCCTCAACAGTTCCAAAATAATACAAAACAGCGATAGAAAAATAGGCCATAATTACAAAAAAGAAAATTTGACCAACTCGAATCCAATTAATAGTATTTGGAAGTAGGTTTTGTAAATTCTTTAAAAAGTAAAGCTCAAACAAAATAAAAACTGCAACTGCAACCAACAAAAGAAAAGCCAATAAAATTCCTACCCCAACCGAAATTAAATATTGCTTAAAAAAATTGCGGGTAAGATCCACATGATACGATTCCTCAAAACTTGCGAAAATTGCATTTACACCATTAGCAGTAAGAAAAATGGATAAAATAAATACAGATGAAAGCAATCCTCCTCTAGGTTTACTTTGAATATCTTCAAATATTGATGAGAAAAAAATGTGGGTCTCTTTAGGAAGTAAAGTTTCTATAAACTCCAGCAAAACACCATCGAAATTAAGGAACGGAACAAAAGGTATTAAGTTTAATACAAAAAGCAAAAATGGAAATAATGCCATAAAAAAACTAAACGAAATACTCCCTGCTCGAGCAGAAAATGCTCCTCGAATAATTCCAAGTAAATACATCTCAATCAGGTTGTAAAAAGAAAAACCACTTGTACCTGGCAACTTTACAAGTTCAAGAGCCTTGACAACTTCTCTGATTACTGGTGTCTTTTTTGATTTTTCTTTCATGTAGATACATCAAAAATACTAATACACAATCAACTTTAATACAGTTCTGTCTATTTTTTAAAAAAGTAAGCTGTTTTGAAGGTTAAGAACATAAATCTGTAAGGAATTTTTGTACTTTTAACCCATGGAAATACAAGTAATTTGCATCGGAAAAACAGATGATATTGAATCGCGGAAAATAATTTCTAACTATGAAAATCGATTAAAACATTATGTCAAATTTAACTTCCTGTACCTTCCAGACCTAAAAGAAACTAAAAATCTTTCACAAGAACAGCAAAAAGCAAAAGAGGCTCTCTTGATTGAAAAGCAACTAAAAACTTCTGATGTTGTAATTTTATTGGATGAAAATGGAAAACAATTTTCATCGGTAAACTTTTCTGAATTTTTGAATAAGAAAATGAGTTCAGGCTGCAAAAGTTTAGTTTTTATCATAGGGGGAGCCTATGGTTTAGCTCAAACCTTACACCAAAAATATGTTTTCAAAATTTCTTTATCCAAAATGACATTTTCTCATCAAATGATTCGCTTGCTATTTGTTGAGCAATTGTATCGTGCCAATACTATTCTAAAAAACGAACCCTATCATCATCGCTAAAACATGAAACAAAAACTCATTTTCGCAACACACAATCCAAATAAGATAAAAGAAATTCAAGAATTGATTCCCCCTGAAATTGACCTCCTCAGCTTAAAAGACATCAATTGCATTGAAGATATTGAAGAAACAGGAACTACTTTAGAAGAAAATGCTAAAATAAAAGTAGACTACATCAAAAATAAATACGGTTACGACTGCTTTGCCGACGATTCAGGATTAGAAGTTGATGCTCTTGATGGAGCTCCTGGAGTGTATTCGGCTCGATACGCTGGATCAGAAAAGAACAATGAAAAAAACATTCAAAAAGTATGGGAAAATCTTTTCGATAAAGAAGAAAAAAATGCGCAATTCAAAACAGTAATCGCAGCAAATATTAACGGAAAAGAATTTCTTTGTGAAGGTAAAATTAGAGGTACCATAATTGATAAAAAAAGGGGTACAGGTGGATTTGGTTATGATCCCATTTTTATACCAGAGGGCCATTCAAAAACCTTTGCCGAGTTGGGTAAGGAGGTTAAAAATAAAATTAGTCATCGAGCAAAAGCATTCACTGTTTTTTTAAACAACTTAAAACAGTCTCAAAGGGTGAAAATTAAAGAGTAAATAAAGAAACATTTACTCGATTATTAACAGTACCTTTGCAACAATGACAACATTTTACGACCTTGGTCTGAACAAAGCCTTGTTACAGGCTGTAGAAGACATGGGATTTGAACACCCATCCGAAGTTCAAGAAAAAGCAATTCCCATCCTACTTGAAAAGGAAACTGATATTGTTTCTTTGGCACAAACAGGGACAGGAAAAACCGCAGCATTTGGTTTTCCAATGCTTCAAAAAATAGATGTAAAAAGTAGAAGCACACAAGGGCTAATTCTATCTCCCACTCGAGAACTCTGTTTACAAATAACCCAAGAACTCAAAAACTATTCTAAGCACATGAAAGGTGTAAATGTAGTCGCTATTTATGGTGGTGCAAGTATTACCGATCAAGCTAAAGCAGTAAAAAAAGGGGCGCAAATATTAGTAGCCACCCCAGGTCGTATGCAAGACATGATTCGCAGAAAACTCGTTAATATATCAAAAATTGAATACTGTGTTTTAGACGAAGCTGATGAAATGCTCAACATGGGTTTTTTTGAGGACATTACTGAAATTCTTTCTCACACACCTGAAGACAAGAGTACCTGGCTTTTTTCGGCAACCATGCCAAAAGAAGTTTCTGTAATTGCAAAGAAATTCATGCACAACCCCGAAGAAATTACTGTGGGTTCAAGAAATGCAGGGACAAAAAATGTAAGTCATGAATATTATAAAGTAAGTGGAAGAGATCGCTATCCAGCACTCAGGCGTCTTGCAGATGCGCACCCTGATATTTTCTCCGTAATTTTTTGTAGAACCAAACGAGATACCCAAAATGTAGCCGAAAAACTTATTGAAGACGGATACAGTGCAGGTGCTCTTCACGGAGACTTGAGCCAGAACCAAAGAGATATGGTTATGAAGTCATTCCGAAACAAACAGATTCAAATGTTGGTTGCCACAGACGTTGCCGCCCGTGGAATCGACGTTGATAATATCACTCATGTGATTAATTATCAATTACCAGACGAGATAGAAACCTACACACATAGAAGCGGCCGAACCGGTCGAGCTGGGAATCAAGGGGTTTCCATGATAATTGTTACCCAAAGTGAATCGCGAAAAATCCGTTCAATTGAGAAGATTATTCAAGCAAAAATTGAATTGAAAAAAATTCCTAGCGGGATAGAAATTTGTGAAACTCAATTGTACTCCTTAGCTCAAAAAATAAAAAACACAGAAGTAAACGAGGAAATTTTTAATTACCTCCCAAAAGTGGAAGATGAACTAAACGAGTTAACCAAAGAAGAGCTCATTCAACGACTAGTATCTGTCGAGTTTGCCCGCTTCCATAATTATTACAAAAAAGCCAAGGACCTCAATAGTAAATTTGAAGACAATACCTCGGAAGGTGAAAAACACAACAAAAAAGATACAACCCGCTACTTCATCAATGTTGGAGAACGCGATAATTACAATTGGGCTAATCTCAAAGACTTCATAAAAGAAACTTTAGAAATTGGAAAAGATGACGTCTTTCATGTTGATGTGATGGAAAGTTTTTCTTTTTTCAATACCCACAACAGCTTTAAGGAAAAAGTTCTTGAAAAATTCACTGATTTTCAACTTGATGGACGTTTCATTAATGTTGAAGTTTCAGAAAAAGGACCAAGAGGTAGAGGCAACGGCGGAGGTAAAAGACGAAGCTATAGTAAAGATGAAGGTTCTAAAAGGAAATTCAAGGGCTCTAGAGATTCGGGAGGAAGTTATGATAAAAGTAAACGCAGAAGCTTTGTCAGCAATCCTGATCACAAAAACAAAGATCGTAATGGATCTTCTTCCAGAAGATCAAATTCTGGTTCAAAATCAACTTATGGCGCAAAAGGTAATAAACCAGGTGGATTTGGTCGTAGGTCAAGAACTTAAATACTTTATTAATTTTCTAACAAATTAAAGTATTTACCGAAAGCAAAAACTTTTTCTTGCTACTTTTGTTTTATGAGTATTAAATTTTACATATTAATTTTCACCCTATCTACACTTTACTCGACTGTTGTTGTTGCACAAGAAAATGAGCGTCTAATTCTCAAAGGAATTGTAGAAAACGAGATCACTAAAATTACAATGAATGGGGTTCATGTACTCAATCTCAATTCAATTGTAGGAACAACTTCTGATGAACAAGGTGTTTTCGAAATTGAAGCTAAGGCTAAAGACACCCTTTATTTTTCTTATTTGGGGTTCAAGCCTTTCAAAGTTGCTGTCACCGAAGACATGTTGAAATTTCAAAACCCAAAATTCAAGCTAACTGTCTTAGCCTTTGCTCTGGAGGAGGTCGTTTTACGACCTTATCAACTTACGGGCTATTTGGATATTGATGTTAAAAATGTTCCGCTTAACCCAGCTGGTAGATACAACATTCAGGGACTCCCCTCTGGAGGTTATGAGGCTGGAAACAGAAATAGGTCTTCAATTGCTAAAGCTGTAGGAGCGCTTTTCAATCCAGCTGATTTTTTGTATAATCTTTTTGGTAAAAATCCAGCTCAGATGAGAAAACTCAAAAAAATAAGAGCAGATGATGAAATCAAAAACTTATTGGTCTCAAAATTTGACCGAGAGGTATTGATTCAACTTCTCGGGATCAATCGAGTCAATCTCGAGGAGATCTTGCGAAACTGCAATTACTCAAAAGCGTTTATCTTGGAAGCAAACGATTTGCAAATTTTGGAGGCAATAAGCGGATGTTACGAAGAATTTAAAGTTCTTCAACTCTAATGTAATGAAAACGTGAAATCTTAAAGAAGATTTGCTTTCGTGCTATACCTAAATAAAAGATCCAGAAAAGAGGTTTAACTTATCAAAAAGCATCCAAAATTAATTAAAGATCTCCTTGAACTTGCTTTTTCAAAAAACAAAACAGGGAAAACATTCCTACTTCCCGGGTACTAGACCGATTAGTCCTAAAAGAATGGTACATTTATTTTGCTTATTATTTTGAAAAAATCATGTAATTATTTAAACATCAAATCCGCGAAAGTAAACGACGTCCATTTGCAAAACTTTTGTAGCACCACTTTAAAATAACCCAAAACAGAGAGCAGGTGAATTAAAAAACAATAGATCTAATTATCGAGAACTGTTTCGATACCTTACTGAAAGCTAAAAAAGTAGCCCAAAAGGATTTGTTATTAAAACACTGGTTTATTTCAAAAATCATCGAGAATGGATGTCACCAGAATTGAAAGCATACATCCAAAAAGAGCTTCCAAACAGCTCTGCTGCACTTAAATCAACCCTAAGACAAATCATGTCTTTTTGATTTCTATTTAACCGAAGAGCCGTATCTTTACTTTTTAATTTCAATTTATGAAACTCAACACGCTAAATGCAATTTCTCCAGTAGATGGTCGCTACAGAGGAAAGACCAAAAACCTTTCCCCTTTCTTTTCAGAAGAAGCGCTAATCAAATACCGAGTTCGGGTTGAAATAGAATACTTCATTGCGCTCTGTGAACTTCCCTTGCCTCAACTGAAGTCATTCAATCCATCTCTGTTCGAGGAATTACGCTCAATTTACCAGCATTTTTCAGAAGACGACGCCCTTGAAATTAAGGAAATTGAAAAAATAACAAATCACGACGTTAAAGCTGTCGAGTATTTCATAAAAAAAGAATTTGATAAACTTCAATTACAAGACTACAAAGAGTTTATCCACTTTGGCTTAACTTCTCAGGACATCAACAACACTGCCATTCCAATATCCATCAAAGAAGCCCTTGAAAAAGTGTATTTACCAGAATTGGAGAGCTTAGTTGAGGTGTTAAAAGCACTGGCTGAAGAATACAAAGAAGTTTCCCTTTTGGCTCGAACACATGGGCAACCAGCCTCTCCAACTCGTTTGGGAAAAGAAATTGATGTATTCATTAACCGTTTGGAACATCAAACAAAAAGTTTACTCTCCGTACCCCACGCAGCTAAATTTGGTGGAGCAACAGGGAATTTCAATGCACACCATATTGCATATCCAGAAACAAATTGGAAAAATTTTGGAACTCATTTTGTCGAAGACAGTTTGGGGCTGCATCACTCCTACCCTACAACTCAAATAGAACACTACGATTATTTTGCAGCTTTATGTGACGGGCTCAAAAGAATCAACACCATAATCATAGATCTAGATCGAGATTTTTGGACTTACATTTCGATGGATTATTTCAAACAAAAAATTCTTGAAGGAGAAGTTGGCTCTTCTGCAATGCCTCACAAAGTAAACCCTATTGATTTTGAAAACTCAGAAGGGAATTTAGGCATTGCCAATACACTTTTCGAGTATTTTGCTAGTAAACTACCTTTATCCCGGCTTCAAAGAGACCTCACAGACAGTACTGTTTTAAGAAATATTGGTGTACCCTTTGGTCATACTATGATTGCTTTTCAATCCACCCAAAAGGGATTGAACAAACTTCTTTTGAATCCCCAGAAAATTGAAGAAGACTTAAGCTCAAACTGGGCGATAGTTGCAGAAGCAATCCAAACCATATTGAGACGTGAAGGATACCCAAATCCTTACGAAGCACTCAAAGTAGTAACTCGAACAAATCAAGAAATAAACCAAGAGTCTCTCCACACTTTTATCAATGGTCTTGAAATTGACACTAAAATTAAAGCTGAATTAAAAAAGATTACCCCATTCAATTACACGGGAATCTAATTCATTTTTTTTAGGAAATTACCTCCAGGAATATCCACAATTTCGGCAAGGGTAGCAACTTGATTCAAGTCAATATTGCCTTCAATAGACAAAAGAATAAAATCCAAATTGGAAACATCGAGCCCTTCTTGATCTACAAATTTCTGAGCACCCTTAACAAACATAACTAACTGATCTACTTTAGATTGTTCCTCCCCATAAACCACGCAAAATTGAACTTCAACATCTCGTTCGGATAGATTCAATATGGTTTCCAACTCAGTCGTGTCCAATTGACTTGCCAACCAAGCCTCCATTTTTTCTGCAATTGAAGGACTTTTGGTACTCAATACCTTGAAGTGCTTCATACTTTGAACCATCTCAATAAAACCATTCAATTTGGGATCATCAGTATTGATACTAAGTTTTCCTAGCATTTCAAACATTTTAGAACTTACACTAACGTAAGACGCAGCGGGATCTTTTTGATATGTATCAAAAACATCTTGCGCTGAAAGAAATGTTGAACACAATAAAAATGTTAAAAAAAAATTTATTTTTTTCATTTGGAATGATTTTTGGACTACAAGTATAAGAATATATTTTAAAGTGCACCTATTCTTTCGATGAGTTCCGCAAATTTTAATACTTTTAAAAAAACTTTAACTAAAGTATGAGAAATCTCACCAAATATTGCTCGTTAGTAATTATTATATTATTGACAAGCTGCTCAAAAAATGATCGAGATGATAATGAATTGAATTTAGGGTCAAATCCTGATGTAGAAGTCCATGATTTTATTTGGACTAACCTAAACCAATTTTACTTTTGGCAAGAGGAGGTTGAAAATCTTGCCGATTCGAAAAAAAATAATGCTACTGAATACCTCGGCTATTTAGAAGAAATAGAAGATCCCTCTGGTTTTTTTGATAGTTTAAAACATCCCGAAGACCGTTTCAGCTGGATTGATGAAGACTACGTTAACCTTGAAAATCGACTTGCTGGAATTTCGTCTTCCAATGGAATGAAATTCTATGTAACGCGTCAGTGTAGTGGATGTAACGAATTGGTAGCTGTAGTTACCTATGTTCTTCCTGAATCTGATGCTGCCCAAAAAGGAATTGAACGTGGAAATTTAATAACCGCTGTAAATGGTGAAGACCTCAGTCCAGCTAACTATGTAAACTTACTCTATGGCGATTCAACCAGCTATACCATAAATTTAGCAGAATACAACGCAGCCTCAGATTCATACAATAGTTCGGGTGAATCTGTTACTTTGGACAAGGTTGAAAACTTTCAAGAAAACCCTGTTCACAAAAATATTATTTTAGAAGAGGGAGGCCGAAAAGTGGCTTACCTCATGTACAACAAGTTTTTAAGTGGATTTAATCAGGAATTAATCGATACCTTTTCTGAGTTTGCAGCAGGAAAAGTAACCGAATTAGTCTTAGATTTGAGATACAATGGTGGTGGATCTATACAGACCTGTATCTATCTTGCAAGTATGATTACAGGACAATTCACCGATGAAATTTTCTCAAAACAAGTTTGGAACTCCAAACTTTTGGCTTACTTCGAAGAAATAAATAACAATTCAAATGATAATGATGATTATGAATTGAACAATTACTTTGTATCAACCACTAAAGATGGAGTTACCCTACCTTCTTTAAATTTGAACAACATTTATGTACTAACAAGTAGTCGCAGTGCATCGGCATCGGAGCTCTTGATAAATGGACTTGCTCCACACATCAATGTAGTTCAAATTGGTGATATCACTTATGGTAAAAATGTAGGTTCAATTTCACTTTACGATTATGTCGATCAAAATAATAGGGTCAAAAATCCAAATCACACCTATGCAATGCAACCCATTGTCCTCAAATCTGCTAACAGTGCTGATTTTTCTGACTATGGAAATGGTCTTACACCTGATGTTATTCTTAAAGAAAGAAGTACAAATATGGGTACATTGGGCTCATCAGATGAACCCCTACTTGCTTTAGCATTGAGTCAGATGAATGCTTCAAGTAAATACAGTATTCCTGAAGGGAAAGTTTTAGAACAAATGGCTGATCCAAATTTCGAATCTCACAGCAGCATGATCATAGAATTTCCTCAAATAAAATCTAATTTATTGATTAATAACTAAAGTTCAATCCCAATCTAAAACTACGTCCTTGTGTGCTGTAATTTTCAATTTCAACAAACTCTGTATCCATAACATTTGCTAAAATAAAAAAAGCAGATAGTTTTTTATTCCTAAAAATGTGATTGATCTTAAAATCTACCAAAGTGTAGGCCTCTAATTTTGACCCACCCAAACTTGATCTGGTTCCAATGTGCTGAAAACTGGTGTTCAAATGAGTGGAGTGATTTAAATCATAATCCAAAACCATTCCAAAAACTTGTTTGGGTAAGTAAATTAAATTTCCCTTGGTCGTCTCGTTATAGGTGTAATTCAATCGAATATCAACAGCATCAAAAAGCTTGTTTTTATAATCAAACTCCAAACCACCATATGAAATACGTTCGTTTGAATTAGCATATTTGTAAGTAGCATAATCATAAATCAGAGTAGGATCCTCTGTTCGCTTAAAAAATAAAAGTGATGCTCGTGCATCATCTTTGTTACTCCACTCAAAACCAAACTCCAGAGTGGTGTTCTTCTCGGGCTCCAAATCGGTGTTCCCCGAAAACGAATCATAGAGTTGATACAAACTGGGAGGAATGAATGCAGAACTAAAGGATGAAATTATTTTGAGTCGGTTTTCATTGGAAAGAAGAAATGAATAACTGGGGTTGATACTGAAGGTTAGATGACTTCCATAAACCTGATGATTGTTTATACGCGATCCTGCATTAAAATTGATTCCCTCTGGAGATAAATAAACCAAATTAAAATACACATCGTTTTGTGAATTAGAAGGAACTCCTTCAAAAGAAGAACGTTGATGCGCATATCCCAAAATTGTGTAAAAACGATCTTTGATAATCAATTTATTAAAAATATCGATGGCTAAATTTGTAGCTTCAGAAAAACGAGGATAATTGTCCTCATATTTTCGATCTGTATTTTGAAGTCCTACAACTGCCTGAAGACTTCCGTATTGATGAGAATAGGTTGAACTCCAAGAAAATCTCTCCAAATCTGTAGTAAAAACAAAATCGGCATCCTCAACAGGAAAAGCGTTATCATAATCCGAGACAATATTATCTTTGCTGTAGACCAGATTCCAATCAAAATTTTTTCCATCTCTTCCCAGTTGAAGTCCAAAATTAAATCGAGTAAATCGATCCACCTCTGTTCCAACTTTAACCGAACTCAAACCATTAATACGCTGATTAGCAATATTTAATTTGTATTGAAACTTATTTATTGCTTCCGAAATAGTTGCAAAATTACTTAAATAACTCAATTTATCAAAAGAAGTGTTTGGAGCATTTTGATTCCCAACAACAGTACCCAAATTAATTTTCAGTGCCTTGTTAGTTCTTTTTGTGGTAATGTTGACTACTCCTGTTGAAGCTGAACTCCCATAAAGTGTGCTTGCTGCCCCTTTTACTATTTCGATAGAAACAATATCAGTTAGGTTTAAAAAATTTAGATCAAAGTCATTCTCAATCCTAGAAGGATCCGAAATACGAACTCCATCAACCAAAATCAAAACCTGATTATTCCTACCGCCTCGGATAGAAAGCCCTAGATTCTGTCCAGCTGTAGAACGATTTCCTGTAACATTAATTCCTCCATAAGTTTGAAGTAACTCAGCTAGACTTCGTCCTCTAAAATTTTTTACTTCTTTTTCAGAGATTTTAATAACCGTTTTTCCGGACTGGGAACGTTTGATTTCGAAGCGGGAGTCTACCACGACAACCTCTTCTAAAAAAGTTTCTGAAACAGTTGTTGATTCTTCTTGTGAAAAACAAAAGAACATTTGGAGCAGCACAAAGCCACATAAACCAAGCTTGGTTTGCATAATAAATAGATTTAAAGGATAATCATAAAAATAAATGGTTTAAACCTTTATCCCGAAGATTTTAAAACATTGTAAAAAGGCAGGTATCCTGACTTACTTTGCTTAATGACCTTCCCATTCTATGAACAGTGGCGAAGCATTAATAAAACCTTTGGAAAAGGCTAAAGTTTACAGTTGCGGGAACAGTCTTGGATTTTAACCAAATTCCCTTTTAATCTCGAAACAAATTCGAGAACCATCTTACGCTATAAAATTAGTATATTTTTTTGATTAAAAAATTAAAATCAATCCATAATCTTGAAACTAAAAATTAACTGTAATTTTGATTCTGTGAAAAGAATTAATAACCTTTTAATAGTCGGTTTATTGTTCATTGGTTGTTCTCCTACTTCAACCAAAACTACTTTCATAAATTCAACTCAGTATGCCCAAGGATTCTCAATCGAAAAAAAGGAAAACTATAAAATCCTTTCACTAAAAAACACTGTTCCAAGTTCATCAAAAGTATTTCGATACCTCCTAATTTCAAAAGAAAACAAAATCCCGCAAAGCCTAAATTATGACGGAATTATTCGTACTCCCGTAAAACGCATTGTTGCAACTTCGACAACACACCTCGCCTTTCTCGAGGAATTAAACGCAACAGAGAGCCTAGTTGGATTTCCGCAAATAAACTACATATCATCAGTACAAATCAGAAAACAAATTGATGCTGGTAAAGTTATTGACGTTGGAATGAGTCAACAATTAAATGTGGAACGTATCCTAGAAGTTGATCCAGACATCCTACTAAGTTTTGGAGTAGACCAAATAGATAATTCACTAAAACGATTCAACCGCATGGGAATACCTACTGCTTTTATCGGAGAATGGAATGAGCAAGACCCTCTTGGTCGCGCTGAATGGATCAAAGTCTTTGGAGTATTATTGGGCAAAGAAAAAGAAGCTTTTGAGGTTTTTAAGAATACTGAAAAAAAATATATCGAAGCCAAAAAAAGTGCTTTAGAAATAAAAAGCAAACCTACCCTAATTGCTGGAGCTATTTATCAAGACGCATGGTATCTTCCCGGTGGGAAAAGCTATTTAGCAAAACTCTTTGAGGACGCCAACACCAATTACCTTTGGAAAGATAACACCCAAACAGGGAGTCTAGCCTTGAGTATCGAAGCAGTCTTACAGAAAGGAAAAAACTCAAACTATTGGTTTGCACCAGGACAACACACCTCCTACTCCACCCTAACAGCGGAACATGCACTTTACTCAAAGTTCGAGGCCACCCAAAAAAGAAAAATATTTACCTATGCGAGATCAAAAGGTAGTACCGGGGGAATTATTTTTTTTGAATCAGGTGCCTGTCATCCCGATCTTGTTTTAAAAGACATTATTCATCATATTTACCCAAATTTAGAACCTGATTACATACCAACATATTTTTTACCATTAGATGACTGAACTTAGCAAGTACAAAGGGTTTTTTACTTTTCTAATTGGAATGCTTTTCTTGTGCTTAGTATTCAATTTGAGTTTGGGATCTGTAAACATTCCACTTTGGGAGGCTATCAAAATCACGTTGGGATACCCAACCACAAAACCCACATTTGAATACATTCTTTTGGATTATCGTATCCCAAAATCCATCACAGCAATGCTTACAGGTGGAAGCCTTGGAGTTTGTGGTTTGGTAATGCAAACCTACTTTAAAAACCCTCTAGCCGGACCTTATGTTCTTGGGATTAGTTCTGGTGCAAGTCTAGGAGTTGCACTACTCCTAATCGGAAGCAGCTGGCTTGGAGGCTTATTTATTTTTAGTGAAATTGGATTGAGGTGGGCAATAATGATAGCAGCAACTTTAGGGAGCTTTTTGGTTTTTTGTTTAATTCTAATTGCCGCAGCACGACTCAACAACAGTACTTCTCTTTTAATTTTGGGGTTAATGTTTGGAAGTTTAACCGCCGCTATTGTCAACATTTTAATGTTTTTTGGGAGTAAAGAAGCCCTTCAAAAATACGTGTTCTGGTCCTTCGGAAGCTTGGGCAACATAAACGCCTCAGAGCTTAAGATTTTAGGTTTTATTCTCTTGATAGGGCTCAGTGTTGCTGTGTATTCTATCAAAAACCTCAACAGCCTACTTCTAGGAGAAAACTATGCGCAATCGCTCGGTGTTTCACTTAAAAAAAATCGCTATTTATTGATCTTATCCAGCAGTATCTTGGCAGGGACAACTACTGCTTTTGTGGGACCTATTGGATTCATTGGTTTAGCAGCACCTCATTTAATTCGTTTACTAATTCCCTCAACCCGAGATCATAAAATAATATTACCTGCAGTATTTCTTGGGGGAGCACTTTTACTGTTGATCTGCGACTCTATCGCTCAAATCCCGGGAAGTGCCTATGTACTTCCGATCAATGGGATTACCTCTTTAATTGGAGCCCCGTTAATCATACTACTCATTTTAAGACAAAAAAGTTAAGGAATGATTACGCTCAATAAACTTACTACAGGATATGCTAAAAATGGAGTTTTAAAAGAAATATCAACTGAGCTACAACTCGAAATAAAAAAAGGAAGCTTGGTAGGAATACTAGGAAGTAATGGAACTGGTAAAAGTACACTGATCAAAACCCTTGCAGGGTTCCAAAAACCACTATTTGGAAGTGTCCAAATCCAGGGAAAAACAGTTCACGAAATGAGTCCAAAGCAGCGCGCCAAATCCATAAGTGTTGTTTTGACAGAAAGGCAATTCAATGGTGATCTGATTGGGAGAGAACTTATTCAATTGGGAAGACAGCCTCACACCAATTGGAGAGGAAAACAAACCTCAGAAGACCGCGAAATTGTTTCACAAATCCTAAAGCAATTGAACATAGAACAATTAGCTGATCAAATGCTCAAGACCATGAGTGATGGAGAAGTTCAAAAAATATTATTGGCACGAGCACTCGCACAACAAACTCCAATTGTTTTTTTAGATGAACCCAGTTCCCATCTCGACCTTTTCAATAAATCCCTATTGTTTCAAGAAATCAAAAAAATTGTAAAAAAAGAGATGAAAACAGTGTTTTTTTCAAGCCATGACCTCAACACCGCAATCCAAATCAGTGATCAAATTATTCTTTTACTGAATAATCAATGGGAATATGGAAGTCCTGATGAGTTAATTGAAAAAGGTGTGTTTCAAAACATATTTCCAAAAGAAACGATTCTTTTTGACCCCAAAAAAAAACAGTTTAATATTTGTGTCTAAAACAACTTATTTGGTAAGATACATTTTACGTCTTGCGTAAAGATCATAAAACTCATCATCTTTTAGACTATCAATAAAGAGTATGCTTTCTCCAGTACTTTTCATCTCGGGTCCAAGCTGCTTATTTACATTTGGGAATTTGTTGAATGAAAATACAGGTTGTTTTATTGCATAACCCTCTAACTGTGGATTGAAGTTGAAATCTTTTATTTTTTTCTCCCCTAACATCACCTTAGTAGCATAATTCACATAAGGTTCTTTGTATGCTTTAGCAATAAAAGGAACTGTTCTTGAAGCTCTGGGATTCGCCTCAATGATAAAAACTTTATCGTTCTTTACTGCAAATTGAATGTTAATGAGTCCAACTGTTTTTAATTCTCTTGCAATCTTAACCGTATGATCTTTGATTTGCTGTAAAACATATTCTCCCAAATTGAATACGGGAAGCGTTGCGTTGGAATCTCCGGAATGAATTCCACAAGGTTCAATATGCTCCATTATTCCAATAATGTAGACATCTTCACCATCACAAATTGCATCAGCTTCTGCTTCAATAGCACCGTCTAAATAGTGATCCAAAAGCAATTTGTTGTTTGGAATCTTACGAAGTAAGTCCACCACATGGGCTTCCAACTCTTCTTTATTGATTACAATTTTCATTCCTTGCCCTCCCAATACATAAGAAGGACGAACCAAAATTGGGAAGTCCAATTCATCAGCCAAAGCCAAAGCCTCATCGGCGTTTTCGGCAACTCCGAAATCAGGATAAGGAATGTTATTTTGTTTTAAAAGTGTAGAAAAACTTCCACGATCTTCCGCCAAATCAAGGGCTTGGAAGCTTGTTCCAATAATTTTTATGCCATAGCGTTCAAGCTTTTCAGCTAATTTTAAGGCGGTTTGACCTCCAAGCTGAACAATTACACCCTCAGGTTTTTCGTGTTGAATGATGTCATAAATATGTTCCCAAAATACGGGCTCAAAATACAATTTATCCGCTACATCAAAATCGGTAGATACCGTTTCTGGATTACAGTTGATCATAATGGTCTCATAACCGCATTCCGAAGCCGCTAAAACCCCGTGAACACAGCAATAATCAAACTCGATTCCTTGACCAATTCGGTTAGGTCCAGAACCCAAAACAACTATTTTCTTTCGATCAGAAACCACACTTTCGTTGTCACTGAAAGGCTCTTTATTGTTAAGCTGTATTTTTTCTTCAAAAGTAGAATAGTAATAAGGAGTTTTAGCAGCAAATTCAGCAGCACAAGTATCTACCAATTTGTAAACCCTCTGAATTCCCATTTTGGAACGACATTTGTAAACTTCGCTCTCCATACAATCAAGCATATGAGCAATTTGACGATCCGCAAATCCTTTTTGCTTTGCCTCTAATAACAAGGCTTTTTCAATGGTATCAATCGAGTAATTAGAAATTTCTTTTTCTAAAGTAAACAACTCTTCGTATTGGCGAAGAAACCATAAGTCTATTTTGGTGATTTCATAAATTCTACTCAACGGTATTCCCATTTGAATAGCATCATAAATCACAAAAACACGATCCCAACTAGGATTGGTAAGCTTTGAAATTATTTGGTCGTAATCATTGTATCCTTTTCCGTCGGCACCCAAACCATTTCTTTTGATCTCCAAAGACTGTGTAGCCTTGTGCAATGCCTCTTGGAACGAACGTCCAATTCCCATTACTTCTCCTACAGATTTCATCTGAAGTCCCAGTACACGATCGGAACCTTCAAATTTATCAAAGTTCCAACGAGGTATTTTTACAATAACATAATCAACCGCAGGTTCAAAAAAAGCCGAAGTTGATTTGGTTATCTGATTTTCTAATTCGTCTAAAGTGTACCCTATCGCCAGCTTTGAAGCTACTTTAGCAATTGGATATCCCGTTGCTTTTGATGCCAATGCTGAAGATCGAGATACACGAGGATTGATTTCGATGGCAACAATATCCTCATTTTCATCAGGACTAACCGCAAACTGAACGTTACACCCTCCAGCAAAATCTCCGATGCTTCGCATCATTTTAATGGCCATGTCACGCATTCGTTGATAGGTTGTATCGGACAAGGTCATTGCAGGTGCAACTGTAATAGAATCTCCTGTATGAATCCCCATTGGATCCATGTTTTCGATAGCACAAATGATTACTACATTATCGTTTTTATCTCGCAACAATTCCAGCTCATACTCTTTCCAACCCAACAAAGCCTTATCAATCAAAACCTCATGAATTGGAGAAGCTTCGAGACCTCGAGTTAGCAGTTGGTCAAATTCTCCAGCGTTGTGAACAAATGATGCTCCTGTCCCTCCAAGGGTAAACGAAGGACGAATTACCAGAGGGAAACCAAATTTCTGAGCAATTTCTTTTCCTTTCAAAAAAGAAGTAGCCGTTTCTGCCTCGGCAACAGGAATCTCTATTTGTCTGAGCAGTTGTTTAAATTTCTCTCGATCTTCGGTGATGTTAATTGCATCGATATCCACTCCAATAAGCTCAATATCGTAATCTTTCCAAATACCTTTTTCATCAGCTTCAATACACAAATTCAATGCGGTTTGTCCTCCCATTGTTGGAAGTACAGCATCGATATCGTGCTTTTTCAAAATCTCGATGATTGATTTTGTAGTCAACGGTTTAAGATAAACATGATCAGCCATTGTAGGATCAGTCATGATCGTTGCTGGATTGGAGTTGATCAATATAGTAGTGATACCATCCTCTCTTAACGATCGTAAAGCTTGTGTTCCAGCATAATCAAATTCACAAGCTTGACCGATAATGATTGGCCCTGATCCGATAATCAGTACTGTCTTAAGTTGTTGTTGCTTAGGCATTGGTGGTAAAAGTTAGATTTTATTAATAAAAAAAAGGTGTTACTTTAAAAAAGTAACACCTTAAATTATTAATGTTTAGATTCATTATTTTTTATGTCTTGGCTCGCAAGATACGGATATTTTTTTACGTCCTTTTGCTCTACGGCTTGCTAAAACTTTACGCCCGTTTACAGATGACATACGCTCACGAAATCCGTGTTTGTTTCTTCTCTTTCTCTTCGAGGGTTGAAATGTTCTTTTCATAAAATGTAAGTTTGAATAAAGACTTTTGTCTTGCTTTTCAAAGCGTTTGCAAATATACGATAAGTTTTATTTTAGACAAGCGTTTTTAAAAAACAATAGAATATTATTCACAAGAATTTAGGTTAGATCATTTTGCTGCGTAAAGCTCCAAATTTTTCAACCTCTTATCTATAAAATTTGATACACAACCCAATAGTAAGTTAGAATTTAATTAAGAGAAACCCATAGATACTTATTTAAATAAGTGTTTATGGGTTCAACGCATGATAAATCAATAGATTTGGTCAAAAATTTGCATCATACTTTGCTTATGATCACTTCCTGTTTTTTGGAAACAAAAAACAGCATAAATACCGACTGTTCTTCTTTATTTCTTCCAGCATAATGATTAGTTTTTATTAACTTTGGTGAAAATATTAAATAATGTTTCCTAAGATCATCAAACTCATTCTGGCTTTTTTCACTATTGCATTTAGCGTCTATCAATTTTATGAAGGATCCGTTGGAAACGGGATTTTCCTTCTGTTGATTTGTGGAATGTTTATTTTACTATATTACAAAAACGAGTTTATTCTTTTGGCTTTCTTTCAACTGAGAAAACAAAATTTTGAAGGTACCCTAAAATGGTTGAATCGGATATCGAACCCAGAGCAGAATTTGGTGGTCAAGCAACAAGGGTATTTTAACTACTTACACGGAATAATTCTTTCGCAGACAAATCTGACAAAGGCAGAAAAATATTTTAAGAAGGCAATTGAGTTAGGAATGTCAATGGACACCGATTTGGCTATGGCCAATTTGAGTCTTGCCGGGATTTACATGCAAAAACGAAGAAAAAGAGAGGCTACCCTACTACTAAATAAAGCTAAGAAACTAGACAGCCAAGGAATGTTGGTGGGGCAAATCAAAGAAATGAAGCAACAAATGAAACGAATCTAAGGTCCGATTTCAGCGAAATCTGGCAAGGCTATGTAATACTTCTTGCGAGATTTGTTGTTTAAGTGATTTTCCAACAACCATGGGTTGTAAATTTTCAGTTGTTTGTAGTTAATCCCCATTGTCTTTGCAAAAGCTGCAATATTCGTTATGGCAGTATCAACTGGTATTTTTTTTGACTTCAACTCCCCATAGAGATCAATAGTGTCGAAAACAAATCCATATTGATTGGGGTTAGAAAGGATTTCTTTCATTGCCAAAACTCTAAAAACATATCTTTTGGTTTCTGTGTTGAGCAGTAAATCGTAATAGTTTTCTACCTGTTGTTTTTCGAGCAATCTTTTGATCCCAGAAATACCTCTATTGTATGATGCAGCAGCCAATGTCCAAGTACCCAATTTCTTTTTTGCCTTTTTCAAATAAGCACAAGCAACTCTGGTTGACAGTTCAAGGTGATAGCGTTCATCAACATTTGAATTTACTTCAAGCCCCATTTCTTTTCCAGTGGTTCTCATTATTTGCCAGAATCCTTTGGCTCCAGCAGGAGATATTACATTCTCTAAACTACTTTCTATTACGGCCAAATATTTGAAATCATCGGGAACTCCCTCTTCTTTTAAGATGCGCTCAATTAATGGGAAATATTGATTACTCCTTTTAATCATCAACATCATATTGGACTGCCAATAGGTATTTACCAAAAGTTCCTTGTCCATACGTTTACGAAGATCATCATCTTCCATGACTACGGTTTCTCCAGAAAAAGTGTATTCTTTGGCAATATGAAGAGCATAAACTTTAGAGGGTTCTCCAAGACCGTAGGTCATAAAAGCAGTTCCACCTAAAATATTATTACTGACAAGAATTATTGTTCCTATCACTAAAACAATGGTTATTGTATTTTTATTTTTCAT
This sequence comes from uncultured Flavobacteriales bacterium, assembly GCA_913020155.1. GTDB lineage: Bacteria > Bacteroidota > Bacteroidia > Flavobacteriales > Flavobacteriaceae > Arcticimaribacter. The sequence goes on from CAJWBA010000007.1 coordinate 29,421, forward strand.
TTAAATTAAATTTAGGACAATATTTTGGATAACTCCAAATTGAACCAATGGTTTTGAACCAATATCATTGCATGTGTCCCGTCAGTCAGTTCATGAAGATAAGGAGTTTTTATGATATTCTTTAAAGGAAAAACAGTGTCTTTATCTCCATGGATATGAATTAACTCAGGATCAAAGTTTTTTTGCTTCCAATTTACCAAAGTATGAATTGCCCATTTCAGATAATTTGGATCTCGTTCGGATAAGTATTTTTGGTACAACCCTATTTTGCGCCCCACAGAACTCCCAAAAACAAAAAAGGCTAAACTTTCAAGGTTTTTTATCCATTGGGTGGGCAACATTTTGTGTGCATTCGTTTTTTGGGATATTTTCATGGAAAGAGACAGTTCCTTGTTGGATTTAACACTCGAAACAATTACAACTTTATGACAATAGATGTGTTTGGCCATTTCTTGAACCATAATTCCACCAAAAGAAACGCCCAGCAAAATCGGATCTTGATGATGAACGCGTTCGCACATTCGCAGAGCGTAATCTTCGATAGGTTCTTCAAATTCTGGAGTAATCCAAGACAAATGAACTACGTCAAAGGAATCCGATAAATCAATAAACTCAAATATTTGGGGACTGGCTGCCATTCCTGGCATCAAATACAGGCCTCTCTTTTTTGTCTCCTTTTTCGATTGTGGTTGCATCATAACTTATTTAACAAATAATTCGTATCTTTATACTCCATTTATTAAGATGGTTGTTCATCCAACATCTTTTTGAGACTTATTTAATGTCAAAAATGATTTTTGATAATATTTTGAATATAACTTAATCAATCACTATGAGTCAACTAATCCTCGAAAATAATGAATTTTTACGTCAATTTGAAGTTGTTGTAAACGGATCCATGGCACGCATTGAATATGCAGAACAAGAACGAAAAATTTTCCTGACCAAGTTGATTGTTCCCGAAGAGATTGATATGGCAACTTTCAAAGATGAATTCATCAAAACAGTTCTTGATTATGTTGCCGAGAAAAAACTGAGAGTCGTTCCAACCAGTCCAGAGATTGCTGTTTTTTTACGAAAAAACAAGCGTTACAAAGAACTTTTACCCGTAGGGATAAAGTTATAAATTGACACGAACAAACCCCTCTTCATCAATATGCTCCAATCTAACTTTGTGAAGCGTATTGATTAGACTGGGATTCCAAGGTATTCTTACTTTGATATAATTATCGGTAAACCCGGTGATGTATCCTTTTTTATTTTGTCCTTCAAAAAGAACTACGCGCTCTGACCCTAACTGAGATTCATAAAAGTGGTGCCTTTTTTTAACAGATAGTCCTCGAAGCATTTTACTACGCTTCGATCGAATGTGTTGTGACACTACTCCAGTCATCTCTGAGGCCTCAGTATTGGGACGTTCAGAATACGAAAAAACATGTAAATACGAAATGTCTAGATCTGCTAAAAATCTGTAGGTTTTCAAAAATTCTTCATCAGTTTCTCCAGGAAAACCGACAATAACATCTACACCAACACATGCGTTAGGCATAATCCTCTTGATAGCTCCTACCCGATCAAAGTACAACTGAGATAAATATCGTCGTCGCATCCGTTTCAAAATCTGATCACTACCGCTTTGCAGAGGTACATGAAAATGAGGAACAAAAGAATTGCTTTGTCCAACAAAAGAAATGGTTTGATCTTTGAGTAAATTGGGTTCAATAGAAGAAATTCGAATCCGATTAATTCCTTCAACTTTGTCAAGGGCTTTGACCAGATCTAAAAAAGTGTGTTGATGCTTTTTGGTGCCAAATTCTCCTTTTCCAAAATCCCCGATATTAACCCCAGTCAAAACAATTTCTTTGATGTCTTGAGCAGCTATTTTTTTTGCATTGGCCAAAACATTTTCTAGTGCATCACTCCTTGAAATACCCCTCGCCAAAGGAATAGTACAATAAGTACATTTGTAATCACAACCGTCTTGAACTTTCAAAAAAGCTCGTGTACGGTCACTGGTCGAAAAACTGCTTGTGTATTGGGTTACCGTATCAATTTCACAAGAATGAATAACACCAGTTTCTTTTTTGGTAAGGTCATTTAGGTATTGTGTTAACTTAAATTTCTCTGAAGCTCCCAACACCAAATCTACGCCGGAAACTTGAGCCAAAACTTCGGGTTGCAATTGAGCATAACAACCAATAGCAGCTACAAATGCCTCGGGATTTTGACGCAATACTTTTGCCACCATGGCTTTGAAACGTTTGTCTGCATTTCCGGTTACCGAACAGGTATTGATCACATAAACATCTGCTACAGACTCAAAAGACACCCTGTTGTAATGTTCTTCCGAGAAATCTCTGGCTATGGATGCTGTTTCAGAAAAATTAAGTTTACACCCCAGGGTATGGAAAGCAACGGTTGTTTTTTTGACTTCAATAGCCTTATTGGTGATTAATGATTCCAAGATGTCTCTAAAAAAGTTTAATTTTGGGGTAAATATACTACTTTGATTTTCAAGTTCAACACCAATTTACGTAAGCTATTACTTTCAAAATTCATTCTATTTATGGAGATTCTAGTTGTAGGCTGTCAATCAGAAATTAAAATCCATGGTAACACTGTTTTTAGATACAACGAATTTAGAAACATTACTTCTCTTGATCCCGCTTTTGCTAGGAATCCCCAAAACATATGGCCCATACAACAAATATTCAACGGCTTGGTTCAACTGGACGATTCACTACGAATACGCCCCGAAATAGCAAAATCTTGGCAGATAAATGAAGATGGAACAGTTTACACCTTTAAGCTACGCGACGATGTTTATTTTCATAAATCAAGAGTTTTTGGTTCAAAAGAAACTAGAACGGTTACGGCAGAGGACTTTGTGTTTAGCTTTAATCGACTAAAAGACGAAAAGACTGGATCACCCGGAGGTTGGGTGCTTCAAAATGTTAAAAATTATCATGCCCCAGATACACATGTTTTGCAAATCGAATTGAAACATCCATTCCCTGCATTTTTGGGTTTACTGTCCATGAGGTACTGCTCTGTTGTTCCCAAAGAAGGAGTTGCCTTTTTCAAAGATGATTTTCGATCTAATCCAATTGGAACAGGCCCTTTTCAATTCAAAAAATGGGAAGAAGATGTGAAATTAGTGCTTCGCAAAAACGATCTGTATTTTGAACGCAACAAAAGTGGAGAGAAACTCCCTTATTTAGAAGCGATTGCCATTAGTTTTTTACCTGATCTTCAAAGTGAATTCATGATGTTCGTCCAAGGAAAATTTGATTTTTTAAATTCATTAGACAACTCCTATAAAGATGATTTACTAACTCCTTTGGGAGAACTTCAAGAAAAACATAGTCAAGATATAAAAATGGAAAAAGGGCCTTATTTGAATACAGAATACATTGGCTTTTATTTAGATGCCAACAACAATGCTGTAAAATCAGAAAAAATAAGAAAAGCAATGAATATTGGTTTTGATCGAAAAAAAATGATTCTTTTTCTCAGGAACACCGTTGGATTTCCTGCTTTTCAGGGACTTATACCCAAAGGGCTTCCAGGGCATGGAAATCATATCTTCAATGAATACAACCCAGCTTTAGCACAAAAATTGGTTAAAGAATACACAAAAGAACAAGGTGAAAACCCAAAAATTCGACTGGCGACAGATGTAAATTATCTTGATATTTGCGAATATCTTCAAAGAGCTTATCAAAATATTGGTGTTGATGTTACCATAGAACTCATGCCAACGGCTAGACTAAGACATGCCAAAAGTTCGGGGAATCTGGAAGCATTTCGAGCCAGTTGGATTGCAGATTACCCAGATGCCGAAAACTATTTATCTTTATTTTATTCAGAGAATTTCAGTCCAAAAGGTCCCAATTACACCCACTTTTCTCAGGCTAAATTTGACATACTCTATTTAGAAACAATGAAAATTTCTGACCCAGAAAAACGAATTATTTCTTACAAAAAAATGGACGATTTACTGATGTCTTCATACCCGATAATTCCCTTGTACTACGATCAAGCCATTCGGTTTAGCAGAAAAAACATAAGCGGACTGGAAATGAATGCCATAAATCTATTGAACCTCAAGCGCGTTCAAAAAAACTAATAGGAATCTCTTCTCCAAACTACTGATTGCTCAAAAACTGCCTTAAGGATTTCCAAATCTAATTCAGAAAGCTGCTCCCCTTTTCGATCCATCATCATATGATTGCCCTCCATTGCCTTTGAAAAATTATAGGTCTGAAAACCTTGCGCTCCACCAAAGCTAAAACTCGGAATAAATGTTCTTGGAAATCCTGTTCCAAAAATATTTGCATTGACACCAATTACAGTCGCTGTATTGAACATAGAATGAATTCCACAACAACTGTAATCTCCCATAAGAAGCCCACAAAACTGTAATTCACTTTTCACAAAATTCTCAGAGGTGTAATTCCATATTCGTACCTTACCTTAGTTTTTTTTTAGATTAGATGCATTTGTAGCTGAACCAATGTTAAACCACTCACCAATTACCGCATTCCCAAGAAACCCATCATGTCCTTTATTTGAATTTCCCAGAAACAAAACATTATTCAGCTCCCCTCCTACCTTCTAACCGGGACCAATAGTTGTTCCTCCATAAATCTTTGTTCCCATTTTTACGGTAACCTCATCACACTATGCTATTGGGCCTCGAAGCATGGAACCTTCCATAATCTGAGTTTTTTTTCTATATAAATAGGTCCGTCTGTTGCGTTGAGGATGACGTAAGAAAGCTGTGCTCCTGGCTCAATAAAAATTCGCTCGGGATGAATAAACCGATTATTATCCTCCTCCAAAACTTTACTTTTTTTACCTTGAGTAAATCGTTCAAAGTCCTGTTCAAGAACAGCTGCATTCTTTGAAAATAAATCAGAACTTGTTTTGATATGAATGGGTTTAGATTTTAGCTTAACAATAAAAAAATCAGTCGTGTCTGATGGCAACTCTTGTTTTTCTGTACAAAAAACAACAGGGTTATTTTCAAAAACTAACATCTGATTGGGGTTTAGTTGTTCGAGTTGATCTGTGAAAGCCTCTGTTGGAAAATAACTTGCGTTAATGAAATAATTGAGTTCAGCAGTATGTGTGTTATATTTTGAAGACAAGTAATCTTGGGTAACATACGAACAATTTTGATTGAGAAAAGCCTCCCATTTTTCTTTTAAGGTATCAATTCCAATCCTGAGTTCTGCAACCGGTCTCACATAGGTAAATGGAAGTAAATCTGTGCGCTCTGGACCATCAAAAAGAATTGGGTTGGTTCTTGTGACATAAACTGTTATTAACCTGCTTGGGTGTTGAAAAATCTGAAGTAAATTTAATGTTTTTTTGTTGACATAATTCCTTTCAAAAAAAACAAAAAAAAAGCTGTCTGAAATAACAGACAGCTTTGAGTAATGTGAGTATTTTTTTTACTTCTTGAACTTGGAATATTTGTTTTTAAACTTATCAATTCTACCAGCTGTATCCACCAATTTAGTTTTCCCAGTGTAGAACGGGTGAGATGTTCTTGAAATCTCAAGCTTTACAAGAGGGTACTCAACGCCATCTAATTCTAGAGTCTCTTTGCTGTTGACCGTTGACTTGGTTAAAAAGATATCATCGTTAGACATATCTTTAAAAGCTACTAGTCTGTAATTGTCTGGGTGTATACCTGCTTTCATAAATTTATTTTTAAAACGTGTGCAAATGTAATTGTTTTTTCTAAATTTAACCAACATTAATCAACAAAAAACATCATATTCCTATGGGAAATCTGAACCTTGAAATTAAAAAGTACATCCTAATTTATGGAAGTTTATTGGGAGGCATATCGGTAGTATTTGGTTTGATGCTCTTTTTTTTGGATATGCATTACCAACAAGAAACTAGTGTTACTGTGGTTAATTCTTTAATTAGCATAAGTGTTATTGGGATTGCCCAGTTCGTTTATCGAAAAGACAATGAAGGAATCATGTCATTGAGTCATGGATTAAAAATTGGTTTGGGAATAGCAGTAATTAGCGGTATCATAGGCGTTATGTATTTCCTTGTTTTGTCTAATGTTCTCGATCCTGAAATGATGAACAAGGCACTTGAAATGGGTATGAATCAATTCCTAGATCAAAATCCTGAGGCAAGTGAAGAAATGATTAATCAAGTAAGATCCATGCAAGAAAAATTTACTGGACCAGTCATGACCAGTAGTTTTATTTTGATCTTTAGCCTCTTGTTTGGATTAATATTCTCTCTAATCACAGGGCTTATCCTCAAGCGTAATCGACCAGAATAAGCTGATAATTTTGTAGCTTTACAAACCAAGACAAGCTATGAATTTATCCATTATAATCCCACTTCTCAACGAAGCAGAATCGCTACCTGAATTACATCAGTGGATTCTCGACGAATTGACTCCAACTTCTCTAAGTTTTGAAATTCTATTTATCGACGACGGAAGCACTGATACTTCATGGGAAGAGATTGAAAAATTACATCAGTCCCACAACAACACATATGGGATTCGTTTTTCAAAAAACTTTGGAAAATCACAAGCGCTCCATGCTGGATTTGCAGAGGCAAAAGGAGCGGTTGTCGTAACTTTAGATGCAGATCTGCAGGATGCGCCTAGTGAAATTCTAAATTTGTACAACCGAATTCAAAAGGAAAATCTGGACTTAATTTCAGGATGGAAAAAGAAACGATACGACTCTTTGTTCCTGAAAAATATTCCTTCAAAGTTTTTCAACTGGACCGCAAGACGCAGCTCTGGAATTTATTTGCACGACTTTAACTGCGGAATAAAAGCATTCAAAAGTGAAGTTATCAAAAACATTGAAGTTTTTGGTGAAATGCATCGATACATTCCCGTTTTGGTTGCTCATGCTGGATTTACTAAAATAGGAGAACAAATTGTTCAGCATCAAGCTCGCAAATATGGGGTTACTAAATTTGGTTGGACTCGTTTTATGAACGGATTTCTTGATCTACTTACACTTCGTTTTTTAAATAAATTTGGAAAACGTCCCATGCATTTTTTTGGTTTTTGGGGTTCCCTTATGTTTTTAATTGGTTTTAGCGTAGCTGTGTATTTGGGAATTGACAAGTTATTCCTCAACCCAGGTGGTCGATTAATTGCTCAGTTGCCCGAGTTTTACATTGCTTTGACTACTATGGTTTTGGGAACACAATTTTTTGTAGCTGGTTTTCTTGGCGAGCTTTGGATCGGACAACAAAAAAACACTCAACGCTACACCATCAAGAAAAAATTAAAAAAAAGTTGAAGGGCATAAAAGACATAGCAGCTTCGTGGCTACAACCTACTTTTGATGTTGAAACACAAAAAAAAGTTGCTGAGCTATTCAAAAATCCTTTGGAATTCGAAGATGCCTTTTACAAAAATTTAGAATTTGGAACAGGAGGCATGCGTGGAATTATGGGTGTGGGTCCAAACCGCATAAATAAATACACTTTAGGCAAAAGCACCCAGGGCCTCTCCAAATATCTAAAAAAAGAATATCCCTCAGAAAAGATAAAAGTTGTAATTGCATACGATTGCCGTCACAACAGCAAAACCCTTGCAAAAACAGTTGCTGATATTTTCTCAGCTAATGATATTGAAGTATTTCTTTTTTCAGACCTCCGACCCACCCCAGAATTATCCTATGCTGTACGACACCTAAATGCACATTGTGGTATTGTATTGACCGCCTCACACAATCCCCCAGAATACAATGGGTACAAAGTTTATTGGAAAGATGGTGGGCAAATAGTTCCCCCTCATGATCTAAATATCATACAACTCATTGATCAAACAGCTTATGGAGAAATTTGCTTTAATGCTGATGAATCAAAGATTCATCTGATCGACAAAGAAATTGATGAAGCGTTTTGTAAAAAAGCAATTGAAATAAGCAAGTATCCTCAAAAGTTGAAAGATGATTTTTCCATCGTTTTTACCTCACTTCACGGAACAGCAATAACCTTAATGCCTTCTGTATTCAAAGCGGCTGGTTTTTCTCAATTTCATAGTGTGAAAGAACAGGAAGCTCCAGACGGAAATTTTCCAACGGTACAATCCCCCAATCCCGAAGATCCAAAATCATTTGAACTCGGATTGAAAAAAGCCTTAGAACTAAACGCTGACATCCTTATCGGGACTGATCCTGATGCAGATCGCTTTGGTATTGCCGTCCGAAATTTAGAAGGGAATTTTGAGAAGCTAAACGGCAATCAAACCATGATCGTTCTGACCCGCTACTTATTAGAAAATTATCCGGAGACTTTATCTTCCAAACACTTCATTGGCTCAACAGTAGTCTCATCTCCAATAATTCCCAAAATGGCCGATCATTTTGGAGTTGAATGTAAGTTGGGGCTCACGGGTTTTAAATGGATTGCTAAAATGATTGAAGACTTCCCCAATCAAACTTTTATTGCAGGTGGCGAAGAAAGTTTTGGGTACATGGTTGGAGATCAGGTACGCGACAAAGACGCCATCACCTCTGCTCTACTGTCAGCTGTAATTGCTGCGGTTCAAAAAAGTAAAGGAAGTTCGTTTTATGAGTACCTCATCGAAAGTTATCAACTCCTTGGACTATATCATGAGGAACTTGTCTCCTTAACCAAATTGGGGAAATCTGGATTTAAAGAAATTGAAAAAATTATGGAAGACTTTAGATCCAATCCACCCAAATCGATTGCAGGTATTAGAGTAAAAAAAATTGATGACTTTGAAAAGCAATTCAGTATTCTTGCCGATGGTTCTAAAGAAGCCTTGAATTTTGAGAAATCTAACCTCATCCGATTTATTTTGGAAGATAATTCTCAAATTGCAGTTCGCCCAAGTGGCACAGAACCCAAAATAAAATTTTACTTTAGCGTAAACACAACATTTAAAAACAAAAAAAAATATTCTGATTCAAAAAAAATGATGGAAATCCAATGCAAAAAACTAATTCAAAGCCTGAGCATATAAATGAAATCTTTTAAAAAAATATTGCTCTACGCAATTCCCTTCAAGCGATTTGCGTTCTTGAATATAATCTTCAATGCACTCTATGCTCTTTTTAGTGCACTTTCTTTTGTAGCTCTAATACCTATGCTCAATGTGTTGTTTGGAAAAACTCCTAAGGTTGACACTAAACCCGTTTATAATGGTCTTACCAGCCTAAAGCCTTACATAACAGACTCCATAAATTTTAAGATTGGAGAAACTTTAGAAAAAGATCCACTTGCTGCCTTAATTTTTGCGATTGCTCTAATCTTAGTTTTATTTTTTATGAAAAATTTATTCAATTATCTGGCTATGTTTTTCATTACCTTTTTGCGAAATGGTATTTTAAAAGACCTTCGGAATTCTTTGTATATTAAAATATTATCTCAACCAGTATCTTATTTCACAGAGAAGAAAAAAGGAGATACTCTTGCCCGAATTACTTCAGATGTACTCGAAATTCAGCACTCCTTCTTATCCATTATGGAATTGATCGTAAGAGAACCTTTTACAATAATTTTTACTCTAGCTGTGATGTTTAGTTTGAATGTCAAATTATCCATCTTTGTACTAACGTTCATTCCGATTTCTGGAATTATCATCTCAACAATTGGTAAAACTCTTAAAAAACATTCTCGAAAAGTTCAGCAAGAACAGGGTGAGTTTCTATCCATTGTAGAAGAGTCTTTGGGAGGATTAAAAATCATCAAAGCGTTTAATGCAGAGAAATTATTTACCACAAAATTCTTTGGTTCAACCGCCAAATTTTTTGGCTTCTCCAACAAACTTCTGAACCGACAAAACCTTGCATCTCCTTTAAGTGAATTTATGGGAATTGGGGTTATTGGAGGCTTGCTTTGGTTTGGTGGATCTATGGTGTTGATTGAAGAAACTCTTAGTGGGACTGTTTTTTTAGCTTTCATGACTTTGGCTTACAACATCCTTACCCCAGCAAAAGCAATCAGTAAAGCTTCTTACGCAATAAAAAAAGGAAATGCTGCTGCAGAACGGGTTTTAGAAATTTTAGATGCTCCCAACAAACTTGTAGACCGCCCAGACGCAAAGAACGTCAAAGACTTCAATCAAGAAATTCATTTTAATAATATTGGTTTCAAATACGACACTAAACTTATTTTAGACCAATTTTCTCTAACCCTAAAAAAAGGAGAAACCATTGCACTTGTTGGACAATCTGGGAGCGGTAAAACAACCGTTGCCAATTTGTTGAATCGTTTTTATGACGTGCAACAAGGATCCGTTTCTATTGATGGAAATAACCTAAAAAAAATCAAAACACATTCGTTGAGAAAACTCATTGGAATTGTAACTCAAGACTCCATTTTGTTTAATGATACCGTTCAAAACAATTTACGGGTAGGAAATCCAGAAGCAACAGATAAAGAAGTAGTAGAGGCAGCAAAAATAGCCAATGCACACTCCTTTATTTCAAACCTTCCCCAAGGATATGATACCAATATTGGGGATCAAGGAAATAAATTGTCAGGCGGTCAAAAGCAACGGCTTTCCATAGCCCGAGCAGTTCTCAAAAATCCACCCATCATGGTTCTTGATGAGGCCACGTCTGCCTTGGATACAGAGTCTGAAAAATTAGTCCAAGAGGCTTTGGAAAATTTGATGAGTAATCGAACTTCTTTGGTCATAGCCCATCGTCTTTCAACTATTCAAAAAGCCGATAAAATTGTAGTGATGCAAGACGGAAAAATTATTGAAATTGGAACTCATAAAGAATTGATTTACAATGAAAGTGCCTACAAAAAATTAGTTGAAATGCAGTCCATCTAACTTCAAAAAATGAAAGACAATAAGGATATCATTATTTCAATTGCATACTTGTTGTGTGTAATTGTAATTCTTCTAGTTTTCTTCTGGAACCATTTATTTGAAAGCTTTATCGAGTGGAAAAGAAGTCTTTAACAGAGCAATTAATTGTCATCTCCCTATGGAAAAGTAAAGCGATTTAAACTATTTCATACTTTTAGAGTCCAATGATTAATAAAAAAATATTGGAAGATCATTCTCTTTTGGTAGTTTCACTAAAAAACCCTAAGACACAGGAAGAAGGGTTCAAGGCATTGGTTAAAGAATTTCATCAACCTTTGTATTGGCATATTCGTAAAATTGTTTTAGATCATGACGATGCAGATGACGTCCTCCAAAACACCTATGTTAAAATTTTTAAAAACATTAAAAAATTTAGAGGAGAAAGTAAGCTTTTTAGTTGGATGTACCGAATTGCAACCAACGAGTCTTTGAGCTTAATAAAAGATAAATCTAAAAAAATGGGGTATTCGATCAGCGAATACAACGATCATCTGATCAATAAACTCCATGCTGATGTGTATTTCGATGGAGACGAAATAGCCCTAAAACTTCAACAAGCTATTGCTAAGCTCCCCCAAAAGCAACGCTTGGTTTTTAACCTCAAATATTATGACGAACTTAAATATGAAGAAATATCAGAAATACTTGAAACCAGTGTTGGCGCCCTAAAAGCGTCCTATCATCACGCTGTAAAAAAAATAAAAAATGATCTTCAAGGAGAATAAAATACCGCACAGATTCAAAGTTCCTGAAAATTATTTTCGGGAGGCAGAAGAGTTACAGGAAAACTTGAAATTGATCTCAGAAATTAAATCTAATTTTGAGGTCCCGAATGATTATTTTAAGGATTCTGAAAAAAATTTACTTCAAATTCCATCGAAGAAATCCAAAATAAAAGTAATTCAATTGATTCCCTTCGCAGCAATTATTGCCGCCTGTTTGCTTATCTTTTTTTCACTCAACCGCTCAACTCCCGAACTGAATTCTGATGCCGCTCTAGATCGCTACTTCGAAGAACAACAAAGTCTGCTAACAACTTTTGAATTGTTTGATTTGGATCTTTCTGAAAGTTTTGAATTTGAAACAATTGCCTTTGAAAACTTGGAAGCGGAAACAATTTTTGAATTACAACAAGCCTATGATCCAAATTTCTGTCTAATTTATGAAGATTATGAAGATTAAGCATTCAATACCTTGTCTACTGTGCCTGATACTAAGCTCATCTTTGTGGGGACAGGATAAAAAGATGCAAATGAGCTACGAACAGCTAAAATCGTTGAAAATTAATTCTATTATTGAACAAGTAGGTTTAACCGCGGAACAAGAGGCTTTTGTATGGCGTGCATATGATCAATACGAAACAGAAATGCGAAAAAGGTATTACAAAAAGATGAAGAAAATTCGCTACAATACCTACAAGAAAATTGATGAACTTAGTGAAGCTGAAGCCACTGAAGCAATCGACTCAATCATCTATTTTAAAAGCCAAAAAGAGATAATTTATCAAAAATTTCACGAAACTTTAAAAACTAAATTGACCGCAAAACAAGTTTTAAAAATTTATATTGCAGAAGAAAAATTTCATCGAAAAATGTTTCACAAATCAAGAAACAAAAAAAACAGCCCCTAAAGTAGATGAAGTTCGGTTGTCAAGCGTAAATTCGCATTCTAATGAAAAAGCTACATCGGAATACGGCCCAAGGCATCGTTGATGCGCTATCTAACATTTTTTATAAAAACGGAAGAGCTACCCGAGTTTTAGAAAAGTTAAATGTTGCCAATCCCAAATGGGGGGCTAGAGATCGCAACAGAGTTCATAAAGCAACTTATGAAATCATACGGTGGAAAAATTACTATTGCTTTTTATCGGGGACAGAAAAAAATTTGACCGATGTACCACAACTTTGGAATCTTTTGGGAACCTGGTTGGTTGTAAACTCCATAGAACTCCCAAATTGGGAAGAGTTTACTTTTTTAGACATAAAAAAAATAAAGGTCAACCAAAAAGAGAAGATTACTTCTGAAATTTCAAAATCCATTCCAAATTGGCTCTACGAAAGAGGTAGAGAAGAACTTTGTGAAAAATGGGACGACGAACTTGAGGCCTTAAACTTGGAAGCAAAACTGATCCTCAGAGTAAATAGAATTGTGATTTCACCCAAAAAACTGCAACAAGAATTACTTGATAAACATCAAATTGAAACCCATTTCATCAAAGGATATGATGATGCATTGCAATTGAACGTCCGAAAAAATCTTCGGAAGAATCCTCTGTACCTTAAAGGATATTTCGAGATCCAAGATGCAAATTCACAAAAAATAGCTCCTTTTACAGAAGTAAAACCGGGGATGAAAGTAATTGATGGATGCGCAGGAACCGGAGGAAAAACCCTTCATTTAGCCTCCTTGATGCGAAATAAAGGAGATATTATTGCGTTTGACATCGAAAGAAATAAAATCAAAGAATTATCCAAGCGAGCTCGAAGAAATAAAGTTAAATGTATCATAAAAAGTTGGGTTGGTGATGCACACTACAAAGAATCTTTGACCAAATGGGCCGATCGGGTTTTGATTGATGCTCCTTGTAGTGGTCTGGGCACTTTAAAGCGAAATCCCGAATTGAAATGGAAACTAACACATGACAGTATTTTGGAGGTCATAAATCTCCAACGAAAAATACTCTTAGAACAATCCAAATGGGTTAAAGAAGGCGGAAAACTTATCTATGCAACCTGTTCCTCACTAGCCAGTGAAAACCAAAGACAAATTGAATGGTTTTTAAAACAAGTAGAAGGAGCAGATTTTCGCCTAGAAAAAGAAGAGATATTCTATGCTCATGAAACTCAATTTGACGGTTTTTATGCCGCACGTTTAGTCCGAGATATTTGTGAATAACATTGGGAGAACTGCACAAAAAAGCAATTGATTTCTGGGGGGCTCTTGTGTGAAAATATCGTAAATTTACATCTTAAAAATACACACTGCCTATGATCCACTTTTTTGGCTTACCGCAAGAAGATGTTTTTGCAGTTGAAACAGAAAAAAGCCTTTCCGCTGAAGAAAAACAAAAGTTGCAATGGTTGTTTGGTGACCTTTCTAGCATTGACCCCAAAAACCTCACTGGAAGTTTTTTTGGACCACGAGCCACAATGATTACCCCTTGGAGCACTAATGCAGTTGAGATCACACAAAACATGGGGATCAAAGGTATTTCTAGAATCGAAAAATACACTCCCGAAGCCAAAACAGATGCGATTGACTACATGCTGGTTCAAAATTTCAAGGCTTTAGATGATCACATATTCAAAACCGAAATAACTCCAGAAAAGGTAAACCTTATTGATGATATTGCCGAATTTAATGCATCAGACGGCTTGGCTTTGAATCAGGAAGAAGTTGATTTCCTAGAAACACTATCAAAACAATTGAAACGTCAACTAACCGATTCTGAAGTTTTCGGATTTTCTCAGGTGAATTCTGAACACTGTAGACATAAAATTTTTAATGGCACTTTTGTGATTGACCAAAAAGAAAAAGATCAAAGTCTTTTTCAAATGATCAAAGAAACATCCAAACAAAACCCGAATACTATTGTTTCTGCCTACAAAGATAATGTAGCCTTTATTGAAGGTCCAATCATTGAACAGTTTGCACCCAAAAAAGGAGATGAGCCTAGTTCTTATGAAAAAACATCAATCAAAAGTGTGCTTTCTCTTAAAGCAGAAACGCATAATTTTCCAACTACTGTAGAGCCTTTTAACGGAGCTGCAACAGGTTCGGGTGGTGAAATTCGAGATCGTCTTGCCGGTGGGAAAGGATCCTTACCTCTTGCGGGTACCGCAGTTTACATGACTCCATATTCTAGAGTATCCAAAGAGAATAGTTGGGAAAGTGGATTTCCAAAACGCGAATGGTTGTATCAAACTCCCCTTGAAATCCTAATCAAAGCCTCTAATGGAACTTCAGATTTTGGGAATAAATTTGGACAACCACTAATCGCTGGTTCTGTTTTAACTTTTGAACATCAAGAGGGAGAACACAAGCTTGGATACGATAAGGTTATTATGCAGGCTGGTGGAATTGGATTTGGAAAAAAAGATCAAGCTCAAAAAGACACCCCCTCAAAAGGAGATCGAATCATTATCCTTGGGGGCGATAATTACAGAATTGGTATGGGTGGTGCTGCGGTTTCCTCCGCAAATACTGGTGCCTTTGGAAACTCCATAGAACTCAACGCCATTCAACGTTCAAATCCCGAAATGCAAAAAAGAGTTGCCAATGCCATTCGAGCTTTGGTTGAAAGCGCTCATAACCCCATCATCTCGATTCACGATCATGGTGCTGGTGGTCATCTAAATTGCTTATCTGAACTCGTTGAAGAAACAGGAGGTGCAATTGAAATTGATAAACTACCATTGGGGGATCCTACCCTTTCTGCAAAAGAAATTATTGGAAATGAGTCTCAGGAACGTATGGGTTTGATCTTGTCCGAAAAAGACGCTCATATTCTCGAAAAAATAGCCTCTCGTGAACGAGCTCCTTTTTATGATGTTGGTGTTATTACCAATGACAAACATTTTTCTTTCCATTCTAAAAAATCAAATGAAACCCCAATTGATCTGGATTTAAGTGCCCTTTTTGGTAGCTCTCCAAAAACTTTGATGAACGATCAGTCAGCTGAAGTTTTGTATGAAGAAATAAAGTACACCCTATCTGACCTAAACCAATATGTAGATCAGGTTTTGCAGATAGAAGCAGTCGCTTGTAAAGATTGGCTAACCAATAAAGTAGATCGATGTGTTACAGGACGTGTTGCTCAACAACAATGTGTTGGCGAACTTCAGTTACCATTGAGTAATTGTGGAGTCATGTCACTGGATTACACTGGTACAAATGGAGTTGCAACTTCATTAGGTCACTCGCCTTTGACGGGTCTTATTGACCCCAAAAAAGGGAGTGTAAATGCAATTGCTGAATCTCTTTCAAATCTAGTTTGGGCACCCTTAGTAGATGGATTAAAATCTGTTTCTCTTTCTGCAAACTGGATGTGGCCTTGCAATAATCCTGGAGAAGATGCACGACTTTACCTAGCTGTTGAGGCTTGTTCTGAATTCGCAATCGCCTTGGGAATCAATATTCCAACTGGAAAAGATTCCCTTTCAATGAAACAAAAATACAAGGATCAAGAGGTAAAAGCACCTGGAACAGTTATCATATCAGCAGCAGCACAGTGTAAGGATGTTACCAATATCATTAGTCCAGTTTTGAAAACATCAGGAGGAGATCTTTATTACCTCGATATGTCTCAAGATGAATTCCATCTTGGAGGTTCTTCGTTTGCGCAAACACAAAATGCAATAGGAAATCAAGCTCCAACAGTAAAAGATGCTTCATACTTTGCAAAAGTATTCAATAGGATTCAAGAATTAATTCAAAACGGAGTTATCAGTTCTGGTCACGATATCGGATCTGGAGGATTGATTACCTCTCTTCTTGAACTGTGTTTCCCTAGCCTCAATATCGGACTTGATCTGGATCTTAGCAATCTTGAAGAAAAGGATAGTGTTCGTGTTTTGTTTTCGGAAAAAATTGGAGTCTTACTTCAATCCAACGAAGATCTAACAGCAAACTTTGGTTCAAGAGGAATTGTATGCCGTAAAATAGGAACCATTCGTAACGATTCAAAAATTACTCTAAAAAATGATACTAATACCGTTGAATTTTCAATAAAACAATTACGCAAAACTTGGAATAAAACTTCTGCACTTTTAGATGCAGAACAAACTGAAAAATCATGCTCGACTGATCGATCAAATAACATAGACCAGCTTCCACTTCAATTTAAATTTCCAAAAGATTTTAGCGGAAAATTAAACGCTATTCCTAAAACAAAAATTAAAGCAGCCGTAATCCGCGAAAAAGGAAGTAATTCTGAAAGAGAAATGGCCTATGCAATGCAACTTGCTGGTTTCGATGTTCGAGATGTTCATATGACTGACCTTATCGAAGGAAGAGAAACCTTTGAAGATCTCAATTTTATTGTTGCAGTCGGAGGCTTTTCAAATTCTGATGTACTGGGATCCGCAAAAGGATGGGCAGGTGCTTTTAAATACAATGAAAAAGCAAAAAAATCGCTGGATAATTTTTTCGCAAGACCCGATACCCTTTCCTTAGGGGTGTGTAACGGATGTCAGCTTTTTATTGAACTGGGATTAATCAATCCGAACGTTTCGGATAAACCTAAAATGCTTCACAACAAATCGGGTAAGTTTGAATGCGTCTTTTCGACTGTCACGATCAATGAAAGTAGTTCTGTTTTACTCAAAGGCCTAGAGGGAAGTACACTCGGGGTTTGGTCTGCTCACGCAGAAGGTAGATTCTCATTGCCAAAAGCAGAATCAAATTATCAAATTCCGGGGAAATACACTTATGCAGATTACCCAGCAAATCCAAACGGTTCGGACTACGATGCTGCTATGCTTTGTAACGAAGACGGAAGACATTTAGTTATGATGCCTCACCTTGAGCGTTCTACTTTTCCGTGGAATTGGGGACATTATACCGAAGGCAGAAAAGATGAAGTTTCTCCATGGATAATGGCTTTCGAAAATGCTTACAAATGGCTAGCCTCCTAGAATAAATTTTACAAATCTGAGATTAGATTTGAACATACTTTTCATAGTTCAAAAATATTTGGGTACATTTATTAACTAAATCATTAAAAATGAAACCAACAAAGCTTTTTGAGTTTATAGAAATTCAAAGAAATAAAATACCACTAGAAAAGTCTGTAACTACAAAATACAATGGGGAATGGCAAAGCCTTTCAACAGAAGATTTTTATCAAAAAGTACAACAAGTAAGCCGTTCATTAATCAAACTAGGAGTTAAAAAAGGAGATAAGATTGCATTGATATCCACTAACAATAGAACCGAATGGTGTATTATGGATTTGGGTATCTTACAACTTGGGGCTGTTACCGTGCCTATTTATCCCACCATCACTGGACCTGAATACGAATATGTACTCAATCACTCAGAAAGCCAATATTGCTTTATTTCTGATGTTGAAATTCTGGAAAAACTAAACACGGTAAGAAAAAATATCATAAAATTAAAAGAGGTGTATTCTTTTGATTCTATCCCAAATTGTTCCTCCTGGACTACTCTTTTGAGTGAAGAAGAAGATTCAAAAACACAGGAATTGGTTGAGGCTGCCAAAGTAGCTGTTAATCCAGAAGATTTAGCTACCATAATTTACACTTCGGGAACAACAGGAGTTCCAAAAGGAGTTATGCTCAATCACCATAACATTGTTTCCAATGTACTTTCTAGTTCCAAAAGATTGCCCCTTGACATTGGAAAAACACATGCTTTGAGTTTTTTACCCGTTTGCCACATCTATGAGCGGGTAATTCTTTACATCTATTATTACAAAGGTATTGGTATTTATTTTGCTGAATCCATTGAAAAAATATCAGAAAATCTTCAAGAAGTAAAACCCTTCTTTATGACTGCTGTACCCAGATTATTAGAAAAAGTTTACGACAAAATTTATGCTAGAGGAGCTGAACTGGACGGAATTAAGAAAAAGCTGTTTTATTGGGCTGTTGACCTGGGACTTCAATATGAACCCTACGGAGCCAAAGGATTTCTTTATGAATTGAAATTAAAAATTGCTCGAAAACTTATTTTCTCAAAATGGAAAGCAGCCTTAGGGGGTAACTTACATACCATTAGTTCAGGAAGTGCAGCACTTCAGCCTCGTTTAGCTCGTGTTTTTAGTGCGGCTGGAATTACCATTTCAGAAGGATATGGTTTAACCGAAACAGCACCTGTTCTTACGGTTAGCGACATCAATAATAGAGGTCTAAAATTTGGCTGTGTTGGAAAACCTATTGATGGCGTTGAAATCAAAATTGCCGAAGATGGCGAAATCTTATGTAAAGGGCCCAACGTTATGCAAGGGTATTACAAAGATGAAGAGAAAACCGCTGAAGTAATTCAAAATGGATATTTTCATACAGGAGATATTGGTGAGATTGATGCTGATGGTTTTCTGAAAATAACCGATCGAAAAAAACAGTTATTTAAAACTTCTGGTGGAAAATACATTGCCCCTCAGTTGATTGAAAATAAAATGAAACAGTCTCTTTTTATTGAGCAAATTATGGTCATTGGAGAAAATCAAAAAATGCCTGCTGCAATAATTCAACCTGCTTTTGAATACATAGCTACGTGGATTGAAGATCAAAACCTCAACATTGATTCTTCACCCGAAGTCATTTGTTTATGTCAAGAAGTAAGGGATGCGATTCAAAAAGATATTGACGAATATAATCCAACATTTGCAAAATGGGAACAAGTCAAGAAATTTGAACTCACTCCTGAGTTGTGGAGCATCGAACTTGGACACCTCACTCCTACCATGAAAGTTAAAAGAAAGGTAGTCAAAGAGAGGTACAAAACTTTATTCGATAAAATTTACCAGTAAAATAAACCCTTCATCATGAGGGGTTTATTCTTATCAAAATATTATGCACGCATAATTATGCGTGCATAATATTTTTTTGTACATTTGAATTAATTAATCTTATTGAGTGAAACAAGTTACAATAGAATATGCGTTAAGGACTACTTGGCAGTTGATTACAAATATGTACAATGAAAAAGCTATGCAGTACGATTCAACTATGACTATGGGCTTTACACTGCTTTCTATTGATGCAGAAGGGACACCATCAACAGCCTTAGGTCCAAAAATGGGTATGGAGCCTACCAGTCTTTCTAGAATCTTAAATACCATGGAAAAACGGGGGTACATTGTTAGAAGACCCAATCCAAATGATGGTCGTGGAGTGTTGATTTGCTTAACTGAACAAGGCAAAGAAAAAAGAGAGCTTTCTAAAAAAACAGTTCTTGACTTTAACAATTCCATTTTGAATCATGTCGATGAATACAAAATGAAGCATTTTTTTGAAGTAATTGATATCATAAAAATAAAAGTAGAAAAAGACGAATTAGTAAATATTAAATAATATCAATCCAAATGGAAGAAACAAAAATCAAAACTCAAGGAGGTGGCTTTGTTGTCGATGAAACACTTGCTAAAAACATTTTTACTCCGGAAGATTTTAGTGAAGAACAACTCATGATGAAAGAGTCTGTTCAAGAGTTTGTAAATCGGGATATTATCCCCAATAGAGAACGTTTTGAACAAAAAGATTATGATTTAACTCGGGAAATGATGGCCAAAGCTGGTGATCTTGGTTTCCTAGGGGTAGCTGTACCCGAAAAATACAACGGTTTGGGAATGCCCTTTACATCGACAATGCTCGTTTGTGATTATATTTCAGGAGCCAACGGATCTTTTTCTACTGCTTTTGGGGCACACACAGGTATTGGTACCATGCCCATAACGCTTTACGGCAACGAAGAGCAAAAACAAAAATATGTTTCTAAGCTTGCTACCGGGGAATGGTTTGGAGCTTACTGCTTAACTGAGCCAGGTGCTGGCTCAGACGCTAATTCTGGAAAAACAAAGGCTGTTTTGTCTGAAGACGGAACACACTATAAAATAACAGGTCAAAAAATGTGGATTTCTAATGCAGGCTTTGCCGATATCTTTATTGTTTTTGCACGTATTGAAGACGATAGAAACATTACAGGTTTTATCGTTCCCAAGGACCTAGAAAATGGGATTACTTTAGGAGACGAAGAAAAAAAACTTGGTATCAAAGCTTCCTCCACCCGTCAAGTTTTCTTTAACGAAACTGTTGTTCCTGTTGAAAATATGCTTGCAGAAAGAGGAGAAGGTTTCAAAATCGGAATGAATGCTCTTAATGTTGGTCGTATTAAACTTGCAGCAGCTTGCCTCGAGGCACAGAGAAATACTACAAGTTTAGCAGTTCAATATGCTACTGAGCGTGTTCAGTTCAAAACTCCCATTGCACAATTTGGGGCAATACAGTTAAAGCTTGCCAACATGACAACCAATACTTACGCAAGCGAATCGGCAAGCTACAGAGCTGCATACAATATTGAAGAGAAAATTAACCAACTCTTAGAAAGCGGTCTTTCACATCAAGAGGCGGAACTCAAAGGAGTTGAAGAATTTGCGATAGAGTGTTCTATTTTGAAGGTTTCTGTTTCAGAAAAAGCCCAAAGCTGTACCGACGAAGGAATCCAAATTTTTGGTGGCATGGGTTTTTCAGCAGATGCTCCCATGGAAATGGCTTGGCGTGATGCTCGAATTGGAAGAATTTATGAAGGTACTAATGAAATCAACCGATTACTTTCAATTGGAATGCTTTTGAAAAAAGGATTTAAAGGCGAGATTGACTTGATGGGGCCTGCTACTGCTGTTGGACAAGAATTGATGCAAGGAATTAAAAGTGCTGAAAATTCCAATGAACTCTTGAATGAAGAAAAACATTTAATCAAAAATCTCAAAAAAGTATTGCTGATGATTACAGGTTCTGCAGTTCAAAAATTTGGGCCAAAGTTTGATACTGAACAGCAAATCATTCTTGCCCTTTCTGATATTCTGATAGAAATTTACATCGCTGAATCTACCATTCTTAGAACGGAAAAAAACTGTGCTCGATTTGGTGTGGATTCTCAAAAAAATCAAATTGAAATGACCCAATTGTATTTATTTGATGCAATTGAAAAAATCAATTCCAAAGGAAAGGAAGCTATTATTTCTTTTGCTGATGGTGGAGAATTGAAAGGTATGCTTGCTGGTTTAAAGCAATACACAAAATACCAAAATTATCCAAATATCGTTGACTTGAGGAGAAGTATTGCTGCTAAGGTTATCGAAGAAAATAAATACCCTTTTTAATTTTAGAATTTATTTTGTTTTGTTTTTAAAAAATCCTACAATCATGATTGTAGGATTTTTTATATTTGACTAGATTCATTAATAGCTCGTTAAATCATCCAAATGAAAAAAATCAGTTTTCCAAATATTATATTTTGCCTTATTCTGTTTTGCAATAGCGATTTCATTCAGTCTCAAACCGAAGAAGATTTTTATCGTATAATTGATGATGTCTCATCAAACCGAATTGAACAGCATATCACCAAATTAGCTAATTTTGGAACGCGACACACATTGAGCGATACATTGTCAGAAAGCAGAGGAATAGGAGCTGCTCGAAGATGGATTTTTGATCGTTTCCAAAAAATAGCTTTAAATTGTGAGGGGTGTATTGAAGTGAGCTATCAAAAAAATTATGTAAAAACCAATGGGAAAAGAATTGTAAAAGATGTGTGGATCAACAACGTTATTGCCATACAAAAAGGAAGTCGCTATCCCAACCGCTTTATCATCATGAGTGGGGACATTGATTCTAGGGTTTCTGATCCTAACAATTATACAGATGATTCACCAGGTGCAAATGATAATGCAAGCGGGATGGCCGGAACCATTGAAGCAGCAAGGGTTTTGTCTAAATATACTTTTGAAAACAGTATTATTTATGCTGGTTTATCTGGAGAAGAACAAGGGCTTTTTGGTGGAAAAGGTCTCGCTTCTTATGCTAAAGAAAAAGGCTGGGTAATTATTGGGATTTTCAACAATGACATGATTGGAAACATCATGGGACTAGACGGAGTAATTGACAATAGGACTTTTCGGATTTTTTCAGAGCCCGTTTCCAATACAGAAACAGAAAGTGAAAGAAATAAAAGACGCTTCTATGGTGGAGAGGTAGATGGCATATCAAGACAACTTGCACGCTATGTGCACAAAACTGTGCAGTCCTTCATGCCCGAAATGAATCCTAAAATGATTTACCGTCTCGATCGATTTGGAAGAGGTGGTCACCACAGACCTTTCAATGATATGGGATTTGCAGGAATACGAATTATGGAAGCCCATGAGAATTACAACCAACAGCACCAAGATATTCGGATAGAAAATGGAATTAATTATGGAGATGTTTTAGAAACCGTAAATTTTGAGTATGCGAAAAAACTAACTGCCGTTAACGCTATTAATCTAGCAGCTATTGGCTGGTCTCCACCCTCGGTTTCCGAACTTTCAATTGGAGGGATTGTTGAAGCCTCTGTTAAGTTTAAGTGGCAAAAAGTATCTGGAGAAAACATAAAAGGATATAAAATTTATTGGAGAGATACTACTTCTCCTACTTGGGATCATGCTCGGTTTGTAGGTAATGTATCTGAAACTACATTGCAAGGTGTTGTAGTTGATAATTTCTTTTTTGGCATTGCTACTGTGGGTAGTAACGGAATTGAAAGTCCAGTAGTTTTTCCCAATAAGATATTTAGAAAATACTAATTATCTTATACAGTCGCTTGTATTTTCCATTTCCAAAGCATAATTAGTAGTAGTTGTCAATCTGTAAGCGGTTGAATTGACCTCTTCTATTTCTTCTGTAAATAGAAAAGTCGAAAGTGATAAATAATTCAAACATGCTTGGAGAATATACAATACCTGGGGATTGAAAAGGAAAATTATATAAAAGACCAAAATCAAAATTCTCAACAGCCAGACCTATTGAAACTCCAATGTTATTTAGTGCAAAGGCATCGATTGATGTAGCTTGTTGACTGAGTCCAATTGAAAATTCACCTAGTTGAAAATCTTGAGAAAGATAAATCTTCAATGCATCTCCATATTTAGTAAAAGATCCATAAGCATATAAATATGAGTAACGAGGCAAGTACCTTCTTTCATAAGGATTCAAATCAAATTCATAAGCACCTTGAATAGAGACTTCAACCGGTTTTAAATCTTCAGTTTCTTTGTTATAAGAAGTATTAGGTTTATTTAAATGCTTAAAAGTCAAGCCAGCTAGAAACTGATCAGTATGTAAAATAAATGAAGCACCTAAATCGAAATAATTTACACTACTAATATTTGGAGCCAACGGATCCATTGTCTCGGGATTTATAGAACCTGGTATGAGTAATTGATCTTCAAAAATTAGATTATCTGGGTTTACCGTCGAACTACCAAAACCTACTGTGACAGCTGGTAAAAAAAACGTGTTATTATCAAATTGAAGTTTATATACATAACTGAGATTAACTATATTAGTCGTTAAACCAGTGGTTTGAATTTTAAAGGAGTTAATGTCTATACCAAGACTAAATCCCTGATTTTCGAAATTTGCCGATCCAAAGAAATACTTGTTATCCATCCTGTCGTATTCATTCAATTTCAACGAATTATATAAAACTCCCACTTTATTTAGACTATTAAACCCAAAATAACTTGGATTAGATTTTTGCATAAACTTGGAATGATTAACAATATAATCCTCTTGAGCATAAAGTAATCCTCCAAAATGAAATGCAAAAAGAAAAATAATATATATTAATTTTATTTTAATCATTTATCTTATAATAATAAAGGTTCCACTTTTCTCAACTCTTGTCACTTCGTCAAGAAGTAGACCAGAGGCGGTATAGATATAATAGGGTGAATCGTTGTCATTGCTTCCATCCCAACCTATTAATTCAAATCCTACAGGGTTACTTACATCTTGCTCAAAACCATAATCATTATATAAAACATTACCACGATAATCATAAACAGTAAATATCATATCACTAAACCCATTAAACAGGGGTTTAAAGTGACTATTCATAGTATCAGTACCACCAGGAGTGAATACATTGGGAGCCCTAATATTATAGCCTTTTCCTATTACAATTGGCATAGTTTCTTCCTCAGAGCAACCAATTGAATTAGAAATTCGTAAAGTTGCAAAATAAGTTCCAGATACTCCATAAACATGTCGAACTTGAGTAATACTTACCGCAGCAGATTCTACAATTAAAGGGGTTGAAGCATCTCCAAATATCCATTCTGATTTCACAAATGGATCAGTTGATGTATTCTCAAAAGTAACCTCTTCACGTGCCCCAATAACGCCATTAATTCCAAAAGCTGGAGCGTCATAAGTAAAGCTTGGTTCTCCTATTCCCCTACTGATTTCTACTTCAATCCAACAACCCTCTGCATTTACAATCTTGAGTTGAGCGGTTTCTACTGCATTGGTAATTCCAACTGACCAAGAACGATCACTCAACTGAATAACATCATTTCGGTTTATAAGAATATCATCATAGTAGAAATCTAGAATTCCATCATTATTGTCATATATATCTATCTCTAATCTTCCTTGGGCTGTACCACAAAGATCATTATCAACAAATGGACCATCAATGACAAAAAGTTCCCTGTTTGGTGTTACCTGGATAATTTCTTCGTAGTATAAATAATCATTATTTAGGAAATTACCAGTTCCTTTACAAGCATCAGCCAATTTACTCATACTCTGTAAAATCATCTTATAGTTTCCAGGAACTAGATCTCGTAAATCAGCTTTACCGGTGAACTGTGATAGTGGACGATAGCCTGGATTAGTTGCTGCTGTGAGAGTAGTTGGATCCTCAATAAACCAAGTAATTTCAATAGGTAGTTGACCACCATCAATAGCAACACCAATTTGTCCATTAAGACCACCACTTGTGCAGTCAGGAGGTAGTGATTTAACTTTTAGACTTGAATCATCAGGATCTGTGAGATTACCTGTGATACTAAATGGTGTAACTTTGTCTTCAACTTCTATATCGATTGGGGTAGCGCCTGCAGCAGTATCACAGGAATCATAAGTACAATCATTTGAATCTGTTATTTTTACACAATAGCTACCAGGCTCGGCATCAAGAATATCTTTAGAAAAGAAAGTTTCTACTCCCCTTAAGTTATCTAATGGAGTGAAAGTCCATACCCATATGTAAGTTGGTAATCCAGTGTCAGTAAATGGTACACCACCAACAGCGTCACCTATAATTGTACCACGTCCTGAACAAAGATCTGTTGTAATTCCTAAAGTATCCCCGGTATATTCTATTGGTAAATAGTCTAAAATATCAAAGAAGAATATTTCTGAGCATGCGACTAGGGTACTAGTTGCAGGAAGGGTTGGTGGAAATCTTTCTTCAACAGTAAGAGTATAACTGTCAGGCGGTAATAGAGGGTAACGATAGAGAAAATTTGGAAGTTTTGGATCAACTATTCCATCACCATTCATATCCAAAGCTGCAGGTATTGGAATTACAGCTCCAGTGTTCTGAGATATTAAGGAAATATTAAAACTACTTGAAATTGAACCTCTTCTCAAGTTTGCATTAATTTTAAAACTTATGTCAGAGGTAAATGCGTTTCCATAATTATCACAAAGAGCTGGTTTATTTTCAATTGTTTTGAAATTCACAATTTCAATTGAACTTTCCTGAAGAATAATTGGGGGATCAGTAGCTACAGTCCCTCCACAGTTTTGTGAGCGGGCGTCTGACACTTCTGCTCGATAAACCCCTTCTGGTAAATCAGATACTGTGGCATTACCATCCAGAGAAGGAATAAGTACAAATTCGATGTTTGTTGTATCAGTAGAAGTAGTTATTCCACCAGTTGTTGAGCTAATTGTAGTTACTACCGGTTTCTTTTCAAACCATGAAATACTTAATGGTGGTACTATATTTTCAATGTTTAAAACAATTCTACTAGTATCATTTCCGCAACCAACCGGTGTAACATCCCAACCAATATTAAGCGGGTTATCGTTTCCAATTACTTTAACTTCAAAATTAGGATCAGGTGTGGGTGTCAAAAGACATCCATTACCATCAGTAATATTATAATTATATATCCCCAGACCAGTCAATGGTATTGAAACTGATTCATTAGGATTTGCTCCCCAAGCTTTGAAAATATTGGTACCATTCGAAGCTAGATAAACTCGAATCTGAACTTGTTGAGAATCTGCAAATGTATCAGGCCCAACTTCTCTAAAGGTTACACTTCCATCAGTTGGAACAGAACAATCAATATCTATTACATCTATTTCAAACTGCAGGTCTGGAATAACATTAAAAGTTATAGCAGTAATTTGAGAAGTTACAGAACATCCAAATGCGTCCTCTATAAGAACATTAGTAGCTATGGAGCTAATTAGAGAAGTATCAATATTGTCAAACACCACTCTTCTATCTCCTGGCGTTAAAGAACTCTTAACTAAAGCACCTCCGTTCAATGTAACTCTGTAAGGACCTCTGTTTGGTGAACCTCCAACTACGTTAAACTCAACCAATCCGAAGTCTCCATTACAAATAGGATTATTTCTATTTCCTGTATTTTCAACAAGGAACATTGGGTCAGGGTTAATTACCTCAACTGTTTTTATCACCGAACAAGTATCTCCGTCTGGACCTGTATCTTGTAAATTGAAAGTATAAAGACCAGGTCCTCCGTCAGCAACAAGTATTGTGCCTCCAATATTACTGATAGTAGAAACAACTGGAACAACTGGAGTAATGGTGTAATTACTATTTCCACCACTGGCTATTAAAGTGAAGTTAGCATCTGTATCACCATTACATGCCAAATTGTAAACAAAGTCTGCAGTACTTGAAGCAACACCGGTAGAGTTATCTACTAGGAATCCTACAACAACTGCATTTAGCTCTAGAACAGGGAATCCACCCACCGTAAACGGACGTGTGTCAGAACAACCCAAAATTAAGTCCGTAACTGTTACAGTATATACATCTGGAGGTAGATTATAAATATTAGGACTTACTCCAATTATCCCGGCAGAGGACGTGCTTTGCCATTTGTATGAGAATACATTTGATCCTCCAGAAAATGCGCTTTGGAAAGTAGCACCTGTACCTCGAGTCAACTCAATACTACCATTTCCAACTGTTCCGGTTGCACAATAACTGTTGGTAACTCCTTCGTTTAGATCCCAATGATTAAAGCTCAATGAGGTTGGCACTCTAAAAGCTTCACGAACTGCTACCGTACATGACTGATCGGTAACTTCAACGATGTAGTCATCACCAATGGCAAGTCCTGTATAGGTGTGTTCTCCTGGTTTTACTATTGGTGGCCCAATCTGAGCTCCATTATCATCCTCTAAAATAAAGGTGTAAGGAGGGGTGCCACCGGTCACAGTAACCTGTGCAGAACCAGAACAAAGATTCACACCCACCACTAATTCTGGTGGTTCGGTTACAGTAATTACTGCAGATTGGTCGGAACAACCGTTGAGATCAACTGTAAGAGTATAATCACCGGCTTTAAGATTAAATATACTTAGACTTGAACTTGTATAACCATTTGGTCCTTGCCAAAGGTAATTATAATTCAAAGCTCTATTTGCTTGGGTTGTAACTAAGGTAGTACTCAAACTTGTAGTTTGAGTAATATCTACAGATGTATTTAGTGGAATTCCACCAATATCTGCTTCCAAAGATATCCCACCAACTATAGGTGTTGCTGTTACATAGGGTTCAACCACAGGACCTGAGATAACAACTCCATCATTAATTACTTTTGCAACCAGATTGTTAACTACAATTAAAGTTTCAGGGATACCACTTCCATATGGATCAGCTTTTATAGTATACTCAAAGGTATTACCTGCTGAAGTTACTCGAATTATATCACCTATGGTTGTAGTACCTGAAAAAGATATTTGATCTATTTGTTGAACACTCAACATACCACCTCTTATACGATTACTAAATCCAAGTGCTGCTTCACCTGGAATTATAATCGACCCATCTGATGCATCAAAACAACTTACATTGGTTACATCATTTGTAAGTATGTAATTTGAATCGATCACAGGAGTTGGTATCACGCCAACACTACCTCTTAAAACAATAGAAGGAGAGCATTTGCCAGTGAATGTTACTATATATGGATAAATTGTAGTCCTTGTAATTACTACTGAAGGTATACCTCCTATTGTTAATCGATCAGTAAATCCACCAAACGATACATTTACACCATTAGGTTGCCCGTTTGGCCAGGTAACAGCTGGAGGTCCTCCTGCTGCAGGATTATATATGTATTGAACATCTATTATTGGTGTTAAATTACAAACAGGAGTTTGAACTGCAGTTCCGGCAATTAAAACCAATTCAGGTTTTGGGGTAACTGTAATGGTTCCATTTGCAATAACTGGTGAACATCCAATTGTCGTTACAGTATAAATCCAAGGAGTTAATGTAGTTGAAGAAAGAGAAGCTGATGCCTGGGCAGTTCCTGATATCACAACTGTTTTTGATGTAGTTATTGTATAAGCTATTCCGGGAGGTAGTCCCGTTACTATGGCACTTTCAGCTCCGTTCTTTAATTCATAAACAATATCTGTAAGACTCTCTGTTGTTGGTAAACCTCCCACACAAATTGTTGGAAAGTCTGATCCGGGAGCAGAAATTAAATCCAATACATCTTCGGGTTTAACCTCAATTCTACCAGTGAGAGTTATTTCGGGCAAACAATTACTATCACGTGTTATTATTTCGTATTCGAAAATTGTTGTTGTTGTTAGGGTTGCAGATGGACTTGGCTTTCCAGAAATAATGTATTGTGTTCCTGAGAATACTCGTGATATTGACAACACTGGTCCAATGAGTGCCGGTGAAGGTGAAGTCCAGTTAAACGTAATACCCTCAGCTCCTCCTCCAAATTCGTAAATAATTGGCACTATATCTTGATCGACACAAACAGCACCTCCAAATCCAGTCTGATTTGCTGTTGTTGCAGTCGATATTAAGGTCAAAGTTGGAAGTGATTGAACCTCTATAGAACCATTTATGGTGGAGGTAGAACAACCACCGAATGTGGTAATCGTATAATTGTATGTAATTGTAGGAGAAACTAATGATGTAGCTGAAACTGATGGCACCCCATTAATAATAATAGATGTAGCAGTCGAAGATGGTGAGATTCCAGGTGGGAGTCCACTAACAGTAGCTCCTGTTGTTCCTCCTCCAAATTCGTAAACTATCGGAAGAAAATTTGAAGTTTCTAGCTCTAAGGGGTTATTGTTGTCTCTAACACAAATCACCTGACTGTCTGTTGTTGGTGAGGAAACTAGAGTTAAAGTTTGATTAGGATTTATTTGAATACTACCTGTTAAAACAATTTCAGGGATACAATCACTTCCAAGAGTTTCAACTTGGTAGTTATAATAGGTGGTTTGCGTGACGTTAGTAGTTGGTATTCCAGAAAGAATAATTTGAGTTCCTGTATTAGTTTGAACAAATCCTGAACCAGCAAATGACAGGGTATTTGAACCTACCCAAGAAAAATTCATTAATGTTGCTCCTCCACCCATTTCGTAAACAATAGTTTCCATTGGAGTACCATCACATATCGCATTGATTCCAGTTTGATCTGCTGAGGTTACCGAACTTGTTAAGCTCAAGGTTGGTAGAGAGTGAACTTCTATAACACCTAAAGCTAGAGTATCTGAACATGTTCCGGTAGTTGAAATTATATAATTATAAATTACAGTTGGCGAAGCTATTGTGGTTGCTGAAGAATCGACAAATCCATTGATCAAAACTGTATTTGAGATTGTTCTGTTGTGAATTAAACCGGGTGGTAATCCTATAATGTTATAATTAGTTGCTCCACCACCCAATTGATACTCTATGGATACAAAACTTAATGTATTTGCAGTAGCTGGACTATCTTGATCGTTCACACAAATCGTTTGATTGTCAGAATTGACTGCTGATATGAGGTCAATCGTTTGATTTGGATTTATCTGAATACTTCCTGTTAAAATAATTTCAGGCTCACAATTACTTCCTACAGTTTCGATTTGATAATTATACATAGTGGTTTCTGTAACGTTGGTAGTTGGAGTTCCAGAAATTACAAATTGGTTTGTACCAGATGATAAAGCAGTTACTCCAGATCCAGAGAGTGTATTTGAACCTAACCATGTGAAATTGACTTGAGTAGTAACTGGAATTGTAGAACTGTGTTCGTAAATTATGGTTTTTATTGGCTGAGCATCACATATTGAATTTAAACCAACTTGATTAGCAGTAGTTGCTGTAGTTACTAAAGTTAATTCCGGTTGTGAAAATACAGTTATAGAACCCGATGCAGTAGCGGATGCACAACCTGCAGGGGTTGTTATTATCTGATAATTGTATGTGAAGGTTGGGGTAGGAATTGCCGTTGCAGTTCCTGAAAGAATAACTCTATTTAAGGCTGTGAAAGTTGGAGTTATTCCAGGTGGAAGTCCTGTAACTGTAGCACCCGTTGCTCCTCCTGATAATTGATATTCAATTGGATCGATTGCAAAAGTTACTGCCGGATTACCTCCAACACAAATTGATTGATTTTCAGCCCCTGAGGTTATTATATGTGAAATTTGATCCAAAGGAGTTATTGTTATTGTACCTGATATTGGAGAGGGAACAGCGTTACAGCCAAACAAGTTTCCTAATAAATTAATCTGATAATTATAAACAGTAGTAGTTGTAACATTTTGATTTGGAGCCAATGGAGTTGAAATAGTTATTAACTGCGTTATTGAATTAAAATCAACATCTAACCAAGACGGTGTCGTTGGAGTAACTATTGCTATCGCAATGGCACCTACCGTTGAATAAACAATATCAGTCATTGTTTCGTCATCACAAATAACTTGATTTAAAACCCCAGATTGATAACTTGCCGTTGTTCTGGGTTGTACCGTTATTGTTCCGCTCACAGAGCTACTTCCTGTACAATTTGGCCCTGTTGTTATTAGTTCGTAAATGTATGGTCTTGGAGTGGCCAGGGTAATCGAGGGAGTTCCTGAAATTTCATAATATGCTGGTGGTGTAATGATTTGAGTATCACTTATATCAAGGAAGGTTGCATCGTCAGATGATATTATGTTAAATGCTATACCTGCATTAGCGTGTTGAATCTGAATTAGATTTGTACCAGCAGTATAAAGGACAGTGAATTGAGCAGCGGGTAATTGTGCGGTTAAAAATGTATTAATTTCTGCTGCTATTTGAATATTTGTCGCTGTATTTGGTGTTACATATGTATAAGGAGTATTGTTGATGTTAAAAATAAAGGTATCACTAACAGCAGTTGTATCTGCAACTCCTCTTAGAAAGTCAACTGTAAATTGAGATAGTTGAATTTGTTGGAAAAGATTTCCACTAATTCCAGGAGGGAATGTACTTGATGCTGTTTCTCCCAGTCCAAATGCAGGGTTAAATACTTCAAATCGAATTGGAGCTAAAGGTTCTGATGAGCATACAAAAGGATTAAGGTTGGCTCCTGCTGCAGGAATTATGTCCGGTGTTGGCTCAACTTCAATTGAAATTTGTAAAACTGCATCTGCACAGTTTGCACCTATAGTAACAAGGTTAACAACAAAAATTGTTGGAACAACAACAGTTTGACTGATTTGTCCTGTAATTTCAAACTGGTTTACTGTTCCGCTAGCAGACCCAGATAATATTAGTCCGTTTGGTAATGGTGTAAGAGGATCTACTCTTAAAGTAAACGCATTAGTGATATCAAGAGTCAATAAAGTTGCAGGAGGTGTATAGGATGCCCCATTACATATTGAATTTGCCCCAGTATTATTTGCAATCCCATTAACTATTGTTATCGATGCAGATTCCTCAATTTCAATAATACCAGTGGCACTTACAACCGCACAGTTAGCGGCAGGAGCTTGTGTTGTTATTACATAAGGGTATCGCCCTGCTGGAATACTATTTATAGGGGTGCCAGATATGGTTAGTGTTTTTTGTAATGGTGTTGTTAGAGGTGGTGCGATATCAACTGAATTCCCTACCGGTGTTGATGGTGCTAAAATAAAAGAATCTCCTCTTTTCCCTGTACCACTTGGCTCTATAGATAATAAAGGAGAAGTATAAGTGGCTACAAAATTTGTAGTTCTTAAGTTAATGTCATCTCGTAATCCTTCACCAACAGTGTCTAAATCATTTCCTGGTCCGGTAGTAACGAAGTTATATGTAAGGTTATTTATTTGAATCGAATAAATTTGTCCAGCACTAAAAGCTGTACCTGTATTTGATAAGTTCAATGAAGTAGACTGGGGAGTAATATCCAATATAGGAATAATTCCTGTCGGAAGACCTGTAACAGTTACTGCATCTGCAGCTCCTCCTATTTCATAAGTAATTGAACTAATTGCAGTATTTCTACAAATTGATGTTGCTCCTATTTGAAGATTAGAATTAAAACCAGATGTTAAAACAATTGTAGGTGGACCTGGAACATTTATTACATAATTTACTGTTGATCCTGGACAAAGAGCAGGCTCAACAGTAATGATTATGTTACCCGAAAATCCAGGCTCAAAGTCTAAGAATAAGTCGTTATTAGCCAGGGGAGTAAGTTGAAAAGTTACGGTATTAATAAATGTAGTTGAACTGACTAGTCCTACAGGGCTATTTACATACCAATTTACTTCCTGACTTGATCGTAATGTGGTAGAAAATCCACCATCAGGAATCGGACATTCTGGTAGAGCTGTTATGGGGGTTACGTCTGTAATTGGTCCATTGGTTGGACCAATACTGATTGTTGATGTTGACCAGTTTCCAAATCCTCCATCACAATCAACTGGACGAACTTGTAGGTCAAAAGTTCCCCACCATCCAATGTTCCAAGTTATTATACCTGTTGCTTGATCTATCGTACCAGGGGTAGCTACAGTTAATGAACCTGGTGCAATATTTTGCATTCTCCATTGAAGGGAACCATAATCATTAACATTAATTACATTATCACTAGCAGTAAAAAATTGTGTTGGTAAAGTAGAGGTATCTATCTGACATATAGGTACAATCCCTGTTGTAGCTCCACTACAAATATCTGCATCTATAACTACGGGTGGATAAAGATCTGATAATGGATTACCCGGAACAGTTTCAGGAATCACATCAATTACTACTGAGGTCCATGAAGATACACCTGAACCACAACCAATTGATCGAACTCGAATAGTGGACGAACCAGTAAATGTGGTATTCCATCTCATCGTTCCGCTTCTTATAATAATATTATTAGTTGGCAGATTAAATTGAGTCGATTGCCCAGCAATCATCGGAGAAACTGTAGTACTAAACGTTACAGTAGTAAGTGCAGATTCAATAACAATTTCGTCAGTAGTTCCATTATAAATTGCATTTACTTCAGTATTAAGTGAAATTTTTCTTGCTAAATCAAAACCAATTTGGTCAGTGGTCGCAATTAATAATGTTGAAGTTGAAGTATATGATGTAGTAATATTTTGAGGGGTTGTAGTAATTGTTACTGTGTATGCTTCTCCAACAACGGGCAATGTTAATGTATTTAATTGTACAGTAGTTTCTTGAAAACTGTTATTTATCATTGTTCCTGCTGCAGGAGGAGAGGATTCAAATTCGTATGAATTGGACAATTGATTAAAAGTGTTGTCAATATAACAGGCATAAAAGTCTGTTTCCTGTGGAATTCTAAGTGGAGGTCGTGCTTGACAAACCGTATTATTATACCAACGAACGGGGGTAATTGCAGTTATGGAAGCAATAGAGCTCATTGCAGACGACAGCACCTCATAACCAGGTAAATTTGTGCCTTTTCTAATGAAATTCGGTTGAATTGCATCAGGTGTAACTTGAATGGAGTATCTCTCGTTTATTGGGGTACAATTAGATAATGGATTCAATACAGTTACTACATTAAAATTTGTGGAATTATTTACAGTACCTGAAACAGTAAATGTTCTTGAAGCCACACCGATTAGTCTATACCAACCTGGAAATCCTAAACCACCAACAGCAAAGGGACCAATAACAGTACCTACTCCTGATATTACAGGAAGTAATCCTGGATCAAGACCTGTGATTTGTATTTCATCAATGTTGTCTGTGAAACTCCATTCAACAGGTATAATAGGGTCTCCTGCACATACAGATTGTGGAGAAACTACGCCACTTATTAGGGTTAATGAAGGTGCTGGTTCTACAACAATTCTAGAAACATTTGAATAAACTTGACAAGTATCAAGCCCTGCATTCGGGTTTCGTGTACCATTATTACCCGATACCAAAATTTTCATATAAACAGGCGAACCAACAATGGGGAAATCTACAGCTATTGAATCATCTGTTAATAAAATCGAAGAGGCTACAGTATAAGCGCCTGGTAATGGTGATACTGGTGAAATCGTTATTAAAGTAGATGATGAATTGTAGCTAGCATTAACAACTGGATCACTAGTAGATATTTCTGCTGCTAAGCTGTTCCCTATGTCGTCTGTCGAACTACCTGTACCCGTTGTAACAGTATGCTTATTGCCATTTATAGCAATAGTATAATCTGCTATGATCATTGCAAATGGTTCATTCCTCAATAACACTCTCGCTTGCTCTTGAACAGAGGGTCTTGGGTCTCCAACATAAGTGGTTACCACACGATAATAAGTTGCTGGCGAAGATGGTAACCAAGAGTCATCATCAGCAGTTCCAGCTGTTCCATCTAAACCAACGCTAAATAAAAGACTAACTCCTTGTTGACCTGGAATATCAAACCAAAAACCCTTATCTGGTGACTGCTGCCACTGATAAGTTACAGAAGCGGTACTCGGATTAGGTGGTGTCATAACTAAAGGTGCTGGAACAATAGCTGGAGTAGTTATTGTGCAAAGAGTTTGATCTCTAGGCAAAATTGTCGGCTCATCTATTTGAGGTAATATTCCTATTCTAATTACATTAGTAAAATCAGTACATACACCACTTGCAGTTGTAGATAATGCCAAACGACGATAAAAAGTAGTTTGAGTTAGTGGGGGTGGATTATAAAAGTTTTGATTAGCAGATGGAATGTCAGACCATGTACCACCAAAATCAGAATCCTGCCACTGATAAGAAATAGTTCCAATAATACTTGATGCATTTTGCCTTACTCCTAAGATAATTGAACTTTCAAGGGTTGGTGGCATTGTACCAAAACAATAGTCTTGGTTTGCAGAGGTATCCAAAGCCCCAGGATCAACATCAAGTATGTCAAATCTTACGACTGAACTTAAATCTGTACAAGCCGCCGGTGGAGCCCCAGCTCCTATATTAACAATACGTTGATACCAGGTTTGTGCATTTAAAGATGGTGGATCATATGATTCACCTGTTGATGCGGTTGCTATATTTGTAAATGTAAATCCATCAGTTGAAATTTGCCATTGATATGAAATTCCTGGTCCTCTTGAAACAGCAGACCCTAGTCCAAACGCCGGGGGATCGTCTCCTGAGCAAATTAAATTTACTGCTGGTAGTAAGATTCCCCCAACTAGGGGTGGCGCAATTTTAATCTCAACAATATTACTGAAACTATCACATTCAACACCCGATAATACGCTTATTGTTCTTCTTCTATAAAAAGTATCAGATATTATTGCAGAAGTTGGCGTAAATATTGCTGAAGTTACAAAAGGTGTTATATCTGTAAATGTAGTTGATGAAGTTCCACTTTGCCAGCGATAAGTTGGAGTTACACCTCCAGTAATTGTTCCTGAGACTACGTTTAAAAATGCACTTGGAATACCACCACTGCAAATTACTAAGCTCGGATTTGAAATATTTCCGCCAGAAACAGTGTTCTCAGTCAACGTAATTGAATCAGTTGCACTACAACCTAAAAACCCTGGCGCATTTACATCAACACTTATAATCATACCGTCAAGTACACGACCTCTGAAATTGGTAGGAGTAAATACTGAAGAAGTTGTCGTTATTATCAGAGTTCCGTCAATTCTAAAAGTATAGGTAGGTGATGTTAAACTGCTGCTGGCTGTGAAAAATGGTAGATCTCCCTCACAAAAAATATTACCTGTTCTATCGGTTCGTGTCAAATTAACCGTTGGTAAATTAATCGCATTAATTATAATTTCATCAGAAAGAGCGGAACAACCACCTGCGCCAGCGACTTGATCAAAAACAAGTACTTGAACTTTTTGACCGTTTACAAGTGAAGGTGGATTCGTAACATTAGAAATTGTAAAAGTAGATTGATTTGTTCTTGCTCCTCTGGGGTTACTGTCAACTAGGAATTGATAACTTAATCCACCAGAAGCTGTAAATACAGCAGGGGTACCCACACACAATGTTAATGTTCCTGTGGCGGAAATATTTCCTGGATCAGCTACTAGACCAGGTGTAGGGGAACTGATTGTTATCAATAAAGGAGCCGCTTCTCTTGTACAAATAACTCCATTTAGTTCACTTGAGGTTATTCTCTTATAAAATACTCTCGTTGCTGATAATAATACTGCAGCACCCGGGGTATATGTAGAAGAATTTAGTGCTGAAAGTATAGGAGTATAAGTTATATTATCAAAAGATTCTTCCCATTGATAAGATATTGTTCCTGAAGCTGCTGATGCAGTTCCAACTATTGGTCGAGGAATCTGTCCTGAACAAATCGTTGGACTTGCTGTAGTAAGTGTTCCTACTCTTGAAATAGGTATGTTATTTTCAAATAAAGTTAAAGTATCTGTTACTGTACATCCACCTGGACTATTCACTTCTACAAGCACAACATAATTACCTGTTAATGCGTCAGGTCTGTTTAGAATCGGAATAAAGGTACTTATATTTGAAAAATTTTGTTGAACTGATCCATTAACAGAAAACCTAAAATTACTCCCCGCTACAGTAGAAGTTGCTGTCATTGTTACAACATCTCCTGTACAGAAGGTGTTGTTAAGTGTGCTAGCAGTAGTCTGTAAATTTGGTGCTCCACTTCCTGGTCCATCGATTATAGTAATTAACTGTGAAAAACTTGAACATCCACCTGCATCGAAAACTTCTACCTGAACCGTATCTAAGTTATTTAATGTATTTGTACTGAAAGTACTCAATGCTGATCTGCTTTGTAAAGTCCTACCTGCTCTACCAATGAACCTATAAGTAGCTCCTCCCGTTGCTTGGAAATTAACTAACTCTCCTGGACAAACAACTAAGGTGTCAGATGCTGTTCTTGTTCCTGATATAGCTGTTCCTGTTAATCCGGGTGTTGGAGCGGCTGCAACTGCTACCTGGATTGGTCCACCTTGAAGTGTACAAGAAACCGTATTAAGTGTACTTACTATATCTCGACGATAAAAAGTAGTACTCACAATCGCTGATGTCGGAGTATAAGTAGCTGTATTGGCTGCATCTCCTATAGTATTATAAGTCACTCCATTATCTGTAGAACGCATCCAAACATAATCAACTGTCCCTGAAGCTACTGCTGCGGTTCCTACTATTGGTCGAGGAATCTGTCCTGAACAAATCGTTGGACTCGCTGTAGTTAATCCTGCAGGTATTGGTATGTTGTTTTCAAATAAAGTTAAAGTATCTGTTACAGTACATCCACCTGGACTCGTTACTGCAACTGTTACAATATAGTTTCCAGTTGCTGATATAGGTGTTATAGAGGCGTCTATCGTTCGACTATAGGTGTTTGAAAGACCGTTTTGTATCTGAGCTCCGTTTATTCTAAATTCAAAATTACTCCCCGCTACAGTAGAA
>CAJWBA010000008.1 GCA_913020155.1 uncultured Flavobacteriales bacterium
ATGACATCTTCAAAATAATTGAATTTCTTCATGTTAAACCTGGAAAAGGGCCAGCATTTGTAAGAACAAAACTGAAAAGCGTTACCACAGGAAAAGTTTTAGACAATACATTTTCTGCGGGACACAAAATTGAAGATATTCGTGTAGAAACTAATAAATTTCAGTTTTTGTACAGTGAAGGTGAAATTTTTAATTTTATGAATACTGATGATTACAATCAAATAACCATTCAAATAAATACCATAGATTCACCCAACTTACTTAAAGAAGGAGAGATCGTTTCCATATCCATAAATACCGAAGATGGAATGCCATTGTCGGTAGATATGCCTTTGAGTGTAATTTTAGAGGTTACCCACACCGAACCAGGAGTGAAAGGGAACACTGCAACCAATGCTACCAAACTAGCTATTGTTGAGACTGGAGCTAAAATCAATGTTCCTTTATTTATTAACGAAGGGGACAAAATAAAGATAGAAACTGAAAAAGGAACCTATCAAGAGCGCATAAAAGAATAAAAAATAAACTGAAAAATAATTCAGTAAATCACTAATAAATATTACAAAATAGAATGAGTGTTTTAGTTAATAAAGATTCCAAAATAATTGTACAAGGTTTTACAGGAAGTGAAGGCACATTTCACGCAACACAGATGATTGAATACGGAACTAATATAGTTGGTGGTGTAACCCCAGGAAAAGGTGGTCAAACTCACCTAGATCGTCCTGTTTTTAATACCGTAACTGAAGCAGTCGTAAAATTAGGTGCCAACACCACCATAATATTTGTACCTCCAGCATTTGCTGCTGACGCAATTATGGAAGCTGCCGATGCTGGAATTAAAGTCATTATTACCATAACAGAAGGCATCCCAGTAGCCGATATGGTCAAAGCATTTAATTATATTGCACAAAAAGACTGCCGCTTAGTAGGGCCTAATTGCCCGGGTATAATTACTCCAGAAGAGGCAAAAGTTGGAATCATGCCTGGTTTTGTTTTCAAAAAAGGAAATGTAGGAATTATATCTAAATCTGGAACACTTACTTATGAAGCTGCAGATCAAGTTGTTCGAGAGGGTTATGGAATTACAACTGC
This sequence comes from uncultured Flavobacteriales bacterium, assembly GCA_913020155.1. GTDB lineage: Bacteria > Bacteroidota > Bacteroidia > Flavobacteriales > Flavobacteriaceae > Arcticimaribacter. The sequence continues at coordinate 1,096 of CAJWBA010000008.1, forward strand.
AATAGGAATCGGAGGTGATCCTATTATCGGAACTACCACTCGAGATGCTGTTGAATTATTTTTAAACGATCCTGAAACTGAAGTAATTGTAATGATCGGTGAAATAGGGGGTCAACTGGAAGTAGAAGCAGCTCGGTATGTTAAAGAAACTGGAAACAAAAAGCCTGTGATTGGTTTTATTGCAGGAGAAACTGCCCCAGCAGGAAGAACTATGGGACACGCCGGAGCTATTGTTGGTGGAGCAGATGATACTGCCGAAGCCAAAAAGCGTATTATGGCTGAATCTGGGATTCATGTAGTAGATTCTCCAGCAGCAATTGGAAAAAAAGTAGCAGAAGTACTTGCTTAAAAATACATTATGAAATTGTTAGAAGGAAAAACAGCAATTATTACTGGAGCAAGTAGAGGAATTGGTAAAGGAATCGCTCTTACTTTTGCTCGAAACGGATGTAATGTAGCTTTTACATACAGCAGCTCTGTAGAGGCCGCTAATTCTATAGAAACAGAATTACTGACTTTAGGGGTTAACGCAAAAGGGTACCAAAGCAATGCCGCAAGCTATAGTCAAGCAGATCAACTAATTGCAGATGTTCTAAAAGATTTTGAAGGCTTAGATGTTCTCATAAACAATGCCGGAATTACAAAGGATAACCTGTTGATGCGTATGAATGAAGAAGACTTTGATCAAGTAATCAATGTTAATCTTAAATCTGTTTTCAACATGACTAAGGCTGTACAACGTACCTTTTTGAAACAACGCAAAGGATCTCTAATTCATATGAGTTCGGTAGTTGGCGTTAAAGGCAACGCTGGGCAATCAAATTACGCTGCATCAAAAGCAGGGATCATTGGATTTTCAAAATCCATTGCCCTAGAATTGGGATCAAGAAACATCCGAAGCAATGTTATTGCTCCTGGTTTCATAGAAACTGAAATGACTGCAAAACTCTCCGAAGATGTTGTTCAAGGTTGGAGAAATGCAATACCCCTCAAGAGAGGTGGATCACCAGAAGACATTGCTAATGCCTGCGTATTTCTTGGTTCGGATTTATCCAGTTACATTACTGGGCAAGTGTTGAATGTCGATGGTGGAATGTTAACTTAAAATTTTAAATATTAAATTATGCAAAAATTACCTAAAATTGGTCTTCCTGTAATTGCAGGAATTTTTATCTTATTCATTTTTATTTCAAAATCTTCTATAAACATCGGTTATGGAGAAGCTGGTGTTCTATTCAAAACATTCGGTGGTGGTGTGGTAATAGATGAGCCTGTACTTGGAGAAGGATTTCATATCATTGCTCCTTGGAATAAAGTCTATGTTTACAATGTAAAGCAACAAGAGGTTTTTGAAAGTAAAATGCAGGTACTTTCTTCTAATGGATTAGAAATTTCATTAGACATATCAGTGCTTTACCAACCGCTGATACCAGAACTGGGATTACTCCACAAAACAAAAGGGGAGAATTACCTGAACATTATCATAATCCCACAAATTCGTGCAGTTGCTCGTTCTGTTGTAGGACGGTACACTCCAGAACAATTGTATTCTACTAAGCGAGATGCTATTCAAAACGAAATATTTGAAGAAACCAAAAAGGTTGTTGAAAATCAACACGTCCAACTTAACGCTGTTTTAGTTCGTGATGTAACACTACCTATTGCAATCCGTGAAGCTATTGAACGTAAGTTGAATCAAGAGCAAGAGGCTTTGGAATATGAGTTTAGAATTGAAAAAGCAAAGCAGGAGGCAGAACGTCAGCGAATTGATGCTGAAGGAAAAGCAACTGCAAACCGCATATTAAGTGCTTCTTTAACAAATAAAATCTTACAAGAGAAAGGAATAGATGCTACAATCAAGCTTTCAGAATCTCCAAACTCTAAAGTAATTGTAATAGGAAGTGGAGAGTCTGGTTTACCAATTATACTCGGAAATCAGTAAATTATTACGAATTCCTTATTTGTAAAATTAGAATTAACGCTTATATTTGCAACCTGATGCAACAAATACAAATACATAACCATCATCATTTTACGTACTCAAACGAGCTCTAAGATTGGTGTATACAAATTTTCAAGAACCCGTTTGATTATTCAAGCGGGTTTTTTTTATTCTTAAAAATATGATTCGGATAGCAATTCAAAAATCAGGACGTTTAAATCAAGATTCATTAGCTTTATTAAAAAGTTGTGGGATTTCAATTGATAACGGTAAGGATCAGCTCAAAGCTGCAGCTCGAAACTTCCCTATGGAGCTGTTTTTTCTCAGAAATGGTGACATACCACAATATCTTCGAGATGGAGTAGTAGATCTAGCTATTGTAGGGAGTAATCTCTTGATAGAAAAAGGTAATGATCTCGAAATAATTGAATCCCTTGGGTTTTCAAAATGCAAAGTTTCTCTTGCTGTACCTAAGGGTGTTGCTTTTGAAAGTATAAAGGACCTTGATGGGAAAAATATTGCAACCTCATATCCCAATACTGTAAAACAGTTTCTAAAAGAAAAAGGAGTCAATGCAGACATTCATGTCATCAGCGGTTCTGTTGAAATTGCTCCTAACATCGGTTTGGCAGATGCGATCTGTGATATTGTTTCTAGTGGGAGTACTCTTTTCAAGAACAACCTGAAAGAAGTGATTGAGATAATAAAATCTGAAGCTGTTTTGGTTCAAGCACCAAACCTCAATACGGATCAACAAGATTTGATTGAGAAATTGCAGTTTAGAATTCAAGCCGTGCTTCGTGCCAAACAATTTCGATACATCCTACTCAATGCCCCTAACAATCAAATTGAAGCAATTACAGCCATACTTCCAGTCCTTAAAAGCCCAACAATATTGCCTTTAGCACAAGCAGGTTGGAGTTCGATACACTCCGTAATAAATTCTGGTGATTTTTGGGAAGTCATCGATCAATTAAAAGGAGAAGGAGCAGAGGATATTTTGGTTTGCCCAATTGAAAAAATGGTTCGATAATGAAACAATACATCAATCCAAAAGCCAGAGACTGGGATGCTTTAATGGAGAGACCAACAGCAAACTATAAAGACTTAAAGCCTTTAGTTGAGCAAGTTTTTTTGGATGTTAAATCAAAAGGAAATCAAGCTTTGACCGATTATACGCTTGAGTTTGATAAACAAAAAACAACCTCTTTTACGGTTGAATATGAGGCCTTTGAGCGGGCAGAAAAACATATTTCATCCGAATTAAAAAAAGCGATTCAACTCGCCAAAAAAAATATTGAATCTTTTCACAGGGCACAAAAAACAGATATCGTTTCTGTTGAAACACAATCAGGAGTCGAATGTTGGCAAGAGAAAAGACCTATTGAAAAAGTTGGACTTTATATACCTGGGGGTTCAGCACCTTTGTTTTCAACAATTTTGATGTTAGCAATTCCTGCAAAAATTGCTGGGTGTAAAGAAATTGTTCTCTGCACTCCTCCTAGTAAAGCGGGTAAAGTTCCCGATGTAATTTTATATACCGCTTATTTATGTGGTGTAACTCAAATTTTTAGAGTTGGAGGAATACAGGCAATTGCTGCAATGACCTTTGGTACAGAAACCATCCCCAAAGTATTTAAAATATTTGGACCCGGAAATCAATTCGTAACGGTTGCAAAGCAAATGGCAACCCAACACCATGTTGCGATTGATATGCCTGCTGGACCCAGTGAACTTCTTGTAGTCGCAGACCAAAGTGCAAATCCAGCATATGTGGCATCAGATTTACTTTCTCAGGCAGAACACGGTGCAGACAGTCAGGTGATTTTGATAACTACCTACTATCCAATCCTTGAAAAGGTAAGTGGTGAAATAAAAAAACAGCTCCCGCTATTGCCAAGAAAAGAAATTGCGATGCAGGCAATCAAAAATTCCAAAATGATTGCTTTTAATTCCAATGAAGATGCAATAGCATTCATCAATCAATACGGTCCAGAGCATTATATTATATGTGTGGAAGAACAGGATCTGTATGTCGGTCAAGTCATGAATGCAGGTTCTGTTTTTATTGGGAATTATACTCCCGAAAGTGCAGGTGATTATGCTTCTGGAACCAATCACACTTTACCCACTAACGGTTATGCAAAACAATATAGTGGTGTAAATTTGGATAGTTTTCTAAAGCAAATGACTTTTCAAAAGATTTCAAAACAAGGAATTCAAAATTTGGGACCATCCATAGAATTAATGGCTGAAGCTGAGGGGCTTCAGGCACACAAAAATGCTGTAACCTTAAGATTAAACGATTTGAATCAATGAAAAGAAGTATTGACATAAAAAAAATCACCAGACCGATCATTCAAAAACTGAATGCATATCGCTCTGCTCGAGAAGAATTTGTTGGATCAAGTCGAAAAATGATTTTATTGGATGCAAACGAAAACCCTTTTGAAAATGGTTTAAATCGTTATCCTGATCCTTTACAAAACAAGCTAAAGCAGCGTTTAGGGAAAGTAAAAGGTGTCGATCCTATGAATATCTTTTTAGGAAATGGAAGCGATGAATTGATCAATTTATTGATGGTTGCTTTTTGTGAACCCAAAACAGATGAAATCATGATTGTACCTCCAACCTTTGGTATGTATAAGTTTTCAGCAGATCTCAACGCTGTTAATGTCTTGGAAGTACCTCTTTTAAAAGGCTTTCAGTTGAATGTAAATCAAATCTTGAAACAAGCATCAACAAGGACAAAAATGATTTTTATCCCAACCCCCAACAATCCAAGTGCAAATCGATTTCCATTACAAGATTTGAAAAAAATTGTTGAAAATTTTTCTGGCTTAGTTGTCATAGACGAGGCTTATGCCGAGTTTTCACCAGGTGAAACCGCAATAGATTGGTTAAAAGAATATCAAAACGTATTGGTTTTACAAACCTTTTCTAAGGCACAAGGCATAGCAGGAGCTAGGGTAGGAATGGCTTTTGCAGATTCTGAAATAGTTGAAATGCTCAACAAAATAAAAGCTCCCTACAACCTTAATGTTTTATCCCAGAAAGCGGTTTTTCATCGCCTCGATAATGCCGATCAAGTGAAAAAAGAAGTTCAACTATTACTTGAATATAAAAAGGATTTTATCTTAAAAATCAAGGATATTAATTTTATTAAAACAATATTTCCATCAGATGCAAATTTTATTTTGATTCGTTTTGATGATAGTAAGTTGCGTTACGATCAATTAATCAAAAAAGGAATTTTAGTACGTAACCCTTCAGATCAATATTTGTGTGAAAACACATTGAGAATAACCCTAGGGACTGAAACCGAAAACCAAGCACTAATAACTGCTTTTAAGGCAATGGATCAACAAAACTAATCCCATGAAAAAAGTACTTTTTATAGATCGAGACGGAACTTTAGCTCTTGAACCTCAAGATTATCAACTGGATGCATTAGATAAGCTTGAATTTTACCCAGAAGTATTTAAATATCTTGGTAAAATAGCTCAAGAAATGGATTATAAATTGGTTATGATTACCAATCAGGATGGATTGGGAACATCATCTTTTCCAGAAGAAACCTTTTGGCCCACTCAAAATTTTTTGATGAAAACCCTCAAAAATGAAGGTATAACTTTTTCTGAAGTATGTATTGACAATTCTTTTCCTGATGATATGGCTGATACACGAAAACCCAGAACAGGAATGCTTACCTCATATTTAGATCGTTCAAAATACAACATGGATAAATCTTATGTCATAGGTGATCGAATGACAGACATGGAACTGGCAAAAAACATGGGGGCTAAAGGAATTTTTATTGCAAATGATGAGACTTTGGGGGTTGATGAAGTAAAAGCTGGCGACACACTCGATACAATAGCTCTTAAAACTACACAATGGGAGGCAATATACAACTTTCTCAAACTGGATCAGCGAATTGTAGTTCAGAAACGAACTACACATGAAACAGACATTGATTTGATTTTGAATTTAGACGGAATAGGAAAAAGTAAAATTAACACTGGGATTGCGTTTTTTGATCATATGCTTGATCAAATTGCACGTCACGGATCTATGGACTTGGAATTAACTGTTAAAGGTGATTTGGAAATTGATGAACACCATACCATCGAAGATACAGCGATTGCTCTAGGAGAAGCTTTTGCAAAAGCATTGGGAGATAAATTAGGGATTGAGAGATACGGATTTTGTTTGCCTATGGACGATTGTTTAGCCCAGGCATCAGTTGATTTTGGGGGTAGAAATTGGTTGGTCTGGCAGGTCGATTTTAAACGGGAAATGATTGGTAAAATGCCCACAGAAATGTTTTTCCATTTTTTCAAATCTTTTACTGATGGAGCCAAAGCCAATCTAAACATAAAGGCAGAGGGAGTCAATGAACATCATAAAATTGAAGCCGTTTTTAAGGTTTTTGCTAAGGCAATAAAAGTCGCAGTAAATCGAGATCTCGACAAAATGATTTTACCTAGTACCAAAGGAACCCTTTAATTTAAAACAATAAATCCAATGAATATAGTTCTTGTTGATTATGGAGCGGGCAATATTCAAAGTCTTAAATTTGCTCTAGATCGCTTAAATGTTGACGCTGTTTTGAGTTCCAATAAAAATGAAATTTTAGCAGCGGATAAAGTGATTTTCCCAGGAGTAGGAGAGGCGAGCAGTGCAATGCAAAAGCTTGAGTCTTCAGGATTGGACCTTTTGATTCCTGAACTGACGCAACCTGTACTGGGAATTTGCTTGGGAATGCAGCTCATGTGCTCGCATACTGAAGAAGGAGATACGCTGGGTCTTGGAATATTTGACGTTGCAGTAAAACGCTTCAAATCAGATGTAAAAGTCCCACAAATTGGCTGGAATACAATTACCAATATGAAGTATCCTTTGTTTCACAATATCAAAAATAACGAATACATGTATTCAGTTAACAGTTATTATGCAGCTCTATGCAAAGAAACCGCAGCCCAAACCCAATATGGTTTGAATTACAGCTGTGCTTTGCAAAAGAATAATTTTTATGGAGTACAATTTCACCCAGAAAAAAGCAGTAAAGCAGGGAGTCAATTACTCTTAAACTTTATAAATCTCAATTTATGAGAATCATACCCGCTATTGATTTGATCGACGGAAAATGCGTACGACTTTCTAAAGGAGACTATGCAACCCAAAAAACATACAATGAACATCCTTTGGAAGTCGCTAAGGCATTTGAAGATCATGGGATTGAATATTTACATTTAGTTGATCTAGACGGAGCTAAATCTGAACACATAGTTAATCATAGGGCTTTGGAGACCATTGCTGCTAAAACAAGCCTTAAAATCGATTTTGGAGGCGGTTTGAAGTCAGATGAAGACTTAAGGATTGCATTTGAAAGCGGCGCAAACCAAATCACAGGCGGGAGTATTGCAGTAAAACAACCCGAAGTTTTTGAAAAATGGATCACCAAATACGGAAGTGAAAAAATCATTTTGGGAGCAGATGTCCAGGATAATCGGATTGCAACCAACGGATGGTTAGAAACTTCGGAGCATAAATTGGTAGATTTTATTCAAAGTTATCAAAACAAAGGGATTCAATATGTAATTTGTACCGACATCAGCAAAGATGGGATGCTTCAAGGACCCGCATTTGAACTTTATGAAGACCTGCTCCAAAAACAATCGCAAATAAAACTTATTGCCTCCGGGGGGATTTCAATCTTTGAGGAACTCCCAAAATTAGGAAACCTAGGATGCGAGGGAACCATTATTGGAAAAGCAATCTATGAAAATAGAATTGCTTTAAAAGATCTTGAACATTTCATACTTTCGGACCATGAATGACCTTATTTTAGAAGAATTTAAGAAAAATGCCCTATTTAGGTTGGATGAAAGTCTAAGAATGATTTGTATTGCTTTGGGTAAAATCGAAGATGATGTGCTTTGGAAACTGCCCTTTTCGAATGGAATAGCCTTGGGTAGTCAAGTACTACACAGTTGCGGTAATATGACCCAATACATTATTTCGTCTCTGGGAGAACAAGAAGATTTAAGAGAGCGAGACCTTGAATTTGTTGTTGATGAATCCAAAACTCTTGATCATACAATACAAAAACTCAAAGAAACCGTGGATACTTCAAAAAGAACCATTGAGAATGCAACGCAACAACAATACATCAAGGTTAGAATGGTTCAGGGATTTGAGTTGTCAGGAGTTGGTTTAGTTTTACATGCAGTAGAGCATTTTTCGTACCACACTGGACAAATTACCTTTTGGGTAAAGCAACTGACAAATGAAGATTTGGACTTTTATGACGGAAAGGAATTAAACACCAATAACAGCTGATTATGTTAACCAAACGCATCATTCCGTGTTTAGACATTAAAGATGGTCGAACCGTCAAAGGAATCAATTTTGTAAATCTTAGAGATGCTGGCGATCCTGTAGAATTAGCACGTCAATACGCAGAACAAAATGCAGATGAATTGGTGTTTTTAGATATCTCAGCAACCGAACAAAAACGAAAAACCTTAGCCGTTTTGGTTCGTAAAGTTGCTCAAGCCATTGATATCCCCTTTACGGTTGGTGGAGGAATCAGCTCTGTTGATGATGTAGCTATCTTACTTCAAAACGGTGCCGATAAAGTTTCCTTAAACTCCGCAGCAGTAAAAGAACCGGAACTGATCAATAAGTTAGCAGCCCAATTTGGGTCACAGTGTATTGTTGTGGCTATTGATGCCAGGCAAATCAACGGACAATGGATGGTGCATTTGGTAGGTGGAAAAGTTCCAACAAAACTTGATTTATTTGAATGGGCCAGAGAGGTAGCAAAACGAGGAGCTGGAGAAATCCTTTTTACTTCTATGGATCACGATGGTACTAAGACCGGTTTTGCCAATAAAGCTTTAGCTCGAATCTCTGAAGAGGTGAACATTCCCGTAATAGCCTCGGGAGGAGGAGGAAACCTCCAGCATTTTATGGATACGTTTATCCACGGGAAAGCAGACGCAGCCCTTGCCGCAAGTATTTTTCATTTTGGAGAAATATCCATTCCCCGTTTAAAAAAAGAACTTAAAAATAAACAAATTACCATTCGAATTTAATTTAGTAAATAATGGAAATAGATTTTAATAAAAATCCCGACGGACTTGTTCCTGCAATAGTTCAAGATGCTAAAACTCTTAAAGTATTGATGCTTGGGTACATGAATACCGAGGCTCTAGAGCAGACAAAATCCTTAGGAAATGTTACTTTTTTTAGTCGCAGTAAAAATCGACTGTGGACTAAAGGAGAGGAGAGTGGTAACTTCTTGGAACTGGTTAGTCTCAAAGAAGATTGTGATCAGGATGCACTTTTGATAAAAGTAAATCCAGCCGGGCCGACATGCCACAAAGGGACGGACACTTGCTGGAATGAAAGCAATACTCAGACCTACGGATTTTTGACTGAATTGGAAGAAACCATTACCGAAAGAATGGTAGCAGCTCAGGAAGACCAAAGCTATGTCGCTTCTTTATTTAAAAAAGGAATAAATAAAATAGCTCAGAAAGTGGGAGAGGAGGCTGTAGAAACCGTCATTGAAGCTCTAGACACGAACGATGACCTCTTCGTTTCAGAAACTGCTGATCTGTTGTTCCACTATTTGATTTTATTACAAGCAAAAGGATACACACTTGATGATGTTGTTGTAGCTCTAGAAACCCGAAAAAAATAATTTTTTATAAATTTAAGAAAAAGTTATGCTCAAACTACCTAAAGAACTTTTCCCTTTTTTTAAAAAATTAGAGAGAAATAATAACCGAGATTGGTTTGAAGTCAACAAACCACAATTCAAAGAAATTGAATCCCAAGTAAAAATTTTTGGAGAACAGCTCAAAGAAACTCTTGCCTTGACAGAATATTTAGATAAGGTGAAATTGTTTCGGATATACAGAGATGTGCGTTTTTCTAAAGATAAAACCCCTTACAAAACTCACTTTGGACTTAGCTTTTACAGAGAAAAACCTGCTCATCGTGGAGGCTATTATATTCATATAAAGCCCAAAGATTGTTTTATCGCCTCTGGATTTTGGGGCCCTAATAAGGAGGACCTTCTTAGAATACGAAAAGAAATGGAACTTGATCCTGACGAATTCAGAACCTTGATCAAACAAACAAATTTCAAATCAACATGGGGGACGCTTCAAGGAGATGAAGTTAAAACAGCTCCAAAAGGATTTTCAAAAGAAGATCCAAATATTGATTTAATACGAAAAAAAATGTATCTCTTTAGAAAAAATTTCACTGACGCGGAAGTTCTTCGTGCTGATTTTTTTGAACGTATAATCGATGACTTTAAAACTATTCGCCCATTTTTAGACTATATGAGTAGCGTACTTACCACTGATTTAAATGGCGTTTCAACCCTAGATAAGTGAAAATTTTGACTTTACACCAACTAAAAACAGAATTAAAGCAGCTAAAAAAATTAGCATTTGAATTGCCAGATGGCAGTCTTGTTCCTAATCATTTAAATATTACAGAGGTTGGAAAAGTAACCAAAAATTTTATCGATTGCGGAGGAGTTATTCGAAAAGAAGAAGTTGTGAGCCTCCAATTGTGGGAAGTCGATGACTACGACCATCGTTTGCATCCAGAAATGACGCTCCAAATAATCGAAATCGGTGAAAAAGCATTCAATCTAAAGGATTTAGAGATTGAAGTAGAATATCAAGGAAACACCATTCAAAAGTTTGGATTGGATCTAAAAGCGAATCATTTTGCCTTAATCAATAAGCAAACGGCATGTTTGGCTTTGGATGCTTGTCAAATAATCCCTGAATCCAATAAGATAACAACCGAAAAGTGCACGCCAGGGTCGGCTGTTGCTAGGCATTATCGATTAACTACCATAAGTTCCTTGGGCTTTTCAAAAAGCTGAACCTGATCTTTAATCCGTTCAATTGTCATATTCATCATTCGCTTGTTTAAGGCTGAAGAATTGGAAGCGTAGGTTTGGTATTCTTTTACAGTAAATTGCCCTAAAATCATTCCTTTTACAGAATTTCGAAATTTCTGGTCTTTAATCAACCCCATTTCGATGTACGCCAGCTTTTTAGGGACACTCAAATCATAGAAAACACCTTTTCTTTTTTCGATATAATTTCGGAAAACACTGATAAACAAGGGGTTTTGGAGTTTAAGAATGGGACGAAGGGTTTCGTTCTGAAAACGTTCCTCAGTACCCATCGATAAAAATTGTTTGGTTTTTTTTAGCTCTGGACGAATGCGGAGCAAGTCGTTGGGTCTATCGTTCATAAGATATTTTTAAATAAATTTAGTGTCTTTTGAAGTTGCAGAACCATCAAACAATAAGGAATTATCCACTGTTTATTAACAGAATTATGCGTTTTCAGTGGGGTTTTAAATTTTTGACATCATGAAATAGCTTCTTGAATCAAAAACTACGATATTGTCAAAATATTTTATTTATTTTATTGTAAAATAAATATCGATAAATAGTTGCATGATTTCTGTAATTAAAAAACTAGAATTGTGCAGTTTTCTTATTAATTTTTATTCTTCAATTAATAAATGATTTAAAATAATTTAAAATGCTAAAAATTATTGCATTAGGTGGAAGCGATAGTGCTAAGTCTATCAACAAAAAATTGGCGGTTTATGCTGCCAATCAAGTCAAAAATGCAACCGTTAGTATAGTTGATTTAAAAGAACTGGGTTTGCCCATGTTTGGGATTGATGAAGAAACAGCCAATGGGATTCCTAAAAAGGCTCACAAACTCAATCTTCAAATTAAAACTTGCGATGGGCTTGTTATTTCTTTGGCCGAGCACAACGGTTGCTATTCTTCAGCTTTCAAAAGCCTTTACGACTGGTTGTCAAGAATTGATGGAAAGGTTTGGCAAAACAAACCCATGTTGCTTATGGGAACTTCTCCTGGAGCGGGTGGCGCTAAAACTGTAATTGGAATTGCCTTGGCCGGATTTCCGCGTTTGGGAGGGAATATTGTTGCTGATTTTTCATTTCCATCATTTGAGGATAATTTTTCGGATAATAAAATAATAAACGCTGAACTTCATGCTGTTCTTGATTCCAAGATTAAACTATTTGAAAAAGAGTTTTTAAATGGTGTTTAATAACTGTTATATAACTTATTAGCATTTGGTATTCTTTAAATTCAATGTGCCTGTCTCAGTATTAATTCATTTCAAATCAAAATATTTATTGCAACTATAATTAACATTATGTAAAATATAATATTTTAAGTCTTTACCCCATCTAGTATTTAGTCTTTTAGTATATTTGATTTAAACATTTACAATGAAAAATTCAAAGAAAGTAGGATTATCAATACTTGTATTAATAGTCCTCATAGCATCTTACATGATTTATGGAGTTTTTTTAAATCCGAAGAGCCCTAGAGATACAGTTTCTTTTAACAAAGATGAACTAGCACTTGAAGTAGACTACAGCCGTCCTTATAAAAAAGACCGTCTTATTTTTGGGTCTAAGGAAGACGGTGCACTGGTTCCATATTCTGCTTATTGGCGTTTGGGTGCAAATTTTGCAACTACATTCGAAACCAATCAAGAAATTAGTTTTGCAGGTCGTCCCCTACAATCAGGGAAATACCGCGTTTATGCAGTTCCTGAAGAAGATCACTGGTTAATTAGCTTAAACTCGGAATTTGGCAGCTTTGGTTACACAGAACCCGATTATGAAGAAGACATCATGAGTGTAAACATTGCTTCGGCAAAACTGATGAATCCTGTAGAACAGTTTACCATTGACTTTGTTGAAACCAATGACAGCATTTCTTTGCGCTTTCGTTGGGATACAACCGCGGTTTCTCTACCCATTAATTAATGCAGTTTTCTCTGAAAAACCTTGTAAAAGGAATCCTTTTTGTTGCTGTTTTAGGTGGATTTACCTTTTACGTGATTAGTAAAATTCAGTACAGAAACAATCTGATGGATGTTGAAGAATACAGCCCAATTTCAACATTAATAGTTCCTGTCCACGAGGTAAAACACTCCAAATATCCCTTTGTAGATATTCACAATCATCAATTTGATATGCCTTTAAAAGACCTGTCTAAACTGGTTACTGAAATGGACAGCCTCAATATGGGTTTTATGGTGAATTTAAGTGGTTTTCGTGGGCTTTACCTCAAAAAAACCCTTGAAAACATAAGAGAAAATGCTCCTACTCGCTTTGGGATCTTCGTGAATTTAGATTTTGAACAGATTGACTCCCCCGATTTTGTTACCACTAACATTGAGCTTCTAAAGAAAGCCAAGCAAGAGGGTGTTATCGGATTGAAGGTTTACAAATCTCTGGGACTTACCGATAAAGACTTTCAAGGCAACCGCATTGCAGTAAATGACCCCAGATTGGATCCAATTTGGGATCAGTGTGGTAAATTGGGGTTTCCAGTACTGATTCATTCTGCTGAACCCGCCTCCTTTTGGAAGTCCAAAGATAAATACAACGAGCGCTGGCTCGAGTTGAAACAAAAGCCAGGTCGATATCGAGATCCCGAAAAAATCCGCTCTTTTGAATCGATTATTGCAGAACAACACGATGTTTTCAATAAACACCCCAATACCACTTTCATCAATGCTCATATGGGTTGGATGGGTAACGATTTGAAGCGCTTGGCAGTACATTTAGACAACTATCCTAATGTTGTGACCGAAATCGGAGCTGTCCTTGCCGAACTGGGAAGACAACCCCGACAAGCGCGGCAGTTTATGATCAACTACCAAGATCGAGTTTTGTTTGGGAAAGACAGTTACAAAGTTTCCGAATACTACACCTATTTTAGGGTTTTAGAAACCGATGATGAGTATTTTGATTATTACCGTAAAAGACATGCCCACTGGAAAATGTATGGACTAGCCCTTCCCGATTCAGTACTTCAAAAGCTATATTACAAAAATGCATTGCGCATTCTACCTTCAATTGACAAAAATTTATTTCCAAAGCTATGATCATAGTCAACACCCCTATCGTTCCCAACAAAGAAATCTCAGAAGTCCACGGAATTGCTCGCGGAAGTACCGTAAGAGCTCGAAATGTAGGACGGGATATTTTTGCAGGCCTGAAGAATATTATCGGAGGTGAAATCAGTGAATACACCAAATTACAAGCTGATTCTCGAGATCAGGCACTACAACGCCTTGAACAAGATGCTTCAAGATTGGGAGCCAATGCAGTAGTCAACCTTCGTTTTACAACAACTATGGTTATGCAAGGCTGTTCCGAAATGCTTGCCTATGGAACCGCTGTTACTGTTAAATAACAAAAGATCATTGTAATTCTCTAAAATATTGTTTTTATTGTTTTATAATAAACATGATATAATTTAAGGAAAAATGTTATTTACGTTCGCAATACACGATGTAATAACGGGGATAAAAATACCTTAACAAAGGCCGTACCCCTATTTTACTAGTGTCTGGTGATGTCCAAAATTCAGAATCTTTGATTTTCCAGCCCGTTTTTTCCAATAAAAATTGGAATTGCTTGGGTTCAAATTCATGATAATGCTTGTCCCAATCGTCCGTCTCATTCCAGTAAGCTCGGGCAAACCAGAGTTTCAGTGGTATTGAGGCAATGAGTTTATTGGATTTCAATTCTTTTAAAATATTGTAAGGAGCCAACAAATGTTCAAAAATCTCAAAAGCAGTTACACAATCACAGTTTGTTTGAGCAATTTCTTTAAAATCATCGTCTAAATTCTCTCCTTGGGTATTGGAAACCGAGTAACCTGCTGCTTTAAACTGAGGTGTAAAAGGGTTTTCTGTCCCCAAATCCAGTAGCTTACTTCCTGGATTAAGATGTTTGCCCATAAAGGCTAAAGTTTTGTTGTAACGTTTCTGATGTACTTTTGTAATCCCCACTTATTCTCTTGTTTTACCGATAAAAACATTAACGCCTTTGGGAATTGGATTTCCACCAGAACGTCTAAAACTTACAATTTGACCACTGTGATAGATAAAATCTGATATGGGACCGTTTATTAGGTTCCAAAGTGGAAATACAGATTGCTTCCCTCCTGTTTCAAACATTAGATTAAAACCGTTGAGTTCTTCTGGAGACTTCTCCTTAAAAGCACTCGCTGCGTCTTCTAAATTATAAAGAGTCTCCGATCGAATTTTTAACCAATCTATCGGGGGGGGGTCTGAAGGTCTAATAATTACCTTGTTTAGGGCAGTGTTTTTAATTATTTCGGAAAGCTCATGAATATGCTCTAAAGTCTCAAAAGTGGATTTTCCACTGTCTGAGGGTTTGAAAGAAAGATCATCATCAGTAAGTCCCTCAGTAGCCCAATAATACCGGTACCCTGCTCCCTCAATCATTCGTACAATAAGATTGCCAGCTTCATAGTCTGGTGCCGCCTCTGGGATTGCTTTGAAAGGGATTTCCTTGGAGTTGATTTCTTGTGCCATAGCCGAAGTGTTGATGAAAAGAAAAAGTAGGATTAGATTTCTCATTTTAATTATTTTTTAATTCATCTAAAATAGTATTTTAGCAACAATAAAGCTTTTTAGATGTCAAAGAAATTAAACAGCCTGGCCGATTTAGCCAACCTGAAATTTGATGATCTGGCACCAGACCCAAAGCCTCAGGAAAACAAAGAAATTCCTTTTGCAAAGCAACAGCTTGAGGCACAATTCAGTAACAAAGGAAGAGCTGGAAAAACAGTTACCGTAATCAGGGGTTTTGATGGTGATGAACCAGATTTAAAACTACTAGGAAAAACCCTAAAAAAAGCTATTGGTGTTGGCGGAAGCATTAAAAATGGTGAAATCATCATACAAGGAAACTACAGGGATCAGCTTATGAAAATTCTTTCGGATATGGGACACAGCGTGAAGCGTGTTGGAGGATAAAACCCCTACCAATCAATTATCTTTTTTCCCTTAATTTTTAGATATTCGTTGCACTTGCTGAAGTGCTTATTCCCAAACCAATACCCCCGATTAGCACTTAAAGGAGATGGGTGTCCTGTGCTTAATATCAGGTGCTTAGATCCATCAATTAGCTTAATTTTATTTTTTGCAAAACTGCCCCAAAGCAAAAACACAATCGACTCGCATTCGGTTGAAATTTGACGAATAACTTCATCAGTAAATATTTCCCAACCTTGCTTTTGATGGCTAGCCGCTTCCCCTTCTCTCACTGTCAATGTAGCATTTAGCAGTAAAACGCCCTGTTTTGCCCAACGTTCTAAGTTTCCGCTTTCTGGGTAAGCAAGCTTGAGATCAGCTTCTATTTCATTAAAAATATTGACTAAAGATGGAGGATGTTTCTCTCCCTCGGGCACAGAAAAGCTTAATCCATGTGCCTGACCTTTTCCATGATAAGGGTCTTGACCCAACAAAACGACTTTTAATTGACTAAAACTGCAACACTCAAAGGCTGAAAAAATCTTATTGGGTTCTGGATAGCACGCATTTTGATTGTACTCCCGCTTTATAAAACCCATCAACTCCTTAAAGTAAATCTGTTCTTGGGATTTCCCAATAATTTTTTCCCAACCCGAAGGCATTCGATCCTGCATGAAATTATGTATTTTTGCATTGCTAAATTATGAAAATACCTAAGAAAGCACTTAGCGACCTAGAATTTACTACTGTTCTCGAACAACTCTCCCAGCTTGCAATTACTGTCTTGGGTAAAGAAGCTTGTATCAACATGCTACCCTACGAAAATAAAGAAGAAATGATCCTTCAACTCAATTCGGTTTCTGAATTTACATCGTCTTTTGACAATGAAAATCGGATTCCTAACCACGGATTCGATGATTTATCGGTAGAAATCAACCTTTTAAAAATTGAAAATTCAGTTCTTGAAATAGAGGGTTTTAGACGAATAGCAAGTGCTTCTGATACCATCAATACTCTTTTAAAGTTTTTTAAAAAATTCAAGGAATACTACCCAAAAATATATTCTCAAGGTTCCGAAATTGAGATTACCAAAGAGCTCGCAAACTCAATAAAAAATGTGATTGATCGATTTGGAGAGGTTCGAAACGATGCCTCGCCAGAGCTCCATCAAATTCGAAAAAGAATCCAGAGTGTACGTTCAAAAATCGGTCAAAGCTTTCAGCGAGCTTTAAGTCAATACAGCACGGCTGATTATTTGGATGATATCAAAGAATCTGTTGTTGAAAACTGTCGCGTTTTGGCTGTAAAAGCAATGTACAGACGAAAAGTTAAGGGAGCTATTATGGGAAGTTCCAGAACGGGAAGTATTGTTTATGTAGAGCCAGAAATTACGCTACAACACACTCGAGAACTCAACAACCTTCAATTTGAAGAAACCGACGAAATTAAACGTATTTTATTACAATTAACCCAGTTTTTACAGCCCTATCGTTCATTACTCATTGCGTACCAAGACTATTTGATACTCATTGACAGCTACTATGCACGAGCCAAATATGCTGAAAAGACAAATAGTATCTTACCCAAAATCAATTCCAACAGAGAACTTTGTTTGGTAAAAGCCTACCACCCCCTCCTTTATTTATCCAATAAGTTAGAAAGTAAAACAACTTATCCTCAAGACATCACTTTAAAAAAAGAACAGCGAATAATTATCATTTCTGGGCCGAATGCCGGAGGAAAAAGCATAACTCTGAAGACGCTAGGTTTGTTACAACTCATGTTACAAACGGGAATACTGATTCCCGTTCATGAACAAAGCACCGTTTGCTTTTTTGATAGAATATTAACGGATATTGGTGATAACCAGTCCATTGAAAATCATTTAAGCACCTACTCCTATCGGTTAAAAAACATGAAGTACTTCATCCGAAAGTGCAATAAAAACACTCTTTTTTTGATTGATGAGTTTGGAACAGGATCGGACCCTGAATTGGGAGGAGCGTTGGCTGAATCTTTTTTGGAAGAGTTTTACAATCGTGAAGCCTACGGAATCATAACCACCCACTACTCTAACCTCAAAGTACTAGCGAATGAACTTCCGAAAATGTCTAATGCAAACATGCAGTTTGACAATAAAACTCTAGAACCTATTTTTAATTTAATTTTAGGAGAAGCGGGAAGCTCATTTACTTTTGAGGTTGCTCAAAAAAATGGAATCCCCTACAGTCTTATCAATCGCGCCAAGAAAAAAATTGAACGTGGAAAAGTGCGTTTTGACGCAACTATTGCGAAACTCCAAAAAGAACGTTCTCAGATGACCAAAACAGGTAAATCTCTGAGGGAGCTGGAAAGTAAAGCCATAGAAGAGAATCAAAGACTAGAATTTTTGAATAAAAAAATTAAAGAGAAACTAATTGGTTATCAAGAACTTTTTGACCACAACCAACGTATGATTGTCTTGGGAAACAAGATTAACGACGCTGCTTATCGGTATTTCGAAAATGGAAAAAAGCGTCCTTTGATTGCTGATTTACTTCGTTTGGTGGAATCCGAAAATTCAAAACGCAAAAAAAAATCTGCAGCAGTTAAAAAGAAAGAAAAAGCCTCCAAAGAAAGAGCAAATCAGGAGGCTACAAATGCTTTAGTTGGGATTCGTAAAGAAAAAAGAGAAAATAAAAAAGTAGCTCCACAACCTATTAAATTAAAAATAGACTTTAATATAGGTGATCAGGTTCGTTTATTCGATGGAAAAGCCGTGGGAACAATTGATTCGATTGAAAAAGAAAAAGCAATCGTAAATTACGGTATGTTTACCACTCAAATTCGACTGGAAGCTCTTGATTTAGTTCAAGCAATGAAGCAAAAAAAATGAATTTAATATTTTGAAAATAGTTATTATTCTTTTTGATGGCTCCTGCCTGTTGTGCAATGCATGGGTAAGACGCCTGTGTAATTGGGATAAAAAAAATATTCTGCGTTTTGCCACTTTGGACAGCAGTACCGCAAAAGACTTTTTTGAAGAACACAATTTGAATCCTAACTCAATGGAAACTGTGGTTTTTTGGAAACCCAAAGAAATGTATGCTATTGAAGCTCAGGCTACATTTGAACTTTTCAAGACCTTGGGTGGTTTGTGGAGTTTAGCTACTGTTTTTAGCTTACTTCCAAACTTCATTACTCGAAATATCTATCGTTTCATTGCAAGAAATCGCTACAGGTGGTTTGGGAAATCAGACAATTGCCCCCTTCCCGATCCCAAATACGTTCATAAATTCTTGGACTAGTTGTTCTATGACTTTCGATAATTCAATCAAGTCTAATCTAAATTAAATTTATTTATTCACATTGAGATCAACGTTAAATTTAGACTAGAATGTAACGCTAGTAGAATAAAAATAATCTGGCAGCATCGAATTGATTAAGTAAAATTTATTTTGAAATTATCACCCAACGTCTTAAACAAAACTGAATTCATGACAAAAAACCTAAACCCTCCGATTCTGATCAATGTAACCTTAATTTTATTTTTAATTTGAAATTTTATAGGAGTATTTGCCTTTTTGATGGATCAAACAGTTGATCCTTCAACCTTAGACCCAATTCATAAAGAATTCATAACACAATTTCCGTAGTGGACTAAAATAATTTATATACTCGCCGTTGGCTTCGGCACAATCGAAACAATTGCTTTGTTAAAAAAGAAAAAAGTTGTCCAAATTTTTTTAATAGCTTCTTTACTGTGCTTTATTATCCAAATGTACCATAGCCTTTTTATTGCAGTTGGAATCGAAGCTTTTGGAGATGCGGCAGTTATACTCCCAGTAATTGTTATTTATTTTACGCATTTTTCTGTTTGGATCACAGATCTTCACAAAATAAAGAGCTGACTTATTTGAGTTTTCCTATTGATTTTCCTACTAGCATAGACACAGTGGCGTCACCTGTAACATTAACTACAGTCCTACACATGTCTAATGGGCGATCGATGGCAAAAATTAGTGCCAATCCAGCTTCTGGGATACCCGCTTGAGCTAGAACAATTACCAACATTACAATACCTGCACTCGGAACAGCTGCTGTCCCAATTGATGCTAGTGTAGCAGTAAAAACGATCCCAAGCTGTGCACTCAAACTCAAATCAAGACCAAATGCCTGAGCAATAAAAACTGCTGCTACTCCTTGATAAACCGAAGTTCCATCCATATTGATAGTTGCACCAATTGGTAGAACAAAACTGGCTACTTCTTCATCTACCTTGAGGTTGTCTTCAACACATTCCATAGTAACTGGAAGAGTTGCAGCACTTGAACTTGTAGAAAATGCCAACAATTGAGCGGGAGCAATTCCTTTCATAAAAAATGAAGTTGAACGTTTAGTAAAAACATTTACAATTATGATGTAAACCACAATCATAAAAGCCAATCCAAGGATCAAGGTAATAGCATACATACCCAATGCTTGAAACAATTCTAAACTAGGAGCCTCCACAATTAGAGAAGCCAAAAGTGCAAATACTCCATAGGGAGCTATTTTCATGATCATGTCGATCATTTTGAGAATTACATCGTTGAAAGAATCAAAAAATTTCTTTAGCGGTTTAGACTTTTTCTTCGGCAATAAAATCATACCAATACCAAAGAATAAAGCAAAAAATATGATCTGTAACATGTTCTTGTTACTTGATGCTGCTGCAAATATATTGGAAGGAATCAACTCTACTAGTGGTTTTAGTGGGCCTTCTGCTTTTCTTTTAGCAGCAACTGCCTGTTTGGCTTGAGTATCTGTTGCATAAGCCTCAACAAGCTCTTTTCGTGTTTCTACACTTATGGATTTACCAGGTTGTATGACGTTGACCAATACCAAGCCAATGGTAACAGCCGTTAAGGTTGTAAGCAAGTAGATTGCTATGGTTCTGCCCCCCATAAGGGATAGCTTCGAAATATCTTTCAAATCAGACACACCTTTAATTAATGATGCAAGAATCAGGGGGATGGCTATCAGTTTCAATAAATTAATAAAAATGGTTCCAAATGGCTTAACGTAATCTCCAGTGAATTGAGATCCACCATTGATAAAGGACATGATTAATCCAAAAATAATACCGATTAGCATTCCAATTAAAATCTTCCAGTGTAGGGCTAATTTTTTCATAGTTTAAATTTTATTTGTGAGGTACACTAATTTAAAATCTGCAATAACCAAAGCAGCCATGGCTTCTACAATAGGAACAGCTCTTGGTACAACACATGGGTCATGTCTTCCTTTACCCTCCATTACTACCTTTTGACCTTTATTATTTATGGTTTCTTGTGCTTGCATTACGGTTGCTACAGGTTTAAAAGCAACATTAAAATAAATATCCATTCCATTGGATATTCCTCCTTGAATGCCTCCAGAGTGATTCGATTGTGTGGTCCCGTCTTTATTGAAAGGATCGTTGTGCTGGCTTCCTTTCATTTGAGACCCTTCAAAACCGCTTCCATATTCAAACCCTTTAACGGCATTTATGGACAGCATTGCTTTGCCAAGTTCAGCATGAAGCTTATCAAAAGCTGGTTCTCCAAGACCAACAGGTACATTCTGAATGACACAGGTAATTACTCCTCCAACCGTATCTCCTTCTTTTCTAATTTGACGGATGTATTCCTCCATTTTTTTTGCCATCACAGCATCTGCGCAACGTACTGGATTTTGTTCGATAACCTCAAAATCGAGTTCTTGATAGGTTTTTTTTATTTTTAGAGGCCCAACAGCAGAAACAAAAGCTGTTAAATTAATGTCTGATAAGTATTGTTTTGCAATGGCTCCGGCCACTACTCTACTAGCTGTTTCTCGTGCAGAGCTTCTTCCTCCTCCCCGATAATCACGGAAACCGTATTTTTGATCGTATACGTAATCAGCATGAGAGGGACGGTAACTGTCTTTGATATGACGGTAATCTTTGGATTTTTGATTAGTGTTGTGTATTGCAAAACCAATAGGAGACCCTGTAGTCTTACCTTCAAATATTCCAGAATAAAAAACAACTTCATCCGGTTCTTTACGCTGAGTTACAATTGCAGATTGACCAGGCTTACGTCTGTTCAGCTCGTGTTGTATGATATCGATATCCAATTTAATCCCTGCTGGGCAACCGTCGATTACACCTCCCAACGCTGGGCCATGAGATTCTCCAAAAGTGGTGAGATTAAAAATATTACCAAAACTATTTCCTGCCATATTCATTCAATAAGATGCACAAATATACTACTTTAAATCCCCACTTGAAATCATATGCAAACTCTATTTTTATTGTTAATTATCGGAATAAATTAAACATCGAATTCCTATATTTGCATATGAGAAAAAATGTGTTCCTTACTTCTTGCTTTATCTTTTGTCTTTACATAAGTTCATGTACTTCAATTGAGTCCAATACCTTTGTAATAAAAGGGACCACTGACCACTACAATGGGAAAAGTATTTATCGTATCAAATCTGGCCCAAATGGACAACCCATTACCATTGATTCTACAAAAATAGCGGATGGTAGTTTCGAGATGAAGGGATCTGTAGATCAAGTTGATGTTAATTTTCTTTTTTTAGAGGGAATCAGTGGAAATATCCCAATTGTAATTGAGGAGGGCCTGATTGAGACCCAAATTTACAAAGACAGTATAAATGTTTCTAAAGTTGGTGGTACCCCATCAAATGATGATTTATCAACGTATAAGGTTTCAACCCAAGGTTTTGCACAAATAATGAAAACTTTAGCCGCAGAAATAAATCAGGCCAATTCACTAGGAGACAATGTTTTATCAGAGGACATAACCTCTAAATACAGAACAGTGGAACAAAATCTAAGTACGTATGAAAAGGATTTTATGAATTCAAATCCAAAGTCTTACATAGCTGCTCTTATTCTTGAACGTCTGTTAATTACGAAAGCATTTTTATCATCTGAAGCAAAGCCTATTTACGATAACTTTGACCAAAAGATTCAAAGTAGTGTCTCTGGTAAAAAAATAGCTTCAATCCTAAATCAACCAAGAAATCCAACTGCAATAGGTGAAAAAGCTCCAGTTTTTGAAGGTCCATCACCCAGTGGTAATTTAATTAATTTGGGATCTATCAGGGGAAAAGTAACAATAATTGATTTTTGGGCATCATGGTGCCGTCCTTGTCGCATAGAGAACCCCAATTTGGTTCGACTTTACAAACGAATGCACAACAAGGGCCTTGAAATTGTTGGAGTTTCTTTAGATAGAAATAAAGCAAGCTGGGAAAGAGCCATTGAAGATGATGGACTTAGTTGGAGTCATGTTTCAAACCTTCAGTACTGGAAAGACCCTATTGCTATTCTTTATGGTGTTCGAAGTATTCCAGCAGCATTTATTCTTAATAAAGATGGAGTTATTGTAGCTAAAAATCTCAGAGGAGCACAACTGGACGCTAAAATTGAGGAACTCTTAAAACAATAATATTGGTCCTTGCTAAATCACTTTAAACCTAAATATTATTAGATTTTTAATTTCTTTTTTTGAATAGTATCATGCCCGTTAAAAGAGAAACAAGCAAAAGTAGAACGAGTGTTGTAAATGATTCTTGAATAACCCAGGGCGCTAGAATTAAAGTTGCAAGTATTCCTCCTATAGCTCCACCAAAATGAGCGGTATGTCCAATATTATCTTGTTGTCTTTTCATACCGAAGATCGTGTACACTAAGTAGCCTATTCCAAAAACATAACCAGGTAAAGGGACAGGGAAAAAAATAAAACTCAATCTCATTTCTGGAACCATCAAGATGGTTGCATACAAAATCCCCATTGTTGCTCCACTAGCGCCTACTGCACTGTAATACAAATTATCTCTGTGAAAATAAAAGGCAAAAAGATTTCCGGCTGTAAGACACAATAAGTAAAGTATCGTAAAGTTAAAAAAACCAACGCGAGCTAGGGCTTGAGGACCAAAAAGATAAAAGGTAAACATATTGAAACCGAGATGTGACCAATCTACATGCAAGAATGCGGAACTAAAAATCCGATAATATTGTCCGTTTTTTATGGCCGCAATATTAAATTTAAATTTATTAAAAAATTCAAGATCGTTAAACCCCTTAAGAGAAACAATTAGGTTTGCTATAATTATTCCTGAAATTATTGGTGAAAGTGATTGCATTTTGATTTAATAATTGGACTTAAATATACTTATATTTACAAAAAAAAATGTGCAATTAATTGTTTTCCTCTTAAGCTACCCCATTTTAATTGGGATTTCTATCTTACCCAATTTTTTCATCTACGGTTTGTCCGATTTTCTGTATGCAATTCTTTACAAAGTATTTGGTTATCGAACTAAAGTGGTTCGTAAAAATTTAAATCTATGTTTTCCCAATAAAAGTGAAAAGGAACTTCAAGCTATTGAACGAGCTTTTTACAAACACCTATGCGACATTTTCGTGGAAATGATCAAAGCTCTCACGATTTCAAAAAAACAGGTGCTGAAACGATTTAAATTCAAAAACATAGAATTAGTCAATCAATACCTCAGAAATAACAGAGGTGTTGTTTTAGTTTGCGGGCATTATTCAAGCTGGGAGGGAATGCTTTCTATTGGTTATCATATCGAAGGAAAAGGATATGCTGTTTACACTCCCCTTTCCAATAAATACTATGAACGATTGATTGTAAAGTCTAGAGAAAAACACTTGATCCATCTAGGATCTCGATACAAGGTTTTGAGTGATGTTCATTACAACCAAGAAAACAACATTACATACATTTACGGTTTAGCTGCAGATCAATCGCCCCAGCCGAAACCTAAAACCTACTGGAGGACTTTTATGGGTTTAGAGATTCCAGTGTTTAATGGAGCAGAACAAATGGCTGTAAAATTTGATTTACCAGTAGTGTTTGCTGACATCAACAGAACAAAAAGAGGGCATTATGAAATCAATATCGATATGATTTCAGAAGAGCCTATAAAAACTAAGAAAAATGAAATTACCGATATCTTTACCGAACGATTGGAAGCACAAATTCGAAAAGATCCTACTCAATATTTTTGGACTCATAACCGTTTTAAGCACATGGGCAAAAAACCAAACTAAGGATTAAAGGACAATAGCTCTTCTTTGAACCTATTCATCAATTTATCAGCTAGCTTCTGTGATCGAGCTTCGGTGTAAACTCTAATAATTGGTTCTGTGTTTGATTTTCTCAAATGAACCCATGAATCTTTAAAATCAATTTTTACTCCATCAATTATATTTGGTTTTTGAGCTTGATATTTTTCTTCTATATGCACAAGTAAATTATCGGTATTCATTGCCGGTTCCAATTCAATTTTTCCTTTACTCATAAAGTACTCAGGATAGGTTTTTTTGAGATCAGAAACCGAAAGTTTACATTCACTGATTAAAGAAAGAAAAAAAGCAGTTCCAATTAATGAATCTCTTCCATAATGCAAATGTGGATCTATAATTCCTCCGTTTCCCTCTCCTCCAATAACGGCATTACAGGCTTTCATTTGTTGAACTACATTAACCTCTCCAACAGCACTGCTGTAATATTTTCCGCCGTGCTTTTCGGTTATGTCTCTTAAAGCTCTTGTTGAAGACATATTAGAAACGGTGTTTCCTTTTTTCTTTGAAAGCACATAGTCTGCACAGGCTACCAAAGTGTATTCCTCTCCAAACATTTCTCCATTTTCATCTATAAAAGCCAAACGATCTACATCTGGATCTACTACAATCCCAAAATCTGCATTGGTTTCAATTACCTTTGCCGAGAGAGCTCCTAAATGTTCTTTTAAGGGCTCTGGATTGTGAGGAAATTGCCCGTTAGGTTCACAAAAAAGTTCAACAACTTCTATATCAAAAGCTCTAAGAATTTCAGGAATTGCTATTCCTCCAATTGAATTAACGCCGTCTACAACAACCTTAAGCTGTGTAGTCTTGATTTTGTCTACCTCTACCAAAGGATGGTCTAAAACGGCTTTGATGTGCATATCCAAACTTGTGTTATGTTGTTTGACGCTCCCCAAATCATCAACCGCTGCAAAATCAAAATTTTCTTCATCAGCAATCGCTAGGATTTGCCCTCCAGCTTCAGCATTTAAAAACTCACCATTTGCATCCAATAACTTCAGTGCATTCCATTGTTTGGGGTTGTGACTTGCGGTTAAAATAATACCTCCCTGTGACTTTAACTTTGGAACCATCATTTCTACTGTAGGCGTCGTAGCCATGTCTAGATCAATAACATCAATCCCCAAACCAATTAGAGTATTTGAGACCAGAGCCTGAACCATTTTACCAGAAATACGGGCATCACGCCCGATTACAACTGTACATTTTGCAGATTGAGCTTGTGACTTGACATACTCGCCGTAAGCTGCTGAAAAGCGAACGATATCAAGTGGAGTTAAATTATCCGAGGGCTTTCCACCTATTGTTCCTCGAATTCCAGAAATAGATTTGATTAGAGACATGTTTTTTTTTCAAAGATAATCTAGTTCTAAAAAATTTCATCTTGTTTTTGAATTAAATAAGGTTGGTTTGAAAAAAGAAAACTAGTTTTAGTGAATGAATTACTTAGCGCATATATATTTATCTGGTGCCAATTGGGAATTGAAGTTTGGGAATTTTATTGCCGATTCGGTTCCAGGAAAACAATTTAAAAACTATCCAGGAAAAATTAGAAAAGGAATTTTATTGCATCGAGCAATAGATGATTTTACAGATAAACACCCCATTTTTAGAAAACATACCAAGCTTTTATTTAAAGATTACGGACATTACAGCAGAGTAATTGTTGACATGTATTACGATCATTTTTTAGCCGCACTTTGGTCTCAATACCATTGCCAAAACCTAGAAGATTTTACAAAAGAATTTTACGCTCTAATCGATAAAAAATTCGATTTGCTTCCCCATAAAATGATAAAGACATTCCCATACATGAAAACCCAAAATTGGTTATTACAGTACAAAACAATAAGTGGTCTAGAACTCATTTTGGGACAAATGGAAAAGCGCACAAAGTTTGATTCAAAACTAAAAAAATCAATCTCAAATCTCCGAGAAGATTATGATGTTTTCAAAAATGGATTTCTTCTATTTTTTGAAGACATACAAATATTTGTATCTTCAAAATTTGAATCTTTTTAACCTAATCGAATATGAAAAACACCCGAACCTTTTTGAAATTATGCTTCTTTACATTTAGTCTCATTTTTATTAGCTGTAGAACTCCAACAAAAATAAATGGTGGAGTTGTGTCTGCTATGCCCTATGCCTCAGAAGTAGGTGTTAAAATTCTAGAAAAAGGTGGGAATGCCTTCGATGCGATGGTAGCTACTAATTTTGCTTTAGCTGTTGTTTATCCCGTTGCAGGGAACATTACTGGTGGAGGTTTCTTTGTTTACCGAAATGCAGATGGGAGTTCTGGAACACTGGATTACAGAGAGCAAGCTCCAGAAAAAGCCCATAAAGATCTGTATTTAGATGAGGCGGGAAACGTTATTCAAGATAAAAGTACAGTAGGTGGCTTGGCTGTTGGTGTTCCTGGAACCGTAGCTGGAACACTAGAAATTCATCAAAAACTTGGAACTATGCCCATGCATGAGTTAATCCAACCCGCAATTTATTTGGCGGAAAACGGGTATGCAGTTACCGAAAAACAGGCACGCAGCTTTAATACATACAGAGAACAATTTATTGAAGTAAATGGTGCCGACACTTTTTACGCTCATGAATTTAAAGCTGGCGATATCCTAAAAAATCCGCCACTTGCAAAAGTTCTTAGAGAAATAGCAACCAATGGAATTGAAGGTTTTAATTCCGGCTGGGTTGCCGAAGCCATGGTTTCTGGAGTTCAAAAGTCTGGTGGTATTTTAACTCAGAAAGACTTGGTAAATTATAAACCAAAATGGAGAGATCCTCTAACTTTTTATTACAAAGATTTAAAGGTTATTTCAATGGGACTACCTTCTAGCGGAGGAATTTGTTTAAATCAAATGATGAAAATGATTGAGCCTTACGACATTCAAGGAATGGGTCACAACTCACAAAAAAGTATTCAACTGATGATTGAGGCAGAAAGAAGATCATATGCTGATCGAAGTGAATTTTTGGGTGACCCTGATTTTGTCAAAGTTCCATTAAACATTTTATTGGATTCAGTTTACATAAGCAGCAAAATGAACAATTTTGATTGGAACAGGGCAACTCCATCATCAGAAATTAAACCTGGAGAATCTTATTTTTTCGAAAGTGATGAAACGACTCACTTTTCTATTCTTGATGATCAAGGAAATGCTGTTTCTGTTACAACCACTCTCAATGGTGCTTTCGGTTCAAAAGTTTTTATTGATGAACTGGGGGTGTTTATGAATAATGAAATGGATGATTTTAGTAGTAAACCCGGAGTACCTAATATGTTTGGATTAATTGGTAACCTCGCTAATGCAATTGAACCTAAAAAACGTATGTTGAGTTCAATGACTCCAACTATTATAGAAAAAAAGGGTGAATTGTTCCTAATTTTAGGCAGCCCTGGAGGCTCAACCATCATCACTTCTGTGTTCCAAACAATACTAAACGTCTATGAACATAAGTTATCAATTCAGCAGTCTGTCGATGCGTCGCGGTTTCATCATCAATGGTTACCAGACAGCATAACATTTGAACCCAATAAATTCGATCCAAAGCTTCTCCATAATTTAAATGATATTGGGTACAATTCTGAAGAAAAAAAGTCAAAAATTATTGGAAAGGTAGACGCCATTTTGGTAGATGATGATGGGATAATAACATTAGGAGCAGATTATCGAGGAGATGACACTGCTAAAGCCTATTAAATTTCTTTTTATTTTCTAGTAAACAGAAAATTTAGTCCAGACTAAAGTTGTATTTTTATGCCTTATTTTTATTATGAAGAAAAATTCAAATGTGATTGACGTTCAAGGGGCACGTGTTCACAATCTTAAAAATATTGATGTTCGTATTCCTAGAGATCAACTTGTTGTTATTACGGGACTTTCTGGGAGTGGAAAATCATCTCTTGCATTTGATACTATTTACGCCGAGGGACAGCGTCGTTACATGGAAACTTTTTCTGCATATGTTCGCCAATTTTTAGGGAATTTAGAACGTCCTGAAGTAGATAAAATAGATGGACTCTCCCCTGTGATTGCTATTGAACAAAAAACAACATCAAAAAGTCCTCGTTCTACTGTGGGAACGATTACTGAGGTTTATGATTTCTTGAGGCTTATGTTTGCCCGTATTGGAACCGCTTACAGTAATCAAACTCATGAAAAGATGGTCAGCTACACTGATGACCAAATCATGGAGCTCATTCAACAAGATTATGCAGAGCAAAGTGTTATCATTTTAGCTCCAATTATTAAATCAAGAAAAGGACATTATCGAGACCTCTTTGAAAACCTTGCTCGGCAAGGTTTTCTCAAGGTAAGGGTAGACGGAGTAATCGTTGAACTTACTAGCGGGATGAAATTAGATCGATACAAAACACATGATATTGAGTTGGTTATTGATCGTGTCAGAATCAGTGAAAGCGTTTCGGGTATTAAGAGACTTCAAGAGTCGCTAATTACTGCAATGTATCAAGGAGGTGATACCCTACTAATTTATGATGAAGCCACCCGTAAAGCTCGGTATTTCAGTAGAAATCTGATGTGTCCGAGTTCGGGAATTGCTTATCCAAAACCAGAGCCCAATACCTTCTCATTTAATTCTCCAAAAGGAATGTGTCCAGATTGTAAAGGATTAGGGACTCAGCAAGTCGTCAATCGAAATAAAATCATTCCCGATGATTCTGTTTCTATTAAATCTGGTGGTATCATACCCCTAGGGGCTCAAAAAAAGTCTTGGAGCTTCAAACAAATAGAAGTCATTGCTCAACGATATAATTTTAATTTATCTGATCCCATAAATAAAATTCCTAAAGCTGCATTAGAAATAATTCTAAATGGTGGTGCTGAGACTTTTTCTGTTGAATCAAAAACTCTTGGAATTACCCGAAATTACAAAATCGATTATGAAGGAATTGAAAACTTCATAAAAAATCAATACAAAGAAGCAACTTCATCTAACATAAAGCGCTGGGTAAAAGACTTTATGGATCAAAAAAAATGCATGTCTTGTAAAGGATCCCGTCTGAGAAAAGAGGCCCGATTTTTTAAAATCAATGAGCTCAATATTGCAGAGTTAGCAGCATTGGATTTGGATGAATTGTATTCTTGGTTCGAAGAGCTACCCAAGTTTTTATCCGAAAATGAAAAGATTATTGGCGAAGAAATTATAAAAGAAATAAAAGCTAGACTTCAATTCTTATTGAATGTAGGTTTAAATTATTTGTCTCTTAACCGTTCTTCCAAGTCATTATCGGGTGGTGAGGCACAAAGAATACGTTTAGCCACTCAGATTGGATCACAGCTTGTAGGAGTGTTGTACATTTTGGATGAGCCCAGTGTCGGATTGCATCAGCGTGATAATGAGCGTTTGATTGAGTCTCTCTTCTCGCTCAGAGATATTGGAAATTCTGTTTTGGTAGTTGAACACGACAAAGATATGATTATAAAAGCCGACTATGTAATTGATATTGGTCCTTTTGCAGGAAAAAATGGTGGTGAAATCATTTCAGAAGGCAAGCCCAAAGATATTTTAAATCAAAACTCTCTCACTTCTCAATATTTAACAGGAACTAAAAAAATTGAAATTCCAAAAAAAAGAAGATCTGGTAATGGTAAAGCTCTTGTACTTTCAAATTGTACAGGGAATAATTTGAAAAACGTTACCCTAACCCTACCCTTAGGAATGATGGTTGGTATTACAGGTGTTTCAGGAAGTGGAAAATCTTCTCTAATCAATGGGACTTTGTATCCAATCCTAAACGCATATTTCTTTAATGGAGTTAAAAAACCACTAGCTCATAAAAGTATTTCTGGACTGGAATATTTAGACAAAGTCGTTGATGTAAATCAGAGTCCAATTGGCCGTACCCCTCGAAGTAATCCAGCAACTTATACAGGTATGTTTAGTGAAATACGCTCATTATTCACGCTAACTCCAGAGGCTCAAATCAGAGGATACAAGCCCGGTCGTTTTAGTTTTAATGTCAGAGGAGGGAGATGTGAAACCTGTGTCGGTGGGGGTATAAAAGTCATTGAAATGAACTTTCTACCCGATGTGTTGGTCGAATGTGAATCCTGTCAAGGAAAAAGATTCAACAGAGAAACCCTTGAAATACGATTTAAAGGAAAATCAATATCGGATGTGTTGAATATGACCATTGATAAGGCTTGTGCTTTTTTTAAATCCATACCTAAGATTTATAAAAAATTAAAAACATTGCAAGATGTTGGTCTAGGTTACGTTGCTCTGGGGCAATCATCAACAACATTATCAGGAGGAGAGGCTCAAAGAATCAAACTAGCGACTGAACTATCAAAGCGAGATACTGGAAACACCCTCTTTATTTTAGATGAACCTACCACAGGTTTGCATTTTGAAGATATTAGAGTACTTTTAAAAGTATTAAACCACTTGGTCAACAAAGGCAATACCGTTGTGATTATAGAACATAATCTGGATGTAATAAAGCAAGTGGACCACATTATTGACATTGGTTATGAAGGTGGTAAAAACGGAGGTCAAATTATAGCCGAAGGAAGTCCAGAAAAAGTTGTCAAAGCAGTCAATAGCTATACAGCGCATTATTTAGCAAAAGAAATGTAAGTTGATGTAATGAAAAAAATAAAGAACAAAAGCTGGAATACTAACAAAAAAAACGACTCTTGGTATCTCTATAAAATAATAGGAGAATTTGTTCATGATTATGAAAAAATGGATAGTATTTGTCCCTATATTTCAATTTTTGGATCGGCTAGAACCCAACCCCAACATCCTTTTTATCAACTAGCAACTGCTTTAGCTAATGCAATAGCAACAGCCGAATATAGAATTATTACTGGTGGAAGTCCAGGAGTCATGGAGGCAGTCAACAAAGGGGCTCAGGATGTGAACGGTATTTCAATAGGCCTAAATATTGCACTCCCTTTCGAGCAAAGTTCAAACCCATACAAAGAAGATCTCGATTTATTTTCTGTCATTAAATACACAAGAAGAAGTACTAAATTTTTTAGAAAAATTTCATTCAAAAGAATTTTTAACCTAAATTTTTAAAGCTGTTGAACTTTTATTTCAAGATTGCTTTACTATTCACCCTTTTCCTCCATACTCTGCTTTTGAGCCAAGGATTGGTTGTTAAAAATAATTTTTCAATAAATCTAAAAACGGAAGAAAAAACTTTAGAGGTTTCTCAAAAAATCCAATTAAAAAATAATACTTCCAAAGCTTTAACCGATTTTTTTTTCAACGACTGGTCACATTCATACAGTTCCTCAAAATCACCATTGGCAAAAAGATTTGCAGAAGAGTACGATCGAAGGTTTTATTTGGGAATTAAGTCTAAAAGGGGGAAAACGTTTGGATTAAAAATTTCAATTAACGGAAAAGAGACAAAATGGGAAAGACTTGAAGACCAAATTGATATTATCAAAATTGGTTTTATTAAAAAACTTAAAATTGGTGAAACCGTCGAAATCATACTTCAATACAATTTGGAACTCCCTGATGCTCGTTACACTGGATATGGTAGAATTTCAGAAAATGAATATTTTTTGAAAAACTGTTTTATTCAACTGGCTCCCTACATTGATGGAAAATGGATTAAGAACAGTAACTTAGACCTAGAGGAAACCAGTACATTACTTTCAGATTTTTCAATGGAATGGAACATTCCTCTAAACTTATTTTTGAATTCTAACTTGATTTTATGGAAAGAAGTAAAAAAGGGAAATAGAAAAACATTATTCTTATCGGCGTCAGACACCAAGGCAATTCAGTTTCATATCAGTAAACATAAACATAAGTCATATACGATAAACGAACTTATCATTGAAACCGATTTAAAAGAGGTTTATGATAGTTTGTTGGATCCTACCCCTAGCCTAATTCAGATTGAATCTTTTGTCAGTGAATATCTAGGGAAATATCCTCGAAAA
The DNA here is from genome assembly GCA_913020155.1 of uncultured Flavobacteriales bacterium. Lineage (GTDB taxonomy): Bacteria > Bacteroidota > Bacteroidia > Flavobacteriales > Flavobacteriaceae > Arcticimaribacter. The sequence goes on from CAJWBA010000008.1 coordinate 34,006, forward strand.
AAAATGCAAATTTCTAAGCATAATTACAAAAAGAGACCTTATTATAGTCTTTCTTTAGCTCCCTCATTTTTTTCTCCTTTTTCCGATGAATTCAAATTCGAAATAAAAGCTTTAAGTGTTTACTTGAATCATCATTTAAATGAACAGTTCTTGGTCAATCCTAGAGAGAGTCACTGGCTAACTGGTGGACTTCATGCTATGATGTTAATGGAGTATGTAGATCGCTACTATCCCAATCAAAAATTACTTGGTAAAATCCCAGAACAAAGACTTCTCAGGCCTTTTGTAAAAAACTACAGTTTAAGTAAAGCACCATTTAATCATGGTTATTTATATTTCACAGAATACATCATTAGAAATAACATTCAACAAAGTACGCTTACTTCTAAAGATAAATTAATAAAATTTAATGAGCGAGTTACCACTCCAAGTCAGATTGGTCACGCAATTCGTTATGCTTATCGGTTCGATGGTAAAGAAAAAATTAATCGCGCGATTAAAAATCAAATTGGAGTTATTCAGTCCAAAGATCAATTGATTCAATCTTTAGAAAAAGAGCTCAATATCTCATGGTTTTTTGAAGATTATTTGAAAAGTAGAAATTCTATTGATTTAAAAATTGAAAAATTGAAAATAAACACGGATTCACTAACTCTTATAGTCAAACAAAAACAAAAAGGCTTAATTCCATTTACAATAGCACAAATAAGACAAGATTCAATTATTCAATTTCATAATATCAAAGACCCCAAGAAATCACAGGAAATTAAGTTAGAGAATCTACAGTCAGATTATGTAGCGATCAACCCCAGGGTTAAAATACCTGAATTGAATCAGCTAAATAACTACAAGCGAGTAAGCAAACCATCTTTTAAGCCCTTAAAGTTTACATTAATAAAAGATTTTGAAGATGTAAAGCGTAACCAAATTTTCTTTAATCCTAAGACTGATTTCAATGCATATGATGGAATAATTTTGGGTACTGGACTCTCCAACAAATCACTTGAGCGAAAACCATTTGTTTATGAAATTACGCCCAATTACAGCTTAAAAATTCGAGAAATCGTTGGCTCAATTAAATTGGGTTATCGATTTTTTAATGAAGACTCACCTTTTTACCTGACTCAAATCAGATTTTTTGGAAGTAGTTTTCATTACGATGAAAATCTAAGATATCAAACGCTTATTCCTTCCATAACTTTAGCAAAACGTCCCAGTGATTTCAGGTCAAACCAAAAGGAATTTTTTTCATTAAGTCTCGTTCAAGTGAATCGAGAGTTTGGAACCAATGCTGCTTTAACCCCAAATTACAGCATTGGAAGTCTCCGATATTTGTATTCCAACAAAGAAGCCATACGAGTGTTCAGTTCAGGCAGTAGTTTTGAGTTTTCTGACTTGTTGGGTAAATTCAGTGTGAATTTAGATTTTCGACATCTTTTTCATGACGGTAGAACATTTTCGTTTCGTTTTTTTGGAGGAAAGTTTTTATGGAATAATACCCAAGATACCACTTATTTTGATTATAGTTTGAATCGTTCGTCAGACTATCTTTTCAATTACAATTATTTAGGGCGATCTGATGCTGTAGGGCTTTATAGCCAACAATTTGTTATGTCAGAAGGTGGATTTAAATCTAAATTTACGAAACCCAATGCAAATGATTTTATTCTAGCTACAAACTTAGGTTTTAGTGTTTGGAAATGGATTGAAGCCTATACAGATATTGGAATTACAAAAAATAAAAATATTAAGGCTAAATATTTCTATGACATTGGTTTAAGATTGAATTTAGTTCCTGATTACTTAGAGTTTTACTTCCCCATTCAAAATTCAGAAAATTTTGTGCTCAACGATCAAAATTATTTATCTAATTTAAGATTTGTGTTGACCGCTGATATCAATAACCTTAAACAACTCTTTACGAGAAAATGGTTCTAGAATATTGTTTTTAATGAATTGAAGCTGGAAAAAAAGTATTGAGCTAGTCTGCTTAAATTTTTGTAAATTTGCAAAGCAAAAATTTATAAAATGTCTCTTAAAAACCTTGCTGAAGAATCTCGACTTTCCTTTAAAGATTTCAAAGCAGAAATCCTTTCTGACTACAGATTGTTGTGCATCAGTCGAGCCTGCTCTGTTCTGGGAAGAAGAGAGGTTATGACAGGAAAGGCAAAGTTTGGCATTTTTGGAGATGGGAAAGAACTTCCCCAACTGATTCTAAGTAAATTTTTTAAAAAAGGAGACTTTCGATCCGGTTATTATCGAGATCAAACCATTCTCATGGAACAAGGCTTTTTGAGCCCTCAAGAAATCTTTGCAGCTTTGTATGCTCATCCGGACATAGAAATTGAGCCCATGTCTGGAGGACGTCAAATGGGTGGCCATTTTGTTACAGAAAGTCATAATCCCGATGGATCATGGAAAAAATTAATTGATCAAAAAAACCACAGCTCCGATATTTCTCCCACTGCAGGTCAAATTCCACGGCTAGTAGGTCTTGCTCAAGCATCAAAAGTTTACAGAGCTATAGACATAAAAGGAAGCGAACGCTTTTCTGATAATGGAAATGAAATTGCATGGGGTACTATTGGAAATGCAAGTACCAGTGAAGGTATTTTCTTTGAAGCAATAAATGCTGCAGGGGTGCTACAAATTCCAATGGTAATAAGCATTTGGGATGATGATTATGGGATATCAGTTCACAACGATCAACAAACTACCAAAGGAAGTATTTCAAAGGCATTGGAAGGGCTACAAAGAAATGAAGAAGAACAAGGCTTTGAAATTTTAACCGTAAAAGGCTGGGATTACACTGCTTTAGTAGAAACTTATCAATATGCCGAAAAACTAGCCAGAAACGAGCATGTGCCTGTTTTAATTCATGTTCAAGAATTAACACAACCCCTTGGACACTCTAGTTCAGGATCACACCAGCGATACAAATCTGAGGATCGATTGAATTGGGAAAAAGAATTCGATTGCAATCTAAAAACACGGAATTGGATTCTAAGTAATGGCTTCGCTAACGAAGTTGAACTTCAAAGCATTGAAGAAAGCTGTAATAAAGAAGTTCGACAAGCTAAAATTGACGCATGGAATGCCTATCAAAATCCGATTAAAAAAGAAAAAAAAGAACTGCAAATACTTATTGACAAAGCAATTTTAGCTACAAATAAAGATTCTAATTTTCAAATTATTTCTTCCCAGATCAAAAAAATTGAAGAACCTACTTACAAAGACTTACTGCATAATTCTCGAAAGGCTTTACGTATTTTAACTCAATTCAATCATCCAATTAAAGATGAAATCAGAATCTGGAAAGAGCAATTAACTATCAGACTCAATCCAAAATTTAGCTCTCATCTTTACAGTGAATCCAAAAATCGTTTAGAGAAAATTGCTCCAGTTCCTCCAGAATACTCTAATGATGCAGAAATTGTAGATGGTAGAATAATTATTCGAGATAATTTTGATGCATTACTTAAAATTAATGACAAGCTTCTAATTTTTGGAGAAGATGTAGGAGTTATTGGAGATGTAAATCAAGGTTTAGAGGGAATGCAATCAAAATATGGGGCTGTTAGAGTTGCAGATACTGGAATCAGAGAGGCAACGATTATGGGTCAAGGGATTGGAATGGCACTTAGGGGTTTACGTCCAATTGCAGAAATTCAATATTTAGATTACATACTCTATTGCATACAAACTTTAAGTGACGATCTAGCTTCTTATCATTACAGGACTGTTGGTAAACAATCTGTTCCGTTGATAATTCGTACCCGAGGGCATCGACTGGAAGGTATTTGGCACAGTGGATCACCAATGGGAGGCATAATAAGCTTGTTGAGAGGTGTTAACGTTGCCGTCCCCAGAAACATGACTCAAGCTGCAGGTATGTACAACACCTTACTGAAAGGGGATGAACCAGCAATTGTTGTAGAATCATTGAATGGATACAGATTAAAAGAAAAAAAACCTTCTAACCTTGGAGAATTTAGAATTCCTCTTGGAAAAATAGAAGTTCTGAAAGAAGGTTTGGATATTACATTGGTTTCTTATGGATCTACCCTAAGAATGGTTGAGTCGGTAGCAAAAGAATTGATTCAATATGACATTGAAACAGAAGTAATAGATATTCAAACTTTATTGCCTCTCGATTTAAATCAAGATATCTTAAAAAGCGTTAAAAAAACAAATCGTTTGTTGATTATTGATGAAGATGTACCAGGTGGAGCTAGTGCTTATATTTTGCAGCAATTAATTGATGTTCAAGACATTTACTCTTCACTAGACAGTAGCCCCCAAACATTGACGGCAAAAGCTCATCGCCCAGCTTATGGAAGTGATGGAGATTATTTTTCTAAGCCCTCGGAAGATGATATCTTTGAAAAAGTTTATGGAATTATGCATGAATCTAACCCAGCAGCGTTCCCAAAAATCTAACTAGTCACAATTTTAATAATTAGTTCTTTCAAAAGTTCCTCAGCAGGAAGATTTTGTACACCTACTCCTTTACTTTTCAAATCTGCTTCTTTAATATGACCTATTATTTGGGCAATCTGCTTCATTGAATAAAAACGGGCAGCTGCCTGATAATCTATTACAAAATAGGGAGAAACTCCAAGAACTATCGGAGCTTTGGCAGGAGCTGGTAATCCTTGAAATAATAAAAGCTTCTGGAAAAAATTAAACAAAATTGTTATGGTAAGTGTTATGGGATGTTTTTTACTATTGGAAGCCATATAACGAATAATCCGAAAAGAGTGTTCTAGATCTCTTTTTCCCAATGCTTTCTGCAGTTCAAACCCATTAAAATCTTTACTGTACCCAATGTACTTTTCTATGATTAATGGTGTAATTTCTTGCCCAGCAGCAAGCTGATTGTTTAGTTTTTGTAATTCCTTATCTATTTTACTTAAATCAGTTCCCAAAAATGAAACCAACAAAGGAATAGCGTGTGGATGAAAATTAAAACCATATTTCAAACCACGATCTTTTATCCAAGTTGCGACTTGATCTTCATACAATGGTTTTGTTTCTAAAATTACTCCAGTCTTTGTAATTGACTTGTACGATTTTTTACGTTTATCTAATTTTTTGTGCTTGAAACAAAAAACTAATACCGTTTGAGCTTGGGGATTTTTTAGGTAAGGAAGCAATTGATCCAATGAACGGTCTAAATATTGGGCCTCTCGGACAACAACCAATTGATGAGACCCCATCATAGGAAAACGCTTTGCAGTTTCAATAATTTGCTCTGGGATCGTGTCTTTTCCATAAAGAATTGTCAAATCAAAATCACGGGCACGCTCCTCTACTACATTAGTCAAAAGCAAGTTTGTAACTTGATCAATAAAAAAAGGCTCAGTTCCCATTAAAAGGTAAATTGGTGCATAGTTTCCTTTTTTTATGGAATTCAATATTTGATTTATGTCTTTCAAAGCTAAAAATTGTTCACTTTTGTAGTATGGAACAACTTAATTTCTCCAACTACTCGTTTACTCTCAAAAGTAACGAAAATAAGACGTATATTTTCGATTTTATCCGCAAAAAAAACCTAATATTAACCCCCGAGGAATGGGTTCGACAACACTGTGTTCAATTTTTAAATAAAGAATTAGGATATCCCAAGAGTCACATCAATTTAGAAAAACAAATTAAAATCAATGGTCAAGTAAAACGTTACGATATTGTTGTTTATTCCCTCGATAGTAATGTTGAAATTTTGGTTGAATGTAAAGCTCCTTCAGTTAAAATATCTCAAGATACTTTTGATCAAATTGCTCGTTATAATATGACTTTGAAAAGTCGTTTTTTGATGTTAACCAACGGAAAAGAACACTATTTTTGTGAAATGGATTTTAAAAATAAAGCTTACCGATTTATCCAGAAACTTCCAAAATATCAAAAATGAGTATTGCTTTAGTAATTTTAAATTGGAATGGTAAGAAACTTCTTCAAAGGTTTTTGCCCGATCTCGTTCGATACAGCAAGGAAGCAAAGATCTATTTAATTGACAATGCCTCAGAAGATGATTCAATCTCTTTTGTTAAAAAGGAATTCACTGAAATAACGATCATCCAAAACAATGAAAATTTAGGGTATGCTGGAGGTTACAATACTGGTTTAAAAGAAATTGATGAAGATATTTTGTGTCTGATCAACAACGATCTTAGAGTTTCTAAAAACTGGTTGCTCCCCATAATTGAGATCTTCGAAAAAAACCCTGATACTGCAATAGCTCAACCCCATATCCTTGACGAGAAAGATCCCTCAAAATTTGAATATGCTGGTGCTGCTGGGGGTTATGTAGATCGCTTTGGATATCCCTTCTGCAGGGGGCGTATTTTTCATCACTTAGAAAAAGATCTTGGTCAATACGACAAAAATAAGACCATATTTTGGGCTTCTGGTGCTTGCTTTTTCATTCGAAACAAAATATTCAAATCTGCCAAAGGGTTTGATGAAGATTTTTTCATGCATCAAGAAGAAATTGATCTCTGTTGGAGAGTTTACAATCAAGGGAAAGAGATTTATAGTATTGGGAAATCAAAAGTTTATCATCTTGGTGGTGGAAGCCTGCCAGATTCACCCAAAAAAGTTTTTTACAACTTCAGAAATTCCATGTATTTGATTTTAAAAAATGTGCCTTCTATCCCATTATTTTTTATTTTTCTTGCCCGCTTATTTTTGGATGGTATTGCTGGAATTCATTTTTTATTAAAAGGTGAAGTAAAAAATTTCTTGAGTATTATCAAAGCACATTTTTTTATCTACCTCAATATCTTCAAAATATTGCGAAAAAGACAAGAAATAGTTACTGACAGACCCTATTTTTTGACAAATAGCGTTGTATTTCAATTTTTTCTCAAAAAAAAGTGTAAATATTCTGATTTAAAATTTCCAGAGTCCTAAATTAAATTAACTTTACGAACCTAAATTTTAATTAAAAAAAAACAAATGAAAAAATTATTCCTTTACATCCCTCTAATCACGATTCTTTTGGCATCTTGTGTATCTCAAAAAAAATTCACTGAGCTTCAGACATTACAAGATACCACAGTTGACCAATTGAATTCTGCTACTGTGAAAATTAATACTTGTGATGAAGAAAAGGCAGCAGCACTAGCATCAGTTGCCTCTCTTAAAGAACAAATTCGTTTCTTGAAAGTAAACAACTCTGATTTGATTGATAATTTAGGAAACTTAACTACTCTTTCTCAAAAAGGAGCAGAAAACCTTGAAAAATCATTAGAAAGTTTAAAAGAAAAAGATTCGCGTATCACCAGTCTTAGAGACGCTGTTACCAAAAAAGATTCTGTAACTCTTGCTTTGGTTACTAGTCTTAAAGGTGTTCTTGGAAATCTTGGTGATGAAGACATTGAGGTTAATGTTGAAAAAGGAGTTGTATTTATCTCAATTTCTGATAAATTATTATTTAGAAGTGGAAGTTCAACTGTAACCAAGCGAGCAAAAGAAGTACTTGGAAAAGTTGCAAAAGTTGTTATGGACAAACCTGAACTTGAATTTATGGTAGAAGGTCACACCGATAATGTGCCAATCAGCAATGATTGTGTAATTGATAACTGGGATTTAAGTGTAAAAAGAGCTACTTCGGTTGTTCGTGTACTTGAAAAAGACTTTGGTGTTCCACCACAACGTATGACTGCAGCTGGAAGAAGTTCCTATGCACCTCTTTTAGAAAATGATTCTCCATCAAACCGTTCTAAAAACAGAAGAACTCGTATTGTAGTTCTTCCAAAATTAGATCAATTCTATGATCTAATCAACAAAGGAATGGAAGCTGCACAATAAACTGCAGATCTTAAACACTCAAAACGCCCTTAAAATAAGGGTGTTTTTTTTTATAAAAATTCTACAGAACCCTTTCCATGTCGAACAATCTGAGGTTCTGCCTGTGTTAAATTGATTATGGTAGATGGCTGGTTCCCTCCAGTTCCCGTTTCAATCATAAAGTCAATAACTGAAGTCCATTCTTCGAAAATCACTGCTGGATTTGTAGTGTAGTCTATTATTGCATCCCTGTCATGGAGAGATGTTGTAATTAATGGGGCTGGTAAAAGAGGAAGGAGCACTTTTAAAATAGGGTTGTCTGAAATTCTAATTCCTATCGATTTTCGTTTATCAAAAGGTTTTGGGAGTTTTTTAGAACCCTTCATAATGTAGGTGTAAGGGCCCGGCAAGGTTCGTTTTAATATACGAAAAGTTGGAGAATCAATATGCTGAACATATTCTGATAATTCGCTCAAATCACTAAGCAAAAAACTAAAAGGTGCTTGTTCCACCTTAACCTTTTTTATTTTACTTAAACGGTCAATTGCTTTAGCGTGACTGCTCAAACACCCAAGTGCATAAACTGTGTCGGTGGGATAAATCACTAATGCCCCCTGAATTAATGCTTGAGCAACTTCGCTAATAATTTTAGTATCGGGACTGGAAGGATAAAGAGTATACAAGATAGCCATCACTCAATAATTTTAAGTTTAGCAAAACGCAATAATAATTTTTTTTCACCAGTTCCTTTAAAATTAATGGAAGCTTTTTTGTCATTTCCTGCACCTTCAATTAAAGTTACAACTCCTTTACCAAAACGCTGGTGTTCAACTTGAGTACCAATCAGCAAGGCGATTAAGCTTTTATTATTTGAGGAAGTAAATTTGTTTTCAGATTGAATTTTCCTTAATTTTTTCAACTGGGTCGGAGTTGGGTTTTTGTTGGTTTTACCGTCCCATGAGTTTGGTTTTTTAAATTGTTTTGTGGGAGTATCAACATTTCCAAAAATGGAGTTGTTAATCAGAGGTTTGTACTCGTAATCGGACTTAGAAATTTGATAATCCAAATATTGCTCATCAATTTCTTCAATAAAACGGCTGGGTTCGGCACTGTTGAGTTTACCCCATCGATATCGAGACTGGGTATAGGATAAAAATGCTCTTTCTTTGGCCCTAGTAAGTGCCACATAAAACAACCGTCGCTCCTCCTCCAGCCCACTTCGAGAATTAATATTCATGGGTGATGGAAACAAATCTTCTTCCATTCCAACTACATAAACATAAGGAAACTCCAGACCCTTAGCTAAGTGAATAGTCATCAATGACACCCGATTCGTATCCTCATTTTTATTCTCACTATCAAAGTCTGTCGCAAGAGCCACATCTTCTAAAAATTCAGAAAGTGCCCCTGTTGTATCTGCTATTTCCTCCTGACCTTCAGTGAAATCTTTAATCCCATTTAATAACTCTTCTATATTTTCAATCTTACTTACAGCCTCAGGGGTTCCGTCCTTTTTTAATGCAGAAACAATCTCTGTTTTCTTGGTTACTTCGTCTGCAATTTCAAAAGCATTGGCTGTTTCATTAAAAATCTGAAAACTTTTGATTAAAATCACAAAGTGTTCTAGTTTACTTGCTGTTCTAGAATTAATACCGATACCTAAACTTGCTGCTCTCTCTGCAGTTTCGAACAAGCTAAGACCATTTTGTTTGGCACCAACGACCAATTTGTCTATGGTTTTTTGTCCAATTCCTCGAACTGGATAGTTTATTATTCGTTTTAAACTTTCTTCATCTTTGGGGTTAAAGATTACCCTCAAATAGGCTAACACATCTTTTATTTCTTTTCTCTGATAAAAAGATAAACCTCCAAAAATTTTATAGGGAATATTTCGCTTTCGCAAAGCATCTTCCATCGCTCGAGATTGAGCATTGGTACGGTACAAAATTGCAAAATCATCGTAATTTCTTTGTTCTGTTAGGTTAAAATTAAAAATACTTCCAGCAACATGACGCCCTTCATCAGAATCGTTAGGACATCGTTGAACTTTAATTTTATTACCTGTATCATTAGCAGTCCAAACTTTTTTATCCAACTTGACTTCATTGTGATTGATGATCGAATTGGCTGCATTTACAATATTTTGGGTAGAACGATAATTTTGCTCTAAACGATACATTGCTACATTATCGTAATCTTTCTGGAAATTCAAGATATTGTTGATATTCGCACCCCTAAAAGCGTAAATACTCTGTGCATCGTCTCCAACAACACAAATGTTCTGAAATTTATCAGAAAGTGCACGAACAATAAGATATTGAGAATGGTTTGTATCTTGATACTCATCAACCAATATGTATCGAAAACGATCTTGATACTTGGCTAAAACATTTGGAAATTTATTGAGTAACTCATTTGTTCGAAGAAGTAAATCATCAAAATCCATTGCCCCTGCCTTAAAGCATCGATCTACATACTCTTTGTAAATCTCTCCCATTTTAGGCCTTCTGGACATGACATCAGATTCCTGCAAATCAGCATCGTTGTAATACGCTCGAACCGTTATCAAGCTGTTTTTAAAGGCTGATATTCTACTGCGAACTTGTTTGGTTTTGTAAACATCTTTTTCGAGTCCCATCTCTTTGATGATTGAAGCCAAAAGCCGATCCGAGTCTTGTGTATCATAAATCGTAAAATTGCTTGGGTATCCCAATTTGTCGGCCTCGCTTCTCAAAATTCTTGCAAATACGGAGTGAAAAGTTCCCATCCACAAATTTTTAGCTTCTCCATCTCCAACCAATTCGGCTATTCTACCCTTCATTTCTCTGGCTGCCTTGTTGGTAAATGTAAGTGCTAAAATTGAAAAAGAATCAATACCCTGGCTCATCAAATATGCTATTCGATAAGTCAACACACGGGTCTTTCCTGAACCCGCACCAGCAATCACAATTAGTGGCCCATCCATGTGCAATGTTGGGCCTTGTTGAGCTTGATTAAGTGTATTAATATAGTCGGTTAATTCATGTTTCATCGGTTACTAAAATAATACTTTGCAAACGTATTAATGCATAAATAATTCATTTTATATGATAAATTATGAACCATGAAATACAGGTGCTTTTTTCTTTAAAACGAGTAACAAAAATGAACTAAAAACCACACTAGAATATTTAATTTTTATTGCCAGTAGTTTTTAACACATTTTAGGCATGCTCCCAGCCCTCTGAACACCACTGCCCCATTTCTTGCCGGTTGGATACAAGACTATTTGTGGTCAAAATACGAGGGTTATAATATATTCAAAGTTTTAAATTGTACTTTTTTGCTAACAATTCTCCGCTCTTGAGGTTGTCCAAGTAAATCTGATCGCCCATAAAGTCAAAGGTAGATAACAACAAATCAAAGGCATTTCGCGAGTGCATTCGATTCAATTTTTGGTTCTCAGTTGTTAAAACAATAGCATCTAAATGAGTTGTGCCTCGTTTTATCCCTTCTTCAATTGCAATTATGCATCCAAAACTTTTATTGGCATATTCGTAACGGTTCTTTACAACCAAACTCATAAAAGGCAGATAATTACACGAAATCTAAATCCAATCAATAAAATCATCATAAGAACAATCTGATATTGATTTAAACTCAATTTTATTTAGAGTGAGGTTTGAAACGCAAACAACAACTTCACGGGAAGTAGTTTTTATTGCTTCAAAAAGTGAGGGTAAAATTTCTTTTGCAAGGAGCTGTCTTAAATTTAAACTCTCTCCAAAAGTTTTTCTCCCTCGAATAAAATTTTAACTCATATTAAAATGATTAATCTTTGTTTTAAAGATTTTTCCTTTATTACAAAAGGATTATTGGAAAATATTGATGCTTGGGTCACATGAGTAAATATTTGCTTTATCGTATTAATTTTATTGGTAGCAAAGTGTGAAACCAGCAAACTCCCACTAGAGGTTCCAATAAATATGTCGTATTCTTGCTTATCATTTTCGATTAAATATTATGTAACACTACCTGCAAATGCGCCCTTACTTCCTCCTCCAGAAATTGCTAATGCTGATTTTGACATTTTTTAGTTTTAAGAATAGGTTTTTTAATTTATAATGTTTTTAATTAAAATGAATTTTAAAAATCTTAAAAACGAGTAACTTCGTGAGATCGTATGGATATAATTCAAACTCCTATTGAATATCTCAAAGGAATTGGCCCAAACAGGGCTAGTTTACTCAAAGAAGAACTTGGGGTCAAGACCTATCAAGATCTGCTTCATTTTTTTCCAAATCGATACATTGATCGAACTACATTCTACTCCATTAATCAACTCCCTAGGAACAACTCAGAAGTCCAACTCAAAGGAACCATACTATCGCATAAAATAATCCCTCAAGCAAAAGGCAAACGCCTAACTGCTGTTTTCTCCGATGGAACATCTTCACTAGAATTGGTTTGGTTTAGAGGTCATAAGTGGATTCAAGAAAGTTTGAAAAGCAATACTCACTATGTGGTCTTTGGGAGACTAAACTGGTACGATAACAAAGTCTCGATTGCCCATCCCGAACTTACTTTAGTCGAAGATTACAAACAACGGAATTTAGGAGCTTTTCATCCCGTTTATCCTTCGACAGAAAAACTAATAAACAAAGGAATTAGCCAGAGGGTAATCAGACAATCTATGGAACACTTGTTTCGACAGGTTCACAAAGAATTTAGTGAAACCTTACCTGAATTTATTTTAGAAGAACTCAAACTCGTATCAAAAAAAGAAGCAATCATTCAAATACATTTTCCTGCGAATCAAAATCAATTGACTCGAGCTCAAATTCGCTTAAAATTTGAAGAACTGTTTTACATTCAAATGCAGTTGCTTAAAAAAAATCGATTGCAAAAGCAAAAAGTAAAAGGATATTTTTTTGAGCATGTAGGGGCTCTTTTTAATGAGTTTTTTAGTAATCATTTGCCATTCCAACTAACCAATGCTCAGCAATGCGTTGTTCGCGAAATCAGAAACGATATGGGTACGGGGAAACAAATGAATCGTTTACTTCAGGGAGATGTTGGGTCCGGCAAAACCATAGTTGCACTTTTGAGCATGCTTATTGCTTTAGACAACGGCTTTCAAGCGTGTTTAATGGCTCCAACCGAAATTTTAGCACAACAGCATTTTCAATCTCTAAAAGATGGGTTGGGTAAAATGGAATTGAATATAGCTCTATTAACTGGATCAGTAAAAGCTTTCAAACGAAAAGAAATTCACAAGGCACTAGAAAATGGAAGCTTAAATATTTTAATAGGAACTCACGCGCTAATTGAAGATAAGGTACGTTTCAGAAATCTTGGAATCGCTATTATTGATGAACAACATCGTTTTGGTGTAGCCCAACGGGCCAAACTTTGGCGTAAAAACAAACTCCCTCCACATATTTTAGTGATGACAGCTACTCCAATTCCAAGAACACTTGCAATGAGCGTCTATGGAGACTTGGATATTTCGGTAATTGATGAATTACCCCCTGGAAGAAAATCGGTAAAAACAGTCTTGAGGAGCGACTCCAACCGATTGCAAGTATTTAAATTTATTCGAGAGGAAATCAAACACGGAAAACAAATCTACGTAGTTTATCCTTTGATTCAAGAGTCGGAAAAGATGGATTACAAAGACCTAATGGATGGATATGAAAGTTTGGTTCGAGAATTTCCCCTTCCTGAATACCGCATAAGTATTGTTCATGGAAAAATGAAACCCAAAGAAAAGGACTTTGAAATGCAGCGCTTTATTGAAGGAAAAACTCAGCTTATGGTAGCTACTACTGTGATTGAGGTTGGAGTAAACGTACCCAATGCTTCGGTCATGGTTATTGAAAGTGCAGAACGTTTTGGTTTGTCTCAATTACATCAGCTTCGCGGTCGTGTTGGTCGTGGAAATGATCAAAGTTATTGTATTTTAATGAGCAGTCATAAAAAATCAAAAGAGGCTAATACTCGATTAAATACGATGGTTCAAACCAACGATGGTTTTGAAATTGCAGAAGTTGACTTGCACCTGCGTGGTCCCGGAGATTTGATGGGAACACAACAAAGTGGGGTTTTTCAACTTAAAATTGCTGACATATTGAGGGATCAAGAACTTTTGAAAACTGCTCGATTTTATGCAAAAAAAATTATTGGGGAAGATCCTGACCTTTCTGATATTAAACACCAAAAAGTTAGAACTACCTATTCAAAGGTTACAACTCATAAAAACATTTGGAATTACATAAGTTAGTCCTTTTTTTTAGGATACAGATGCTTATATTTGTTCTTTATTAATGAATTCAAATAACAAACCAAAACATTTAATGTCGTCAAGTTTGAGTAAAGTATTGATCCTTAATAAAACAATTAATACATGAAAATTTCACATAACTGGATAAAACAACATCTCAAAATTGATTTAGCCCTCGAAAAACAGCTTGAATTACTGACCAATATTGGGCTTGAAGTTGAAGGAACTACCCCATTCGAATCCATAAAAGGAGGATTAAAAGGTGTTCTTGTTGGAGAAGTTATTTCATGTCAACCCCATCCCAATGCAGATCGCCTGCGGGTAACTCAAGTCAATCTTGGAGGTGATGAAACTGTTCAAATTGTTTGTGGTGCTAGCAATGTTGCAGCTGGACAGAGAGTCCCTGTAGCTACAATAGGAACGAAATTGTATGATGCTGAGGGAAATTCATTTGAAATTAAGAAAAGTAAAATTAGAGGTGAAATCAGTCATGGTATGATCTGTGCTGAAGATGAGTTGCGTCTTGGCAGTTCACATGATGGAATCATGATTTTAAGTGATACTTTAATCCCAGGAAAACCTTGTTCTGAAGTTTTTAAAATTGAAACGGATACCGTAATAGAAATTGGACTAACACCCAACCGATCGGATGCAATGAGCCACATGGGAGTTGCACGAGATTTGAAGGCAGGGTGTGATCAAATTGATATAACCTCTGAATGGAAATCATCGAATACCAATAATTTTAAAATAACGGATACAAGTTTTACTGTTGATATTAATGTTGATGACATAGAGCGATGCCCTCAATATTATGGTATTACCCTATCTGATATTGAGGTAAGGCCCTCCCCAAATTGGCTTCAAAACCGATTGAATGCAATTGGAATAACACCAAAAAATAATATCGTAGATGCTACAAATTACATTTTACATGATTTAGGTCAGCCCCTTCATGCGTTTGATGCATCCAAGATTAAAGGTAAAATACATGTAAAAACTCTAACTTCAGGAACCAAATTTACGACCCTTGACGGCGAAGAGCGAATCCTTCATGAAGATGACTTGATGATTTGTGATAATGAAAAACCACTCTGTATTGCTGGTATTTTTGGAGGTTTAGACTCATGCGTATCCGAAAACACGACTTCCATATTTCTTGAAAGCGCCTATTTTGATCCAGTAAGTATTCGGAAATCGGCTAAACGTCACAGTTTAAATACGGATGCCTCTTTTAGATTTGAACGAGGAATTGATCGAGAAATAGGGATTTTTGCTCTAAAAACTGCTGCAGTATTGATTCAAGAAATTTCTGGAGGAAAAATTAGCAGTGAAATTCAAGAACAGACTCAACCGCTTCCCGACAAAGTAAGTTTATTTTTAAAATTTGATAAAATTACTCGTGTAATTGGTAAAAAAATTCCAAAAGACACCCTTCTGAAAATTTTAAATTCTCTAGAAATTGAAATCAATAGCACTACAAATGACGGGTTTGTTATAAACGTGCCTCGCTATCGTGTTGATGTTACTCGAGAAGCTGATGTTATTGAAGAAATATTAAGAATTTACGGTTACAATAATATCGAATCTTCCAATATTCTTCGAACCGTATTTCCAGATTTTAACCTAAAAACACCCTATAAAACTGAGCAAATTATTGCTCAATCACTTGTTGGACAAGGTTTTACAGAGGTTGTGAATAATTCGTTAACAAATCCTTCATATGCCAATTTGAGCAAGCAATTGGAGTCTGTTTCCAAAGTGAATATACTCAATCCACTGGGACAAGATTTATCTCAATTACGATCCAGCTTACTGTTTTCTATGTTAGAAGTTGTTCAATTTAATAGTAATCGTCAGCAGAAAGATCTAAAGATTTATGAATTTGGAAAAACATACAGTTCGCATGAAGAGTCCTATAACGAGTCCAAAAAATTGGGGATTTGTATGACTGGAAATAAATATTCCGAAATGTGGAACAGTCCAACTTCAAAAATCAGTTTTTTTGACATGAAGTCCACTGTCATTAATATTCTGGAACGTCTTGGAATTTTATCTTTTAAGGAAAATAAAACAACAATAGATCTTTTTTCAGAAGGGATTTCTCTGGATTTAAACAATAAATCTCTTGTTGATTTTGGGATTGTAAAAAAAAATTTAACCAAATATTTTTCTCTGGATTCCGAAATTATTTATGCAGATTTTGATTGGGATTTGATCTACAAATACGCTTTTAAAAAAGAAATTAAAATCGAAGAAATTTCAAAATTCCCAAAATCAAGAAGAGATTTTTCTTTACTTGTTAATCGAGATGTAAATTTTGATGAATTAGAAATTTCTGCCCTTAAAATCGATCGTAAACTCCTAAAAAGTGTTTCCCTGTTTGATGTTTATGAGGGCGAAAAACTCCCGGAAGGTAAAAAATCATATGGTTTGAGTTTTCATTTTAGTGATCCAAACAAAACTTTAACCGACAAAAATATTGATCGAATAATGCAGAAAATTCAAAAAGAATTTGAACAAATTTTTGGTGCTGTTTTAAGATAGCCAAGTGTTCATTGATTTTAATTTAAACCCTTTAAAAGGTTTTTAATATTTTATGTTTAATTTTACAACAATTAAGTTCAAAAGTATGAAACTAAAGATATTTTCAAACACAAATATTGAAGAACAATTAAAGCAAATACGTTCCAAAGATTTAAATGAACTCTTTTCAAAAAATGATCTTTTACAAAATGAATTGAATCAATTAAATATTGAGGATTTAGAATATGATCGTATTTTCCATGTTGAACACATCAAAAAAACATGTATCGATTATCGACTCCGTTTTTTGGATTCACGTTACTTTAAAAATAAAATACCCCAAGCTGCTTTTGATGAAATAAACAGGCTTAATGCGTTACATAACATCCGATTGGGAGATTATAAAATAATGGCTCCCTCTAAGTTATTTAAATTAAAAGATTATGACGACCCCTTGCTTTTTGCTTCTATTGGGAATGGGTATTATTATTTAATACATAAATGGGGAAATGACCTTCACCCCTTCAGAAAGCTTCTTATGTGGCCTTTTAAATCCATTTCAAACTTATTTGTGTTGATTCTCTTATTGAGTTGGTTTGCTACGTTATTAACCCCAATTCAATTGTTTTCAAAATCAAATGATTGGAGCGTTTATTGGATGATTTATTTTTTTATGTTCAAAGCAATAGCTTCTGTTGTTATTTTTTATGGTTTTGCACTTGGGAAAAATTTCAATCCTGCTATCTGGAATAGCAAATACAATAAATCTTAATTAATGTTTCAATGACAGATCCTGAAAAATTTATCAAGATTTTTACTGGAAATACCATTGAAATTCTCGCACTGAGAAATGAACTGCAAAAGAAGGAAATAGTTCCAATTATTAAAGACGATTCAGAATCCGATCGGTTATCAGGTTTTGGAGTGGTTGTACCAGGTTTACAAGAAGTTTTTGTTCATAAAGACGAATTGGATGTTGCAATTCGAATGGTTGAAAGCCTTAAATAACCTCAATATTATCGATTTTCTATTTCATTTATTAGAAATACTTTCGCTATATTTCCCTATCAAATAAACTAAATTAATTATGCATTTTTTTATATTTCTTGCCTTTACAGCTCTAGTAGGTGTGATAGCTTATTTAGCAACACGAAACACTGATGAAAATTCTTCTGATGGTTATTTTTTAGGAGGCAGAAGTCTGACAGGAGTCGTTATCGCTGGATCTTTATTACTAACAAATTTATCCACTGAGCAGTTGGTTGGACTTAACGGTTCTGCTTACAAAGAAGGAATTTTGGTAATGGCATGGGAAACATTAGCAGCTTTGACTATGGTAGTAACTGCTATTGTATTGCTTCCGCGCTACCTCAAAGGGGGAATTGCAACGGTACCTCAGTTTTTAGAAAAAAGATACGATACCATGACCAAAACCATCACCTCAGGTTTATTCTTGAGTGGTTACATGGTTGTCCTCTTACCAATTGTTTTGTATTCTGGGGCACTCGCCTTAAACAGTATGTTTGATGTACCTGGAGTTTTGGGTGTTTCTGAAAGTACTGCATTAAAAATGTCTGTTTGGTCCATAGGAATTGTTGGGTCTATTTATGCGATTTTTGGTGGATTAAAAGCTGTTGCTGTATCGGATACAGTAAATGCTGTTGGTCTTTTGATTGGAGGTACCTTGGTACCTGTATTTGGGTTAATTTACATTGGTGATGGCAGTGTTCTCCAGGGGATTGAAGCGTTAGTAGCTTCAAACCCAGAAAAACTCAAGGTAATAGGAGGGCCAGATTCTTCAATTCCATTTTCAACCCTTTTTACTGGAATGATGTTGGTACAATTATTTTATTGGGGAACGAATCAAGCGATTATTCAGCGTGCTCTTGCTGCGAAAAATTTAGTGGAAGGACAAAAAGGATTAATCTATGCTGGTTTCATAAAAATCCTCGGCCCAATCATCGTTGTTTTACCCGGAATCATTGCATTTCATATTTTTGGAAACGAGTTGGATGTGTCCAAACAAGATCAGTCATACGGATTACTTGTTTCTAAGGTATTACCTACTTCTTTGGTTGGTTTCTTTGCTGCTGTTCTTTTTGGTGCTATTTTAAGTTCTTTTAACTCTGCTTTGAACAGTTCTGTTACTTTATTTGGATTGGACATTTACAAACAGTATTTCAAAAAAGATGCTTCAGAATCTCAGGTTGTAAAAGCAGGGAAGACTTTTGGTGTTGGATTGGCATTGTTTTCCATGTTAATAGCTCCAACAATAGCGAATGCACCAGATGGTCTCTTTGGTTATTTACAAGAAATTAATGGATGTTACAGTATCCCTATTTTAACTATAATAATCGTTGGATATCTTACAAAAAGAGTTCCTGCCTTAGCTGCAAAAATTGGTATGTTATCAGGTGTTGTTTTGTATTGCTTTAGTCAATTTTATCTTAAAGGAGAGGTTGAAGATGCAGGAGGTACTTATCCACATTATTTACATGTAATGGCAATTTTATTTTCTTTTAATGTACTATTAATGTTAGCAATCGGTTACTTCAAACCAAGAACTGAGGACTTTGAATTGGAGTACACCAAACAAGTAGATATTACTCCATGGAAATTAGTAAAACCTATGGGTCTTTTGATTACCATCATAGTAGTGGCAATTTATGTTTTATTTGCCTAGTTTAAGAAAGGAAAGGCTTTACAAATTAGGAAGTGTACATAGCCATCCTTTGTTCCTTTAACATAGCATCGGTCATGTACTCATCAAATGTTAAAAAACGATCGATAACACCTTTTGGTGTTAGCTCAATTATGCGGTTTCCTACCGTTTGAGCAAAAGCATGGTCGTGTGTTGTTAACAAGAGTGTTCCTTTAAAGTTAGTCAAGGCATTATTCAGTGTTGTAATGGACTCTAAATCTAGGTGATTTGTTGGCTCATCCATCATAATTACATTGGAACGGCTCATCATCATTTTAGATAACATACAGCGTACTTTTTCACCTCCAGATAATACGTTTGATTTCTTTAGAGCCTCTTCACCACTAAAAATCATTTTACCCAGAAAACCACGAATGTAAACTTCTTCTCTTTCTTCCTCGGTCAGAGCAAATTGTCGAAGCCAATCCACTAAATTTAAATCCCCATTTTCAAAATAAGAATCGTGATCCAAAGGTAAAAAAGACTGACCTGTGGTCACCCCCCATTGAAATGAGCCAGTATTTGCTTTCTTTGAATTGTTTAATATCTCATAAAAGGCAGTTACTGCTCTAGAGTCTTTGGAATAAACTACAACCTTATCCCCTTTTCCCAGGTTTATATTAATATTACTGAATAAGGTTTCTCCTTCATAAGAATAGGAAAGGTTTTCAATATTTAAAATTTGATCCCCTGCCTCTCGATCTTGTTCAAAGATGATTGCTGGATATCTTCTTGAAGAGGGTTTGATCTCTTCTATGTTTAATTTTTCGATCATCTTCTTTCGAGAAGTCGCTTGCTTAGATTTTGCTACATTGGCAGAGAATCTGGAAATAAATTCTTGTAATTCTTTTTTCTTTTCCTCTCCCTTTTTGTTTTGCTGTGCCCGTTGACGAGCTGCTAACTGGCTCGATTCATACCAAAAAGTGTAATTCCCTGAAAAATGCTGAATTTTCCCAAAGTCAATATCAGAGATGTGCGTACAAACTGCATCCAAAAAGTGGCGGTCGTGAGATACAACTATTACGGTATGTTCGTAATTTGCGAGGAATTGCTCCAACCAATCAATGGTTTCGTAATCCAGGTCATTGGTGGGTTCGTCCATGATTAATACATCAGGATTTCCAAAAAGAGCTTGAGCCAATAAAACTCTTACTTTTTGAGCCCCATCTATATCTTCCATTTTTTTGTAGTGAAGTGAGGGGTCTATTTCTAAATGCGAAAGTAAGATTGCAGCCTCACTATCTGCATTCCAACCATTCATCTCTTCGAAGATAATTTGTAGCTCTCCTACCCTTTCCCCATCAGCATCAGAGAAATTTTCCTTTGCATAAATCGAATCCATTTCAGCTTTAACTTTGTAAAGCTCTTGATTTCCTCTTAAAATGGAGTCTAAAACGGTGTATTCATCAAAAGCATTATGATTTTGCTCCAATACTGACAATCGTTTTCCTGGTTCCAAAAAAATGCTACCCGAATTGGATTCCTGTTTTCCAGATAAAATTTTTAGAAAAGTTGATTTTCCGGCACCATTGGCTCCAATAATTCCATAACAGTTTGTTCCTGAAAAGGTAATGTTTACATCGTCAAATAGTATACGTTTACCAAATTGAACCGAAAGATTAGAAACGGATAACATAGTTATTTTTTTTAATAGCGCAAAAGTAAGCAAATTGATAGCTTAATCAATATTTTTTTTAACTTGTAGTATTAATTTTTAAAAATTTTTGATTTAAATAAATTGGAATGAATCAAATAATTAAGAGGTTCTGTCAATGCTTATTGATTTGTATTTGTTCCTGTGTTTCGGAACCAGATCCTAACGGTGTTTTTTTGGGAGGTCAAATCATAAACCCTTCTTCAAAAACAGTCTCACTTTTTAAAAACAATAAGCTTATTGACTCCATTGTATTAAATGAAAAGAATCGGTTTCAAAGAAAATATGATTCTTTAGACTATGGAATTTTTAAGTTTGAACACCTTCCTGAAAATCAGAATTTATTACTTGAAAAAGGAGACAGTATTTGGTTTAGAACAAATACATCTGACTTTAACTCATCTCTTGTTTTTTCTGGTCGTGGATCGGCTAAAAACAATTTCTTAATGGAGATTTATTTATCACTTCAAAAAGAAACAAGGTTTTTGGCAACCCAATACGCTCAAAACAGCAACGTATTCGAAAATGTAATTGACTCGCTTCTTGAGGAAAAAAAATTAAAATGGATTCAGTTTGATTCCTTAAATCAATTAACCTCTAAAGCCAAGATAATTTCTCAAGCTTCTTATGTTTACCCGTATGCTAACCGGAAAGAACGCTATGCCCTAATAAGAGGTCGGAAAAAAATAAACGAACAAGACAGTTCGTATTTTAACTTCAGAAAGCATTTAAATTATGGTGAAAGGGAATTGGCATATTTTGAGCCTTATGTTACTTATATGCTTAATTTTCTTAATCAAAAAGCACTTTTAGAAAATGAAGTTTTTTTTCAGGCAAAAAACAATACTGATTTTAATATCCGTCGCTTAGCATTAATAGACAAGTTGGTAGCGACTGATGATCTGAGAAATAATTTAGCTCGATCTGTTGCTTACGAGGAGCTTATCAATTTTAAAAATTTCAAAGATCATCCAAAATTTTTGGAGTTTTTCTTAGCAATGAATACCTCTTTCGAGTATGTTGCTGAAATAATGAGCCTCCAGGCGTCCTTACAAAAAATGCAGGCAAAACAACCTCTCCCAGACATTATGCTGGAAGATAGTAAATTCAAAAAAAAATCTAGCAAGACTGTTCTCAAGGGTAAGCCTACTGTGATATACTTTTGGTCTCAGACTCAAATGAATCACTACAAAAAAACACAAGAGCGCGTAGATGCTTTTAAAAAAGAGCTTCCTGAATATCGATATGTTGGTATTTGTATTCAACCCTACAATAAGCTGGTTCTAGATTATCAAAAAGTTATGGAAATTAATCCTCTTAATCAATATGCTTTTGTTGATTTTGAAAATGCTAGCAAAAAGTGGGTGCTGACCCTTCTTAATAAAGGAATTATAATTGATAAAAAGGGTAAAATACTTGAAGGATTTGGTAATTTTTATTCCATGAATTTCAAAACCATTCTTGACAAAAATAAAAATTAATGGAAACTGACAACTCCTATTGTTTTGCTGTAAATAACGGAGATTTATCCAAATTACATAAAGCTTATCACGATACTGAATATGGTTTTAAAGCAAAGTCTGATAATGTTTTATTTGGCAGTCTGATTCTTGAAATAAATCAAGCTGGCTTGTCGTGGAATACCATTATCAATAAAAAGGATTCTATCAGAGAAGCATATGCTAATTTTGAGGTTTCAAAAATTTCTGCCTTTGCTGAAAAAGACGTAGAAAATTTGTTGAAAAACCCCGGGATAATTCGAATGAGAGGAAAGATCGAGGCAATCATTCACAATGCTAAACAAGTTCTTTTAATTCAAAAAGGGTTTGGATCCTTTCAAAATTGGTTGGATCAAAACCATCCATTGTCGGAAGAAAAATGGACTAAACTTTTTAAACAAACCTTCAAATTCGCAGGGAAAGAAATTACCAAAGAGTTCCTGATGGGTAACGGATATATAGAAGGGGCACATAAAAAGAGTTGCCCAATTTACACCAAAACTCTAGCAGCAAAACCTATGTGGACTAAAAAAAATTCTTAATTACCCTTTTGGTGATCGGCAAGAAATTGAGCCAATCCACTGTCTGTGAGTGGGTGTTTCATCAATCCTTTGATAGAACTCAAGGGTCCTGTCATCACATCTGCACCAATTTTAGCGCAATCAATAACATGCATGGTATGGCGGACAGAAGCTGCAAGAATTTCTGTTCCAAAATCATAGTTATCGTAGATATCACGAATTTCTTGGATCAATCCTAAGCCATCTGTTGAGATATCATCCAATCGCCCAATAAAAGGTGATACATATGTTGCTCCTGCTTTTGCAGCTAATAGTGCTTGTCCTGCTGAAAATATTAAAGTACAATTGGTTTGGATTCCTTGGTCTGTGAAATATTTTAAAGCTTTGATTCCATCTTCAATCATTGGAATTTTGACTACAATCTGAGGATGCAAATCTGCAAGTTCCTCACCTTCTTTGATCATCCCATCGATATCGGTTGCGATGACTTCTGCAGAAACGTCCCCTTCGACTGCTTCACAAATTGCTAAATAGTGTTTTAGAATATTTTTACGACCGGTAACACCCTCTTTGGCCATTAATGAAGGGTTTGTAGTTACTCCATCCAAAACTCCTAAGGCTTCAGCTTCTTTGATTTGATCAAGATTTGCAGTATCAATAAAAAATTTCATATCGGATTATTTCTTGTAAATTTAAAGTTTAAAATGGTTTCTTAATAATTTTTCGTAGGCTTTTTGCGGGAGTATTTTTTTTAAGCTCAAAGAAATTTTTTGTAAGAATGATCCGACAACATAATGTGGATTAGGTGTTTTTCGCTTTAATAATGATGCTATTTTGTGAGCAATTTCAATAGGGTCATTCCCAGAATCTACATGGGAATTCATCAAGTCTAAGCTTTTTTGGTAGGGTTTTTCGTAAGGCGAATTTTGAACCACGGGTTCGTGATGTCTTCTTGACGCTATGTCAGTTGCATAATCTCCGGGTGCAAGTGTCATTACTGTAATTCCTTGATTTGCAACTTCTATACGTAAAGCTTCTGAAACGATATTAAGTGCTCCTTTGGATGCAGAGTAACCACCTCTATATGGAAGTCCCATGTATCCTGCTATGGAAGTAATGTTGATGATGGTTCCTTTTTTACGTTTACGCATCAAAGGCAATACCTGCTGAACCATGGCTAACGGCCCAAAGAAATTTGTTTCAAAATTGTTTCGCAAAGCCTTAATTGAGGTTTCTTCTAAAGGACCCATAATTCCAATACCCGCATTATTAATCAAAACATCTACTCCTGCCTC
>CAJWBA010000009.1 GCA_913020155.1 uncultured Flavobacteriales bacterium
GTCAATTAACTGTACCAGGCCCTGGAGTTCCACCGTCAATAATTTCAGGAAAACTCGTAGCTGAACAAATAATTAAATCTTATTCAAAGAAATAAATTAAATGAAAAATTTATATTGAGTTATTAAGATTAAAGATGTTTATTGAACAATATACAATTGTACCAATATAACATACAAAACTTTTTTCAAAGCTTATAAATAAAGGTCAAGTTGTATTTATTCTTTGTAGCCCTCAATTTATCTGTTGCTTACAGCGGTTTTTTATTTAAAACTATCTGAACTTACCTAAGATGAGATGCCTGTTATTGTACTGTAATAGTCCCATACATAGCATCGTGAACTGAACATTGGTAGAAATAATTCCTGTTTCTAGAAAACACATACCCATTGTCAAGCAATTTTTAAAAGAATTCGTAATTACTTCATGCTCTGAAACTTCTAATACTAGCTAAGACAATATTTATCTTGACGTTTAAATCATTACTTTGGCATTCAGTTCTAGTAAAGAGAAAATGGTGTCCATGTTTTCCTTTCGAATATTTAATCCATTTTTCATATTCTATAAATAAAGGCAAAAAGTGTATATCATTTTGAGTGATTTCTTTCTTGGATACCCGATCCTCCCTTAAATAACTCCTTACGAGTTCTAATAAAGGTTCTATATCATGTTTCTGAAGTGTTAATACAATTCTATTCACCTCAACAAGTTTGTTTTTTACAATAAGATTTTTTTGTTTGTAATCTTTATCAGAGTGTTTTATTGGGTTTTTAGAAGACTTATTTCTCCACTCTTTATCCCAATCCTTCTGTAAACATGATATACTTGTGGAAATCTTCGTTCTCTTACCTTTTGTAATAGTAATCTATAACAACTTAATAAGATTCCTCTTTGTATCTGTGTTGTAAATTTTTCTTGTAATCTAATCTGTAATAAAGTCCCATATAGCACATTTATTAACAATTTAAATTAAGAAAAAAAGATTAATGTAGTAACCTATTTAGTGCCCTATCTGATATTTTAAAATTTAAAACCCTACAAGTCATTGACTTATAGGGTTAAAAAGTGGTACCTCCAGGAATCGAACCAGGGACACAAGGATTTTCAGTCCTTTGCTCTACCAACTGAGCTAAGGTACCCTTTTGGTGGCTGCAAATATAACTTGCTTTTTAATTTTCCGCAAAACATTTTAACTAAATTTCATAATGTTTATTTTAGCACAAACAAATTTCAAATATGAATTTGATAATTGATGCAGGCAATAGCGCTGTAAAACTTGCCTTTTTTAAAGAAGGAAAGCTTATTTCAACACAACTAATTGACCCGATTTTTGATCAATTTAAAGGGGTTTTAGATAAAAACCCGAAAGTTAAATCGATTTTGATATGTGATGTTCGTGGAATTGATTGGAGTTTTTTGAACTCAATCTTTGATGCTAATCGGATATTTATTTTAGAAAGTTCTTGGAAGCTTCCTTTTAGAGTAGATTATAAATCTCCAGAAACTTTAGGAACAGACCGAATTGGCTTGATGGGAGCAGCTTCAAAAATGTACCCCAAACAAAACGTATTGGTCATTGATGTAGGCAGCTGCATTACCTATGATCTACTAACTTTTGAAAATGTTTATGTTGGAGGAATGATTTCTCTGGGGTATCAAATGCGGTACAAAAGTTTAAGAGAATTTACTGGTAAATTACCACTAATAAAACACGATAGCATTTTAGACAGCTTTGGAAAGGATACTAAAAATTCAATTCAAACTGGAGTTTTTCATGGTGTATTTTATGAAATTCAGGGTCAAATTGACCATTTCAGAGAAAAATTCGCAGATTTAACAATAATTTTAACAGGTGGAGACTGTATGCTGTTGTCAAAACGATTAAAAAACCCCATATTTGCCCATCCGAATTTTTTGGTAGAGGGTTTGGATTTTATCTTAGAACACAACAAAAAATAAAATTGAAAGATTTACACCTCATTATTCTGCTTGTTGGATCCCAATTAATTTTTGCCCAATCAAACACCTCCTCTCCATATTCAATAGGAGGAATAGGGGATACGGCCTTCAAGGGGAATGCCATTAATAGACTCATGGGGGGTCTAGATATTTACTCTGACTCATTGCATGCTAACTTGAATAATCCTGCCAGTTTTGGTGATCTCAAACTTGTAACATATGGGATGGGTTTGAATTTGAAAGAGACAAAATTATCATCTACGGCTGTTGAAGAACAAGTAACTTCGGCATCTATTGATTATTTAGTTGTAGCAATCCCAACGAAGAGATTCACTTTTGGTTTTGGAATACTACCTGCTACATCTGTAGGGTATAGGTTGCAATCTGTAGAGGAGGGGGATGCCATCAATGGCGTAATTAACAGAAATGAAGGTTATGGAGGATTGAATCAAACCTTCTTTACTGTAGGCTTTAAGCTTTTTAAATCCTTAAATTTTGGAGTAAGTGCTAACTACAATTTTGGAAAAATAACAAATGAGTCTTCTCGTCAGGAAGAAAATATTGACTACGGAACTTTTTTCACTAAATCGTCATCTTTGGTTGGTTTTAACTATCGCTTTTCGACTCAGCTAACCATACCTTTGAAAGAAAAGTTAAATTTGAACGCAATGGTTTATTATGTTCCAGATAATAAATTGACTTCTTCAAATGAGAGTGTATTTTTTACACAATCAATAACGACTCAAAGGCTTGGAGATTTTGAAAATGTTGACTTAACTCAAGACGGCTTGTTAGAGACCAAAATATCAATGGGAAATCAATTTTCATTTGGTTTGGGATTGACAAAAGACAAAAAGTGGTTTATTGGGGCACAATACAGTCAACGTAATTCTTCCGATTATACCAATGAATTCATAAAACTAGACAATATAGCCTATGCCAATGCGATACGTTTCTCTGTCGGAGGTTTTTATTTACCCGATTACTCATCGATAACAAGTTATTGGAAACGTATTGTTTACAGAGCAGGATTCCGTTTGACTAATACCGGAATATTATTTAATAATCAACCCCTGAAAGAAACTGGCATATCTTTTGGTGTTAGTTTACCTATGGCAGGATATTCCAATGCCAACATAGGAGTTGAATTTGGAAAACGAGGGAGTCAAGAAAACGACTTAATTGAAGAAAACTACTGGAATCTAATAATCGGATTATCACTAAACGATATTTGGTTCATTAAAAGAAAATTTAATTAATTTATTTCACCAATGAGAACTTTGACAAATTTCTTAATTTTTACATTTATTATTTGCACCAGCAATGTGGGTGCTCAATCGAATGAAAATTGTAACCAAAATCTATCAATTTTTGCTGAGTCTGCAAAAGTTAAAAACTATGAGGCTGCGTATGAACCTTGGATGGCTGTTCGAAACGAATGCCCATCTTCGAATGTTGCAATTTACACTTACGGAGAAAGAATTCTTAAAAGTAGATTGGAAAAAGCAGAAGGTGCCGCAAAAAAAGCAGAAGCTCAAGATTTGATGAAATTGTTCGATCAGTGGATTCAAAACTTCCCTACCAAAAAAGGGAAAAGCACAATCGGAAGCATTCTAGCACGTAAAGCTCAAACAATGATGAGCAATAAGTTGGGATCTCCAGCTGAGATTTATGCAATATTTGATCTAGCTTTTACTCGAGATGTAACCAGTTTTACAAATCCTAAAGGGCTTTACAACTATTTCAAAACCATGCACAGCTTGTACAAATCAGGTTCTTCAGATGTTACCCAAGAAAACTTATTCAATAAATACGAGGAAGTTTCTGAGAAATTTGAAATTGAAGGAGTGAAACTCGCAAAAAAGTTAGATGTACTTCTGAAAAAAGAAGAAAACGGCATACCACTCACAACCAAAGACTTGAAGCGAAAAAAAATATACGACACCAATTCAAGAGCCATCGGAATTTTTGTATCAAATTTAGATGCAATCATTTCAAAAGAATCTACTTGTGAGAATTTGATTCTTCTTTACCAACGTAACTTTGAGGAAAATAAAGGGGATGCTGTTTGGTTAAATAGAGCCGCTGGTCGAATGAAAAGTAAAGAATGTTCAGATGACCCTTTATTTGTGACAATTGTTGAGGCGCTGCATGCTTTAGAACCTTCTGCAAATTCTGCTTATTACCTTGGGATCTTGAATGATAAAAAAGGCAACAATAATGAGGCATTGAGATACTACGAAGAATCAATTGCTTTAGAAACTGATTCTTATAAAAAAGCAAAAACTTTGTATAAAATTGCTTTGGAGTTTAAATCTAGAGGACGAAAATCTACTGCAAGGAACTATGCAAATAAAGCTCTAGGTTATCAACCATCACTAGGAAAAGCTCACCTAATGATTGCTGGTCTTTATGCAAGTTCTGCGAACGATTGTGGAAACACTCAGTTCGAAAAAAGAGCAGTTTATTGGTTAGCAGCTAAAACTGCCCGAAGAGCTGCAGGTGTTGATGCTTCTTTGAAAAAAAATGCAAACAAAGCAGCTAAAAGTTATGAAGGTAGAGCCCCTTCCAAAACCGACATATTCACGGAAGGAAATGAAGGAGCCATAATCAAATTTGATTGTTGGATTAAAGGGAGAATAATTGTACCAAAACTTTAATGTTTTTCCAAACCCTAAAATATAAAGCGTGGATTGTTGTTTTTATGACAACCCTTTTTTGTTCCTGTGATTTATCGACCAATCAGCCAATAAACACTGCATATCAAAAAAAAGAACCAGTTGGAACAGGCTTTAACATACGAATGGTGTACACAGACTCCACTCGTGTGAAGGCCATATTAGAAACACCTGTTTATCTGGATTATTCAAATCTTTCTATGAAATATTCCGAATTTCCAGAGGGTCTCAAAGTAACTTTTTTTGATGAGTCGATGAATGAAAACTTTGTTCTTGCCGATTTTGGAACACTCTACAACGCTACTTCAATTATCGATTTAGTTGGAAATGTCAGCCTTACTTCCAGCGACGGGTCAGTATTGAATACAGAACAACTCTACTGGGATGCCAATAATGACTGGATCTTTACCGAAAGGGAATTTCGTTTTGTTGGGCCGGAATACAATGTCCTTGCAAACCGATTGGATACCAACAAAGAATTTACTAAATTTCAGACAGGTAAACTTACAGGTACAGTTGCTGTTAAGCAAGAAGAGCAAACTACAGAGTCTAATTAATTTAAATATTAAATGAAGCTTTACAAAATATCAGAGTTTCTTTATGTTGTAATTGCAGCAATTTCTTTTTTTGAGGTAATAACACTTTGGGACATACAGCGTGATAAAGCCTATTTGTTCATTGGTTTTACTGTACTTTCCATTTTCATGTTTTTATTCCGCAGGAAGTACAGAAAAAAATTTAACAGTAGAAAATCTTAGATGATTGCAACTGATTCAGTGATCATTATATGTTTAGCGCTTTCAGCCTTTTTTTCAGGCTTAGAAATTGCATTTATATCATCTGACAGAATTTTTCTTGAGATAGAAAAAAATCAAGATAATATCATCGCTATAATACTTACTCGAATTACGGAAACTCCCTCAAAATTTATTGCTGCGATGTTGGTCGGCAATAATATTTCCTTGGTTGTTTATGGGATTTTCATGGGAAATAGAATCATCAGCCTTTTTTTTCCAGAGGTTGATGCAAGTAACTTACCCATAATCATTCTTTTTTATCAGACATTGATTTCAACGGTAATCATACTAATAACCGCTGAATTTATCCCCAAAGTTTTTTTTCAACTCTACGCCAATAAGTTGATTAAGTTTTTTATCATACCAGCTGCTTTTTTTTATTATTTGTTTACGCCCATTATTTTCCTCGTAATAAAAATCACCGATGTAATTCTCAAAATATTCTTTAAAGCATCAGTAGAAGTTGACGAAATATCATTTTCAAAAGGAGAGTTAGGAGATTACATTGAAAAGCAAGTAGAGTCAGTTTCTGACAAAGAAGAATTGGATTCTGAGATTCAAATTTTTCAAAATGCTTTGGAATTTTCAGATTTGAAATCTAGAGAGGTAATGGTGCCAAGAGCAGAATTAGTTGCCGTTGATATCGATAAAAACATTCAAGAACTCAAAGAGATATTTATGGCCACAGGATTTTCCAAAATACCCGTGTTTCAAAATTCAGTAGATGATATTTTGGGATACGTTCATACTTTTGAGTTGTTAAAAAACCCCAAGTCTATTCGCAGTATTTTATTGCCTGTTGAATTCATTCACGAACCTCTCCCGATCAATGATGTGCTCAATCGTTTGACTCGAAAGAGAAAAAGTTTGGCGGTTGTTCTCGACGAATATGGAGGAACATCCGGAATCATAACCGTTGAAGATATTGTCGAGGAATTGTTTGGTGAGATAGAAGATGAACATGACCTGGTAGATCATTATGAATTGAAAATTAATGAGAATGAATACGAATTCTCTGCTCGTTTGGAAGTAGATTATTTGAACACTACCTATGGTTTATCTTTGCCTGAAGAAGAATTTTATGAAACACTTGGAGGTTTGGTTGTCCATTTTACAGAAGAAATTCCCTTACAAGGCGATGTGTTCTCTTTAGAGCAATACGAGTTTAAAATACTTGCGGTATCATCCACTAAAATTGAACGAATTCTTCTTTCTGTAAAAGAACCTTAAAACACCAACTTTTAACTAAATAGCAGTTAAATTATAAAATTTTATTCCCTTTTATTATTGCTAAGGATATTGTATTTTCGCAGTTCATAAAAAATTTAAATACCCGTACGATGGCCATATTAGGTAAAATCAGACAAAAGTCGTTCTTTCTAATTCTAATCATAGGACTTGCATTATTTGCTTTTATTATTTCTGGAGTATTCGGAAATGGAACAGGTGATACCGGCCCTTCTGAACCTATTGGAATAGTAAATGATGAGGAAATTAAAATTGAAAACTTCAGATATCTTGTCGATCAAACTGAACGTCAGTATGGATATTCGACAATTCAAGCTGTAAATGTGGTTTGGAACCAGTTTGTTAAAACCACTCTTTTTGAGGCAGAATTGAACACACTAGGTATTGATGCTGGAAAAGAACAAATCGAACAAGTAGTTTCTTCAACAGAGTCCATAATCACAGACGCTCGTTTTATAAATGAAGCTGGTTTTTTTGATTTCGGTTTATTTGCAGATTTTATTTTGCAAATGAGAGACCAAAATCCTCAAGCCTATGAGCAGTGGAAATCTCAGGAAACTAGAATCATTTCCTCTGCCAGAGAATCAATTTACTTCGACTTGATAAAATCAAGTACTGGAATTACTAACAAAGAAGCTCAAACCTTGTATCATCTAGAAAATGACAACGTTGATTTGAACTATGTGCAAATACCATTTTCGAGTATCAATGATAGCCTTGTTGACGTCTCAGATGCCGAAATTAAATCGTACATAAAAAATAACGCCTCCTCATACGAATCAAAAGCTTCACGAGCAATTGAGTATGTTTCTTTTTTAGAAACGGCAACAGAAGAAGATCAAGTAATCATTAGGAACACATTGACATCTTTGATTGATGATCGTATTGAATACAATGAAGTATCCAAACTTACAGATACCATCCAAGGGTTAAAATCTGTGTCAAACGTCAGAGATTTTGTAGAAAAATATTCCGAAAGTGAATATGATTCTGTTTTTATACCAAAAGGAAGACTAGCAAGAGAATTTTCTGACATATTGTATGATTTGAAAAAAGGACAGGTTTTTGGTCCCTACAAAGACATTGACTCCTACAAGATATCACGTTTATTAGATCGTAAAAAGAATAGTTCCATTCGTGCAAGTCATATTCTTGTGTCATTTGAAGGTGCTACAGGTGCTCAACCATCTACTACTCGAACCAAGGATGAAGCTAATAAGTTGGCAAAATCTTACTTAAGAAGAGTTCGAAGAAACCCAAGTCAATTGGAAGTTATTGCTTCACAACTTTCTGACGGCCCTACTAAAACGTCTGCGGGAGATCTTGGGTACTTTCAAGAAGGGCAAATGACTGAGAATCTTTTTAAGTTCGCAAATAAATCTCGAGTTGGAGTTGTTGGACTTGTTGAAACAGAATTTGGTTTCCATGTAGTTAAAATAATAGATAAGCAAGATTTAGTTCTTTTGGCAGATGTGACTCAGAAAATTCTTCCCTCCGAGAACACATCCAATGAAATATTTAAAAAAGCTACACAATTCGAAATGGGTTCAGCAAAAGAAGAATTTGCTGTTTTAGCTGAAAATAAAAATTACAATTTGAGAACAGTAAACTCAATTGATCCTTTAGATGAAAACCTTCCAGGTTTACCAGAACAACGACAAATAGTTCAGTGGGCTTTTGGAGATGATGCCGAAGTTGGAGCCATAAAGCGTTTCAATCTTTCTTATGGAGGATATGCCATTGTTAGACTTACAAACATAAAAGAGAAAGGATTATCTGATGTTGATGATGTTCGTTTAGAAGTGACTAAAATCTTGAAAAATAAGAAAAAAGCTACAATGATTATCAAAGAAAATAGTGTTAATAACTCTCTTGAAGATCTGGCTGCTAGTAATGGTATTGAAGTTGTTTCTGCTCTTGCTGTAAATCAAAAAAGTGCAACTTTGGTAGGAGCCGGTAACGAACCTTACGTTGTTGGAGCTGGATTTGCATTGGATGTTGATGCAACTTCTGTTTTGATTACTGGAAACAAAGGAGTTTACATGCTTCAAGTAACCTCAAAAAATATTGTTGAAGATTTAGAAGATTATAGCCTTTATGCGAATAGCCTAGCACAACAAGAACGTGAAAAAGTATCAGGGTTAGTGATTCAAGCTTTAGAATCGTCAGCTATAATTGAGGATAATCGTTCGCTGTACTATTAAGAAAATATTCTTATAAATAAAAAGGTCTCTGTTTGCAGAGCCTTTTTTTATAGCCTCAACATTCATTAGTCAACATGATTTTTTAGGAGTCAATCATCTCAGAAAAGGGAATAATAGTTAGGTAGCCTTTTTCTTTAAAATAAGTAAGTGATGATTTACCAGTGCTAAGAATAAAATCACCTCCCCAAGCACCAAGACTTTTGATGTGCCCATCAAAGTCGGAAAATAAGCGTTCTTGAATTGGCTGTTGCCCGATAAGATCCCCTACTAATTTTTCGTGTTTTGTCAGTAGTTTTTCAAATAAGCTAAACGAAGTTTCTGTTGACAAATTTGCAGTAAGTTGATTCATTTGATCTATCACCTTTTGTGATGGTTGAGGACGTTTGTTATAAGCAACAACTTCTTTTTGACTGTCCTGTTTTTTGTTGAGATGGACAAAATACATTTGATCAGTAAAAGGAGGATTGAAGACTATTGGCTCAATTGAGGGGTGGTTTTGGTTTCGAGAATACAAAATCGCTTTTTTTGTTAGAGCAACAGCGACGTCATACCCACTTCCTCCAAAAGTTTTATTGAGTAGTTCAAAGGAATTTATATCTGCCCATTGAGCTAAATTATGAATGAAAGTTGAGGATGATCCCAATCCCCAGCTTCGGTCAAAATCTAATTGAGTTGATACTTTATGTCCTGTTTTGCAGAAGTCGGGGCGAAGTATTCTAGTACATCTTAAGCTGTTTTGTAATTTACCAATTAAAGCTAAAGGGGTGTTTTGGGCTTCTAGAATTTCAAAATTTTCGACCGAAAGGCATCCTTCCATCCAGAGATTCTGGTTGAGGTCATAACTTTTCCATTGAAGTACTGGTTGTTCAATGTGTTCAACGTTCATATGCTGCCCCATTTGGGTTGGGAGTGCCAAAGCTTGAGCTCCAGAAAGAACAAGGTATTCGGCTGATATTAATAATTTACCTGGGCTGTAAAATTTCATCTCAAGCGTTTTTTAAAAACTTGGCTACAGAACTAAAAGTCACAGGAGTTTTTTTAAAATATTCTTTGGCAGATTCTTTTTCTTTGTCATTCGCCTTGAGTTGGTTCAAAATATTGAGTAAATGCATTTTCATATGCCCTTTTTGAATCCCAGAGGTTACCAAGGAGCGAAGCGCCCCAAAGTTTTGTGCCAATCCGGCTACAACTACGATTTCCATCAATTCAGTAGCATTGGGATTTCTCAGTAATTCCATAGACCATTTAACAAGAGGATGAAGGTTGGTCAATCCACCAACAGTTCCTATTGCCAAGGGGATTTTAAGTTCAAAGCAAAAGTCGTCACCATCAATAAAGGCAGTACTCAAACTTCTGTATTGACCTGTTCTAGAAGCGTAAGCATGTATTCCAGCCTCTACGGCTCTAAAGTCGTTTCCAGTTGCAAGAATTACGGCATCAACTCCATTCATAATCCCTTTGTTGTGGGTAACTGCTCTGTAAGGTTCAACACATGCGATTTCTACAGCACGAACGAATTTTTCTGCAAATTGGCGTTTACTGAGACCTTCTTCAGTTTCTAAATCATTGATAGCACATCGAACTTCTGCTTTTACAACACAGTTAGGAACATAGTTTGATAGAATGCTCATTACAATCTCCAAAGGCTTTTCTTCTTTCATAAGTTCAGAGGCAGAGGCTTCTCTAACCAGAGTTTTTGCAAATTGCTCTAAACATGAGTTGATGAAATTTGCCCCCATAGAATCCATCGTATTGAAACATGCACTGAGTTGAAAATAGTGATCCAATTCTGCAGTTTTATCTACGAGTTCTATGGAGTTAATTCCACCACCACGAGCAGACATGTTTCTTGTGATTTCTGAAGTATCTTTGTAAAATTGGTTTTCTATGAGATTAAAAAAATCACATAATTTTTTTGGATCCCCAGAGAACATAAAATGAACTTGTCCTATTTTTTCTTGCCCTAAAATTGAAGTTTTAAATCCTCCTCGAGACCTCCAGTATTTTGCAGCTTTTGCAGCAGCGGCTATTACCGAACTTTCCTCAATTACCATTGGAATGGTGTATTCTCTATTATTAATTAAAAAGTTTGGTGCTACGCCAAGAGGTAAGTAAAAATTGGAAACTGTATTTTCAACGAACTCATCATGGATTTTTTGAAGTTTTTCATCTGAATTCCAATAAGATTTTAAAAGTTGCTTGGCATCAGTATTGCCATCAAAGTAGTTTGAAATCAACCAATCAATTTTTTCTTCCTTGGTGCGTTTTGAAAATAGCTCAATATTTTTAGACATAGTATGTTTTTAAAAAATCAAAGATACAGTTTTCATCAAAGAATCTTTTACTCCTTAATTTTATAGTCATGTTGAAAATCACTATTTTGCTAGTAAATTTCAACTAAAAAAAATAAAATGAAATTATTTCGATTTGCCCAAATCTTGTTATTTCCTTTGGCGTTGCTTGCTCAAGAAAAGGAAATAACAAACGAAGAAATATGGAATTTTGATTTTTCAGCTAAAAGTCTAGAGGAAATTCATCCGTTAACTTCTGTCAGTCAATATTCTGTTTTAGAATTAGACCCCACAAAACGAACATCAAAAGTAGTTGCTTACGATTACGCAACTGCAAAGTTGGCAGGAGAAATTGTTAATTCTGCAACCTCAGCTCTACTCCCTTATTTTACATCGTACAATTTTTCTAAAGACGAAAGTAAGTTGTTGTTGGAGACAGATTCTCAACAAATTTATAGAAGATCCAAACGCGCACAATATTTTGTTTATGAACGTACTACAAAAAAATCTTCTTTATTGTTTGGAGCCAAAGTTCAAGAGCCAAAATTTTCACCAGACGGTTCTAAAGTAGCTTTTGTTTTTAATCGGAATATTTACATTAAAGAATTAGCATTCAATTCAATAGTTCAAGTAACCGATGATGGAAGTGAACACATAATTAACGGTTTAACCGATTGGGTCTATGAAGAAGAATTTGGCTTTGTTCGTGCTTTCGACTGGAATGCTGATGGTTCTGCATTGGTTTTTATGAAATTCGATGAAACTCAAGTCCCTACCTATTCAATGGATATTGTTGGACAAGGTTTGTACCCTTTCCCTTACACTTTTAAATATCCCAAGGCTGGAGAGAATAATGCAGTTGTTTCTTTGTATTTGTTCAAAGTTGAAGAGCAGAGCTTGTCAAAAATAAAACTAGGAGAGGAACAACCTTATTATATTCCTAGAATTCAATTCAGTCCCAATAAAAATAAATTGGTAGTGCAGACTATTAACCGCCATCAAAATCATTTAAAACTTTGGAGTTATGACATTGAAAAGTATTCTTCAAAGGTAATTCTTGAAGAAACGGATAAGGCTTATGTAGATGTTCATGATAATTTGAGATTTTTAAAAGATGAAAGTTTTTTATGGACAAGTGATCGCGATGGATTTAATCATCTC
Source organism: uncultured Flavobacteriales bacterium (assembly GCA_913020155.1). GTDB lineage: Bacteria > Bacteroidota > Bacteroidia > Flavobacteriales > Flavobacteriaceae > Arcticimaribacter. The sequence continues at coordinate 12,337 of CAJWBA010000009.1, forward strand.
TATCATTACAAGGCCGATGGTACTCTAAAAAAGCAAATCACAGAAGGGTATTGGGAAGTAACTCGTTTTTTTGGATTCCGAGAAAAAACGAAGGAACTGTATTATGCGTCTGTTGAATCTGGAAGTACCGGGCGAGCTGTTTTTTCGGTCAAACTTAATGGGACTAGCAAACGAGCTTTGACCCCAGAAAAGGGAACCAATGGTGTTGCTTTCAGTGCAGATTACAAATATTACATTCATACATATGAAGACAGTAAAACACCCACCATTTACAACCTTCGATTAACTGCCTCGGGTAAAATAATTCGTTCTATTGAAGATAATGATGAATTAAAAAGTAAGCTTGCGGAGTATAAAATTTCACCTAAAGAATTTTCAACAATAGATGTTAATGGTAATGATCTTAATATGTGGATGATTAAACCCAAAGACTTTGATCCAAACAAAAAATACCCACTTTTGATGTTTCAATATTCGGGTCCAGGATCACAAGAAGTTTCCAATGAATGGAGTGATGAACGTGACCTTTGGCATCAGAGTTTAGCCCAAAAAGGAATTATCATAGCTTGTGTAGATGGTCGTGGGACTGGTTTCAGGGGCTCTGCATTTAAAAAAGTAACCTACATGCAATTGGTCTATTATGAAACACTGGATCAAATTGAGGCTGCTCGAATTTTAGGTCAAAAATCATTTATTGATGAAGAAAGAATTGGCATTTGGGGTTGGAGTTATGGAGGGCATATGTCAACCAATTGCTTATTAAAGGGAAATGATGTTTTTTCTTTAGCTATTGCAGTTGCACCCGTAACCAGTTGGAGGTTTTACGATACTATTTACACTGAACGTTTTATGAGAACACCTCAAGAAAATCCTGATGGTTACGATTTAAATTCGCCTTTTACTTATCCTGAACTATTAAAGGGAGATTATCTTTTGATTCACGGTTCAGGTGACGATAATGTTCATTTGCAAAACACCATGCAAATGGTAGAAGCCCTAGTTCAAGCAAATAAGACTTTCGAATGGATGATTTACCCAGACAAAAATCATGGAATTTATGGTGGAAACACTCGCCTTCATCTTTACAATAAGATGACTAATTTTATACTTACAAAATTATAATTTATTATGTCAGACAACAATTCATCGAACACAAGTTTAGACTCCTCTTTTTTGGGTCATCCACAAGGTCTTTTATACCTTTTCTTTGCTGAACTATGGGAACGCTTTAGCTTTTATGGAATGCGTGCTTTACTAACGCTTTACATGGTAAATGTAATTTTTGAAGCCCTTGCTTCACGAGATTATTCAGCAGCAGCGGTATATGCATCATACGGTTCTTTGGTTTATGCAAGTACTGTAATTGGCGGACGTGTTTCAGATTCTTTACTTGGCTTTCGAAAATCAATTCTCTTGGGTGGGCTTTTAATGGCTCTTGGACATTTTGTTTTAGCCATAGAAAGCGATATTACTTTTTATTTAGCCCTTGGTTTTATTGTAGTTGGAAATGGTTTTTTTAAGCCCAACATATCGACATTTGTTGCAGCACTTTACAAAGAAAATGACCCCAGAAAAGATTCGGGTTTTGTCATTTTCTATATGGGAATTAATATTGGTGGATTTATTGCACCCCTATTATGCGGATGGCTGGGACAAGCTTATGGATGGCACTATGGATTTGGATTAGCTGGAATAGGTATGCTAACAGGATTGATGTTCTTTTGGAGTGGAATAAAAAAAGGAGTTTTTCAGGATAAAGGTTTACCTCCGGTTTCAGGAGGTTTGGATAAAATTATTCTAGGGCTCTCAAAAGACACGTGGATTTCTGTTTTAGCAGTTTTGTCAGCTCCTGTCATTGCTTTAATGTTGGCTTCATACAAATCACTAGGGGAAGAAGGTACCTTTTTGGGAGACCAAAATGTAGTTAACATTCTATTTAAATTAATAGGTATTTTTGTTGTTTTTTATCTTGGATACATTCTTTTTCAGTCAACGGCAGAAGAGCGAAAAAAGTTAATTGCAGCAATTTTTATTACTGTATTCATGACTGTTTTTTGGGGATTCCACGAGCTCTCTGGAAGTGTAATTACTTTATTTGCCGATCGAAATGTTAACCTAGAATTCATCAATGCTTCTCAAACCAATTCCTTGAATTCATTGTTCATAATTATTTTGTCAATCCCGATTTCATTATTGTTTACTTTTTTGATGAAGAAAAAGAAAAACCCAAGAACACCTTACAAGTTTGGACTTGGATTATTTTTAGCTGGTTTGAGTTTTTATGTTTTGTCTTTAAGTGGAGGTTCAGCAGATGAGAACGGGATGGTTCCCTTTGCATATTTAATTGTCATGTATTTTATGCTTTCTGTTGGAGAACTTTTCATGTCACCAGTTGGATTGTCAAAAATTACCGATTTGTCTCCAGAGCGCATAGTAGCTTTTATGATGGGAATCTGGTTTTTGTCTTCCTCTTATGCCTTCCAAGTTGTTGGGTTCATTGGGAAACAATTGGCAGTTGAAAGTGATTCAACAGACATTGGTGGTTTTGATTCCTTGTATGTTTACATTGAAGGATTTGATTTAATAGCCAAATACTCTTTAGGAGCAGGAGTAATTGTTCTTCTAATGGCACCATTTTTGAATAAATTAATGGAAGATGTACATTAAATCATTAAAATTCATGAAAGTTAGATTTCTTGTTTTATTTTTTTTAGGTTCAATAACTACCTATGCCCAACAGATTGAGTGGATGAGTTTGGCGGAAGCATTTGAAGCTCAGAAAAAAGAGCCAAAAAAAATAATTATGGATGTTTACACAACATGGTGTGGACCTTGTAAATTGTTAGATAATAAAACCTTTAAAAACCCTGATTTGGTTCGTTATGTCTCTGAACATTACTATGCTGTAAAATTCAATGCAGAGGGGAATGAACAGATCAAATTTTATAACCAGAAATACACAAATCCAAATTATGATGAAGGAAGAAAAGGTAGGAATGCGACACATGATTTCACTCAGTTTTTAGGGATAAAAGGTTACCCTACAATGGTTTTTTTCAGCGAAGATGGTGATCCAATTATGCCACTAGTCGGTTATTACACGGCACAACAGCTTGAACCCTACCTAAAGATTATTAAACAAGGAGATTACATGGTTTTCCAAGGTCCAGATGATTTACAGAATTACTTAAAAAGTTTCGTTCCTCGATTTCGAGGTAAATAAATACGCCCCATCTGTTTGATTATCATAAAACAAGACCTTTTAACCATCGCAAGTTTTCTTTCATTGCCCTTTAACATTGGAATAGCTAGTTCCAATATTTTTTGATTTTTGTATAGGAATTAAAGGGGTCAAGGTTTATGTGAGCTCTAAAAGTTTAATCTATAGATAATCTTTCTTTTTATTTAGAATTAGTACTTTTCCTGAATTTATTTTTGGGTTAATTTTTAAAACCTTACAATAGTATCTGTGGTGGTTTTTGTTAGGACGAAGCCGATCTATTAATTAAATCTGAAACTCATTATGACTTTGGTTACCGTAGGAGAAAATGTAATGGTTTTTAGAAATTTCAAGGGGCTGAATACCTCTTTTACTCCAATTGAAAAACTTATCACACACATAAGAATATGAGAAAAAAGAAAATTTTCATCCCTTAGCCACCAGCTTAAGAACAATCCAATTACACAAAAAAATAAAGGACCAGAATACGATAAATACGGAATGTTTGCATCTAAGTGGAAAGAAAAAAGTACACCTAAAACGAAACAAAAAATAAGAGAGATTAATGTAAAATTCGGGAACACCACACCCAAAAAATAAACATTTTAGATTAAACTTTATTATTAAGCAAATTCACGATAGCTCTTGCTGTTTTTACACTAGCACCTCCTGCAGATAGTTTTTGATTCAATAGTTCGTAATCTTTAAGCTGCCTCTCTCTTTTTTTGGATTCTGTAATTGATTTTAATTCTTTTTCAATCCGTTCTACAGTAAAATCATTTTGAAGAATTTCTGAAACAACTTCCCTATTCATAATCAAGTTTACAAGCGATATGAAAGGAAGGGTTATAATTCGTTTTGCAATTTGAAAGCTAAGAAAACTACTCCGATAACAAACCAACTGAGGGACTTTGAAAAGCGCAGTTTCTAGAGTAGCAGTTCCACTAGTTACAATTGCAGCAAAACTATTTTTCAGTAAAGAATATGTTTGATTTTGAACCAAAAGAACACTCTGATTTTTTATAAATTGTTGATACCACTCTAAATCAATTCCTGGAGCTGCTGCAAAAATGAATTTAAATTGAGGAAAACGTTCAATAACCTCAATAAAAGTTGGCATCATCTTAATGATTTCCTGTTTTCTACTTCCGGGTAATAATGCAATTATTGGAATGTTTTTATCCAGTTTTTGGATATTCCTAAAATCATCTTTTTGCTGAATTGTTTCCTGAATTACATCAACCAAGGGATTCCCGACATACTGAACCTCATAGTTATGTTTTTCTTTAAAATAAGTTTTTTCGAAGGGAAGAATAACAAATAGTGCATCAAGGTCTCTTTTAATTTTTGAAATTCTCTTTTCTTTCCAAGCCCAAATTTGAGGACTGATGTAGTAGAGGTTTTTAAAGTTTTGTTTTTTTGCCCAAGCAGCAATACGTAGATTAAATCCAGGGTAATCAACATAAACAATCGCATCTGGTTTATATTCGAGGATGTCTTTCTTACAAAAAGCAATATTATTTAAAATGGTTTTGAGATTGATAAACACTTCCCAAAAACCCATAAAGGCTAATTCTTTGTAATGTTTTACCAAAGTACCTCCAGCCGCTTGCATTTTGTCACCTCCCCAAAACCTGAAAACAGCATTAGAATCCTCAAGCGATATAGCTTTCATCAAATTAGATCCATGTAAGTCTCCCGAGGCTTCTCCAGCGATGATGTAATATTTCAATTTAAATAATTTTTAATAACCCAATAATTACAACAAGAAAGAGTAATAAACTTACCAGTCCATAGGCTCTATAATAGCGGTATTGATTGATGAAAACAAAAAATGCAGGTAGATTGAGTAATGCTCCAATACTCATTAGACCTCCTAACTTTTTTTGTGTGTAGAGTAGATAGAAACTATCCAAAACTTTTTCATTTGAAAAAAATAAAGTAAACGAATACATTCCAATCAAAGTTAAAACGACCCCCATTGTGATCCCTATCAAAAGTTCTTTAATTTTCAAAACCCCAATTATTTAGTTCTTGAATAGCGTGATGCGCTGTTAAGTCAAATTGGGTAGGAACAACTGAAATATATCCCTGATTTAAAGCCCATTCGTCTGTATCTTTCCCTTTATCCTGGTCAATAAATTCTCCTGTAAGCCAATAGTAATCTCGACCCGTCGGGCTTTGGCGTTTGTCAAATTTTTCAACCCAATTCGCTTTTGCTTGACGGCAAACTCGGATACCCTTGATGTCACCCTCAGGTAATACAGGGAAATTGACATTAAGAATCACATCAGCGCCTTGTTTATTTTGGAGAGCAGCAAGCGTTATTTTTTTTATATATGGTTTTAGTGGATTGAAATCTGCATTCCAACGGTAATCTAGAAGAGAAAAACCAATTGCGGGTATTCCTTCAATTCCAGCTTCTATTGCTGCACTCATGGTTCCTGAGTAAACTACGTTGATTGATGAATTTGATCCATGATTAATTCCCGAGACACAAATGTCTGGCTTTCGATCCAATAATTCGTTAATAGCTAACTTTACACAATCTGCAGGTGTTCCAGAACATTGATACTCTTTTTGAGGCCCGTCAATGTTACCCATTTCACTACAATAAAGCGTAGAATTTATTGTAATTGCATGACCCATTGCTGATTGAGGACTGTCAGGTGCTACTACAACTACATCACCAATAGTATTCATTACTTCTATAAGTGTACGGATTCCAGGGGCTGTGATGCCATCGTCATTGGTGACAAGAATTAGTGGTTTTTTATTCATAAAGTAGCTTTGTGGCTAAATTAAGAAATTATCAAGGGATAAAGGTTGTTAATTAATTACAAAAAACGAAGTGTTTTTTGGCAGAGGCCCTGTATTTACATACTTTAGTATCACAAAATAGATCTTTTAAAGAAATTTTTAAGTCTATTTTTTTAATTTACAATAGCAAATGATCTTACTTTTTAAAAATAACTTAATAACCAAATGAAAAAAACAAGAATTTTAATACTTAGTGGAATAGCCTTGAGTCTAATCTACGGGTTTTCTTTTTTCAATTCAACGACCAATCCTGAGAAGGATAAACTATTAATCGAAGTCATGTCCTATGTTTTGGAACGTGGACATTACGACCCAGAGACCATCAACGATTCATTTTCTGAAAACGTATTCATGAACTATCTCGAAAGTATGGATGGACAACATCGTTTTTACATTCAGACGGACATAAATAATCTCAATCAATTTAAAACTAAAATTGACGACCAAATCAAAGAATCTAAACTCGAATTTTTTGATTTAAGCTATAAAAAATTCGTTCAACGACAAGAGCAAATTAAAGCATTTTACAAACCTCTATTGGACCGTCCTTTTGACTTTACACTAGTAGAAGAAGTAAATTTGGATTATCAAACTATGGGATATGCGGAGTCACTTTCTGAACTCAAGAATGTATGGCTTCAGTATTTTAAGCTCTCCACTCTCGGAGTTTACACCGATAAAAAGGAAGAAGAAAAGAAGAAATTTGAGAACGACAGTACTTATGTTATGATTTCAAATATAGAACTTGAAAAAAAAGCTCGCAAGATTACAAGAGAGAATATGGATTTGTTTTTTGAGGTTCGACAAGACTTGGAACGCAAAGATTATTTTTCAATTTATTTGAATGCAATAGCCACTCAGTTTGATCCTCATACCTATTATTTTGCCCCTCGAGAAAAAGAACTTTTTGATACGAGTATTTCGGGTAAATTTGAAGGCATTGGGGCGCGTCTACAAAAGAAAAACCAAGAAATTAGTATTGTTGAGGTTATTTCTGGGGGACCCGTTTGGCGAGATAAATTGTTGGAAGTTGAAGATGTGATTATTAAAGTTGCACAAGAAAATGAAGAGGCTTTAGACATTAATGGAATGCGAATAGATGATGTCGTTAAATTGATTAAAGGTCCAAAAGGAACAACAGTTTATTTGACAATTAGACATGTTGACGCCACTGTTGAGGTCGTTCCGGTTGTGAGAGATGTTGTCGAATTAGAAGAAGCTTTTGCAAAATCATTGATAATCATAAAAGATGGTAAGAAATTTGGAATGATTCATTTACCTAAGTTTTATGTAGATTTCAAAGATTATGGAGAACGAAATGCTGCAAGTGATGTTAAAGCAGAAATAGAAAAATTGAAGCGTGATAATGTCGAAGGTATTATTCTCGATTTGAGAAATAATGGAGGTGGTTCACTTCAAACTGTAGTTGATATGACTGGATTTTTCATAAAAGAGGGTCCTGTAGTTCAAGTCAAAAGTACTGGAGGTAAAAAACAGGTATTAGAAGATAAAGATTCGAGTATTACATGGAACGGACCTCTAATTCTTATGGTAAACGAATTTTCAGCTTCAGCATCAGAAATTATTGCTGCTGCATTGCAAGATTATAAACGCGCTGTAATCATAGGTAGTAAACAAACATTTGGCAAAGGAACTGTTCAAAACGTTGTAGATTTAAACAAAATTATTTCTAGTAATACTCATGGTGATTTGGGTGCCTTAAAAATAACGACCGATAAGTTTTATCGAATCAACGGTGGTTCAACACAGCTTGAGGGTGTCAAAAGTGATGTTGTTTTCCCCGGAAGATATACTTACATTGAAACAGGAGAGCAAGCACAAGATAACCCGTTGTCTTGGGATCAAATTTCACCTGCAAACTATCAACCATGGGATGTTAATAGGAATTTTGAATACGCCTTAGAACGAAGTAAAGAGCGCATAGCTAACAACGCTTACATGATTTTAATTGATGAACAAGCTAAATGGATTAAAGCTCAACAAGATGACACGCTGTATTCGTTAAACTACGAAGACTATATAGAAGAACGCAAAGCTCGATCAGATCAAACCTCAAAATATGATAAGTTGAATAAATTTGAAGCTTCATTTACGTTACAAACACCCAATGCGGACTTACCTAAATTAGAAAAGGATGAAGAACTAAAAGAAAAACGTTTACGTTGGAAAAAAAGTTTAGTAAAGGACATATATCTTTATGAAGCTGTAAGAGTTCTTGAAGATTTAGCTCAACCTCAAAATAAAATAAATAACCTTGCTCAAATTAAAAAATAACTTTTGTCAATAGGGGCAATCTTAAATCGATTTTCAGGAGATCGACTTGGTTTAATAAGCGTTTTTTATATTGTAGTAATGACTTTTATTGCTGCATTTGCCTACAAATTAGCTCCTGACAGTAGTCCAAATGCAAATCAAATGCACTTGTCTATTCATTCCAGACCTCCGGGCTTTTCAACAAAAATATTAATCCTTCCAAACTCTAATTTTCAGGAGGGATCAGAAGAAATTGCCATAGAAAAATTGTTATGGAAACAAGATAAATTGTTTTATCAAGCCTACGGAACATCTAAAGCTTACCTTCAACTCGTTAATCTAAATCGGTATCCAATTGAAACAACTTATAAGCAAGTTGAAGATTTATATATTTCGAAAAAAAAATTTATTCTAGGCACTGATAAATACGGAAGAGATTTGTTGAGTAGGGTATTAATTGGATCTCGTATCTCAATTTCAATAGGTTTTGTGGCCGTATTAATATCTTTATTAGTAGGAGTCTTTATTGGAGCTTTAGCAGGTTATTTTGGAGGAAAACTAGACCGTTTTATGGTATGGTTCATAAATGTAATTTGGTCGATTCCTACATTGTTGATGGTCATAGCAATAACTCTTGCTTTAGGTAAAGGATATTGGCAAGTTTTTATAGCGGTGGGTTTAACTATGTGGGTTGAGGTGGCTCGTGTAGTTCGGGGTCAAGTAATATCAGTTAAAGAAAAAACGTTTATCAAAGCAGCTCGTGTTCTTGGTTATTCCAATTATAGAATTTTAGTAAAACACATCTTACCCGTCATAATCCCCCCGTTGATTGTAATTTCTGCTGCAAATTTTGCAAGTGCAATTTTAATCGAAAGCGGTTTAAGTTTTTTAGGCATTGGCGCACAACCCCCAGTTCCGAGCTGGGGAGGTATGATTAAAGATCATTTTCGATATATTCTTCTGGGGAAACCATACTTAGCAATTGTTCCAGGAATATCAATAATGAGTTTAGTTTTTGCATTCATGACTTTAGGAAATAGTCTTCGTGATGCCCTTGATGTAAAGATTTAGTTTTACTCGTTTAAGCGATTTGCATCTAAATTCAAAAAGATAAATAATAGGCAACTAAACGCTAGCAAGCTCGAACCACCATAACTGATGAATGGAAGAGGAATCCCAATGGTAGGAACTAAACCTAGGGACATGCCAATATTAATAAAAAAATGCAAGAACAATATTGCCGCTAAACTATGTCCATAAGTTCTGGCAAATTTATTTTTCAAATTTTCAGTCTTATAAAGAATACGAATTATTAAGAAGCAAAAGGCAACAACAACAATTGAACTTCCATAGAAACCCCACTCCTCTCCAATAGTACTGAATATGTAATCCGTATGTTGTTGTGGAACAAAATCTCCTTTTGTTTGAGTTCCTTGTAAAAAGCCCTTTCCATCCCAACCACCTGATCCAATAGCAATTTTAGATTGGTTAATGTTGTATCCAATGCCTTGAGTATCTAATTCTTTTCCAAGGATTATGTTAATTCGATCTCGATGCCGTTGTTCAAAAACTGTATTGAAAATATAGTCTACTGAAGATACATAACCACAACTCAAAAATATTACGAGCAGGTAAGGCAACAAGGATGTTTTTTTATTCAATTTTTTTGAGAAAAAATACATGGAAATTAACAAGGTAATGATGCTTGTAATAATAAAAGGAATAGGAGCTATAAGAGCCAGAATGAAAAAGAAAATAAGACCAATAATAGTTAATAAAAAAATCACATTTAATCCTTCTCTGAACAACACAAAAAAGAACCCGACAAAAACTAGTGCAGTTCCAGGATCTGGTTGAAGAATGATCAGAATCATTGGAAGTACAATTACAAAACCAATTTGAAATAAGGATTTTATTTTTTTGAGATTGAATTGAATTTCGCTTAAAATTTTAGACACAGCTAAGGCTGTCGTAACTTTTACAAATTCAGAGGGTTGGAGTCCAACTCCACCAAAGGCATACCAGGATGTAGCCCCAGATATTTTTTTTCCAAAAATGAATAAACCAATTAAGGATAAAATAGATATTAAGTAAAAAATACTGGCAAACCGCTCAAATACTTTTGCTTTAGTAATTAAAATAATTACTGCGACAAGTATGCTTACAATAAAAAATAAAAATTGCTTTCCAACAGGAATACCAAAATTAAAAAGACTAGAATTTTCATTGTAGTTGGTTGAATAAATATTTATTAGTCCATAACCAACAAGAGCTATATAGAGTGCAATTATAATCCAATCAAGACGATAAAAACTTTTATTCATTTATTTTAAAAGGTTTTCCCGAATAGGGTTTTTCATATTCACTGCTTATATTCCCGTCAGCCATTCTTTTTTCAAGCCAAGATCGTATAATTTCTCCGTTGATGTATTTTTCAATCATTAAACTTGCAATTGGAGCAGCCCACCGACCTCCCCAATATCCATTTTCTATAAATACAGCAATAGCAATTTTTGGATCATCCTTAGGAGCGAATGCTACAAAAATTGAATGGTCGGTAAGCTGAGTTCGGACACCATTGATTTTGGTAAAATTTTCTGCAGTCCCTGTTTTACCACAAACTTCTATGCCCTTGATTCGAGCAACTCTGGCTGTTCCTTTTTCTACAACTTTATGCATTCCATCGATTACAACTTCAAAATGTTTGGGGTCTATGCTTGTGTTTTTTCGAACAAATTTTCGCGGTATTGAATCCCCCGAAACGGAACGAAGGAAATGAGGTGTGTAATAATGTCCTCTATTTGCAATAGCCGCAGTAAAGTTAGCAAGTTGTATTGGGGTTGTTAAAACTTCTCCTTGACCAATCGCATTTGAAATGATGGTTGCTGCTTTCCAACCCCCCTTTGAATACCATTGATCATAATATGCGGCATTTGGAATAAAACCTTTTTTTCCGATCGATAAATCATAACCGAGATAATTGCCAAGACCAAAGCTCTTCAAATGTTCATTCCACTGATTTAGCCCCTTTTCGGGAGTTTCATGTTTCTCAATGATTCTTTTGTATGTATTTGCAAAAAAAGTATTACAAGAATTATAAATTCCTTTGAGCAAATTATTTTGTGAACCTTTTCTACAATGACATTTCATAAAAGCTCCTCGCGCATAATAATGACCTTCATTGCATTTAAATTTCGTCTCAGGAGTTATCACTCCCTCTTGAAGTGCTACAAGGGCATTCAATGTTTTAAAAGGTGATCCAGGAGGGTACAAGGCTTGAAGCCCTCTGTCAAACAATGGTTTAGCTAAGGTGTCTTGAGCAAGTTTTCGATAATTATTAGTTCGATCCCTACCAACTAATAAGTTAGGGTTGTATGATGGTGTACTAATTAAAGCCAGAATTTCACCAGATGAAGGTTCAATGGCTACTATTCCTCCTCTTTTATTCTGCATTAAAAACTCACCATATTCTTGAAGAGTTGCATCTAAAGTCAATTGGATGTCTTTGGCAACTTTAGGGTCAATGTCAAAAGATTTATTTTTGTAGACTCCTATGATTCTATTGAATCTGTCTTTTTGAAGAAAGCGCTTTCCTTTTTCACCTCTTAATTCTTTTTCATAAGACTTCTCAATTCCTTGTCTTCCAATTAATTCCCCCGGTTGATAGTACTCTTCTTTTTTAATATCATTATCATTAACTTCACTAACGTACCCTAAAATATTTGCTCCAAAATTAATTTGATAATCCCGAAGTGATTTTTTTTGAATAAAAAAACCTTCATATTTCCACATCTGCTCTTGCAGCCTGGCATAGGTCTCTTTGGATATTTGATTAACCACAACAGAGGGAAGTCGTTTTGAAAATCGCCTTGCTTTTTTTAAGTTATTAATAAGGGTTTTCTTTGGAATATTTACCAGAGTACAAAAAGCTAGGGTGTCAAAAGGGATTACATTTTCAGGGATAATCATAATATCATAAGCAGCCTGATTTGCTACTAAAAGTTTACCATTTCGATCATAAATAAAACCACGTTCGGGATATTCCGATATTGCGAGAATTGCATTATTATCAGAAAGTTTTTGATAGGAAGTACTTAGCACCTGAAGTTGAAGTAGGCGTGCAATAAATACGACACCTATAATTAGGGTAAGTACGGCCAAGAGCGACTTCCTCATCAGTTCTTATTTTTAAAAAATGTTACAGAAGAAAACAGTATAATAAAAGTAAAAATAGAATTTACAATTATATTTCGTAAAATAACTATGAAATGATCAAAATCCAGGTAAGAAACAATTTGCAAAATAACTTGATGTACCAGTATTATTGAGGCGATAAAAACAATTTGATTACTTGTCCTTGAATTCATACTTAGTAATGAAATGGAATCTAGATTATTTCCAAAAGAAAATCTAATTATGAATGGTCGTAGAAAGCTGATAAATAAGGTTGCAATGGAGTTAGATCCTGAAGATCCTTGAAGCAAATCAATGGTTAAGCCCATTAAAAAGCCTAAAAAAATTAAAATAAATTGAGATTTATCAAAACGATAATTAATTACAAAAAACAAATAAACTGCAGGATAAGAAAAGCCAAAAAGAGTAATTCGATCGAATATTAAGGTTTGAATTAACACCAAAACGATAAACCTTGACAAGATTTTGATATTATCTTGAAGCATCTTTATCTTGATTTTGTATATTTAGAAATTCTGATCTCGATTTATTGTCAATTATATAGACATGTTCTAAATCCGTTAGGTTATTAAATAACTCTACTTTAATATCGTAATATCCACCGGAAGTAGGAGTGTCAAAATCAGTAATTATGCCAATTGGAATTCCTTTCGGGAAATAAGCAGACATTCCACCAGTAACGATGGTATCCCCCTTTGTAATTTTGTTGATAATAGAAACATCAGAAAATGTCATCTTTGAAGGGTCTTTCCCCTCCCAATATAAGGATCCAAAGGCTCCCGTATGGATGAGTTTAGCATTGATTTTAAAATCTTGGTAGAGAATAGAAATTACACTAGAAAAATTAGAACTGGTTTGCTTTACTATTCCAATAATGCCATCGGGGCCAATTACACTCATGTCTTGTTTAATTCCATCATTGGCTCCTTTGTCAAGAATCAATAAGTTTCTTGCATTGACATAACTGTTTCTTAATACTTCAGCTGAACGAACCAAATATTTAGATAAATTTGGATTGAGTGAATCTAGGTCGGTTGAGACTTGAACCCCTTTGTAATCAAGAAGCTCTTGACGAAGGTGATTATTTTCTTTCAATAAGCTTTCATTGGTTTCATTAAGGTACAAATACGATTTTGAATAATGAATTGGTTTTAGAAGTTCTCCAGAAACTACAACTCCAATTTCTTGAATTTTTGTACTATGAAAATTACTACCTGCAACAGTAAAAGCAATCCCAATGCCTAACAAAATAATAAAAAACAGAAAATTTTTATATTGGATTAAAGTGGTTAAGAACCATTGCATATTCGAGCTTATTTATTCAAGATCGTCTTGTAATGTTCTAGGTTTTTAAGAGCAATACCTGTACCACGAACAACAGCTTGTAAAGGATCTTCGGCAATGTAAACTGGAAGATCGGTTTTAAGCGAAATTCTTTTATCTAGACCACGAAGCATTGATCCACCACCGGCTAAATAAATTCCGGTATTGTAAATATCTGCTGCTAATTCTGGGGGAGTTTGAGAAAGTGCCTCCATAATAGCATCTTCTATTCTAAGAATTGATTTATCTAATGCTTTTGCTATTTCCCGATGAGATACCATTGCTTGTTTAGGTTTCCCAGTTAAAAGATCTCTTCCTTGAACAGACATTTCATCTGGTGGATTATCAAGATCTTCAAGGGCTGCCCCAATGGTTAGTTTGATCTTTTCAGCAGTCCGTTCCCCAACATATAAATTGTGTTGACGACGCATGTAATAAACGATGTCATTGGTAAAAACATCCCCGGCAATCTTAACTGATTTGTCACAAACTATTCCAGCCAAGGCAATTACAGCAATTTCTGTAGTACCTCCACCGATATCAACAATCATATTTCCTTTAGGTTGTTTGATATCAATCCCAATCCCTATGGCAGCTGCCATAGGCTCATGAATCAAATAAACTTCTTTTCCATTAACGCGCTCAGCAGATTCCCGTACAGCTCGCATTTCTACTTCTGTAATTCCAGATGGAATACAAATAACCATTCTGAGTGAAGGAGTAATCAATTTTTTCTTTAGGGTTGGAATGCTTTTAATAAGCATATTGATCATCTGCTCAGAAGCATTAAAATCAGCAATTACACCGTCTTTTAAAGGGCGAATGGTTTTGATGTTTTCATGAGTTTTCCCTTGCATCATACTTGCTTCTAATCCGATAGCAATTACCTTATTAGTGGTGCGATCAATGGCAACAATTGAAGGACTATCGACAACCACTTTATCTCTGTGAATAATTAAGGTATTAGCGGTACCTAGATCAATAGCAATTTCTTCTGTGAGGAAGTCAAAAAACCCCATAATAATTTATATTTTTTGATGTAAATCAAATGTAGTAAAATTAATGTTTAAAATGACGAATTCCTGATAATACCATTGACATTTTGTTTGCATCGCAAAAATCAACAGAAAGCTGATCTTTTATGGATCCTCCTGGTTGGATTACCGAGCATACACCTTCATTAAAAGCTATTTCAACACAATCTGGAAATGGAAAAAACGCATCACTTGCCATGACAGAATTTTCAAGGCTAAATCCAAAACCCCTTGCTTTTCCGATGGCTTGTTTTAAGGCATCAACACGAGACGTTTGACCCGTTCCAGATGCTAATAGTTGATTGTTTTTTACGAGCACTATGGTGTTCGATTTGGTGTGCTTACATATTTTTGAAGCAAATAAAAGGTCTTTTATTTGTTCGTCTGATGGTGCAATTTTGGTGGATACTGTCAATTGACTTTCATTGTCTGTAATGAGATCTTTGTCTTGAACTAAATAGCCATTTAGACAAGTTCTAACCGATGTTTTAAGTAGCTGATTACTCTTTTGAACCAGAAGCACACGGTTTTTTTTGCTTTTCAAGATTTTTAATGCTTCAGTATCATATTCTGGAGAAATGACAACTTCGCAAAACAAACTATTGATTTTTTCAGCAGTAACAACATCTATTTTTCTATTACAAATCAAAACCCCTCCAAATGCAGAAACAGGATCGCCTGCTAGTGCATCAACGTATGCCTCAACTAAGCTTTCTCTGGTTGCAAAACCACATGCATTATTATGTTTTAAAATAGCAAAGGTTGGTTTATCATTTTGAAATTCTTGCATCAATTGAACTGCGGCATCAATGTCCAACAAATTGTTGTAAGAAATTTCTTTTCCATGAATTTGATCCATTAAATCATCCAATGGCCCAAAAAATATTCCTTTTTGATGTGGGTTTTCTCCATATCGCAGACTTTTTGATTCTGAGATACTAAGCTTAAGTTTTGGATCATCAGAATCAGCATTGAAGTAGTTGAAAATTGCAGAATCATAATGCGACGAGACATTAAATGCTTTTGCAGCAAAATGCTTCCTGTCCTCAATAGAGGGCTGTCCCCCGGTAGCGCTTAATAAATCCAGAAATTCTTTGTAATCCTCTTTATTAGAAACACAAACTACATTGGCGAAGTTTTTTGCAGCAGCACGAATTAAAGAAATACCTCCAATATCAATTTTTTCAAGGATATCTTGCTCGAGCGCTCCAGATTCTAAAGTTTTTTCAAAAGGATATAAGTCAACAATAACTAAGTCTATTTGTGGAATTTGGTATTGCTCCATTTCTGACTGATCAGAGGATACACTTTGACGGTTTAAAATCCCTCCAAATACTTTTGGGTGTAGGGTTTTTACTCTTCCACCAAGTATTGAAGGATATGAGGTAACATCTTCTACGGCAATAACATCATATCCCAATTCTTGAATAAACTTTTCAGTCCCTCCAGTTGAATAAAGAGTTACACCAAGAGCGTCCAATTTTTTGATTATTGGAGCAAGCCCTTTTTTGTCAAAAACTGAGATTAAGGCCGAACTAATTTTGTGTTTTGAAATCATTTTTGGTAATGTTTATTGAGATATTATTTGATAAAATATAGTTGCCCACAAGATTATTTACTCGCTCAAGAAGTAAAACATCTTTTTGGTTAAAAGCGTTAATGGTGTTAGAATCGATATCAATTTGTCCGATGTTAGTTTGATTCACTAAAATTGGAACAACAATTTCAGATTTAACATTGATATCACAAGCAATGTAATTTTCTTTACTAGATACATCATCTACCACAAAATTTTTATCGGAAACAGCAACTTGTCCGCAAATACCTTTTCCAAAAGGAATTGTAGTATGGTCCGTTCGAATTCCTGCAAATGCCTTCAGGTGGAGTGTTTTTGTCTTATGATTACTAAAATAAAAGCCCACCCAATCATAGTCTTTGTTTTTTTTTTTCAACAGTGCACAGATTTCTGTAAGCTTAGTTTCCATACTACTGTTTTCAACTTCGAGAAAAGTTGAGATTAAAGAAAGTAGTTTTTGATTTGATTCCAATGAAAAATTATTTCCCATAAAAGTATTAAAATTTATTTCCAATGATTTGAATTCAAAACTTAATTTAAATCATTTTATGAACTAAATTATGTTTACTTTTATTCAAAGAAACATCAATCTTAGTAGTCGGTTATTTATTGTTTTTAAATTACAGAAAATCATTTTTTTACATTAAAAATTAACGAAGCTTATGATGCAACAAAAACTTATAATTCAAGGAATGACTTGTGGTAATTGTAAGGCAGCAGTTGAGAAGGTGTTAAATTCTTTTCCGGGAGTCAAAGATGTTGAGGTAAATTTAAAATCTGGAGTAGCTGAATTAAAAATTCTTGAGGTTATTTCTTTAAGTTCAGTTGAAGATAAGCTCGGATCTAAATACTCAGTTCAAGACATAAAGATTCAAAAAAAATCCAAAATAAAAGAACTTTCCCCCTTGTTTTTAATACTCGTGTACATAGTATTTGGAGCAGCTTTTTTACAGTTTCCAGAGTTTACAATTTCTGGATACATGATGGATTTTATGGGACTATTTTTTATTGTATTTAGTTTTTTTAAGTTTTTGGGTTATCAATCTTTTCCAAAATCTTTTGCAATGTATGACCCACTTTCAAAAATCCTACCTATTTATGGTTGGTTGTATCCCTTCATTGAAACCGCATTAGGATTATCATTTTTATTTCGTTTTAAAATTACTCTTGCTTTGTGGGTAAGCCTAATTGTTTTATCCATTACGACTTTGGGTGTTTTATCTTCTCTACGAAATAAAAATAAAATTCAATGTGCTTGCTTAGGAACGATTCTCAATTTACCCATGACAGAAGCTACTTTGATTGAAAATCTAATCATGATAATAATGGCTTTTGTCATGCTTTTTGGAAATGCATACTAAATAGTAGTATATTTACCTAATAATTGTGATTGTGAATCAATTAAAGCTCTTTTTTCTGATTATTTTGTTTGTCCACTCGAAAATGGGTATGGCACTCAATTTTCATTATTGTGGCGATCATTTAGCTGAAATTTCCTTTGCTTTAAATCCAAAAGGATGCGGGATGGAAACATCAAAAAATTCTTATTCTGATACACTTTCATTTTCTCAAAAAAATTGTTGTGCTGATGAGGTTGAGATTTTTCAAAATAAAGGCGACATATCTTTGATTGATGATTTCAATGGATTTGATTCCGAAATTACGGCTATTAACCTCAATTATTATTCAACTATCTACAGTACTGATGATCCTCAACTCATTCAGTTTCATCCACGTCCACCGCCTTCTCAGACAGATCTTTACCGTTTGTACAGTTCCTTTCTTTTTTATGATTAACTCCGCTGGTTTACCAAAGACTATTCAAGTTTAGTAATCATCGAATTAACATCATAAAAATGAAAAACATATACTTAACCTTTTGTTTAATTAGTATGTATTTACCTGCACAAGAGCTGCTTAAAGGACAAATTAAAATAAGAGAAAATAATACCGAAATTCCAGTTGAAGGAGT
Source organism: uncultured Flavobacteriales bacterium (assembly GCA_913020155.1). Taxonomy (GTDB): domain Bacteria; phylum Bacteroidota; class Bacteroidia; order Flavobacteriales; family Flavobacteriaceae; genus Arcticimaribacter. Next base: position 30,750 of record CAJWBA010000009.1, read on the forward strand.
TAATTTATTTTGGCTCAACACAACCCAAGGAACTATAACGGATTCTTCTGGAGAGTTTAAACTTCTATTAAACCCGACCTCAAATAAACTGATTATAAGTTATCTTGGCTTCAGAACGGATACTTTAACAATTACAAGTCCAAATCGAATTGCACATACATTATTTTCAGGTAGTGGTGATTCACTGGAAGAGGTAACTCTTACTGAAAGAAGAAAAGCCATTCAAAAGTCATATTTTGAGACCCAAAACATAATTAAAGTCTCTAGCGAAGAATTGCTAAAAGCTGCTTGTTGTAATCTTTCTGAGAGCTTTGAAACAAATCCCTCAATCGATGTGAATTTTGCAGATGCCCTTACTGGCACTAAACAAATTAAAATGCTCGGTCTCTCAAGTCCGTATCTTATGATATCTGAGGAAAATATCCCCATGGTTCGCGGTGCTTCCCAGGTTTATGGATTAACCTTTACTCCTGGTACTTGGATAGAAAGCATACAAATTACCAAAGGAGCTGGAAGTGTGGTAAATGGGTTTGAGAGCATTGCTGGGCAGATAAACACAGAAATTCAAAAGCCATCGATGGATGTTCCTTTGTTTTTAAACCTCTATTCTTCTATTAATGGAAGAAAAGAGTTTAACGCCCATTTTAATACTGTATGGAATGAAAAATGGAGTGGGGGTTCTTATGTCCACGTAAATCAAAGAACTCAGAAATTTGATAAAAACAAGGATTCGTTTTTGGATGTTCCAATTTCGAAACAGATCAATGTCCTTAATAGATGGCAATACACCGATGCTGTAAAAGGTTGGGTTGGTTTTGTCAATCTCCGTTTTCTGGATGACAAAAAACAAACAGGCTCTGTAAACTTTGCCCCAAGGCTTCATAAAAACACCACTACTTTTTGGGGGAGTGAAATTGAAACAAAGCGAATAGATGCCTCTCTTAAATTAGGTCACGTTTTCCCAGATTCACCCTATCAAAGTTTTGGTTTTCAATCGGCTTATAGCATCCATGATCAGGATTCATATTTCGGACTAAGAAGATACGATGTAAAACACCAAAGTTTGTTTGCAAACCTATTGTTTAACTCTATCATAACCAACACCAAAAATAAATTCAAAACAGGAATTAATTTTTCTTTTGATCAATACAATGAGGTTGTAGATCAAGTTGATTATGAAAGACGAGATGAGGTTGTTGGAGCTTTTTTTGAGTACAGCTATGACAGTTTAGATAAATTTAGTTTAACTGCTGGAATCCGGTTGGATCTACACAATCGCCTAGGAAATTTCATAACACCTAGATTGCATATGCGATACATTCCTTGGGAAAGATCAGTATTGAGAGCATCGGTTGGTCAAGGTCGAAAAGTAGCCAACATATTTGCTGAAAACCAAAAATTATTTGGAACCAATCGTTTGATACAGTTAGTCGAAAATGGAGGGTCAATTTATGGTCTACGACCAGAAAAGGCATTGAATTATGGACTGAGTTTTCTTCAAGGGTACACCCTTTTTGGAAAACAAGGTGACCTAACGGTCGATTATTACCGTACAGAATTTTCTGATCAAGTTGTGGTTGACTGGGAACAGGCTAGTCATATTCGATTTTACAACCTTGATGGGTCTAGTTATGCCAATAGTATTCAATTCGAATTGAATTATGTCCCTTTTAAAAACACAGCCATCCGTTTGGCTTACAAAAATTATGAGGTCAAAACAACTTATCAAGACCAAACCTTACAAAAACCTTTACAGCCACAAGAACGTTTTTTTGCAAACTTTGAGTACAAATTTAATGATGATGAAAATGAAACTCAATGGAAAGCAGATTTCACCTATCATTTTGTAGGAAGTCAGCGTTTACCAGCAAATAAAAGAGATGGATTTGGAAATTTATCGGAAAGTTATGGTTTATTGAATATGCAATTAACACGAGTTTTTTCTTCACAATTTGAAGTATATTTGGGAGGAGAAAATTTAGGTGATTTCAAACAATTAAACCCAATTGTAGATGCAGAGAATCCTTTTGGCTCAAATTTTGATACCTCAATAGTGTATGCACCTGTATTTGGACGAATGATTTATGCAGGTCTTAGATTTAAACTTTTAAATAAAAAACAATGAAAAAAATAATCATACTTATTATTGCCCTTATGCCTTTGTTGAGTTTTGCTCAAAAATCAAAGAAAGATATTCAAAAAACAAGTTTTGAAGTAGAGGGGGTTTGTGGAATGTGCAAAGCTCGTATCGAAAAACAGGCTTACAGTATTAAAGGTGTAAAGTCAGCTACTTGGGACATTCCAACCCACCAGTTTTTTGTGATTTATGATGCATCGAAAACCTCGTTGCTGAATATTCATAAGCAGATTGCTGCTGTAGGTCATGATACTCCTCTAGCCACTTCAGAACAATCAACCTATGATAACTTGCCCATGTGTTGCTTGTATGAGCGCAAAGTTAAAGAATGAGAACACCTATTTAAGTTCATAAAAAAAGCGACCAATTAGGTCGCTTTTTTAATTTTAATTTTAAACTTTATTACATCATTCCGGGCATTCCACCTCCCATTGGAGGCATTCCGCCACCAGCTGCAGGTGCGTCTTCCTTAATGTCTAATAAAGCACATTCTGTGGTTAAAATCATCCCAGAAACTGATGCCGCGTTTTCAAGTGCAACACGAGTAACTTTTTTAGGATCTATAATTCCTTCTTTAAGCATATCCACGTAGGTTCCATTTTTTGCATTGTATCCAAAATTATGACTTCCTTCGAGAATTTTTGAAACAACAACAGATCCTTCACCACCAGAATTTTCAACGATTATACGTAAAGGAGATTCTATTGCTTTCTTGATTATCTGAACTCCTGTAGCCTCATCAGCATTTTCGCTTTTGATGTCTTCTAAAACAGTTTTAGCATTAAGAAGAGCAACTCCACCACCAGCAATAATACCTTCTTCGACTGCAGCTCGAGTCGCATGGAGTGCATCGTCAACTCGATCTTTTTTCTCTTTCATTTCAACTTCAGAAGGCGCTCCAACGTAAAGAACGGCAACACCACCCGAAAGTTTTGCTAAACGTTCTTGTAGCTTTTCTTTGTCATAATCGGAGGTTGAGTTTTCGATTTGAGATTTAATCTGTCCTACGCGTCCTTTGATTGCATCAGCTTCTCCAGCACCATTTACGACAGTAGTATTGTCTTTGTCGATGGTTACTTTTTCAGCAGTTCCAAGCATTTCTAAAGTTGTGTTTTCTAGGGTATGACCTCGTTCTTCAGAAATTACAGTTCCTCCTGTTAATATGGCAATATCTTCAAGCATTGCTTTACGACGATCTCCAAATCCAGGAGCTTTCACTGCGGCAATTTTAAGCGCACCACGAAGCTTGTTTACTACAAGCGTAGCCAAGGCTTCTCCGTCTACATCTTCGGCAATAATTAGCAAAGGCTTGCCCGTTTGAGCAACTGGCTCTAAAACAGGTAAAAGATCTTTCATTGCTGAAATCTTTTTGTCGTAGAGTAGTATATATGGAGTTTCAAGATCTGCTTCCATTTTTTCAGAATCAGTAACAAAATATGGAGATAAATATCCTCTGTCGAACTGCATTCCTTCTACAACATCCACATAAGTTTCTGTTCCTTTTGCTTCTTCAACAGTTATTACACCTTCTTTTCCCACCTTTTCAAAAGCTTCTGTAATTAATCCGCCGATAGTACTATCGTTGTTTGCAGAAATACTAGCAACTTGATTTATTTTTTCAGAGGATCCTCCAACTTCGGTTGAAATTGAATCCAGTTCTGATACAATAGCAGATACAGCTTTATCGATCCCTCTTTTAAGATCCAATGGGTTTGCACCAGCGGCAACGTTTTTGAGTCCCTCTTTTACGATAGCTTGTGCAAGAATAGTTGCAGTTGTGGTTCCATCTCCCGCCAAGTCGTTGGTTTTGGAAGCTACTTCTTTTACCATTTGAGCACCCATATTTTCTAAAGCATCTTCAAGTTCTATTTCCTTTGCTACGGTAACCCCATCTTTGGTAACTTGTGGTGCACCAAAAGCTTTGCCGATGATTACATTACGTCCTTTAGGTCCTAAAGTAACTTTAACTGCGTTTGCGAGGGCATCAACTCCTCTTTTGATACCATTTCTAGCATCAATATCGAATACTATTTTTTTTCCCATTTTATTTTATTTTTAGATTTAAACTATCGCTAGAATATCGTTCTCTTTCATGATCAGGTAGTCTTTCCCATCATGTTGAAGCTCTGTTCCAGCATATTTTCCATACAATACGTTATCTCCTTCTGCAAGGGTAACAGGATTTTCTTTGGTTCCAGGACCAACAGCAACTACAATTCCTTTCTGAGGTTTTTCTTTTGCAGTATCTGGTATGTAAAGACCCGAAGAAGTTTGAGTTTCAGCAGCTGCAGGTTCAATTAAAATACGATCTGCTAAAGGCTTAATGTTGATTGTACTCATGATTATTGTTTTATATTAAAAATTTTAAATTCTATTGTTCATAAATTATGCCAATTTGATACTTACTCTTTTTGGTTAAAAAAAATGTCAGCTTGTCAGTAAGCTCGCATTTTCAGCACAAAAATTAAATTATTTATTCGATTACTGCTGGTTCTTCTTCTGATGGGGCTTCAGGAAATACCTCAGGAATTATTTCTGTCGAAATTTCTTCTAGTGTATTTGAATCTAAAATCTTTGATTCAGCGTTTTCAGGATTTTGATTTGTGTTTAAACTAAAGTTTGAAAGCAAAATCAGTATTAATAAAAGGGTTGCTAAAACCCAGGTGCTTCGATCTAAAAAGTCTGTTGTTTTTTGAACCCCTCCCATTTGTTGAGCTCCTCCTCCAAATGATGAAGAAAGCCCTCCACCCTTAGGATTTTGAACCATTACAACAAGAATTAAAAGAAAACAAACTACTAAAATTAATGTGATAAAAATTGAAAATGTACTCATTGGATTGTGTTATTTTTTCTGTAATTCTTTAATGACCTTTATTTCGTCTGCAAAGAAACTATTTTTTTCTGGATATTTCAAACTTAATATTCTGTAGGCTAATAGAGCTTTTTTAAACTTTTGCTGTTTTACATAAACTTTAGCTAAAGTTTCGGTCATTAGTTCTTCTTTATTGAATTTGGTTTTTTTTGACAAATTCTGTTTAGGGACATTTGGAGAAACCGGAGGAATTTTTGGATTGTTTTTTATGAAGGTATCAATTAATCTAATTTTGTCTTTAAAAGAATTTGTTGGCAGTAAATTTTCATAATCCTCAACGGTGTTACTTTTTGACCATTCGAGCCATTCTAAAAAACTAAGATTTGTTGGAATTTTCTGCTTCTCAGCTGCAAAAGGTTTTTCTACGGTTGTTTTTTCCTTAACTTCTTTTTCCTTGACAGGTTGTTTCACTTCAACGGTTTCGACCATTTTCTCAATTTCGTATTCAGAATTGGGGACTGATTTTTTAGCTAGTTTTTGAGGTGTAGTTTTAGTAGTTTTATTATCATAAATCCATTGATACAACCTGCTTCGATCTGGGCTAATTATTGAAGTTTTTTTAAGGATCAAGTCAAAATTATATTTTTCTTGCTCTTTTAATGTCTTCAAATAAAGTGCATAAGCAGCTTGAAAATATGGATATCGATAGGTAATTTTTTCTAAGGACATTCTTTGCTCTTCGCTAAGGGGATCAAATTTTTTCGATAAAGCAGAAAATTCATTAGAGGTCATCATATTACCATTTTGCTAGAGAGGCATTAAAAATATCTTGTGTAATTCGTTCAAAAATTTCTCCATGAGCAGTATCTTTAATGTCATAAAGTTGCTGTTCGGCAGGGAAGTCGTAAAAAAAAGAAAAACTTGTTTCATAATTATCTTCTTCATTTTTGTTGTTGAAGTATCGAACGTTAACCGTGATTATCAATCTATTTTGAGCTGCAGTATTTTGAGCTGTTGCAGACATTGGTGTGATTCCGTATTCTATGATTTCTCCCTCAAAAACCAAATCACCATTTGTGTTTGTTAAATTCAGATTTGTTTGATTGATTAGGATGTCTTGAAGGGCAAGGGTAAAGTCTCTGTCTAACCCCGGCTCAATTGTTGATCCAGGTCTGTTTCCAGCTATGTTTTCAAAATAGTTTACTTGAAAGGTCTCTGTATCCAGAGGGATTGAAGCCCCTGTAAAAGAATATATTCCACACGATTTGATTAGTACCACAAAAAATATTGTGATCACATATCGACTACATAATTTAATCTTCTGACTCATCACTCAAATCATATTGTTTGATTTTACGGTAAAGGGTTCGTTCTGATATTCCGAGTTCTTTTGCCGCTAATTTACGTTTTCCTTTGCTTCTTTCTAATGCTCTTTTGATCATTTCTATTTCTTTTTGAAGAAGGGATAAAGGTTCTTCTTCTGTAATAGTTTCTGCATAATCATAAGATTGAACAGAACTTTCCATAGGCTCTTGTAATTGTTTTTCAACGGGTAAAGCTGGAATAGCTTGTTGGTTGTCATCTTCTGATTTTTGCCCGTATATTTTATCAATTAAACCTTGATTTTTTTCTTGAACATCCTCAGATACTTCATGATTCATGAGTTCTAAGGTAAGCTTCTTAAGGTCGTTTAAGTCATTTTTCATATCAAAAAGAACTTTGTATAAAATTTCTCTTTCTGAAGCAAAATCACTTGATGATTTTTCGTTTTCACGTAAAGCGGGTAATTGAGATCCCATATCAGGGAGGTAGGACATGAGTATTACCGAATTCAATTCACGTTCTTTTTCTAGAACGGAAATTTGTTCGGCAACATTTCTAAGCTGTCGAATGTTACCATTCCAGTTGTATTGAGTAAGTATCTTAAGCGCACTTTCATCTAATCGAACTGTTGGCATATGATATTTTTGAGCAAAATCAGAAGCAAATTTTCGAAACAACAAAGGGATATCTTCTTTTCGTTCTCGAAGTGGAGGTAAATTTATTTCAACAGTGCTGAGTCGGTAGTACAAATCTTCTCGAAATTTCCCTTTTTGTATAGCATCACTCATATTGACATTTGTTGCTGCTACGATTCGAACATTGGTTTTTTGAGTTTTAGAGGAACCTACTTTTAAAAATTCTCCAGTTTCCAGAACACGTAGAAGTCTTACTTGAGTGGGGAGAGGAAGTTCGCCAACTTCATCTAAAAAAATTGTTCCTCCATCTGCGACTTCAAAATATCCGCTTCGAGTGGATGTAGCTCCTGTAAATGCTCCTTTTTCATGACCAAAAAGTTCACTGTCAATTGTTCCTTCTGGAATTGCCCCACAGTTTACAGCAATGTATTTGGAATGTTTACGATGAGAGTATTGATGAATTATTTTAGGAATATTTTCTTTTCCTACACCACTTTCTCCAGTAACCAATACAGAAATGTCGGTTACAGCAACTCGGAGTGCTTTTTCAAGAGCTCTATTTAGCAAGGGATTCATTCCAATAATCCCAAAGCGTTGTTTTGTTGATTGGATGGATTCCATTATCATATGTTTTTTGAAATCCCTGAAGGAGTTCCTATTAGTGTTGCTGAAGTACAGTCATCAATTTTTACATCCACAAAATCGCCAACCGAATAATTCTCTTTTGGAAAAACAACAACGGTATTTTGAGATGTTCTTCCGCTCCATTCGAGCTTTGATTTTTTGGATTCTCTTTCGATCAGTACACAAACGGTTTTATTTTTATAATCTGAGGTTCTAAAACGACTGTGTAACCTTTGTTTTTCAATTATTTCTTGAAGCCTTCTAAGTTTAATTTCCTCAGAAACATCGTCTTTTAGTTTACGCATGGCTAGGGTGCCCGGACGTTCTGAAAATGAAAACATAAACCCGAAATGATATTGCACATAATCCATCAGACTCAGGGTGTCTTGATGATCTTCTTCTGTTTCTGTTGGAAATCCTGCAATAAGATCTTGAGAAATTGAACAAGTTGGAATTATTTTTCGAATGTTATCAATGAGATCAAAATATTCTTGTCGTGTGTGTAAACGGTTCATTTTTTTTAGGATACGATCACTTCCCGATTGAACAGGTAGATGAATATGTTTACAGATATTATCGAATGCTGCCATGGTGCGAATTACATTAAGAGTCAGGTCTTGAGGGTTGGATGTAGAAAAACGAATTCTCATCCTGGGATGTGCTTGCGCAACTAGAGACAAGAGTTGTGAAAAGTTTAAGGCAGTTTTTTGCTGAAGTTCTGATGCCTTTTCAAAATCTTTTTTAAGTCCACCACCATACCAAAGATAACTGTCTACATTTTGACCCAATAGAGTAATTTCTTTGTAATCTTTATTTGCCAAATCATTTACCTCTTCCAAAATACTTTTAGGATCACGGCTACGTTCTCTTCCTCTTGTAAAAGGTACAATACAAAATGTACACATATTATCACAACCTCTTGTGATCGAAACATAAGCGCTTACTCCATTTGATTGAAGGCGAACTGGGGCAACATCACCGTAGGTTTCTTCTTTTGAAAGAATTACGTTTACAGCATCCCTTCCATCTTCTATTTCATGAAGTAGGTTGGGTAGGTCTTTATAGGCGTCTGGACCTACTACCATGTCCACAATTTTTTCTTCTTCTAAAAACTTTTCTTTTAACCGTTCTGCCATACAACCCAGAACACCAACTTTCATTTTGGGATTGAAACGTTTTACAGAATTGAATTTCTCAAGACGTTTTCGAACGGTTTGTTCTGCCTTGTCTCTGATAGAGCAGGTATTGATCAAAACCAAATCAGCTTCCTTCATTTCTGTGGTGGTTTGGAAACCCTCGGAATATAATATTGAAGCAACTACTTCGCTATCAGCAAAATTCATTTGACACCCATAGGACTCTATATACAATTTTCTTGAGGCCCTATTATTTTCATTTGCTTTTTTTAACAAAGGTTCTCCATTAAAATCATTTGGATTTTTGTCAAGTACAGCATTAAGTGCTTTTTGGTCGCTCATAGTTTGTTATGGAACTGTTTTCAGAATTAATCTTTAAAATCTAATTATTGGTAAAAATACAAAAATTGTTTCATAATGTCATCTTGTCAGGTAATTTCGTTGATTGTGAATTTACTGTAAATTTATATGGGGTAAAAGCCTGTTGATAGTGGCTCATTTCATGTAAATTATAAGTTTAGTACAAATATAATTAGGAGTACTAAAAAAAAACCTCCTATTTTTGTGTGCAGAAAAATGGATTTATGGCAAAGAATTTAGTTATTGTTGAGTCTCCAGCTAAGGCTAAAACTATTGAAAAGTTTTTAGGTAAAGATTTTAAAGTCGCTTCAAGTTTTGGGCACATTGCGGACTTACCTTCAAAAGAACTAGGAGTTAACGTTGAAGGAGATTTTTCTCCGAAATACATTGTTTCTTCAGAAAAAAAGAAAGTTGTTGCTGAATTGAAATCATTAGCCAAAAAAGCAGATATGGTTTGGCTGGCAAGTGACGAAGATCGAGAAGGAGAAGCAATTGCATGGCATTTGACTCAAACCTTAAAGTTGAAGGAAGAAAATACCAAACGAATTGTTTTTCATGAGATCACTAAAAATGCAATTCTAAGAGCCATTGATAATCCCAGAGAAATAGATTACAATCTTGTAAATGCCCAACAAGCAAGAAGAGTTTTGGATCGTTTGGTAGGGTATGAGCTTTCTCCAGTATTGTGGCGAAAAGTAAAAGGAGGACTTTCGGCAGGAAGGGTTCAATCGGTTTCTGTTCGATTGATCGTAGAACGTGAGCGTGAAATTAAAGCTTTCATTGCTCAATCCATTTACAAAACTCAAGCTGAATTTTTATCTTCAATAGGTAAAACTATAAAAGCACAACTCGTCAGTAATTTTGAAAATCCAGATGAAGTTCAAGATTTTCTTCTAGAAAATGTAGGCACAAAATTTTCAATTGCATCCAAAGAAACAAAGCCAGCTAAAAAAAGTCCAACTGCTCCTTTTACAACTTCAACATTACAACAAGAAGCATCCCGAAAATTATATTTTTCTGTCAGCAAAACAATGACCATAGCTCAACGTTTGTATGAAGCTGGATTGATTACTTACATGAGAACAGATAGTGTAAATCTTTCTAAAGAAGCACAAGCTGCTATTCTTTCAAAAATTGAAAATAATTATGGAAGTGAATATGCCCAAGCTAGAAATTTCACAACCAAAAGTAAAGGAGCACAAGAAGCACATGAAGCGATTCGTCCAACGGATGTAACTCGCACAAAGATTGAAGGTGATTATGATCAAATGCGACTTTATGAATTGATATGGAAAAGGACTGTTGCCTCTCAAATGAGTGATGCAAAATTAGAACGAACTCAACTTAAAATAGAAGCGTCTACTCACAAGGAAATTTTTAAGGCTAGAGGAGAAGTGATCAAGTTCGAAGGCTTTTTAAAAGTTTATTTGGAAGGAGTTGATGACGAAGAAGAGGAGGCGGAAGGAATACTTCCGTCTGTAAACCAAGGAGATCCAGTTGATTTAAAGTCACTTGTGTCGACACAGCGATTTTCAAGACCGCCTTATCGATATTCTGAGGCAGCTTTGGTAAAAAAACTAGAAGAACTTGGAATAGGGAGACCCTCCACTTATGCTCCTACAATTTCTACGGTTCAAAATAGAGGCTATGTTGCCAAAGGTCTTGTTGAAGGTAAAGAACGCAATTATCAGCAATTGTCATTAAAGGAAGATGAAGTTAATTTCAAGCTTTTGACAGAAATGGTTGGTTCAGACAAAGGTAAATTAGTGCCCACAGATATTGGAATGATCGTTAACGATTTTTTAGTCACGAATTTTAAAAATATTTTGGACTTCAGTTTTACAGCTCAAGTTGAAAAAGATTTTGATGAGATTGCTGAAGGAAATGAGGATTGGACCAAAATGATTAAAGACTTCTATGGTAATTTTCACGAAACCGTTAATTTCGTTCAAGAAAATGCAGAACGTGAGTCGGGAGAGCGAAGTCTCGGGACCGACCCAAAGTCAGGTCGTGAGCTAAAAGTTCGGTTAGGAAAATTTGGTCCAATTGCTCAAATTGGAAATTCTGATGATGACGAAAAACCTGTTTTTGCGAGTTTGACCAACGAGCAACAATTGGATACAATTACCTTTGAAGAAGCACTCGAATTGTTTCAATTACCCAAAAGCTTCGGAGATCATGAAGGACAAGACTTAACCTTAAACAACGGTCGTTTTGGCCCCTACATCAAATTTGGAGATATGTTTGTTTCCCTACCCAAAGGTTCAAATCCTATGGAAATCGATAAAAAAACTGCTATCGAACTAATAGAAGAAAAGAAGAAAACAGATGCTCCAATTTACACTTACAAAGACCTCCCTGTAACAAAAGGCAAGGGCCGATTTGGACCTTTTATTAAATGGAGTGGAATGTTCATAAACGTTAATAAGAAATATGATTTTGATGCTTTAAGTAATTCGGACATTGAAACGCTTATTGAAGATAAGATTCAAAAAGAAATTGATAAGGTAATTCACGACTGGAAAGATGAAGGTATCCGAGTTGAAAAAGCCCGCTGGGGAAGATCGAATATCATCCAAGGTAAAATCAAAATAGAATTATCAAAAGACATTGATCCAATTAAAATTACTCTTGAGGAAGCTAAAAAGAGAATTGAAGCTAAAAAACCCATTAAAAAAAAAGCAAAAGCTAAAGCCAAAGCAACTAAAAAGAAGAAATAGAGATGAGTCTTGAATTTTTTGAACCAGTTGATGAAGCCATATTTGGAGTTTCTTCTCTCTTGCCAAAACAGGTCTTGGGCAAAAGAATAAGAATACACACGAAACGTTTGGGTTTTCCCGAACTACAGGATGGTGTTCGAATTGCTCTTTTTGGTGTAGATGAAAATCGAAATGGCTTTTTTACTTCTACTTCTTATGAGATGGACGAATTTAGGAGACAATTTTATCAGTTGTACCCTGGAAATTGGTCCCTTGAAGTTGCAGACATAGGCGATTTGCCTAGAGGTAAAACTCCAGAAGACAGCTATTTTGGGATTATGGAGGTTTGCATAGACTTGAGAAAAATGAATATTATCCCGGTAATTATTGGCGGATCTCAAGACTTAACAGTCGCTGCTTATCGATCCTTCGAAAATAATAACCACTTGGTAAATATTGTGTCTGTAGATAATCGCTTCGATTTTTCTAAAGATGAAGATTTAATATCTGGAAAGTCCTACATGAGTAAAATCATTATGGAAACACCGAGTTATTTATTAAATTACACCAATATTGGCTATCAATCTTATTTGATTGCTCAGGAGGAATTGGATTTAATGGAAAAACTTTTTTTTGAATCAATTCGCTTGGGGAGTATTTTAGAGAATAATCGGATTTCTGAACCCGTGTTTAGAGAAGCTGATATAGCGAGTTTTGACATGAAATGTCTTCGAAGTTCGGCTGATGGAACTTATTCAAATGGATATCCAAACGGGATTGATAGTAGAACAATCTGTGCGTTGTCTCGATACGCAGGAATTAGTGACCGCCTTAGTTTAGCTGGATTTTTTGATTTACCAAACAACATACTTTTCCATAAATTATTGGCCCAAATCATATGGTACTTTATTGAAGGTGTTAATTGTAGGTTCGGAGAGTATCCGGTAAATACCAGCCAAAAGTTTAAGCGTTACACGGTTCCCATGTCCGACCGAGAAATAATATTTTTTCAAAGTAAAATAAGTGATAGATGGTGGATCGAAATAAAAAATGAAAACTATTTAGATAATAAATTAAAAAGTAACACGTTATTATCATGCACACATCAAGATTATCTTGACGCTTGCAACGATGTATTGCCCGATAGATGGTGGAAAGCCACAAAGAGAGGTTGAGTGATTCAATCTTTTTATTTATCTTGAGACGGTAATCTATATTTTGAAATGATTAGCCCTTAAAAGAGATTTGTCTTTTATGAAAAAAATATTTGTTTTAATTGCCGCCGTACTGCTCCTAATAGGTTGTGGTAATAAGAGGGGTGAGTTAGTGGGAGTAAAGCAAAAGAAGTGGTTCCCTGAAAAACCATATGGGATGACACTTGTTGAAGGTGGAGCTTACATAATGGGTAAAGCTGATGATGATATGGCACAGCTTCAAAATGCCCAGGCCAAAACAGTAACTGTGCGTTCTTTTTATATGGATGAAACAGAAATCACCAATAGTGAATACCGCCAATTTGTGTATTGGGTAAGAGACTCTATTGCTCTAGCAATGTTAGCAAGAAAGGCTGACGAGCTTGATTTAGGAGAGGATGCTCAAGATGGAATAGGAGAATATGCTTTTGCTGATGCAGATACTTCTGATATTTCTGAATTCCAGAAATATATGAAAGCAAACTATTACGAATTAAGTGAGGATTTATATGCTGGTCGTCCTTTGAATTGGGATCAAGATATACAATGGACACCGGAAGACTATGTAGATCAAGCATACGTAGAAATTATGGACAGTTTGTACTTACCTCCAGAGGTTTGGTATAATGGTGAAATGAAAATAGATATCAACAAATTAAAATATAAATATTCTTGGTTTGATGCTGAGGCAGCAGCATTAGAAAGAAAGAGAGATCCATCAATGCGCGATCGTTTACCTTTCATAAAGAAAGAAGAAATAGAAATTTATCCTGATACTACGGTCTGGATTAAAGACTTTAACTATTCTTACAACGAGCCCATGCACAATGACTATTTTTCTCATCCAGCATATCAAGATTATCCAGTAGTTGGTGTATCTTGGGTTCAAGCAGTAGCTTTTTGTAATTGGAGAACGAGTTTTAAAAACAAATATCAGAGAGAAAGTAATAAACCTTTGGTCAATTATTTTAGATTACCAACCGAGGCAGAATGGGAATATGCAGCTCGAGGTGGAATACCTTCGGGAATTTATCCTTGGGGATCCCCCTATTTACTTAATGATAGAGGATGTTTTTTAGCTAACTTTAAACCCTTGAGAGGTGATTATTCGTCCGATCAAGCCATGTACACTGTGGAAGCTAAGTCCTACCTAGCCAATGATTTTAACTTGTACAATATGGCTGGAAATGTTTCAGAATGGACAGGCTCTTCATATGACCCTGGTGCCTATGAGTATGTGTCTTCTTTAAACCCAAATCTTTCATCAAAAGGCGAAAAAAGAAAAGTAATTCGTGGGGGTTCTTGGAAAGATGTAGCCTATTTTCTTAGGGTAAGTTCCAGAGATTATGAATACGCAGATACAGCAAGGAGTTATATAGGATTTAGAACAGTTCAAGATTATTTAGGTTCTGAAAAAGTTAAAATTAAATAGAAAGATATTATCTTTAACTAATACTAAAATTATTTAAAAATGGATGCAAAACAACTCAAGGGAAGGTTAAGAAGAAAAATCATAATGCACATGCTGTTCCAAATTGGAGGAGCTGTGGTAATTGTGGGGGCTTTATTTAAAATCCTCCACCTTGAAATAGGCCCGATAACGGGTGGAGTAGTTCTTGGACTTGGTTTAGGAACGGAGGCAATAATCTTCTTGGTAGGAGGACTTATGCTTGATGATGCTAAAGAGGAGCATGCTGCATTTGTTGAACACCAAATGGAAGGTTCTGATCATGGAAAGAAATCGTCTAACGATGAAGAAGGTTTGTCAAGTAAAATTGATTCTATTCTTCAAGAAGCTAAACTGGATGTAGGTCTAGTTAATGGATTAACTCAAAGCATAAAGAATCTTGAGGATTCTGCAAAAGCACTTTCACCAGCAGCTGAGGCAGTATCATCCTCACAAAATTATTCCGACCAATTGTCCAAAGCGGCAACTCAATTAGAATCATTAAATGAGATGTACACTTCCCAAGCAGCGAACGCAGGTTCTCAATCTGCATACAACGAACAAGTAGCCGAAAATGCTGAACGTTTAAAAGCGCAGATGGAATCATTGTCTGCAAATTTAGCTTCACTTAATCAAGTTTATGGTGGAATGCTTTCTGCTATGAATAAAAACTAAGAAGCATGGCTGGAGCAAATGAAACCCCGCGTAATAAACTTATTGCGCTGATGTACTTAGTTTTTATTACCATGTTGGCACTGAATGTTAGTAAAGAGGTTTTGGATGGTTTTGGACAAATGTTCAAGAAAATTCAAAGTGCTAATGAACGTGTAAATATTGGAAATGAAATTTACTACAATAAAATAGCCGTAAACGCCGAAGAGAAAGAAGGCAAGTGGGTTGGTCACGATCGAACTGCCAAAGAAATTCGTAAGGAATCTACTGCATTTTTTAATCGTATTCAAGAAATTAAGAATACGATCACTGCGGACCGTATGACTGATGATCCTAATCTGGAGAAATATTCTGAGATGGACAAAGGAGAAAAATTAGACTTGATCTTCTTTAATGCAAGTGGAGTATCTCCAGATGGTGAGGAATTCCTTGAGCTTATGAATAATTACAAAATGAGTGTTATTCAAGTTTTTGCAAGTCAATTCCCTCAATATACTGAACTAGTTGAAGAACGATTTTTTTCTGGAGACTTTGAAGGAAATATTAAAAATAAAGACGGTGTTGATGTTTCATGGTTAGCAGCCAATTATGAAGGTTTTCCTTTAATATCGTCTCTAGCCAAACTTACAATGATGCAAAACGACATTCGTTTAACAGAAAGCGATGTACTAAATGCGCTATTGGGTAAGGAATTAGAGGCTGGTAGTAAAGTAAACAAGGACAATTACATATCATTACTTAAAACCGAAAAAGGAGCATATTATCAAGGTGAAATATTTGATGGCAGTGTAATTTTGGGAAGAAAAGGTGGTGCTCAGGCTCCAAACGAAGTTCGTTTATCACTAGACGGAAATAAACTTTCTGCGGATAAATACGAACTTATTCCTGGCGGAATTAAGTTAAAAGTTCAAGCAGGTCGACCCGGAGATCACACAATAACTGGAGATTTAGTTTTCTTGAACAATGGAATTGAATCAAGAATTGCAGTTGAACAAACTTTTGCAGTAATATCAAAACCTAATTCAGCAGTTATTTCTGCAGATAAGATGAATGTTGTTTATCGAGGTGTAGAAAATCCAATGACGATTTCTATCCCTGGTATTCCTGATAATAAGATCAAAGCTTCTGCTCCTGGGCTTAAACGTCTCAGAGGAAGTAAGTTTGTAATGAATCCAGGAAAGGGAAGAGAATTAAAGATAACTGCAAGTGGTTCTTTACCAGACGGAGCTGTAGTTTCTACTTCAACAAAATTTAGAATTAAAGATATTCCTCGACCAACAGGAACAGTCCGTGGTCAAACGGGAACCATTAAGATTCCTAAAAGTAGTTTAGAAATTTCAACAATAGGAGCTGTGCTGGATGATTTCGATTTTGACATCAAATTACAAACTGTTAGTTTTAAGTTTAAAGTTCCAGGTCAGGCAACGATCTCTGTTAACGGAAGCAAATTAAATGCTAAAGCAAAAGGCGCTTTACGTAGAGCTAAACTTGGACAGTCTGTTCAAATATTTGATATTAAAGTTAAAAACCCAAAAAATCCAAGTTACCGATTCAAGAAAGTTTCACCAGTAATATGTGAGATAGCGAACTAACAATCTAAATCATGAAAACAAGATCTATTTATTTGTTTCTTTTAATATCGTGTTTTTTTATTAGTGAGGCAATTGGTCAAGCCAATTTGCTCAATGCTCGTGTTCCACAGGAAATTGGGCAACTTAATGAAAAACAAAACATAGCGAATGATGAAACACCACTCGCTTATGGATATGTCGACGATAGAGATATTTTGTGGTCAAAAACAATATGGGAGATTGTTGATTTAGATGAGCGGATTAATTTTCCTTACTACTACCCTACAGATACACTCAATCTTGGTCCTGATCGTAGATCTTTATTTCATGTTCTGAAAAAGAATCTTCGTAATGGAACAATCAAAGAGGTGTATGATGACGATTATTTTCAATCCAAATTAACGTATCAAGAAATCCTAGATAAGTTAGTGGCAATTGATACTTTAGAAGCTGGTATTGAGCAGTTGAATGCTGGAGAGGAACTTGACCCCCAATATGTCAACAGATCTACAATAACCGCTGCATCAATACGCCAGTATCGTATCAAAGGGACTTGGTATGTAAACAAACGCTTGGGTGAGTTGAAATATAGATTATTAGGAATTGCTCCTGTAGCTCCTGATGTTTATACCTTAAATTTACCTGAGGAAGAGCAAGATTTAGTCGAGCTATTCTGGGTATGGTTTCCAGATGCTAGAGAGTCTCTAAACTCATCTCTAGTTTTTAATAATCGTAACTCATCTCAGCCAATAACTTTCGATAACATGTTGAATTCAAGACGTTTTAATTCTTTAATTTATAAAGAAGAAAATGTTTACGAAGACCGTAAAATTGAGGAGTACATCTTTGAAGATGCTTTGCAGCAATTACTTGAATCAGAACGGGTCAAATCAGTTATCCGAGATTTTGAACAAGATTTGTGGAACAATTAAAATCCCACTAGATATTAAAAAACGCTGCTTTATGCAGCGTTTTTTATACCTTTATTTTATATGAATCATTCCCTCATAGTAGGTCTAGGTTTAGCGGGTTTAACATATGCAGAGCAACTCCGTCGTAAGGGTTTGTCCTTTCATATAATTGACAAGGGCTTTGGAGGTTCTTCAAAAATTGCTGCTGGAATTTATAATCCAACAGTTTTAAAGCGATTTTCATTAGCATGGAACGGTTCTCTTTTTCATGAATATGCTCTGCCTTTTTACGAAGAATTGCAAGAGTGTTTGCAGTCAAAATTTATCTTTCCAGCCTCCATTCATAAAATTTTTTCTAAGGATTCAGAACACAATAAGTGGATTTCCGCTTCAGACCAAAAGTTGTTGAGCCCGTTTCTAGACCCAGAAATTCATTCGATAACCAATCCACAGGTAAAAGGTAATCACGGATATGGGAAAGTTAATTTTACAGGGCGAATTGCTACTCAAACCTTGATAAATGAGTACAAAATATCTTTAAATACAAACCAAATTTTTGAAGAATCTTTTAACTACGATAAGCTTTTGATTTCCAATTATCAAGTTGAATACAAAGGTATTAAAGCAAAACATGTTGTTTTTTGTGAAGGATATAAAATGGTCAATAACCCTTTTTTTAATTTCCTACCCCTAGTGGGTTCTAAGGGTGAAATCTTGATCATTAGATCCAAAAAATTACAATCCAAGTCAATAGTTAAAGCATCTATTTTTCTTGCTCCAATGGGAGAGGATCTATATTGGGCAGGGGCTACTTTTGAAGGTAATGATAAAACCCTTCAAAAAACAATAAAGGGTCGTGAATGGATTGAAGAACGAATTAAAAAAATCATTACCTCCGATTATGAAGTAATCGAGCATATTACTGAAATTAGGCCTACGGTAATGGATCGAAGGCCTCTCATTGGTTCGCATTATGATTACAATAATGTTCATCTTTTAAATGGTTTTGGTACGCGAGGAGTACTTGGGGCACCTTTATTATCAAAATGGTTATTGGATCATATTGAGGGAGATTGTGAGCTTCCGGAGGCAGTTAATCTTTCACGCTTTTAAAAGTTATTACAGACTATCGGACCAAACACTAGTTTATATCAAATGCATTTATCAAATTTGCAAAAATTTTTTTATGCTTAGCGTTCAAAATGTATCGGTATCTTTTGGTGGTGATTACCTTTTTAAAGATATTTCATTTCGGCTGGGTGCTGGTAATCGCATAGGATTGGTTGGTAAAAATGGAGCAGGTAAGTCAACTATACTCCATTTAATTGCTCGAGATACTTCTGTTTCTGAAGGAACAATTACTCAAGAAAAATCAGTGCAACTGGGTTTTTTGAAACAAGACATAAATTTTGAATTTGGAAGAACCGTTTTAGAGGAGGCTTATCAAGCATTTACAGAAATAAAAGCACTTGAAGCTCAGATGGAAGAAATCAACCATGGTTTGTCAACAAGAACAGATTATGAATCTGAAAGTTACAATGATTTAATCGTTCAGCTCAATGAAGTCAACGAACGATATGAGATAATTGGAGGGTACAATTATCAAGGAACTACGGAAAGAATTTTACAAGGGCTTGGTTTTTCATCTTCTGATTTTGATAAGCAAACCGATACTTTCTCTGGAGGATGGAGAATGCGAATAGAGCTGGCTAAGTTGCTTTTACAATCCAACGACATTCTTTTATTAGATGAGCCAACCAATCACTTAGATATTGAATCGATTATTTGGTTGGAAGATTTCTTAAAAAAATACAAAGGTGCAGTGGTTTTAGTTTCTCACGATAAAATGTTTTTAGATCAAGTAACAAATCGTACTATAGAAATAGTAGGAGGGAGGATATACGATTACAATAAGGCCTATTCTAAGTACATGATTTTGCGAGAGGAAATACTAACTCAACAACGCGCAGCCCAAAAAAATCAAGAAAAGCAAATTCAGCAAACTGAAAAATTGATTGAGCGATTCAAGGCCAAAGCATCGAAGGCAACAATGGCTCAATCGTTGATTAAAAAGTTGGATAAGATTGATCGAATTGAGTTAGATATTGAGGATAACCGAGTGATGAAACTGTCTTTTCCTGTTTCTAAACAACCCGGTAAGATAATTATTGAAGCCTCTGGGATAAAGAAAACTTACGGTGATAAAATAGTGTTACAGGCTATTGATTTTGAAATTGCACGAGGAACAAAAACTGCATTTGTAGGTCAAAACGGTCAGGGTAAATCTACTTTAGCCAAAATCATTGTTGATGAAATTTCTTACGACGGGACATGTTCCCTCGGACACAACGTAATGTTGGGATATTTTGCACAAAATCAAGCAGAATATTTAGACGGTAAATTAACTCTTATAGAAACGATGCAAAATGCTGCTACGGATGATAATCGAGCAAGAGTAAGGGATATGTTGGGAGCTTTTTTATTTCGTGGAGATGATGTTGAAAAAAGAGTACAAGTACTTTCTGGGGGAGAAAGAAACCGTCTGGCTTTGGCAAAACTTCTTTTACAACCTTTCAACGTTTTAATTATGGATGAGCCTACCAATCATCTGGACATTCATTCCAAAAATGTTTTAAAAGAAGCTTTACGAAAATTTGAAGGAACTCTAATTTTAATTTCTCATGATAGAGATTTTTTGCAAGGTTTGAGTGATAGAGTTTTGGAATTTAAGGACCATAAACTCAAAGAGTATTTGGGAGATATTAATCTGTATTTGGAACAGAAAAATTTAGATTCTTTGGTTACTTTAGAATTTAAAGAAAAAACTAAAAGTCTAAAAACTGCTGATCAAAAGAATGATTACGAAACTCAAAAAAAAATAAAGTCCCTCAGAAACCGCCAGTCTAAGATAGAAAGTGAAATAGTTGATTTAGAAAATGATGTAAAGGCTATTGATTTAGAATTAGAAATCAACTATGAAGCAACAATTCTGGAGCCCAATTTTTTTGAAAAATATAACGGCAAGAAAGACCATTTAGCTGATCTAATGCAAAAATGGGAAGTTGTTGCTGAGGAACTTATGGCAATAGAGAACTGATGGAAGAATACTTTTTTCAATGTCCTTATTGTTGGGAACAGATTTCAATGTTACTAGAACCCTCTTCACTTGAACAACAATACATTGAAGATTGTGAGGTTTGTTGTCGTCCAATTCTAATACAATATTACTTCGATATAGAATTAGAATCTTTTTCTGCGGAATCCTTAGAGGATTAACCGTGGTTTCACATTAACTTTTTTTCATTTGCTATTGGGTTAACAATTTGCTTAAACGTTCCAAAGAAGTACCTTTAGTTTCTGGCATCATAAATAAGACAAAAATAAGTTGGAAAACCATCATTACTGCAAACAATAGAAAGACATAGCCTGGGTTTGGAAAAGCAGAAAGTGCAATGGGCATTACCAAAGTAATTAGGGCGGCAAGCACCCAATGTACAGAAGATCCAAAGGATTGTCCTTGAGCACGAAGATTATCGGGAAAAATCTCTGAAATAAAAACCCAAATTACAGCTCCCTGACCTATGGCATGGGAGGCAATAAAGAGAAATAAAAAGACAGGAATGCTCATGCCTTGCCAACCCTTTATGAATGCAATAGCTACCAAACTAAGTGAAACAATGTATCCTATTGAACCAATTATCATTAAAATTCTTCTACCAACACGATCAATCAGATACAAGCCCAATAAGGTGAAAATTAAATTTGTTGCACCAATACCAACACTACTCAGTAAAGCTGCACTTTCTTGGAGACCAGCGGATTCAAAAATTCTTGGAGCATAATATAAAAAGGCATTGATACCTGAAAGTTGATTAAAAAAGGCAAGTAAAAATGCCAAAAGTATGGGAAAACGATATGTTTTAGAAAATAATGGTTTTTGTTTTTCGGGATCTTGATCTGCTTGAATTTCAGCTAATTCAGAATCGCTAAGCACCTTTCCATTAATTTCTTTAAAAATAATCTGAGCCTGTTTTGGGTCCTTCTTTTTAAATAGAACCCAACGTGGACTTTTAGGTACGGTTATTATTCCAATAAGGTACAAAGTGGCAGGTATTGCCTCAATTCCAACCATCCAACGCCAAGGTTGAACCCCAAAATCTTTCAGTAAAAAATTAGAAATAAATGCGATTAAAATTCCAAATACAAGATTGAGTTGATAGAGCGCTACAAGTCTTCCCCTTTTATCCGCTGGAGCAATTTCAGAGACATAGGTTGGTGCTGCAATGGTCGATGCGCCTACACCAACTCCTCCTATGAATCTAAAAAATGAAAAGCTATATGCGTCAATAGCCAAACCAGATCCTAGTGCAGAAATCAGATACAAAAACCCTATCCCGATTAAAGTGTTTTTACGACCAAAATGATTACACGGATAACTTGCAAAAATCGCACCGAGAACAGTTCCCCATAATGCCATAGACATCACAAAAGTTCCATGAAAGAGATCAGAAGTATTCCAGAGATTTTGGAGTTGTTGGTCTGCGCCAGAAATAACTACGGTGTCAAACCCAAATAAAAAACCAGCTAAAGCTGAGATCAGAGATATTTTGAATATTTTGTTCATTATCAAGAAAATTTTACTCCATATAAAACCTACATTATCTTAACTAATATAGAAATTATCTGTTTCACTATTTAAGTAAGACAAAATTTAATAAAAAAAAGGAACTTTACTAATAAAAATTTTTACGAATGGCACTATAAATTATCTAAGCCCCTACAAGGTTTAAATCATTTTATCAATAGTTTAAATGCAAAATATCCTTTTATTTAGCATTTTTAGATGAATCACTGTTTGTTATTTTGAATATTTTATATTTATTTTATAGGATTGAAATATCTTAATTATTTGATATATTTATGATATTAAAGAACATCATTTAACTTTTTTATGTCTTACGGATCTTCAGTATGCATAAAATCTTTTAACGGAACTGGTGATTTTGATATGAATACAAGAAGAAATAATCCAACTGTTCTGGAGGGTAATTGTGTAGATGTTGTTTTTGATAAACAAAATAAATCGTTCATTACCAAATCTTTAATTGTATTTACCCTATTGTTTGTGTTTCAATTAAAGCTCAATGCGC
>CAJWBA010000010.1 GCA_913020155.1 uncultured Flavobacteriales bacterium
ATTTATCACACATTAGTTCTTTTATGTTAGGAAAAACTGTTCTTGAGAAAGAAGAAGATGAGAATAATATCTTTGATCTTGCTGGAAGCGGATTCGAATCAACTGTTCGCTTAGCTAAAAGTTCCCCTGCAATGTGGACCCCTATTTTTGAACAGAATAAAGAAAATGTAATCGAAATTTTAGACGCATACATAAAAAACTTAGAGCACTTCAAAAGCTTGCTGGTCAATGATGACTATGAGGAATTGTTTCAGGAAATGAAAAACACCAATCAATTAACATCAATATTAAACGGAATTAGTAAAATAAAATAAAATGGAAAATAAATCTAAGATGAGAGAATGGCTTGACGACTTTGGTCTTTCCCACCCATTTGTAATTGGAGGACCTTGTAGTGCAGAGACAGAGGAACAAGTATTACAAATTGCTCATGAGTTAAAAGATTCAGACGTAACGGTTCTTCGTGCAGGAATATGGAAACCAAGAACCCGCCCAGGAATGTTTGAAGGCGTTGGAGCAATTGGTTTGAAGTGGTTACAAAAAGCTAAAGAAGAAACGGGTTTACTTACAGCTACAGAGGTTGCAAATAAAGATCATGTAAAGTTGGCGATCGAACACGATGTGGATATTTTGTGGATTGGCGCTCGATCAACTGTAAGTCCTTTCATAATGCAAGAAATCGCAGATGCTCTAGAAGGAACCGATAAAATTGTACTGGTTAAAAATCCTGTTAATCCTGATCTGGCGCTTTGGCTCGGGGGAGTAGAACGTTTGTACACTGCTAATATCAAAAAACTTGGTTTAATTCATAGAGGCTTTTCGTCATATGAAAAGACAAAATACCGAAATAATCCTGAATGGCAGATCGCAGTAGAAGCACAAAATAAATTTCCAGACCTTCCTATGATATGTGACCCTTCTCACATTGCGGGTAAAAGAGATTTAATTTTTGATATTTGTCAAACAGCTTTAGATCTTAATTTTGATGGTTTGATGGTGGAATCACATTGGGATCCAGACAACGCTTGGAGCGATGCTGCTCAACAAGTTACACCAACAAGGTTAATTCAAATTATGAAAGATCTCAAAATCCGAAAGGAAAGCGATCAAGAAGAGGCTTACAACACTGCTCTAAATAATCTTCGTACTCAAATTGATATCTCAGACCAGACTATCCTTGATACTTTGGGAAAACGGATGTTGGTTGCAGAAGAAATAGGTTTGTTGAAGAAATCTAAGAACGTTGCAGTTCTTCAAAATAAACGATGGAATGAGATTCTAGGTAAAATGATTTTAGATGGAAAAGATCGAGGTTTGTCAGAAGAATTTATTTTGAAGATTTTCAAAGCAATCCACCAAGAATCAATAAACCATCAAGAGGAGGTTGTAAATGGATAAATAAAAAAGCCGGCATATGTTGGCTTTTTTATTTGTGGAATTACGTCTTTCAAAAGAATTTTAAAATAACGTAAATGAGTTACCATTTCTGAATGACAATAATCAATAATGCGCTAATTACTTTTAGGGTTTGAATCCTTTTTTTTGGTCTTAGATGAATTTTTTTGTTTGTTGACGGCAGCAAATCACATGAGTAGATTTTTTACGATTTGGAACTCTGGACAATTAGTTAATGAAAATTTAAATAAACAAAAACCGACTTTTGCCGATTTTTGTTTAAAGAGTAGTTATGATTTTAAGACAATACTCTTATAATACGTTTAACGGCCTCTTTAATGTTCTCTTCAGATGCGGCATAGGATATTCGAATACAATTCTCATTGCCAAAGGCTCCGCCAGTGACGGTTGCAACATGTGCTTTTTCTAATAAAAACAATGCAAAGTCACTTGCATTATTTATGGTTGTCCCATCAATTGTTTTTCCAAAGTAAAAAGAAATATCTGGGAAAACATAGAAAGCGCCATCAGGTATGTTTAGTTTGAACCCTTTAATCTGGGATAATAATCCGATAACTAGGTTTTTACGATGACTAAATTCATCGACCATGAATTGAATTCTACTTACCGGTTCTAAAAGTGCGGTAATGGTAGCCCGTTGTGCTATACAATTTGCTCCACTGGTTATTTGTCCTTGCATTTTGTTACAAGCCTTTGCAATCCACTCTGCACCTCCTATGTAACCAATTCTCCAACCCGTCATTGCAAAAGCTTTTGCAACACCATTTACTGTAATTGTACGATCATACAATTCTGGAATTGCAGCAATACTAAAGTGTGGAATTCCGTAATTGATGTGTTCGTAAATCTCGTCAGATAGGATGTAAATATCTGGGTATTTTTCTAACACCTTACCCAAAGCTCTGTATTCCGCCTCAGTATAGATTGTTCCACTGGGGTTATTGGGTGAATTAAACATGATCAATTTTGTCTTCGGTGAAATAGCAGCTTCTAATTGTTTAGGAGTAATCTTGAAATCTGTTTCAATTGAAGAAGGAATGACGATTGATTTTGCTTCAGCCAAAGTTGCAATTGCTGAATAACTTACCCAATACGGTGCAGGGAGCAATACTTCATCTCCAGGATTGAGCAATATCATGCACAAATTTGCAATCGATTGCTTGGCTCCTGTAGAAACTACAATCTGTGAAGGTATGTAGTGAAGATTATTGTCACGTTTAAATTTTGTACAAACAGCATCCTTTAAATCAGCATATCCATCGACAGGTGAATAGGAGTTGTAGTTGTCGTTTACTGCTTGTATTGCAGCATTTTTGATGTACTCAGGAGTATTGAAATCAGGTTCTCCCAGGCTGAGTCCAATCACATCAATGCCATTTTTCTTTAGTTCGCGTGCTTTTGCAGCCATAGCTAAAGTTGCCGAAACAGGCAGGCTGTTAATTCTTTCCGATAATGCTTTCATAACAGTAACGAGTTTAAGAAGGTTGAAGCCCCATTTGTTTTAGATATTTAAAATGCGAAAATAAGGCACTTCTGGTAGTTTTGTACTCGTTGTAGGGTAAATTAAATTCTTTTGCGGTTTTTTTTACAATTTTAGCAATATCTGTGTAATGTATGTGGCTAATATTTGGGAAAATGTGATGTTCTATTTGGTGATTTAAGCCTCCAGTAAACCAGTTCACAAATTTATTTTTGGTTGAAAAATTAACTGTGGTAAGCAATTGGTGAATTGCCCATGTGTTTTTCATTGTACCAGTCTTTTTGTCAGGTAACGGCATTTGGGCATCTTCGATGATGTGAGCCAATTGGAATACCAGACTCAAAATTAAACCCGCAACATAATGCATTAGGAAAAAGCCGATTAAAATTTTCCACCATGCTATCTCCAAAAACAACATTGGAATTACGATCCAAATCCCAAAATAGATCAACTTTGTTGAGATTAAAATAAACCACTGACGTAAGGGCTGAAGTGAGTTTCTATAGGTCAATTTTCGTTTTATATATCGGTAGGTTTGTTGAAAGTCTGTAGTTAGAACCCAATTTAAAGTCAAGAGACCGTAGATAAATACAAAGTATAAATGTTGATATTTGTGGATCGATAACCATTCGCTGTGTTTTGAAAAACGAATGATTCGTCCGGCTTCAAGATCCTCATCATGTCCATGGATATTTGTATAGGTATGATGCAGTATGTTGTGTTGAACTTTCCAATTGTGAACATTTCCAGCTAAAAAGTAAATACTAGCACCCATAAGTTTGTTAATCCATGGAATTTTTGAAAAAGACCCATGGTTTCCATCGTGCATAACGTTCATTCCAACGCCAGCAATACCAACACCCATGACCAAAGCAAGAGCTAGTTTTATCCAAGCGTTAAAATCCGTAAACAAGATTAAAAAGTATGGAGTTACAAACAGTGTAAACATAAACCCTGTTTTTGCATACAGTTTCCAGTTTCCTGTTTTAGGGGTATTTATTTTTTTGAAATGCTCGTTTACACGTTTGTTTAGAGTTATGAAGAATTTTTTTGGATCTTTTCTTGAAAATCGTAGTGGTTTTATTTCTCTAGACATACTTGGTCAATAAATTTTGGGTTATTTCTTTAACTAATTCTATTTTTGGAAAAAATTTATATTTTGAATATCGTTGATCATTACTTTCCAGGATTATCTCCCAGAAAAACAAAGCAATTTAATCAATTGGATTCACTTTACAAGAATTGGAACGAGAAAATAAATGTGATTTCACGAAAAGATATTAACGAACTCTATGAAAGGCATGTACTTCACTCATTGAGTATTGCGCGTTTGATTGATTTCGCACCGGGCAGTCAAATTCTAGACGTTGGAACTGGTGGTGGATTTCCAGGTATTCCATTGGCAATTTTATTTCCTCAAGTAGATTTTTATTTAATTGATAGCATCGGAAAAAAAATTAAAGTGGTCCAAGAAATAAGTCAAGCTTTAGATTTGAGAAATGTAAAAGCACGACATCAAAGAGCTCAAGAATTTAAAAGATCAATTGATTTTGTGGTTAGTAGAGCAGTAACCCGAATGGATGTTTTTGTTCCTTGGATAAAAAAAAATATTAGTAAAAAGAGTAAACATAACTTACCCAATGGTATATTGTATTTGAAGGGAGGAGATTTGACTGAAGAACTAAAAAATTTTCCTAAAGCACAAATATTTGCTCTGTCTAATTTCTATGAAGAAGAATTTTTTGTAACAAAAAAAATTGTTCATATGCCCCTCTAAGTTATTTTAATTTAAAGAAAAAGGGGTCTCCAGTTGAAAAACAGGAATTTCTAATCTAAATTCATTAGTAGAACTATGATTAATCATGGTGTAGTATCCTTTCATTGATCCAGTAAGAGAATTTAGGGTACAGCCAGATTCATATTGAACTACTTGCCCTGATTTAATTATGGGTTTTTTTCCAACTACTCCTAATCCCTCCACAATTTGAGGATGTTTACAACTTTCCTTAATTATCCAATGTCTTTTGATAAGTTGAACTGTCTCTTTGCTTTGGTTTTCAATGGTAATTAAATAACGAAAAGAATGATGGGGAATACTATTTTTTAAGAAACTCCCTTCATAACTTGTTTCTACCGAAACTCGAATCCCTTTTGTTACTTGTTGAATCATCTTAGGTTAGATTAACACTTAAATGCAATATAATGATTATTAACAAAAAAAGTGTTAATTTTTTATACCAAAAGATGAAATTGTTTTTACTCCAATTAATGCATCATATTGATTTCCAATGTCCCAAACGTAAAGTAAAATTAAATATTGGTTTTCTGTGATAGCGTGGGTACCACTAATTTTATTTTTTTCCAATCCCTCTTCAGTTTTCCAGACATATTTATAGTTGTAAAAACCTTGTTTTAAAATTAAGGTTGCTTCGAAAACCTCATAACTTGGATTGTAAATCATTTTGTATTTTTCAATCAATTCATAATTTGAAAATTTACCGTAAAGGAATATTTCCTCGTCTCTGAGGGTATACTGCTTTGCCAAGCTGAAGTGCACTTGAGTGTAATCGGCTTCCGTATTAGGATCTTCACCCAATACTGTGTTGATTACAAAATCGCCATTAATGTCTGGGTTAAAGGTATAGGGGTAATTAGCTCTTTCGGGGTCTGTAAATAAATATGTTTGAAAAAGTTCTTCCTGCTCAACGAAGCTAATACTCGGGTTTGTTACACGATTGTCTTTAGTGTCAAAACGAAAAAACTCATTTCCACCTTGAAATTGCGCGGGAAGATCATAACGGAAATGTAATTCATTTCCTATGATGTATTGAGGTTTTGAAAGTTTCTTGGCACTATCCCATTGTTCGTTTTGAAGAAGAACGATTTTCAAATCTTTATTAGGGTTACGTATATTTACACCAATCAGTTTAACAGAAAATTGAACCGTTTGATGGGTTGAAAACTGATTGAGTTCTCTGCTTCTAAAAACACCAGCTTCAATTGTAGCAAGTCTCTCATAAATCAAAAATTTCCTTCGAAACATAAGTTCTTCATTCGAATCTAATACAGAAATCATGTAATTTCCTGATTTTAGAAATTGAGTATTTTCATTGGGAAAGGTCAACTCATAATGAGTGTAGCGTTGAAGAGTCCCATAAGAACTTTTGTGGTTTGAAATTCTCTGATTATCAATACCCAATAGGTACTCGTTTTTATACAAGCTTGAGGACTTCCAGTCGTGATCCAAGTATTCGATCACATAATAATAATCGTTATCTTCAGCTAAAAGATCGTCAAATTGAAGAGTGAAAGTTTCTTCTTTTGTAATCAGGGGAAATTGATGTTTGCCCGTTTCAGATTTAAAAGAAATACTTTTTAGAAAATCAACATTTGTTATTTCTTTCAAGACTTGAGTATGCCCCAAAAAGAATGAAAATAGGGTTAAAAAAAGAGCTGGATATGTCCTAAAGTCATTCATTCATTAAAGATACAACATTATGGATTAATTCATTTTTAATGTTGTTGGTTTTGAACGCAGGTTAAACAATTTATTTAGAATGAGTATAAATAAAATAAATTCCCTTTACTTCCACTTTTACTAGTCTGTTTAAATTAGTAAATTTGCATGATTTTTAGAATTTAAAAGTTCATTTCATGTCCAAAGACATCCGTATCCCAAGAGGATCAAATTTAAACTTAGTTGGTGAAGCAAACAAGATTTTGGTCGAATTACCAAGACCCAAGACATTTGTACTTAATCCTGATGATTTTTTTAACATCACACCTAAACTAATTGTTAAAGAAGGTGAATCTGTAAAAAAAGGATCTCCTTTATTCTTTTCAAAACAAAACCCAAGAATTCATTTTGTTTCTCCTGTCTCTGGGGAAGTAACTTCAATTCTGAGAGGAGCTAAACGTAAAATTCTTCAAGTGCTTATCACTGCAGATGAATCAGAAGAGGCCATTACACATGATGTGTCTAATTTTGAAACTATGGACGCGGAGGCAATTAAAGAAGTTATTCTTAAAAGTGGAAGTTGGTCTTTCATAAAACAACGCCCTTACAACACAATAGCTCAGCCTGAAGATTCACCAAAATCAATTTTTATTTCAACTTATTCTACAGCACCACTAGATGTTGATTATGAATTTTTATTAAAAAATAATAAGCAAGATTTTCAAAAAGGAATTTCTGTCCTCAAAAAACTTACATCAGGTAATGTAAATTTAACCTTCGATGAATCGTTTAATGGCTTTTTTGGAGCCATCAAGGATGCTGAGTTAATTGGGGTTTCTGGGAAACACCCAGCAGGTAATGTTGGAGTTCAAATCCATCGGATTGATCCGATCAACTACGGCGATAGAGTGTGGGTTATTGAACCAGAAGATGTAGTCAACCTTGGGATTTTATTCTCCACAGGACAATTTTCTGCCCAACGTACTATTGCAATTGTTGGTTCTTCAGTTGCAAAGCCACAATATTACAAAACCAAAATTGGGGCTGCGTTGAAACCTTATTTAGAAGCGTCTGACATGAATCAAGAAGAAGAAGTTCGGGTGATCAATGGAGATTTGTTGAGCGGTACAACTACATCAGAAGATGGCTATGCAGGTTATTACAACAATTTAGTTTCCGTTATTCCAGAAGGGAATACATACCGTATGTTTGGATGGCTACCCTTTGTAGATAACCATATTCCAAGTATTTCAAAAACCTCACTTTCTTGGTTGTTTGGATCAAAGAAAGCAAAAGTTACAACCAATCTTAATGGTGAAGAACGAGCATTAGTGGTTACAGGCGAAATGGAAAAAGTTTTTCCAATGAATATATTTCCGATGCAACTTATCAAAGCCTGTATTTTAGAAGATATTGAAAGAATGGAAGCTCTTGGGATTTATGAAGTAGTTCCTGAAGACTTTGGATTGATAGATTATGCTTCGACTTCAAAAACAGAAGCACAAGATATCATAAAAAAAGGGATAGCGTTAATGATTAAAGAAGTAGGATAAAATTAATATATATGATTTTTTTAAGAAATAAAATTGACCAAATAAAAAAACCTTTTGCTAAAGGAGAAAAATGGGAGAAATTTGCCCCAGCTATTAATGCATTTGAGACCTTTATGTTTGTACCCAATCATACAACTCAAAAAGGAGCTCACATCAGAGATGCAGTAGACTTAAAGCGAACTATGGTTACCGTAATTATTGCACTTATCCCTGCACTGATCTATGGTATTTACAATACAGGATTTCAATATTACTCTCAAACTGGAGAAGTTTTTACTATTATGGATGCATTTATTCATGGGTCGTACAAAATTGTTCCAATGATAATTGTATCCTACGTGGTTGGCTTGACCATAGAATTTATTTTTGCAATTTATCGAGGACACGAAGTAAATGAAGGATACCTAGTAACGGGACTTTTAATACCAATGATTATGCCTGTTGATATTCCTTTGTGGATGGTTGGTATTTCAACTGCCTTTGCAGTTTTGATAGCAAAAGAAGCATTTGGAGGTACAGGTATGAATATTTTGAATCCAGCATTAACTGCTAGAGCTTTTGCCTTTTTCGCTTATCCAACATACATGTCTGGGAACAAAGTTTGGGTCTCTGAGGCTTCAAATGTTGATGCTATTTCTGGCGAAACTATTCTTGGGTCTCTGGCAGCTGGGAATGATGTGAGTTATTCTATGATGGAAATGTTCAATGGATCAATACCTGGTTCAATTGCTGAAACATCAGCACTATGGGTAGGAGTAGGAGCACTTATACTTATTCTTACAGGTGTTGGAAGCTGGCGTATCATGATAGGAGGAATTATAGGCGCTGCACTAATGGGATTGTTATTTAATCTTTGGGGAGCAAATGCTCTAATGAGTTTTCCGTGGATGAATCATTTAGTAGTTGGTGGATTTGCCTTTGGTATCGTATTTATGGCTACTGATCCAGTATCTGCAGCACAGACCAATAAGGGAAAGTGGATTTATGGTGTATTGGTCGGTGTCTTTTGTATTCTTATTCGAGTATTCAACCCTGCTTATCCAGAAGGGGTAATGTTGGCAATTTTATTGATGAATGTATTTGCACCAACAATTGATCACTACGTGGTTGAAGCCAATATTTCAAAACGAAAAAAGCGTTGGTCATCAGCGCAACTTAAAACAGCTTAATTATGAACAGAGACAGTAATTCATACACTTTTCTTTTTGCCACAATTATGGTATTTGTAGTGGCCTCTTCATTGGCTTTCACGGCAACATCACTCAAAGAAAAACAAAATGAAAATGTTCGTAAAGAACAAATGCAAAACATTCTTTCTACCATCGGAATCGACACTGATCGAGATGGAGCTGAAAAATTGTACAATGAATACATAAAGCAACAACTAGCATTAACACTCAAGGGTGTTCCCGATGAGGATGTAAATGCTTTTAAAATTCAGTTAGGAACAGAGGTAAAAAAGCCTGTTGAGCAACAACGGTTTCCTTTGTATGTAGCTGAAGTAGAAGCTCACACTTTTTATATTGTCCCTTTACGTGGAGCAGGTCTGTGGGATGCTATTTGGGGTTACATAGCTTTAGAAAGTGATATGAAAACGATTAAAGGGGCAGTTTTTGACCACAAAGGCGAAACAGCTGGATTGGGAGCAGAAATTACACAAAAGTGGTTTCAAGATCTCTTTGTTGGTGAAACCATATTTGATGCTAATGGAGAACTTGTTGGGATTGTAGTTTCCAAAACCAACAATGACCCAAATGGTCTGGATAAAGACGACCACGAGGTTGATGCAATTTCTGGAGCAACAATAACTGGGGATGGTGTTACAGATATGATCTCGGAACGGTTAGCTCATTACAATCCATACTTTAAATTGACTCAAGCAACCCTGTCAAAAGAGTTAATAGAAGAAACTATTGAAGAAGTTCCAACACAAGAAGTAGTTGAAGAAACCAACACAATTGCTTACCAAAATTAATTTCATGAAGCAAAAAAATACACCTTCACAAAAACCAAGCTTATTTTTTGTCAATAAAGGTAAAGATGCTTTGTTTTCAAAAAAGAACAGAGCCCTGTTATCTGATCCAATGGATGATAACAATCCAATTACAGTTCAGGTTTTAGGTATATGTTCTGCATTAGCGATTACCGTTCAACTCAAACCAGCCATCGTAATGAGCATCTCGGTTATTGTGGTTATGGCGGCTTCTAATGTCATTATTTCATTACTAAGAAATTTAATTCCAAATCGGATTCGAATCATTGTTCAATTAGTAGTAGTAGCTGCAATGGTAGTATTGGTAGATCAAGTACTTAAAGCTTATGCTTATGATGTCTACAAGGAGCTATCCATTTTTATTGGACTGATCATAACCAATTGTATCGTAATGGGAAGACTTGAAGCATTTGCTCTAGCCAATCGCCCTTGGGCATCATTTCTGGATGGAGTTGGTAATGCAGCAGGATATGGATTTATTTTAATTGTTGTGGCATTTTTCAGAGAATTACTAGGTTCAGGAAAACTATTTGGATATCAAGTAGTACCAGATGCACTTTATGAAATGGGGTATGAAAACAATGGTTTAATGCTCTTGTCACCCATGGCATTGATTACTGTTGGGATCTTTATTTGGATTCAACGTTCTGGAAACCGAAAACTCATTGAAAAAAACTAAATCATGGAATCATACATTAATTTATTTGTAAAAAGTATTTTCATTGAGAATATGATATTTGCCTATTTCTTAGGAATGTGTTCCTATTTGGCAGTTTCAAAAACAGTGAAAACAGCAGTTGGTTTAGGTTTTGCTGTAATATTTGTTTTATCAATTAC
Organism: uncultured Flavobacteriales bacterium; assembly: GCA_913020155.1. GTDB lineage: Bacteria > Bacteroidota > Bacteroidia > Flavobacteriales > Flavobacteriaceae > Arcticimaribacter. The sequence continues at coordinate 10,737 of CAJWBA010000010.1, forward strand.
GGTACCGATCAACTTTTTATTAGACACCTATTTACTTAAGCCAGGTGCATTAACTTGGCTAGGTTCAGAATACGCATCAATTGATCTCAGTTTTTTAAGCTTTATCATGTTCATCGCTGTTATTGCGTCAATGGTACAACTGGTCGAGATGATTGTAGAAAAATTTGCTCCTGCGCTTTATGGAGCCCTGGGGATATTTTTACCCCTAATCGCAGTAAACTGTGCAATCTTGGGAGGATCACTGTTTATGCAACAAAAAGATTTTGGTGGAGTGCTCGAATCAGGAGTTTACGGATTTGGATCCGGAATAGGATGGTTTTTGGCAATTATTGCCATAGCTGCTATTCGAGAAAAAATAACCTATTCAAACGTCCCAGCACCTCTTCGAGGTCTCGGAATCACCTTCATCATTACGGGTTTGATGGCAATTGGATTTATGAGTTTCATGGGTATTAAATTATAAAATCATTTATGGATTATACTATTATTTTAGCTAGTATTGTTGTTTTCTTATTAATCACATTTTTATTGGTAGGAATGTTGTTGGGTGCTAAAGCCAAACTAATGCCGTCAGGTCCAGTTGACTTGATAATTAATGGTGAAAACAATATTGAAGTTTCTTCAGGGAGTACGTTGTTAACTACCCTAGGGAATAACAAAATATTTTTGCCATCCGCTTGTGGTGGTGGAGGTACATGCATACAGTGTAAGTGTCAAATTATGGAAGGTGGAGGAGAAATCCTTCCTACTGAAAAACCACATTTTTCTCGTAAAGAAATTGCAGATGGATGGCGTTTAGGATGTCAAGTAAAGGTCAAAGAAAACATGGTAATCCAAGTTCCTGAAGAGGTCTTTGGAATAAAAAAATGGGAAGCAAACGTAGTTCGTAATTGGAATGTTGCTTCTTTCATCAAAGAATTTGTAGTTGAGTTACCCGAAGAAATGGATTACAAGGCTGGTGGATACATTCAGATTGAAATCCCAGAATGTGAGGTTAAATATTCTGATATTGACATTTCCGCTCACCCAGAGGAACACCCTGGAGAATCTGATAAGTTCAAAATGGAATGGGATAATTTTAATTTGTGGCCTCTGACAATGAAAAACCCAGAGTCAGTGGAGCGAGCATATTCTATGGCTTCTTACCCTGCAGAAGGAAAAGAAGTAATGTTGAATGTACGTATTGCAACACCACCATGGGATCGAAATAAAAATGGATGGATGGATGTCAATCCCGGAATTGCCTCCTCATACATTTTCTCAAAAAAACCAGGAGAGAAAGTTACTATTTCTGGGCCTTTTGGTGAATTTTTCATCAACCCTTCAGAGTCTGAAATGCTTTATGTTGGAGGTGGTGCTGGGATGGCACCAATGCGATCACACCTGTATGAACTTTTTAGAACTTTAAGAACTGGTCGTAAGGTTACGTTTTGGTATGGAGGACGTTCAAAGAGAGAACTTTTCTATTTAGAACATTTCCGTGCTCTTGAAAAAGATTTCCCTAATTTTAAATTTTATGTGGCTTTATCCGAACCTCTTGAAGAGGATAACTGGAAAGTTAAAGAAGGATTAGATGGAGAAGGTGATGGCTTTAGAGGCTTTGTTCACCAAGTAGTAATAGATAACTACTTATCAAAACATGAAGCTCCAGAGGATATCGAAGTATACTTCTGTGGACCACCACTTATGAACCAAGCGGTAGAGCGGATGTCTGACGATTTTGGAATCCCACCTGAAAATGTTCGTTTTGACGATTTTGGAGGTTAATACTAAAAAAAAGGTTGTTCTCATGTGAGCAACCTTTTTTTAAATGTAAATTTATGACTGAACAAGAGCTACACAACTTAGCGATGGAAGTTGTTGGGAAAAGAATGGAAGAAGAAGGTTTTGAGTTTATGACCGTCAATTCAGAACTCAAAAAAGACCCTCAATTCGTTTGCCTAAAGGATAAAAAATTACACTTTGTAATTGTGCGTTCAGTTTCTTACCCCAACAATCCTTTAGAATATGATAAAGCCTTGATGGAAACAGTTCATTCTCATGCAGAGAAGTTCGAGGCTACAACATATTATGCAGGAGTAGGGTTGGCTCACGCAGACAACTATGAACTGCCCTTGACCAAAAAAGATCCTTATGCAATTAATTTTCAAGGACTTCAAAAAATAGAACCTCATGCGTAATCTTATTTTCTTATTTTTTTTTGTAGTTGGTTGCAAAGACAGTCAGCAGATAATAAAGCATCAAGGTTTCGCTTTGGGGACAACATATTCGGTTCAATATGGTGAAATCAATGTAAGTTCCGATCTGATTCAAATGGGAATAGATTCTCTGTTTACAGTCATCAACTCTTCCATGTCTACCTACCTTCCCGATTCAGACATCTCTAGAATAAATAAAGGAGATTCATTGTTATCTGTAGATATTCATTTTAAAAGAGTTTTCGAAAAAAGTACTGAAGTATGGAACAAGACAGAAGGTTATTTTGATCCCACAGTTGGATCCTGGGTAAATGCCTATGGCTTTGGTCCCCAAAATAAACCAGAAATACTTACCGATCAAAAGAAAGCTTTTTTACAGAGCATAACAGGTTGGGATAAAGTGAAATTGACTCCAGATGGCACTGTATTAAAAAACAATATTGCAACTTATCTCGATTTTAACGCGCTGGCAAAAGGGTACTCCGTTGACCTTTTGGCTAGTTATTTGGAACTTCAAGGCGCAACAGATTTTTTGATAGAAATTGGCGGCGAAATTGTTGCTCGAGGGAAAAACCCAAAATCGTCAACTCCTTGGCGAATTGCCATAGTTGACCCAAATCATAATGAGGAACGAAAATTGATTCAAACTTTAACTTTAAAAAATCAAGCAATTGCTACATCTGGAAATTATCGAAAATTTAAAATCGATGAGGTCACGGGTGAACGCCATGTCCATTCAATAAATCCTCTAAGGGGTACTGCTGTTAAATCAACTATTTTGAGTGCATCCGTAATTGCCTCAGATTGTTTGACAGCAGATGCATATGCCACTGCTTTGATGGTAATGCCATTAGATAAAAGTATCAAAATGATCGAGTCTATACCCAACACAGAAGCCTACTGGATTACCGCAACCCAAGACTCCATAAAGCAATATTTTTCTAAAGGATGGAAGAAGTAATTTAACTTTTTTTGACTACAGGTATCCGCTCATCTTTGGGCAATCCAAATTTTTCTTGTTCGTTTTCTGATAATGTATTTATAAAATCAACAGCAGTTGCCTCAAAACCTGTAGATATTAATCGATCATAATAATCTTTTCCATAAATTCTAACATGATCATATTGTCCAAAAATTTTTGCACGTTCTTTGGGATCCACGATGCTATTTTCCTCAAATGTGGTATTTCTGTTTTTATCTAAAGGAACCTGAAGAATTGCTGTTCCTCCTGGTTTTAAAATCCTGTAAATTTCTTTTATTGCTTTTTCATCATTTGGAATATGTTCCAGAACATGATTGCAGAGTATTAAGTCATAGGTATTTGATTTAAAAGGGAGATCGCATAGATCAGCTTTCACATCTGCCAAGGGAGAAAAAAGATCGGTTGTTGTGTAATCCCAATGTGAAAAGGACTTGAATTTTTTGTAAAAAACCTGTTCGGGAGCTACGTGTAAAACTTTGATGGAATCATCGAGAAAAGAAGTCTCTCGTTCTAAATAAAGCCACAAAAGACGATGTCGCTCCAGCGATAAGGTTCCGGGACAGAGTGCGTTCTTACGTAATTCTTGATATCCGTAGGGTAAAAATTTGCGGTAGCTGCTACCGTCAATGGGATCTGTAAAGCGATTACCAATGAAATAAAGTTTAATAAGTGGACGAAATAAGATACTTAGTTGTATCAACCAAGTTCTGGGCACAAGATTGAGAATCAACTTCATAAAATCAAGGCTTCTTTTCGAAAGGGAGTCTCTTCATCACCCTCAATTCCGAGAGTTTCATAAATGTATTGAAAGGTAGAGAGCAGCTCGGGTTTTCCATCTATCAAAGCTACATCATGTTCAAAATGTGCACTAGGTAAACCGTCAGCAGTTAAAATAGTCCATCCATCATTAAGCTGTTTGATTCGGTGGGTTCCTCTGTTGATCATAGGTTCAATAGCCAGAACCATTCCATCTAAGAATTTTTTACCACTTCCTCTTTTTCCATAATTGGGAACTTCTGGACCTTCGTGCATTTCTGTACCTAAACCATGTCCAATTAATTCTCGAACTACACCATAACCCTCAGCCTCTGCATGGTTTTGAATTGCAAAAGCAAGATCTCCAATGCGATTTCCATTTTTAAATTCGGCAATTCCTTTATACAAAGACTCTTTAGTAATGCGTAAAAGTTTTTCTGTTTTAGGATCAATTTCGCCTACTGCAAAGGTGTAGGCATGATCTCCATAAAAACCATTTTTGAGCGAGCCACAATCGATCGAAATAATATCTCCTTCTTGTAAAGGATTTTTATTTGGAATTCCATGCACTACTTGTGAATTTGGACTCATGCAAAGTGTATTGGGAAAATCATAGAGCCCTAAAAACCCCGGAACTGCTCCATGATCTCTAATAAAATCCTCCGCTTTTGCATCCAATTCTAAACTACTTATTCCAGGTTTAATTTCACCAGCAAGCATTCCTAGTGTCATAGAAACAATCAATGCACTTTCTCGCATCAATTCAATTTCCTCTCTATTCTTTAGAACAATAGCACTCATTTTGCATATGCGTTTTTGTAGCCATCATCTTTCAAAATACTCAGCATATCCTGCTCCAAAGTTTCGATAGGAAATTCTACAATTCGATTCAATTCTTTATTGTACTTATAAAAAATTAAAGTGGGGACATTTAAGAGCTCATATTTTTTTTCGAGACCAGTAGGTGTATCTTTATCCTCTGAAAGAGCAATGAGTTCCATATCCTCGATTGCAAATCCTGATTCTTTTAATATTTTAAACATTGGCGCAACTTCTCGTTGACTATCCTCGCACCAAGTTCCCAAAAGTAAAGTTATCTGAACATCTTTCAATAGAGATTTCAGTTCTTCAACTTGAGATGTATTTAACTTATAAAAATCATACTCCTTTTGATACCATGGTGAAAATAGTTTTAATTGGGCTAAGGTTATTTTTCCTAAAAGAATTTCTTCGCCTTCAAGTGTTAAACTTTTTAAGGAATTTGGAATTGTAACTTCAGTTGTTTTTTGTGCAGGTACCTTTTTCACTTCATCACAACTGATGAAAAGTACTAAAGTTAGGAATGTTAAAATTATTTTCATAGGAGTAATGATTTTTGTGTCATTGCCTCTGGCTGTTCAATGTCTATTAAATCAAGGATAGTAGGAGCTAAGTCTGCTAAAACACCAGAAGCTATTTTTTTCTTGTGATTATCTACTAAAATAATTGGAACCGGATTGGTTGTGTGAGCTGTATTTGGACTTCCATCAGGATTTATCATGGTTTCACAATTTCCATGATCAGCGATAACTAAAGTAGCGTAATCTTGAGTCAATGCAGCTTCGATAACCGCCTGAGTACAACTATCGACGGTTTCACAGGCCTTAATCGCCGCATCAAGATCTCCAGTATGTCCCACCATATCTGGATTTGCAAAATTCAAACAAATAAAATCCGCAGTTTCTTTTTGAATCTCAGGAACGATTGCATCTCGAATTTCAAATGCACTCATTTCGGGTTGCAAATCATAAGTAGCTACTTTTGGGGAAGGGCAAAGAATACGCTCTTCTCCAGCAAAAGGTTCCTCTCTACCACCGTTAAAAAAGAAAGTAACGTGAGGATACTTTTCAGTTTCAGCAATTCGAATTTGGATTTTACCAGCCTTAGACAAGGTTTCTCCCAAAGTATCTTTTAGATTCTCTTTGTCAAAAATAACATTTACATTTTTAAAAGAATTATCATAATTGGTGAGGGTGACATAATGTAAATTTAATGGCTTCATTCCCTGATCTACAAATGCTTTTTGTGAAAGTGCCTGAGACAATTCACGTCCTCGATCAGTTCTAAAGTTGAAGAAAATCACTACATCATCTTCTTCCAATGAAGCTAGGGCATTTCCCTCTTTATTTCTTGCAATCAAAGGAGCGATAAACTCGTCGGTTATGTTTTGATCATACGAATCTTGAATTGCATTGGCAAAGTCATTGACGGCAGTTCCCTTTCCACGAACAATAAGATCATATGCTTTTTGAACACGTTCCCATCGTTGATCCCTGTCCATAGCATAATAACGCCCAATTACAGAAGCTATTTTCCCTGTAGTTTTGGACATAGTTTCTTCGATGTTTTTAATGAACTTTTTTCCGGACATTGGATCAACATCCCTACCATCGGTAAAAGCATGCAGATAAACTTCATCCATTTTTTCTTCGGCTAAAATATCCAGTAAAGCAATAATGTGATTTAAGTGAGAATGAACACCTCCGTCAGAAATCAAACCCATCAAATGAATTTTTTTCTCATTAACCTTAGCATATGCAATGGCTTCTTTTAAAACGATTTCATCTTTTAGCGTATTGTTTTCAATTGCTAAATTGATTTTTGCCAAGTCTTGATACACGATACGACCAGCTCCAAGATTTACATGACCAACCTCGCTATTACCCATTTGTCCGTCTGGAAGTCCAACATGCATTCCGTCGGTTCGAAGACTGTTACTGGAGTAATTTTCATACAAACTATCGATAAAAGGAGTTTGTGCTTGATCGATAGCGGAAACCAAAGGGTTTGGAGATTTTCCCCAGCCATCGAGAATTATCAAAATTGCTTTTTGAGCCATGAATTATTTTTCCATAAAGATAGCAAATATGTCAATGAAATTGTCGCATAAAGATTTCTATCCTATCTTTAAACTTTCTAAATTGTTAAATTGAATAAAGGAATTGTTTATCGTTCAACAGGTAGTTGGTATCTTGTAAAAGATACTAGTGGAGAATTTTATTCATGCAGAATAAAAGGGAAGTTTAGAATACAAGGAATAAAGAGTACCAATCCCATTGCAGTTGGAGATAGAGTTGATTTTGAAGTAGAGAAACAAGTAGAATCACTAGGAATAATTACTGCAATTGAACCTCGTGATAACTACATTGTTAGAAAATCCGTGAATTTATCGAAACAAACCCATATTATTGCATCCAATATTGATCAAGCTTTTTTATTGATTACTTTAAATAATCCACCAACGTTTGTTTCTTTTATTGATCGTTTTTTAATCACTTCCGAAGCATACCAAATTCAAGCTATTTTATTGTTTAATAAAATGGATACGTATTCTGATGAAGAAAAACTAGAGATCAATTACATGCAAAGTATTTATAAAAAGATAGGATACACTTGTTATCAGATTTCAAGTTTTAAAAAAGAAGACGTAGACTTTGTTTCAAGATTAATGGAGGGCAAATCTTCGATGTTTTCGGGACATAGTGGCGTAGGTAAATCTACTTTAATTAATTCGATAGCTCCAAATTTAAACTTAAAAACAAAAATCATTTCTGAACAACATCAGCAAGGACAGCACACAACCACTTATGCCGAAATGTTTGATTTGGATGGAAATACCAGAATAATAGATACTCCAGGGATCAAGGGTTTTGGAGTTGTTGATATGGAATCAGAAGAATTGGGGAATTATTTCCCTGAATTTTTAAAAATAAAAAACTCTTGTAAATTTAATAATTGTCTTCATGTAGATGAACCTAAATGTGCGGTAAAAGATGGCGTTGAAAATAAAATGATTGCTGCATCTCGATATAAAAGTTATCTTCAACTCTTGGAGGAAGACACCCCCTACAGAAATTAAATATGCGTGTAGTAATTCAAAGAGTAAAAAATGCCAAAGTAGAGGTTATCAAAAAAAACGTTGGATCCATTAAACAAGGCTTGGTCGTTTTGTTGGGAATTGAAATGGCAGATACTATTGAAGATGTCAATTGGATCGTCAAAAAAACAACACAACTTAGGATTTTCTCAGATTCAAATGGAATTATGAATCGTTCTCTTCTCGACAATAATGGAGAACTCCTTTTGGTCAGTCAGTTTACTTTAATGGCTGCTACTAAAAAAGGAAACCGACCTTCATACATACGTGCAGCAAAACATGAGCATGCAATTCCTTTGTATGAAGCTTTTATCGTAGAAGCAGGAAAAGTTTTGAACAAACCCATAGCAACTGGAATTTTTGGTGAAGATATGCAGGTTTCATTGTGTAACGATGGACCAGTAACTCTACAACTCGACTCTAAGAATAAGGAGTAATTAATAGATATTTACCTCAATTTTTAAATCAATATTAAAGGTCTCTTTTACTTTTTTTTGAATTTCTTGTGATAATTCTAGAATTTCTTGACCCGAGGCATTACCATAGTTTACCAGAACAAGTGCTTGACCTTTGTGAACACCAGCGTCACCTTTTTTGTATCCTTTGTATCCAAGAGATTCGATTAGCCATCCCGCCGGAATTTTGACATCAGAATTATTGGTTTTGTAAAACGGTATGTTGGGATATTTTTTTAGTAAGATTTTAAATTCTTCTTTTTTGATTATTGGATTTTTAAAGAAACTACCACTATTCCCAATAATTTTGGGATCTGGAAGTTTACGTTCTCGAATTGAAATCACTGCTTCAGAAATGCTTTTTGGAGTTATAGCTTTACTTCCTAGTTCCTTTTGAATAGCTCCGTAACTTGTTTTGAGTTTATGTTTTTTTTTGGTTAATTGAAATTGAACAGAAGTGATCACATATTTTCCTTTCAGAGTTGTTTTGAAAATAGAAGTTCGGTAACCAAAAGCTACATCTTGAAGATTGAATTCACGTATTTCTGCAGATTCCATATCCACAGCCTTACAGCTTACAAAATTGTTTTTTAATTCAACACCATAAGCACCAATGTTTTGAATAGGGGCTGTGCCGGTATTTCCAGGAATTAGCGATAGGTTTTCCAAACCACCGTATCCTTGATCGATTGTCCAAACTACAAATTCATGCCAGTTCTCACCCGCCTGAACTTCTAGGACAACATAATCTTCATTTTCAACAACAACAGTAATTCCTCTTAGATCGATTTGAATGCATAGTCCCAATATGTTCTTGGTAAATAGTAAATTACTTCCACCTCCTAAAATGAACTTCTTTGTAAAACTTTTTTTCAAAAGTATCTCCTGAAGCTCTTCTTCCGTATTTACACGAGTGAAATACTCACTAAAACATTCTACACCAAAGGTGTTGTATGCTTTTATGGATTTATTTTCATCAATGGTTTTCAATTGTGTTTTTTAGAATATGCAAGATAGAAAACTCAATTCAATTGGAATAAGCCTTCAATGCTTTTTCTAAAATTGTAGCGGAACGTAACAACTTCTGTTGGTTGAGAACAAAACCGATTCGAATCTGTTTTTTCCCATACCCAGATGTAGAATAAAACCCAGCTGCAGGGGCAAGCATTATAGTTTCGTTTTGATAGGTAAAATCAGTTAACAACCATTTAGAAAATTCTTCTGCATCCTCAACGGGTAATTCCACAATACAGTAAAATGCTCCCTTTGGATTGGATACCCGAACACCATCGATTTTTTCAAGGGCTTCAATTAGGGTTTTTTTTCGTGCCGAATATTCATTTTTTACTTGAATCAAATATTCTGGATCAGAATTGATAGCGGCTTCACTGGCCATAAGAGCTAATGTAGCTGGTGATAAACGGAGGTGTGCAAATTTTAGAGCAGTTGCTATTAGATTTTTATTTTTTGAAACCATACATCCCACTCGAGCTCCGCAAAGACTGTATCGCTTCGATACCGAATCTATCATAACTGCATGATCTTTCAACTTTTCATATTGTAAAACCGAGTAATGTTTGTTTACTTCATCATGAATAAATTCTCGATAAACTTCATCTACGATTAAAAAAATATTATACTTGAGGGCAAGATCTCCAAGCAATTCGATTTCCTCTTGTGAGTATAAATATCCAGTTGGGTTACTGGGGTTACAGATTAAAATCGCCTTAGTCTTTAAAGTTACTTTTTCTTCAATGGTTGAGATTGGAGGAAGGCAAAATTGATCATCAAATAAAGAAATTACAGGTTCAACTTTTACACTTGAAGCAGCTGCAAAACCATTGTAGTTAGCATAAAAAGGTTCTGGTATGATGATTTCATCACCTGCATCACAAATGCAATTTAGGGTAAATGCCACTGCTTCACTAGCACCAGTTGTAACAATAATATCTTTTGGAAGAACATCAATCTCATTTCTTTTGTAATAAGCACAAAGTGATTTCCTAAAACTTAACGAACCTTCAGAAGACTCATAAGGGAGTAGTTTTAGCTTGCTCTTACGAACTACATCAATAGAACCCTGTGGAGATGCAATATCGGGTTGTCCGATGTTGAGGTGAAATACATAAATCCCTTTGGACTCAGCTTCCGCAGCAAAAGAACTAAGTTTTCTGATGGGAGATTCTGGAAGGTTTCTTCCTTTATTGGATAAAACGGGCATATTGAAATTAAAAATTTTATAAATATCTAAAAAAAAAAAACATCATATTTATTGGAATGTTTTTTATTGTATTTAATGTGAATTCTGTTTTTTTTGGAGTACTTTTTTACGAATTAAATTAAAATTAAAATTAAAATAGAATACGAAATTAATTGCCACACCATGAAGTATTCTTTTTTTGTTGAAGTATTTATATTTTCTTTTTATTGCCCCTTTTATGCGTTTACACAATCCAGTATTTAGTTCCCTGAAGAGTAATAAAAAGAACTTTTTCTTTTGAATTAATCAATAACCTCATATTATTACCAGTTCAAATAAATGTGGTTTCCTTAAGTTTTTTAATAGATTATGGTGTTAATAAAACCATTTTATTTAACAACGATTTGATTTCTGTACATGATTTTGAAAACATAGCTTCAATTAATTTAAGGGGTTTTTTCGATGCAGCATCGATAAGCGCTTTCTGGGTAGAGTCAGATCTTTTCAAATTGATTGCATGAGCAGCGTAAATCGTGAAATATTATCACTGGAGGAAGAGAATTTTAAGTTTAGTAAACGAATGGGTGCTTAAATTGATGTTACTGTTGGTGCATCACTTTTCAAAGATTTTAAAATCACAGTTAATCATGTAACTAAACTAATACGCACAGAACCTTGCATTAAATAGCTATTTCATTAAGGAAATAAAGTATTCTCTTCATCCAATTTAAAAACAAAAAATCCTTGGTTAATGGTTTTGTTGCTCAAGAGAATAAAGAGGTAATTGAAAGATTTTTTTAATTGATAGTGGCTCAATTGATGTACTTTGACTTTTTGATCAACATAAAAAAATTGTAAAAACATCTTCTTTTTCTCCCAACTTTTTGGGAATAGGAATCAATGGTGACGTATTTGGTGATCGTGGTAAAAATCCCTTCATTTCGATTGGGATCATTTAACTTGAAAAAAATAAAAGTTGCATATCCCGATAGTGTAAGTGGTTATTAAACATTAATTGATGGCAATCGAATTGGAAGTATTGGAGGCGAACTATTAAGACGTTTCAAAGTAACTTTTAATTATCCAAATAAGTAATTAATCTTAAAAAGAAATTCTAAAACATTTTGCCTTTTTATCACAATTTAAGTGGAATTGAATTGCTATGTACATTCGAAAATTTAATCAAAGAAAAAATTAGTTTTGTAGCTGATGATCTTCATATAATCAAAGAGGAAAGACAGAATAACGGTGTTAAGATATTTTTGATAGAAGTTTAACGCTTGCGATTTCAATCCATAATCGAAATATCAAATCTAGGAACAGGTTCTCTGGCAGAATCAACAGGTTTGAAAGTAGGAGATGTAATAGTTTCAATCAATGGTAAAAAGGCAATAGACTTAAAACTGCGGTATATGGCTCACTTATTGAAAAGGAAGCCTGGGATTAAAATAAATTTAGCAGTCATAATAAATGGAGTAAAACTTATTTACCTGTTTTTTTTAAAATCTTTGTTGTAAATACTAATGAACAACTCCTTTAATTTTTAAAGAGACAATGGGAGTTTCTGTAGAATTTGAATTTACCGTAATTGTTTTACGAATTGGACCCAATCTGTTGGTATCATACTTAACTTGTATTTTCCCAGTTTTCCCTGGCGCAATTGGAGCCTCTGGCTTTTTAGGAATAGTACAGCCACAAGAAGAGTAAACTTTGGTTATTTCGAGGGGCTTATTACCTGTGTTAACAAAATTAAAAACACGTATTCCATCACTGCCTCTAGGGATTTCTCCATAATCAACAACACTGTTTTCAAACTCAATTTTTGGCCCATTGGTTTGAGCAAAGCTTCCAAAATTGAACGCTAAAAAAAAACTGAAAGCGGTAATTAAATTTTTCATAAGCTTTTGATTTGTCAATGCAATATACATAATTTTAGTTCACAGAAAAAAGCAAGACAAAAGTGATCTGATTCCTTTTGTAATCCCTTTAAGAAAATTACTTTTGTTACTGATAACAATAATCAGATCAATTATGTCGATTTCCTCGAAATTTGAAGCCGCAACTGTCGAAAAGAAATGGTACGACTACTGGCTTAGAAATAAATATTTTGCATCTACTCCAGACGAAAGTCCTTCATATTCAATAGTGATACCACCTCCAAATGTAACAGGTGTACTCCACATGGGACATATGTTGAATGTTTCTTTGCAAGACATTTTGATTCGAAGAGCACGAATGCAGGGTTTTAATGCCTGTTGGGTTCCGGGTACCGATCATGCATCGATTGCAACAGAGGCCAAGGTCGTAGCTCGATTGAAGGAACAGGGAATTACCAAAAATGATTTAACTCGAGAAGAGTTTCTGAAACACTCTTGGGACTGGACAGAAGAATATGGAGGAGTAATTTTAAACCAACTTCAAAAACTAGGGGCTTCTTGTGATTGGGACAGAACCAAGTTTACCCTTGATGATGAAATGTCAGAATCTGTAATTCAAGTGTTTGTTGACCTATTCAATAAAGGATTGATTTACAAGGGGTACCGCATGGTTAATTGGGATCCAGAAGCTCAAACAACCTTATCTGATGAAGAAGTTGTTTATGAAGAAAAAGCAGGGTTTTTATATCATATTGCCTATGAAGTAGAGGGTATTGAAAAACCCTTAATAGTAGCTACAACTCGTCCTGAAACTATTTTTGGAGATACAGCAATTTGCATTCATCCGGAAGATGAGCGTTTTGTTCACTTGAAAGAGAAAAAGGCAAAAGTCCCAATAGCCAATCGCTGGATACCAATTATCGAAGATGATTATGTTGAAATAGAATTTGGAACGGGTTGTTTAAAGGTAACCCCAGCACATGATTTAAATGATAAGAGTTTGGGAGAAAAACACGGGTTAGATATTATTGATATTTTTAATTCAGATGCTACCCTAAATTCCCATGGGCTTCATTATGAGGCTATGGATCGATTTGAAGTTCGAAAAGCTGTCTCAAAAGAATTAGAAGATTTAGGCGCACTGGTTAAAAAAGAAGATTATCTCCACAAAGTAGGAGCTTCTGAACGAACCAAAGTAGTTATCGAACCACGTTTATCTGACCAGTGGTTCTTAAAAATGGAGGAACTTGCTAAACCAGCAATCAAAGCCGTACTTGAATCTGATGATGTTACTTTGGTTCCGTCCAAATTCAAGAATACCTATCGGCATTGGATGGAAAATATTCGAGATTGGAACATATCCCGACAATTATGGTGGGGTCAACAAATACCAGCTTATTATTACAGCAATAATCCAGATGATTTTGTAGTGGCTACTTCAATTGGGGAAGCATTAGAAATGGCAAAGTTAAAATCAGGAAATAAAAATTTAAAAGCCTGTGATCTTCGCCAAGATAATGATGTTTTGGATACTTGGTTCTCCTCTTGGTTGTGGCCAATTTCTGTTTTTGATGGAATCCGTAACCCCGATAATAAAGAGATAAACTATTATTATCCAACCAAAGATCTGGTAACGGGACCGGACATATTGTTTTTCTGGGTTGCCCGTATGATAATTTCGGGATATGAATACCGCAAAGAACAACCTTTTTCGAAAGTTTATTTAACAGGACTTGTTCGAGACAAGCAAGGCAGAAAAATGTCTAAACAATTAGGTAATTCTCCAGATGCCCTCAAACTAATAGAGGATTTTGGTGCTGATGCTGTTCGTGTTGGATTATTGTTTAGTTCAGCAGCTGGAAATGATTTGTTGTTTGACGAAAGCTTGTGTCAACAAGGAAAAAGTTTTGCGAATAAAATATGGAATGCGTATCGTCTAATTGACGGTTGGGAGGTTGATGAAAACAGAAACCAATTCACAGTAAATCAAGAAGCACTTCAATGGTACGGTCATAGATTTCATCAAACTTTAGAAACAATCAACGATCATTTTGATAAATACCGTTTATCAGATGCTTTGATGACTTCTTACAAACTTATTTGGGATGATTTTTGTTCTTGGTTGTTGGAAGCAATAAAACCAGCCTATGGAGATCCAATTGATGGGAAAACCCTTCGCGAAATTCGCACTTTATTTGAACAGAATTTAAAGCTATTACACCCATTCATGCCTTTTCTTACGGAAGAACTTTGGCAAGATTTGGCTGATCGATCCCAAAACGAGGCATTGATTATAAGTGATTGGCCAGAATTTAAATCGTTTGATTTAGAAATTATCAATCGTTTTGATAAAGCAAAGTCGGTAATTGGTGGAATCCGAAATTTTAGAAAAGAAAAACAAATCGGATTTAAGGAAGCATTGACACTTCAGGTAATCGGCTTTTCAGAAGAAATTCCTTTTGAATCTCTGGTTCAGAAAATGGGACGGCTTGCTCGAGTAGATTATCTAGAATCATCATCTGAAAAAGCAGGGGGGGCTTTTCGTGCAAATGGCTTAGAATTTTTTATTCCTCTTGAAGGTAAAGTAGATATTGAAAAAGAGCGACAAAAACTGGATGAAGAACTTAAATACCTCAACGGTTTTTTAGTTTCTGTTCAAAAGAAATTAGCTAACGAGCGTTTTGTCACTAATGCACCAGAACAAGTACTTGCTAATGAGCGGAAAAAAGAAACAGATGCTTTAGAAAAAATAGAAGTTTTGCAGAAAGGCTTGGCTGCTTTGTAAAGAGTAAATTATTTTTTAGCGATACAATCGATTCCGCCTTTTACAATTTGATTCAACTCCACGTCTACCTTAGTGCCAATGGAAAAGTATAGATCTACTCGCGAACCAAATTTGATGAATCCAGCGTCGGCTCCTTGAATTACTTCTTGACCTTTTTTCGCATAATTCACAATTCTTCTTGCCAGCGCACCAGCAATTTGACGGTAAAGGACTTCTCCAAAAGGCTTATTTTCAACAACAACTGTTGTTCGTTCATTTTCTTCAGAGGCTTTTGGGTGCCATGCAACAAGATATTTTCCCGGATGATATTTGCTGAACAAAACTTTTCCGCTCATGCAATACCGTGTTACATGAACATTTATTGGTGACATAAATATTGACACCATCAAACGCTGGTCTTTAAAGTATTCTTTTTCATATACCTCTTCAATCACAACTACTTTCCCATCAACTGGGGCGATTATGTGATCTAGGTTTATGATTGTATTTCGTTTTGGATTTCTAAAAAACTGTAAAACCAGTACTAGTAAACCAAAAGCAAGTATTTGGAGGGCTAATTTTAACCAAAAAATTGGAATAAAGTAATCTGCACCAAGTGTAATTCCAGCTGTAAAAATAAATGTAAAAACAATGATTAAGTGTCCTTCTTTATGAAACATCTTATATGAATTTTAAAAGTAAATAATAATAGGGTGCAACAAAGATAACACTATCCATGCGATCATAAAACCCTCCGTGTCCTGGAATTAGACTTCCACTATCTTTTACCTTGGCAATTCTCTTGAAATAAGATTGAATAAAATCACCTAGAGTAGCTAACATTGGAACTATAATGGCAAACACAATCCATAATTCATTTTCAAAAAGGTTTAACTTTTTTTCAATGAAATATATAAATAAAACAGTAGCTATCATACCTCCAGAGAATCCTTCCCACGATTTTTTTGGGGATATGCTTGGGAGTAATTTATGTTTTCCAAATTTTGAACCAAAGAGATATGCGAATGAATTGTTTGCCCAAATTGATAAGTAGAGTAATGCGAGTAGCCATGGAGAATAAATTAACTCTTCGTAGGCCGATCGACAAATGAAATAGGAGGAAAAAACTAAATATCCAATACTAAGAATGAGTTTTATTGGATAGCTGTAGTTTATTTTTTTTGAAGAAAAGAGAACTATGATGAGAACTGTATTAAGAATCAATGCAGTGTAGAGCATTATGTCCTCCGTTTGATTTGTTATCAGTCCAAATAAGGCACCCCCCATTGAAAGTGCCAGGGCAAAAAAAGGGATAATACTTTTGAATTGAATTAATCGTTGGAATTCCCACAAAGCTAATCCAGAAAAAATAAAAATAATTGCTGTCAATGCATAGGGAGAAAAGAATATTGCTCCTATCAATGATGCTGAATAAAGGGATCCAGAGATAGCACGAATTTTAATGTCTTTCATTTAGGAGTCTTCTTGAACAAGTAAATATAAGTTTTTTGTGCTACTTCCATAAGAAAGAAAGTTTTCTTCCTTATTTGGATCGAAGGCATTGAGTGTAGTAATATTCGAGGGTAGATCTTCTTTGTATCGGGTATTTATTAATGACATTGCTTCACTAACGTCTTCAATAAATTGAGCTGAACTTGCTAGAACAATTAAATTTTCGGGAAGTTCATTTAATTTCAAGTCTTTTATTTGATGGCTACAAATCAATATGGCTCCCTTATTTGCAATTAAATATTCGCAACCTAAAATCTGTGTAACAGCAATTTTATTTTCAGAAGACTCTTGATTTAGATTGAGTTTAAAAAAATTATTTAGGCTTTTTGAATCACTTTTTAAATCTAAACTTCCCCATCCGTTTTCAGCTAATATTTGGTGGAAGTGCTTTAAAGTATCGTTTCTATTTTCACTGAAAATAAATTTACCACCTTTCTCAGTAAATTTTTTGGCGAATTCTATTTCTATAGGATCTTTTTTGGGAGACAAGTAGGGGCTGTCTTCTTTAATTGTTTCTTTTTTTTTTTTTCCGAAAATGTTTTTAAAGAGATTCACAAAAAAAGTTATTCAGTTGCTGTTTTTTTCTCATCCACAATTACTTCTTGATCAAAGGGTCTTTTCCCAAGAATATTCAAAAGGTCATCTTTGAATAAAACTTCTTTCTCTAGAAGACGTTCCGCAAGTTTCGTTAGCTTTTCGATATTATCGGCAACAAGTTTACAAGCTCTTTCATATTGACCTTCAATCAATATGGATATCTCTTTATCAATTTTTTGCGCTGTGTCTTCAGAATAGGGTTTGGAAAAGCTGTAATCGGATTGACCACTGGAGTCGTAATAGGTAAGGTTTCCAATTTTATCGTTGAGTCCATAGATGGTTACCATAGCCTTTGCTTGACGGGTTACTTTTTCTAAATCGCTAAGAGCTCCTGTAGAAATTTTGTCAAAAACCATTTTTTCTGCTGCACGACCTCCAAGGGTTGCACACATTTCATCAAGCATTTGCTCAGTTCTTACAATCATACGCTCTTCTGGAAGGTACCATGCAGCTCCTAAAGATTGTCCTCGAGGCACAATAGTTACCTTTACCAAAGGTGCAGCATGTTCAAGTAACCAGCTTACCATAGCATGTCCTGCTTCGTGAAATGCAATGGTTTTTTTCTCCGCTGGAGTAATGATTTTATTTTTCTTCTCTAGACCTCCTACAATTCGATCAACTGCATCTAAAAAGTCTTGTTTTCCTACTGACTTTTTGTTTTTTCGGGCTGCAATTAATGCAGCTTCGTTACAAACATTTGCAATATCAGCTCCAGAGAAACCAGGAGTTTGTTTGGATAAGAAATCGATATCTAACGTTTTGATTGTTTTTAGAGGTGCAATATGTACAGAAAAAATTTGTTTACGCTCTCTGACGTCTGGAAGATCAACATAGATTTGTCGGTCAAAACGACCAGCTCGCATTAATGCTTTATCCAGGACATCAGCGCGGTTTGTTGCAGCTAAAACAATTACATTGGTATTGGTTCCAAAACCATCCATTTCAGTTAATAATTGATTCAACGTATTTTCACGTTCATCATTAGAACCTGTCATATTACTTTTCCCACGTGCTCTACCAATGGCATCAATTTCATCAATAAAAATAATGGCAGGGGATTTTTCTTTAGCTTGTTTGAAAAGATCTCTAACCCTAGATGCACCTACTCCCACAAACATTTCTACAAAATCAGATCCTGATAAGGAAAAGAAAGGAACTTTTGCTTCTCCCGCTACAGCTTTAGCTAGTAAGGTTTTACCAGTTCCTGGTTGTCCTACAAGAAGTGCTCCTTTAGGAATTTTACCACCCAGTTTGGTGTATTTCATAGGGTTTTTGAGAAAATCAACAATTTCTTGAACCTCTTCTTTGGCTCCTTCGAGTCCAGCAACATCTTTGAAGGTTGTTTTGACATCTGCTTTCTCATCAAAAAGCTTTGCTTTAGATTTCCCAATATTAAAAATTTGACTTCCTCCGGCACCGCCACCACCACCTGACATTTTTCTCATCAAGAAAATCCATATTCCTATGATTACTATTA
The DNA here is from genome assembly GCA_913020155.1 of uncultured Flavobacteriales bacterium. Lineage (GTDB taxonomy): Bacteria > Bacteroidota > Bacteroidia > Flavobacteriales > Flavobacteriaceae > Arcticimaribacter. The sequence goes on from CAJWBA010000010.1 coordinate 29,471, forward strand.
TGGGTAGGAAGCTCAGTAAAACATCAAGCCACTTATTTTCAATTGTAGTAAAATCGTATTTGAAAACAACACCATTGGATTCTGCTTTTTCTAATTTTCGTTGAAACAATTCTAGGTTTCCTACTTCAAATTGATAGTGAGGTCCTTTGATATTCTCTTGGCCTAAAATGTTTTTGGTTTTAACAGCAGCATGAATCGATTTCTCTAATGCAGATTGTGTTAATGAAACTTTCGCAAGATTTTTGTTGTAAACAACAACATTAATAACATCTCCATCGTTTAGGAAACGTTCAAATTCAGATATATTTGTCTTCTTTAGTGAATGTGAACTTCCATCACCAAAAATACTCAGTCCCAAAAGTAGAATGATTACGATTCCATAAATCCAGTAAGTATTGAATTTTGGTTTTTTTGGTACGTTTTCATTTGCCATAATTTTTTTATTGATTTGAAGCGATTAAAGTTGTTTTTGCATCACCCCAGAGTTCTTCAATATTGTAATATTCTCTAATCTGTTTTTGAAATACATGAACAACAACGTCTATATAGTCCATCAAGACCCATTCTCCATTGTCTTGTCCTTCTGTATGATAAGGTTTTTCGTGTAATACTTTGCTTACTGTTTTTTGAACTGATCCAATGATTGCAGATACATGTGTATTTGATGTTCCTGAACAAATAATGAAATAATCACAAACTGTATTTTCTATGTTTCTCAAATCGAGTAGATTGACTTCTAAACCTTTAACCTGGTCTATTCCTAGGATTATCTGTGTGATAAGATTATCAGCAGCATTGGAAGCTTTTGTCATTAAGTTTTTTTCTTTAATACAAATTTATTATATTAATGGGAGAAGAAAGTATTTTTAATATGCATTATTTTAATTTAATCAAAATTGATGCCACGGATTCAACGAATTCTTGGATGAAAAAACGTTATTCCACAAATAAAAGCTCTGATGGTGATGTTGTTTGGGCACAAACTCAGAAGATTGGAAGGGGACAAGGCAATTCTGTTTGGGTGTCAGAAAAAGGTAAAAATCTAACGTTCAGTATCTATAAGGAGTTTAGTGGCTTTTCAATTAAGAATCCTTTTTTATTGAGTACCATCGTTTCTCTGGCAGTTGAGGCTACCTTGAATTTTTTTAGGATTCCTAAAGTACGAGTAAAATGGCCAAACGACATTATGTCAGGTGACAAAAAGATTTGTGGAATTTTGATTGAAAACATATTTAAAATATCTACTCTTCATGCAAGCATAATTGGAGTAGGACTCAATGTAAATCAAAATCATTTTGAAAACCTTTTTCAAGCGAGCTCCATGTCCCAAATTTCGGGGTTGTTATATGACTTAGATGAGGTTATGAATTGTTTTCTTAATCAATTAAATCAAAAATTTGAACTTTTAAATCAACCACAAGAACAAATAATAGAAATTTATGAAACCTCACTTTATCGAAGAAATAAACCTAGCACTTTTGAATCAAAAAGTTCTATGTTTTCTGGAGTTATCAAGGGGGTAACCTCTCAGGGGTTATTGAAAGTCGAACAAGAAGATCATAAAATTTATTCTTATAATTTGAAACAAATTAAATTAAAAAATTAAGGGCTCCATCCTGAAGGGTCTTTTCTCCAATTGACAAGAGTGTCTTGTTCACTTTTTTCTATTATTTTATTTTCTTTAGCGTGTTCAATCAGGTGATCATAGTTACTTAAAGTATGAAGTTGAACTCCAGCTTTTTCAAAATTATGATCGGCAAGATTAAATCCGTATGAAAACAAAGCAATCATTCCCAAAACTTCAATACCCTCTGCTTTAATTGCGGCTACTGCATTCAAACTACTCATGCCCGTACTTATCAGATCTTCAATAACTACAACAGCTTGCCCTTCTTGTACAATCCCTTCAATTTGATTTTTGCGACCGTGTTTTTTGGGTTCTGGACGAACATACACAAACGGTAAGTCTAGTTTTTGAGCAACCAGCGCTCCAATACCAATTGCACCAGTAGCTACTCCTGCAATGTTTACATCAGTACCATACAAAGACTTAACTTGCTTGGCTATAGCATCCGCCAGAAAATCTCTAATCTTTGGGTATGATAGCGTTAAGCGATTGTCACAATAGATTGGAGACTTCCATCCACTTGCCCAGGTAAAGGGATTTTTTGGTTCCAATTTTATTGCATTAATTTGTAGTAAATGAGCAGCTGTTTTGTAGGCTATTTGTTTGTTGTAAATCATACACAAATGTATAAAGTATTTTTCAATCAAAAACCAATTTTCTTAATAACTGAATTGGTTCCTCAAACTAATGAAATTCCAGTTTTTTTCATCAAATTTTCATCACCTGAGGGTATTGTAAAAGCCCTGAAGGTTAAAAAAATAAAATCCCTGTATTTGTACCATCCATCTGAAGATAAACTATGGATGCATTTTTTAAAATATTTTCCAGTTGTTGAAGCTGCTGGGGGTCTTGTTCGAAATCAAAATCAAGGTTTATTGTTTATTTATAGAAATAATAAATGGGACTTACCCAAAGGGAGAATAGAAAAAAATGAGTCTGTTAAACTTGCAGCAATAAGAGAGGTAGAGGAGGAAACAGGAGTTGATGGTTTAGAAATTATTAGACCTTTAATCAACACCTTACATATTTTCAGTAGAAATGGAAAGTATAAACTAAAAAAAACGTTTTGGTTTGAAATGAAGACATCCTCACAAAAAGATTTAATTCCTCAAACAAAAGAGGGCATAGAGCAAGCGGTTTGGATAAGTGAGTTAGAAATTCCTGAAAAGTTTGAGAATGCCTATGAGAACATCAAGTTAGTTTATCAAAACCTTTAAGATTGGACTACAGACTTAGGAACAAGGTGTCTATAGCTTCCTTGATTATGAATTACATCACGAACAATACTGCTACTGATAAAAGAAGTTTCTGTTGAAGTTAATAAGAAAATGGTTTCAATTTTTGAAAGGCTTCGATTTGTATGTGCTATTGCTTTTTCAAATTCAAAGTCTGCTGGGTTTCTCAGCCCTCTCAAAATAAAGGAAGCGTCAATATTTCGGCAAAAATCTACTGTCAGTCCCTTGTAGATTTGAACAGATACACCACTTTTATTCTCAAAGGTTTTTTCGATAAAACGTTTGCGATCTTCTAAAGAAAACATGTATTTTTTGTTTGAATTAATTCCAATTGCGATAACTATTTCGTCAAATAAAGGAATTGCTCGTTGAATAATATCAACGTGTCCTCTGGTAATAGGATCAAACGAGCCTGGAAAAATTGCTTTCTTCATAATCCTAAAGATATTCTTTTTTTTTCATTGTTTCGGAAATGAGTTCTTCGAGGAAGTCTGTTAATGAAATCCCGCTGGCTTTCAATTGTTGTGGAATCAAACTTTCTAGAGTCATTCCGGGAATTGTATTGATTTCGAGCAGGTGGGGGGTTCCATTTTCAAAAATAAATTCACTTCGAACTACTCCTTCGAGTCCCATTTGTTTGTAAATTTTTGTAGATAAATCGATTAAAGCTTCTTTCCAAACTTCAGGAATTTTAGCAGGAGTTATCTCTTGAGATTTTCCTTTATATTTTGCCTGGTAGTCAAAAAAGTCATTTTCACTGATGATTTCTGTGATGGGTAGCACATGTATTTTATTTTTCCATTTGTATACTCCAACACTAACCTCCCTTCCTTCTAAGGCAGTTTCAATGAGTAACTGGTTGTCTTCTTCAAATGCTTTTTGAATAGCAGTAGGAAGTTCTTCTGGAGTGTAAACTTTGTAAACTCCAAAACTACTTCCAGCTCTGTTCGCTTTAACAAAACAAGGAAATCCAACTGCCTTTTCGATTTTTTCAATTGTAAAGTCATCTCCTTGATCTAAAGTAAAAAAACGAGCAGTGGGTATTTTATTTGAGCGAGCAACTGCTAAGCAATCTCTTTTATTGTGGGTTAGTGCAGCGACATAGCTGGAGCAGCTTGTTTGAGGTATTTTTAGTAATTCCAACATTCCGGTAAGCTGTCCGTTTTCTCCTGGAGCACCGTGAATCATGTTTACAATTACATCAAAAACTATCGATACTCCTTCTTTTATAAAAGAAAAATCTTCTCTATTAAGCTTGTAAATTTTTCCTGAGACATCCGAAACCGACCATTCGTTTTTTGTAATATGTATTTTGTAGACTTCAAATGGACTCGTTTGGAGTGCACTGAAAACGGCATCACCACTTTTTTTGGAAATATTATATTCTGAAGTAAATCCACCCCAGGCTACACCAACCACTGCACTCATTTTTTTAAAATTAAAAAGATTTAAAAATTAAACTTTAAACGTTACTTAAGTAAAGGTAATTGTTTTCCATCGTTTCAAAACAAGTCGGATTTATTATATTTACTTGATATTAAAATTATGATAAATTTCTTGCGTTTCTTTTTGAGTAAACTATTTGTAAAGCAACTGCTTTGGGCTTTGCTTCTCATTATGTTATTTGTAGGCCTTAGCTTTTATGGATTAAACAAGTTAACGCAACACGGAGAAAACATTCAAGTTCCCGATTTAGAGGCACTTGATGTTGAAACTATTGCTTCGGTTTTAGATCAACATGAATTGCGTTTTGAAGTTTTGGATTCTACAAAATTTAATCCTTCATACCCCGCTTTTGCTGTAATTGAACAGTTTCCTTTAGCTGGATCTGATGTCAAAAAGGGAAGAAAAATATATTTAACAATCAATCCGTCGGGTTACAGAAAATTGAGTGTACCTGATGTGATACAAATCACTAAAAGAAACGCTGAAACCAGACTTACTGCTGTAGGGTTTGAGTTGGGTGAGATTACTTACCGCAACAACATAGGAAAGGATATGGTTCTTGAAATTCGCTATCAAGGCAAATCAATTGAGCCGGGAACTATTTTGCCTAAAACATCAAAAATTGACTTAGTATTGGGGAATGGAAAACGATAATTTAGAGCCTGAATTTCAAGAGGAACAAGTACTTCACGAACATTTTTCTTTTTCTGCCGATCCCGGTCAAGAACCCTTAAGAATAGACAAATATTTGATGAATCGGGTTGAAAATGCTACCCGTAACAAAATTCAAAAGGCAGCTAAAGAGGGAAGTATCTTTGTGAATGATGCAGTCGTAAAGTCCAACTACAAAGTAAAAGGGGGGGATACTGTACGCGTATTTTTTGGACATCCTCCCCCAGAGAATTTACTGGTAGGTGAGGATCTTCCCCTTAATATTTTGTTCGAAGACGATAGTTTAATATTGGTTAACAAAGCAGCAGGAATGGTTGTCCATCCCGGTCACGGAAACTATTCAGGCACTTTGATAAATGCCTTGATGTTTCATTTCGAAAATTTACCCAAAAACGAGCAACATCGTCCGGGTCTTGTTCATCGAATAGACAAAGACACTTCGGGTCTTTTGGTAATTGCAAAAACAGAGACTGTAATGACTCATCTTTCTAAACAATTTTTTGATAAAAGCTCCAAACGAAAATATCGTGCTTTGGTTTGGGGGGATGTTAAAGAAGATAGTGGAACAATAGAGGGTAATATTGGACGTCATCCAAAGAATCGTTTGCAAATGACTGTTTTTGACGACGATGAAGCGGGAAAACCTGCAATTACCCATTTCAAAGTTTTGGAACGTTTGGGATATGTTACTTTTTTAGAATGTGAATTGGAAACGGGTCGTACTCATCAAATACGAGCCCATATGAAACACATTGGGCATACGCTTTTTAACGATGAACGCTATGGAGGCGACGCTATTTTAAAGGGAACCAGCTTCACAAAATACAAACAATTTGTAGACAATTGCTTCAAGCTTATTCCCAGACAAGCCCTACATGCAAAAACCTTAGGTTTTGAACACCCCAAAACTGGGAAGTGGATGGAATTTGATTCCGATATACCAAGCGATATGAAAAACGCACTGGATAAGTGGAGGCAATACGCCGTACATAAAAATTTGTAATGTGGGTATAAGATGTTAAAATCCAGTTGATTTGTGATTTTCGACTAACCCGCTTATTTTTGAATAAAATAAATGTTTTATGAAAATGATTATTTCTCCTGCAAAGTCTCTGAATTTAGAAAAAAAATTACCAACATCAACGTTTACACTCCCTCTGTTTTTGGATGAAGCTGAGCGTATCAATAAACTATTGAAGAAAAAATCAGTAAAAAGTTTGGGTAAACTTATGGGGATTTCTGAAAACCTATCTAAATTGAGTTGGGACAGAAACCAAGTCTTTGAATTGCCCTTTACAAATCAAAACGCACGACCTGCTGTTTATACTTTTGATGGTGATGTTTACACAGGTTTAGATGTTTACAGCCTTGCATCAGATAAAATAGAACATCTTCAAAGCCAACTCCGAATTTTATCTGGTTTGTTCGGTTTACTCAAACCTTTGGATTTGATTCAGGCTTACCGCTTGGAGATGGGAACAAAATTCGCGGTTGGTACTAAAAAAAATCTCCCTGACTTTTGGAAACAAAAGGTTACAAAAATTTTGAATGAAGAAATGGGAAAAAACGAGAATCTGATCAACCTAGCAAGTAATGAATACTTTAATGCAATCGATACTAAATCATTAAATGCTGAAATAATTACCCCACAGTTCAAAGATTTTAAAAACGGAAAACTCAAAATGATTTCTTTTTTCGCCAAAAAAGCTCGGGGTATGATGGTGCGTTATGTTATTGACAATGAATGTAATAATAAGTCGGATATCTTAGGCTTTAATACCGATGGATATCAATACAGCGAGGAGTACACCTTGAATGAAAATCAGCCTGTTTTTATTCGTTAAAAAGATTAGTTTTTCTCAAGCTGACCGAATCCTTCTAACACTTATTGTGATCAGTAAGTTGTTTTTTTATCTCCTTTTCCCATAAGTATTTGATTTACTTTCCTCTAAAATATTTATTTTATAATAAAAGTAAATATGTGGTTTCATAAACATCCTTATCTTCCCTAAATTCCCGAAACTGCTGCTCGTTTGATTACAGGAACATACCCCTCCACGTTTTTCTAATGGTGAATTGAACGATCAGGATGACGATTTTTGTTATAGGATTAGCAACGGGATGCTTTGGAAGATATCGTATCACTTGTACGATTTATAATTAGTATTTGAAAACACTCACTTTGCCATAGAACAATGAAAAGCCTTTTTGAAACGTGAGCGGTTTGGAATTTGTGACATTGTAGGAGGAGCTTATCGTGACAAAATTGATGCCTCGGACATAGGAATGCAAGGTGTTCAGTCTCGAAATATTCTTTCTATTTTGGAACAAAACTCATAAGTTGAGACACTAATTTTTACGGGAGGGAATAGTAAGAACGGGACGAAGAATTTTTTTCGTAAAATTTTAAAAAGTTTAAAGATTCCTTTCAATTGTCTAGACGATAATGTCCCCAGAGTGCATCAGTTTAATTGGGCCTGGAGAAACATAAAAACACACAACCTAACCGCACCTTCTGGTACTGCTAATCCTGCTATTCGTGGTATGAAAGAATACAAGGAGGCAAAACAACGCAATCCGAAATACAAAACTCTAGATTTTCGAGTGCAGCAATATGGGAATGTTTTTTTAACTTACTAGTAGTATTATCTAAATAGGACATGTAAACAAAATAACTAAAAAAACTACTACCTAATCTCCGCAACAAAGTCGTGAATTTGATCGACTCCTTTTTCTTTTAAAAATTTAATGAATGCAGAACCGATTATTGCGCCTTTGGAGTGGGTAGTGACGGCGGTGTAGGTCTCAGCATTACTGATTCCAAAACCAACAACTGTTGGGGTGTTGAGGTTCATGTTGGCAATACGTTCAAAATATGAGGTTTGTGAAGCTCCAAAGGTACTTTGGGCACCTGTAACTGCTGCGCTCGAAACCATGTAAATGAAACCATTCGATACCCGATCGATGAAGCGGATTCGTTCCTTGGGGGTTTGGGGGGTTATCAAAAACATATTGTAGAGTCCGTGTTGGTCGAACAGGTTTTTGTATTGCTCGTGATACACATCTACGGGCAAATCGGGAATGATGAGACCATCGATTCCGATGGCTTCACAGCGTTGGCAAAACTTTTCAATTCCGTATTGCATCATGGGATTGAAATACCCCATAAGTACTAGGGGAATATCGATGTGTTCCCGAATCCCTTCCAATTGATTAAAGAGTTTTTCTGTGGTCATTCCGTTGCGTAAAGCCTGAGTAGAGCTTTCTTGTATTGTAGGTCCATCTGCAAGGGGATCCGAAAAAGGGAGCCCTATTTCCACCATATCAACCCCAGCAGCTTGAAGGTTTTTGAGAATGGGAACGGTATCTTCCAGATTTGGATATCCTGCTGAAAAATAAAGGGATAATAGTTTTTTGTCTTCTTGGAATTTTTGGTCAATTCTATTCATTACAACTTAAAATAATCTATGTAGGTTTCTAAATCTTTATCTCCACGTCCAGAGCAATTAAAAACAACAACTTCGTCTGTTTTGAATTTTCGAACATCAAGAACTGCAAAAGCATGGGCTGTTTCTATGGCGGGAATAATACCTTCCATCTGGGAGAGTTTAAGTCCCCAGTCCATTGCTTCTTGGTCGGGAACAGAGATAAATTCAGCGCGTTTGGTTCTAAACAAATGTGCATGCATGGGTCCAACACCAGGGTAGTCGAGCCCAGCAGAAATGGAATAAGGTTCTGAAATTTGTCCATCATCTGTTTGCATCAACAGGGTTTTACTTCCATGAATGATGCCCTCTTTTCCCAAAACAGATGTAGCGGCACTTTCTCCAGTATCAATTCCTTTTCCGGCAGCTTCAACAGCAATGATATTGACACGTTTGTCATTCAAGTAGTGGTAATACAAACCTGCAGCATTACTACCGCCACCAACACAAGCAATCACGTGATCGGGATAATCCCTCCCTTCTGTTTCTAGCAATTGATTTTTGACTTCTTCACTTATGACGGACTGAAAACGAGCTACCATATCCGGGTAGGGGTGTGGCCCTACAACCGATCCAATGATGTAGTGCGTATCAATAGGGTTGTTTATCCAGTCTCGGATCGCCTCGTTGGTTGCGTCTTTTAGGGTTTTACTTCCCGATAAGGCTGGACGGACATTTGCCCCTAATATTTTCATTCTAGCTACATTGGGGGCTTGACGCTTGATGTCCAGCTCACCCATGTAAATAACACACTCAATTCCCATCAAAGCACAAACTGTTGCAGTTGCAACTCCGTGTTGACCTGCTCCAGTTTCAGCAATTATTCTATTTTTACCCAAGCGTTTAGCCAATAGGATTTGACCGATGGTGTTGTTTACTTTGTGGGCACCCGTATGACACAAATCTTCTCGTTTGAGATAAATTTTAGTATTGTATTTTCCGGACAATCGTTTTGCAAAATAAAGGGGAGTTGGGCGACCTACATAATCTTTCAGCAAGTTGTTGAACTCCTCCTTAAATTTAGGTTCTGATGAAATCTTCAAATAATTCTCTCGCAGTTCTGCTACATTAGGGTAAAGCATTTCGGGAATGAATGCACCCCCAAAATCACCGTAATATCCTTTTTCATTTACATTAAAATTCATTCAACTCGCTTTTAAATTGCTTTAATTCGTTAACTTTTTTTATGCCCGGAGCACTTTCAAATTTACTGTTTACATCAATTGCATAAAGGGGTAAATTTGTTTTTAATAATTTTTTAAGATCTTCAACGTTTTCGATCCCAATTCCTCCACTAAGGAAAAAAGGTTTTTTTGAGGGATAGGTTTTTAGTATGGACCAATCAAAGCAGTATCCATTTCCACCCGGGAGTTCTCCTTTGGTATCAAAAAGGAAAAAGTCACAACAGTTTTCATAAGCCTCCAATTCAGAAAAGTCAAAATCATCTTGAATACTGAATGCTTTGATTACTTCAACTTCCAAAGACTGAATATGTTTGCAGTACGCAGAAGTTTCATTTCCGTGTAATTGAACAGCGTGGAGTTGATGTTCTTTGATGATTGTTTCGATGTAGTCAAGTGTTGCATCAACAAATACCCCCGTTTTTTTAATTTCTTCAGCCAATGAAGGGGTACTCTGTTTTACGTAACGAGAAGAAGATACCCAAAAAATAAATCCCAGATAATCGGGAGCTAAAGCAGCTATGGCCTCAATATTTTTGGGTTCACGCATGCCGCAAATTTTAAGCTTCATAATCAATGGTTTTTATGAATTCAACTGCACTCTTACCGGGATCATCCGTTTTCATAAAGTTTTCGCCAATCAAAAATCCTTGGTAACCGTAATTTTTAAGATCCTTTATGGATTCTGTTGTACTGATTCCACTCTCAGAAACTTTTACAAAGTCTGAGGGAATCATCTCGGCTAATTTTCTACTGGTATTCAGATCTACTTCAAAGGTTTTTAGGTTTCTATTGTTCACACCCAACAAATCTAAAGAGGGCATTATTGACTTTTCGATTTCTTCTAAACTATGAACTTCCAACAAAACTTCTAACCCAAGAGACTGTGCAAAAGCAGAAAGCATTTCAATTTCTTTTCTAGAAAGCACTGCGGCAATGAGTAAAATTAAATCAGCTCCGTGTGCCTTAGCTTCTAGAAGTTGATATTCGTCTATAATAAATTCTTTCCTCAACAAAGGCAGCTTGGTTGTTGCTCGAGCCAAGGTCAGATCTTCGAGAGATCCTCCAAAATACTTTCCATCGGTCAATACAGACATTCCAGAAACTCCGGCGGCTTCATATCCTTTTGCAACATCAATTAACGATAAAGAGCTGTTAATGTTTTGTTTAGATGGGGAACGTCTTTTGTGTTCGGCAATAATTCCTGAGGTACTGGATTGTAAAGAAGAAGTAATGGAATAGGTATCGCTTTCGAAAAGGGGTGATTTTTCCCAGTAATGGACGGGGAAAAGTTTTTTTCTCAGATCAACTTCAACTTTCTTGTCTGCTATGATTTTATCTAAGATAGTCATTATTTACTTAGTTTTTGAAGGTTCTTTAATGCTTCAAATGCTTTGCCAGAAAGAAGCGATTCTTTCGCTTTTTCAAAACCGTCTTTTGGAGTTGATTGTAACGCTGTGGCAATAGCCATCCCTGCATTGGCACAAATTACATTGGTTTGGGCTTTTGTTCCTTTGTTTTGAATTACATTCATAAAAATCTCAGCAGAAGATACCACGTTTTCCCCTCCACTGATTTCATCAGGACGAACTGGTTTTACTCCAAAATCAGCAGGAGTTAATATTTGTTCACGATGATTACTGAATGCTTTTGTTGGCCCCGTCAGTGATATTTCATCATATCCTTCTAAGGCATACAATACGGTAAAATTTTGATCTGTTTTTTGAAACAGGTAATGGTAAAGTCGAGCTAATTCTAAATTGAAAACACCCGTCAATTGATTTTTCGGGAAGGAGGGATTTACCAGAGGCCCCAGCATATTAAAAAAAGTTTTTATTTCTAAATCTTTTCGAACAGGAGCAACTTTTTTCATTGCTGGATGAAAAAGTGGAGCATGTAAAACACAAATTCCTGCCAGATCAACACAGCGTTTCAAAAAATCTTCTTCATTTGAAAAACGGATTCCCAAAAACTCCAAAACATTGCTCGACCCACAACCAGAAGAGACCCCGTAATTTCCGTGTTTAGCTACTTTTATGCCAGCGCCCGCAGTAACAAAAGAAGAGAGCGTTGAAATGTTAAACGTATCTTTTCCATCTCCTCCAGTACCACACAAGTCAACGGTTTCAAATTCACTCAAATCAATAGCAATGCACAGTTCTAACAATGCAGATCTAAAACCTTCAAGTTCCTCCAAACCAATGCTCCGCATCATGAACACTGTCAGGAAAGAAGCGATTTGACTGCTATTGTATTTTCCGTCCGCAATGTTGATGATCATCTGTCGTGCCTCTTCTTTTGAAAGTTGCTCGTGTTTGATTAATCTATTCAATACTGATTTCATAAGATTATGAATTTATCCAGTTTTCAATTATTTTTTTTCCGTGTGGGGTTAGTACAGATTCAGGGTGATATTGAACAGCACTTACGTTGTAGGTTTTATGGCGTAAAGACATTAACTGTCCTTCCGAATCAAAAGATGTTGGGATCAATACTTCGGGCAAAGGTAGGTCCACAACCCATGAGTGATAACGACCTACTTCAAAACTCTCCGGAATTCCTTCGAAAAGTGGATCTTCTTTTGAAACACTAACTGGGGTTGCAATACCGTGATAAACTTTATCTAGATTTTTTAATTTCGCTCCAAAAACTTCTCCTATGGCTTGTTGTCCCAAGCAGACTCCAAGGATGTTTTTGGAAGGTGCATAGCGTTCTATTGCCGCTTTTAGCAAACCAGATTCTTCTGGAATTCCTGGACCTGGTGAAAGAAGGATGTATTCAAAACTTTCTAGTTGATCTAGATCAAATTGATCATTGCGTTTGACGGTTACTTCACATTCTAGTTCTTCTAGGTAATGAACCAAATTGTATGTAAACGAGTCGTAATTGTCGATGACGAATATTTTTCTCATATTAAATTTTTTCGGCTAAGGATAGTGCTTTATCCAAAGCACCTAATTTATTGTAAACTTCTTGAAGTTCTTTTTCGGGTACAGAATCGGCAACAATTCCTGCCCCTGCTTGGTAATGTAACTCTCGATTTTTTGATAAGAAAGAGCGAATAATTATTGCATGATTAAAATTCCCATTGAAATCCATGTAACCAATAGCACCTCCGTAAAAATTTCTTTTTGTTTTTTCATAGCGATCAATCAGTTTTAGGGCACTGTGCTTGGGAGCTCCGCTCAAAGTTCCTGCTGGAAAAGTATCAGCAACCACCTGAAAGGTTTTGGCGTTTTTTTTCATGGTACAAGTAACTTTGGAAACCAAGTGAATTACATGAGAGAAAAATTGAATTTCTCTGTTTCTTTCTACCACTACATTGGATCCGTTTCGACTTAAATCATTTCGAGCTAGATCAACAAGCATTACGTGTTCGCTGTTTTCTTTTGGGTCTTTTGCAAGCTCTAGAGCAGCTAGCTTGTCTTGTTCATCATTTCCTGTGCGTCTAAAAGTCCCGGCAATAGGGTGAATTTCTGCCTTCCCTTGATCTATGATAATTTGAGCTTCGGGAGAACTCCCAAAAATTTTAAAATCTCCGTAGTCAAAAAAGAAAAGATAAGGAGAAGGATTGATGGATCGTAAGGTTCGATAAACATTGAACTCATCTCCTTTGAATTTTTGTGAAAAACGTCGCGAGAGAACCAATTGAAAAACATCACCACGAAAACAATGTTGTTTTCCTTTATCCACAAAATCAAGAAATTCTTCGTCCGTTAAATTCGATGTCTTAGAGCCTCTTTTTTCAAAAGAAAAACGAGTGCTGTTTTTTGCTTGAACAAGTTGTTCAATTTCTTTTAGATTGTGATCTCCTTTGTAAAGATGAGAAAACAAATGTGCCTCATGGTTGAACAAGCTTATTGCAATTATGTTTTGATACACGGCATAAAATATTTCGGGTATGTCGAGCCCTTCTTTTTTTGGATTGAGTGCCAGATTTTCAAAGTGTTCAACAGCATCGTGGGCGATGTATCCAAAAATTCCGTTGCTGATAAACTTAAAAGGAAAGTCTTCACTTCTGAACTGCTGCGAAAATTGATCTAAGCGTTCCGGGATGTTTGTGTTTTCATCCAAGCTTTCAACCAAAACCTTCCCATCGGGATAATGAATGGTGAGTTGTTTATTTTTTAGTGCTATAGAAGCGATGGGATTACAGCAGATGTATGAATAGTTTTTGTTGTTTGCATCATATTCACTACTCTCCAGGAGTAAACTGTGTGGAAAAACATCCCTAATTTTTAGGTATGCACTAACTGGAGTAAGGGTATCTGCTAAAATTTTTTTATGTTGGGAATGCAATTTAAATGTTTCCATAGTTCTAAAATTAAAAAAGGCTTGTCGTCATGACAAGCCTTTTTTATGTTGAAATAGAGGTGATCACGAATAATTGATTTATTCGTTCCACCATACTTTTATATTTGTAAGAAATTTCATTTATTCAAAGATAGATGAAAATAAATTTTTATTACAAAATAATTTGAAATTATTTGTTGACGTGAGACCCATCACAATATCCGTCAGGATTTTGAGTATTTCCACATCCACATTTTGGTCTGTTGATTCGCATAAGATTATAGTTTTAAGGTTACATCTAATTCAAAATCATCATAAATCATTTTATTACCTAAATTGTCAAAAAATGATTTGGAACCGTAACGAATGTCATAAAGGGAACGATTGATAATCACTTTGGCAGTTGCCGTTTGATCATTTATTTGAAAATCAAAGGTTGCTGGATTCGTTTTTCCTTTGATTGTAAAATCTCCAGTTACGGTGTAAAGTCCATTTCCTTTCGTTTTTATGTCTGTAAAAGTCAATGAAGCTTGAGGATGCTCGGCAACACCAAAGAAATCGTCAGACTTTAAGTGTCCTTCTAGTTTTCCTTTGTATTCCCCTTCAAGGTCAGCACAGTTGATAGAATTCATGTCAACAACAAAAGAACCTCCAGTTAAAACTCTATTATCCATAGTTAAATAACCAGAAGAAATATTAATATTTCCATCATGCTGTCCCGTTACTTTTTTGCCTAACCAATGGATTGAACTTTCAGTTAAATTGATTACTTTTTTTTGTGCTTCTGCATTCTGAAAATTAAAAAGGATCGCAGTTAATAAAAATAAGAATGTAATTGTTTTTTTCATTTGTTTTGATTGTTTAAGGTTAATTTTTATTCATTTTACTAAGAAGTTTTTATTTTAGAAAGAATTCGAATTAATTCTTTTTTTTCTTCAAGATTTAGGTTTTCTAGGATAAAACTTTCTTTGTTATCTAGTTTATTGTCAATTGATTCTAACAGATTAAGTCCACTATTGGCTATGTAAATTTCGATTTTACGACGGTTGTTTTCGCAAATGTTTCTTTCTACAAATCCTTTCTGAATCAGTTTATCAATCAATCGAGTGGTATTACTCATTTTATGGATCATACGTTCTTGTACTGTCGATAGATTCGCTGGTTTTCCTTTCTGACCCCTAAGAATACGTAGAACATTGAATTGAGGTAATGACAAATGAAATTTTTTTAATAGTGTGGATAACATATCATTGATTTTGTATCCGCTAGTTAGGATACTAATTACCGTATCTCGAGTCGTTTCTTGTCCCATTTGTTGTAGTTACAATATTTGTATGTACAAATTTATTAAAAATATTGAATCTACCAATTATTTTTAAAATAAAAACATTTTGATGATAGTTTAAATCCAATTACATTTGATCAAAACAGACTCGCATGATTAATTTAAATCAAAAAGAATGGGTTGCTTTAATAAAAGACACAGAAGGTTCAGTTCTTTTGGATGTCCGAACAGAAGAGGAATTTGAATCAGGCTACATTAAAGGCGCTCAATTGATGAATATTCAAGAGCCTCATGAATTTATGGCTACTGCTCAAGCACTGGATAAAAGTAAATCGTACTTTATTTATTGTCGTTCTGGAGCTCGAAGTGGTCAAGCATGTCAGCTACTAAGCCAAGTGGGAGTCAAAGCTGCTTACAATCTAGACGGAGGAATTTTAGCGTGGGAAGGTGATGTAATTTCCTAAATTAATTTCTTGTCACTTATGTGCCCCAAGCTCTAGATTCACAAATTTTATTTCAGTTAAAAAATAAATTATTGCGATTTAAAAAAATGTTTAGATTGCAACACTAGATAATATATTAAAGGAGCAAGACAATAAATATGGATAAAATAAGACATTGGTTCGAAAAGTATGGTTTTGAGGTGAGTAATCGCTTGGCAGATCGTCTGGGGATGAAAGTTAAAAACGTGCGTTTGTTTTTTATCTATGCCTCTTTCGCCACTTTCGGTGGTTTTTTTGGACTTTATTTGACTTTGGCTTTTTGGATGAAATTGAAAGATATGATTTACTCCAAAAGGACATCAGTTTTTGATTTGTAGTTACCTCAACTCAATGTTCAGAAACCCAATTATTAAATTGAAAAATGTAATAAAATTTCACACATTGTTAATTTGTGAAAGTTCCAGAGATGAAACCATAAAATTTTCTTGATTTAAAAAATTCATTTTAGTTCGTGTTTTTCAAAATCAGTACCCCATAAATTTGTTATGTTAAGGAATTTTTAGATATTAGACTCTTATCTAAAAATTGATAATTATTCTTTATGGAACCTGTAACAACAAAACCTAAACTTCTTACAACACTTTTATTTCTCTTTTATTCTCCTTTAATCTTTGCTCAAGAAAAAGGACTGGACGAGCAAATTAATGAAGCATTTACCCCAATAGCCAACTGGTGGGAAGATTTAGTTCTGCATAATTTTCCTGGAACAGAAATTCCAACAATTATTTTTTTGTTGGTTGGAGGAGCTTTGTTTTTTACCATTTATTTTGGTTTTATAAACATCAGAAAATTTCCTATGGCAATAAATACGGTCCGTGGTAAATATGATTCTATTGATCAACACAGTGCAGAAAATTCTGATTTCGCTCTTGATGGTGATATAAAAAACACTATTACTGATGAAAGTGAAGACGGAGAGGTTAGCCACTTTCAGGCATTAGCTACAGCTGTATCGGGAACGGTTGGGAATGGAAACATAGCAGGTGTAGCTCTAGCAATTGCAGTTGGTGGCCCTGGTGCTACTTTTTGGATGATCCTTTGTGGTCTGATTGGTATGTCTACAAAGTTTGTTGAATGCACCTTGGGAGTAAAATACAGAGATATTGGTGAAGATGGAACCGTTTACGGGGGTCCAATGTATTATTTGACCAGAGGATTAGAAGAAAAAGGTTTTGCAAAATTAGGGAAGTTTTTAGCTGTAGTTTTTGCACTTCTTTGTATTGGTGCTTCTTTTGGAGGTGGAAATGCGGCTCAGTCGAATCAAGCTGCTATGCAACTCGTTGATTCTTTTGGAATGACAGGTGGAAATTCTAGAACTATTATTGGTGTAATTATGATGGTTATTGTTGGGGTAATAATCATAGGAGGAATAAAAAGGATTGCCTCAGTTACCGAAAAAGTAGTACCCTTTATGGCACTCATGTACATCATTGCCTGTATTTACATAATCTTGATCAATTTCTCATCTATTGATGATGCTTTTGGTATGATATTTTCACAAGCATTCAATCCCCAAGCTGGACTTGGTGGTCTTTTGGGTGTATTGATTACTGGATTTAGGCGAGCAGCATTTTCTAATGAGGCAGGAGCTGGTTCTGCATCCATTGCACATTCAGCAGTAAAAACAAAATACGCAGCTTCTGAAGGTCTAGTAGCACTTTTAGAACCTTTTATTGATACCGTTGTTATCTGTACTATGACTGCCTTGGTAATCATCATATTTAATGGAGACAGTACTGTTTTTAACTATGGAGGAGAGGGAGGTAAGGTTCTTATCGACGGACTCGAAGTAGAAGGTGCTGGAATTACCGCAGCAGCTTTTGCAAAATATATTTCATTTTCTGGACCTTTCTTAACTATTGCCGTAGTTTTATTTGCCGTGTCAACCATGATTTCATGGTCTTATTATGGTCTACAGTCTTGGATGTTTGTTTTTGGGAAAAGTAAAATTTCAGATTTAACATACAAGTCTTTATTTTTAATTTTTATTGTGATCGGTGCTGCTGGAGATATGTCCTCTGTATGGGCATTTTCCGACGCTATGATACTTGCATTGGTATTTCCAAATATGATAGGACTGTTGATTCTTTTCCCCAAAGTGAAGGAAGAGTTGAATCGATATTTAAAAGCTACAGAAAGCATTACCAGTTAAATTTTTTTGATGTTCAAAAAAAGATGATTCATTTTTAATTCTTTTCGAAAACAATGGGTTGTCCTTTTTTTTATCGATGCTAATTATCGATTTTCAGTTTATTAAGAATATAGATTTCCCAGCAAAATCGAATTCATATCGTAAATTTCGATTCTGCTTTATAAAGTTATATCGATTTTCTAAAGTAAATCGATCAGAAAGAAGTTATTTATCATTTTAATCCAAATTATATTTTTTTCCTAAAGGAAACCAGCTTGAACTTTCAGAAGAGCAAATCAAAAAAATCCTTCAGTATCGGGAGTTGGAAAAATTTATTAATTCAACTCTGCGAATTTTACAGATTAGACTCTTTGGTTGCTAAGAGAATTTTTGAATAATTCAATATCCAAATTCCAATAAATCGGATAAAGAAGAAAATTAACAAAACTTATTTAGAAGAGCTTCAAGCGATCCCATATTTATGATATTAGGAGGCAAAAAAAATTATACGGATTCGAACCAGAAAACCGAATTTAAGTTTTAAAAGAATTCTTTTTTGAGATGGATTTTGATTCCTTGAAAATTGAAAGATTAACCATATATTTGTATTAAATATTATTTATGAATCCAACTACCTTTTCACACGAAACCTTAGGAACTTTAGATTTGATTGCAGAGTCGGCAAGGGATTTCGCGCATCAATACATAAAGCCATATGTTCGAGAGTGGGATGAAGCACAACACTTTCCTCTTGATCTTATGCGAAAAGCAGGTGAGTTAGGTTTTCTTGGAGTTTTAATTCCAGAAGAATACGGAGGTTCAGGTTTGGGTTACCATGAATACATAGCGGTAATAGAACAAATTTCAATTGTAGATCCCTCCATTGGTTTATCGATAGCTGCACACAATTCACTTTGCACAAATCACATTTATCTTTTTGGAAATGAAACCCAGCGTTCAAAATGGTTACCCAAATTATGTTCAGGAGAATTTATTGGAGCATGGGGGCTAACTGAGCACAATACAGGTTCTGATGCAAAAGAAATGAATACTACTTCAAGAAAACAAGGAAATTCTTGGGTATTGAATGGAACAAAAAACTTCATTACCCACGGTAAAAGTGGTCATATTGCTGTGGTAATTGCTCGAAACGGAGAAAAAGGGGAAAGCAGAGGAATGACTGCTTTTGTTGTAGAGCGCTCTAGTCCTGGATTTGGTTATGGAAAAAAAGAAGATAAATTAGGAATGCGTGCCTCAGAAACAGCAGAAATGATTTTTGATAATTGTATTATTCCTGATGAAAATAGACTTGGAGAAGTAGGAGAAGGTTTTATACAATCCATGAAAATATTGGATGGTGGTCGAATATCTATTGGAGCCCTTTCCTTGGGTGTTGCAAAAGGTGCATATGAAGCCTCTCTTCAGTATTCAAAAGAAAGAAAACAGTTTGGAAAGCCCATCAGTTCTTTTCAAGGGATTTCCTTCAAACTTGCAGAAATTGCTACACAAATTGAAGCTTCAGAGTTACTCTTACACAAAGCGGCTTCTGATAAGATAAAAGGTAAAAACATCACGAAAATTGGAGCTATGGCAAAGATGTACGCTTCCGAAGTTTGTGTAAAAGTTGCCAGTGAAGCCGTCCAGATACATGGAGGATATGGATTTACTAAAGATTTTCCAGTAGAAAAGTTTTATCGCGATTCAAAACTCTGCACAATAGGAGAAGGAACTACAGAAATCCAAAAAATTGTAATTTCCAGAGAACTCCTCAGAGATTAAATTAATAAAAGTTAGATATATCTAAAAGGTTATCTATATTTGTGACTTATTTTGACGAAAGGAGGTGCATTATTATGTTAATCATACCAATTAAAGAAGGAGAAAATATCGATAGAGCGTTAAAGCGCTTTAAGCGAAAGTTTGATAAAACTGGCGGAATGCGACAGTTACGTTCGCGCAAGCAGTTTGCAAAACCTTCTGTAAAAAACAGAGTAAAAATTCAAAAAGCACAATACATCCAGAAACTTAGAGACGCCGAAAGCATCTAACTAAAATGTTGCTAAAAAAATAAACGTTGTTGTTCAAAGTTTTTTAACTTTGAGTAATAACGTTTCTTTATGTCCATATCTCAGTATATCGATTACATAACTCTTGAAAGAAATTATTCGATTCATACTCAAAACACCTATTCCTCTGACTTAAAAAATTTTCAACTATTTTGTTCAGACAATTTTGAAGATCAGGATATCAATCATGTCTCTTATGCTATAATCCGTTCTTGGATTGTCAGTTTGGTAGAACAGGGTTTGAGTAACCGAACAGTAAACAGAAAGATTTCGGTATTGCGGTCTTATTACAATTTTTTATTGCGTTTAGAAATCATCAGTGTTTCTCCCTTACAAAAACACCTTGCCTTAAAAGAAAAAAAGAAAGTACAAATACCGTTTTCGGAAAATGAAATGAAACTTTTATTTGAAGGGGACCATTTTGAAGACAGTTACAAGGGGATTTTGCAAAAAACAATTATTGAACTTTTGTATTCTACAGGTATGAGGAGAGCAGAACTGATAGCACTAAAAAGCAGTGATATATCCTTCAGCTCAAAAACCATTTGTGTACTTGGCAAACGAAACAAAGAACGTTTGATACCTCTTTTGAGTAGCCTTGAAAATACACTAAAAAAATACATGCATTTTACCAATGAGCATGAAAATTATATTAAAAAAAGTTTTTTTTTACAATCAGAAAAGGGCAACAAAGTATCGGAGAATTTTGTTTACAAAACAGTAAATAACTATATTAGTCTAGTATCCACAAAGGTAAAAAGGAGTCCGCATATGCTTCGTCACAGCTTTGCTACTCATTTGCTGAATCAAGGAGCAAATTTAAATGCGGTTAAAGAATTATTAGGGCATACCTCCCTAGCATCCACTCAAATATACACGCATACCAGTATTGAGAAGATGAAAAAGGTTTATGCAAAAGCCCATCCTAGGGGAACCGAAAAATAGTATTTAACATAAAATCTCGTATTATGACAATTGACATTCAATCCATCAACTTTTCAGCCGACGCCAAATTAGTTAACTTTGCTAAAAGGCGAATTGAAAAATTAGAACAGTTTTACGATAAGATTTTAAGTGCTGACGTTACTTTTAAAGTAGAAAATGCTTCAAATAGAATCAACAAGTTTGCCGAGATTAAATTAAGGATTTTTGGGGATGATGTTGTTGTCAAAAAAACATGTAAAACCTTTGAAGAGGCAATTGATTTGAATGTTAGAGCTGCTGAACGTATTTTGAAAAAGCACAAAGAAATAGTTCGATAGTGAAGAGGCTATCATCAAATCCATTCAAAAAAAATATATCATTTTCCTGCCATATTTAATACTCGTATGCAATGAAATTAGTTATTCAATGTTTTTTTTTATTTCTTTCACTTTTGGTCAATTCACAAAATCTGGCTCAAAAACTTGGTTATGCCCCCGACAGTAAATTACTGATTATTCATGCTGATGACATCGGTGTTGCACAAGGGGTAAATAGTGCTAGCTTTTCCGCATTCCAAAAAGGAACAATTAACTCTGGAAGTGTTATGGTTCCCTGCCCTTGGTTTTTGGAAGTTGCTCAATTTGCTCAAAGGAACCCTAATTATGATTTAGGGTTACATCTAACTTTAACAGCAGAATGGAAAAATTACAAATGGGATGGTATTTCATCATCAAACGAAATTTCATCCTTATTAAATGAAAAAGGACATTTTTATCCTACCACAGAAGAGGTAAAAGTCAACGCAACTTATGAGGATGTTAAAAAAGAATTACGGGCACAAGTGAATTATGCAAAGAATTTTGGATTCGAACCCACACATTTGGATACACATATGGGGGCTGTTTTGGTGCGGAAAGACTTCACGAAAGCTTATTTTGAGGTAGGTGAAGAATTTCTACTTCCTGTTCTTGCTCCGATTGCTTTTGAAGAACTCATAGATTTGGATGGAATCGATGAATCTAAAATTGTTTGGGTTGAAAGAATATATCAAAAATCAGATGACACTCCGATTGATAGAGAAAACTGGGATGTTTTTTACACCAATGCCATAAAAAATATTCAACCCGGATTAAATGTTCTTTTGGTTCACTTAGGGGATGATACCCCAGAACTTCAGCAAATGATGATTGATCATCCCGGGTGGGGAGTAAAATGGAGATCTCTAGATTCAGAAATCTTGGAGAGTAGTGGCTTTAAAGAATTATTGAAGAAAGAAAACATTCAACTTGTACAATGGAACCAGATTAAGAAAGTGATCTATCCTTAGGTAAATTATTCAATCTCAGTTATTCCCTGTCGAAGTAATTTTTTACGTTTTTTTGGGATTATTTTCTTGAATTGAGTTTTGCGAGTAATCTGAGTATTTCTAAATAAAGCCAAATTAAGGTTACCAATAAACCAAATGCTCCATACCACTCCATGTATTTTGGAGCACCTTTTTCAGCACCCTCCTCAATAAAATCAAAATCTAGCACTAAATTCAACGCAGCAATCACAACAACGACTAGACTAAAACCTACACTCATCAAAGACGCGTTTTCAATATTCATAATACCCATTCCTGAGCCAAAAAAGCCGATTATAAAATTGATCAAATAGACAATTGCAATCCCGCCTGTAGCGGCAACAATTCCTAGCTTGAAATTTTCAGTCGGTTTTATTAAGCCAGAACGATAAGCCATTAGTAAAGTGAGAAGTATTCCAATGGTTAAAAAAACAGCATTGCTAACAATCCCTTCATACATGCTATTGTATATAAAAGAAATTCCTCCAAGTAAACCGCCCTCCAATACCGCATAAATAGGAACCGTAATAGCTGACCACTCCTTCTTGAATATAGTAATAAGTGCTACAATAAAACCTCCGATTGCACAGCTAACTAAAAGAATTGAATTCATCACGTCAAAGGTTAAATAACCTGTGCCTACAAGTAAAAAAAGACAAATTGCAGTTTTGTTAACCGTTCCCTCAATGGTCATTGTTCCGGTAACATTTACTGCACTGCTAAAAGTACTTTTTGATAAAACTGGGTTTCCAGATCGTAAAGAAAGGTGTTTGCTCATTTTATGTATTTTGAAGTAAAAGGCATTAATAAAAACAGATAACAAGATAAGCTATTGTTTTCAAAAAGGAAAAATTATTTATAAATCTGCTCCTTTAAATACAAGATAAATTATTTTATGCTCAACGATTTTTTAGAAAATAATTTTTCATTAAAATCAAAGACAAAATTTACAATAATCTCTAAATGGGGGAGTCAAATGAGGTGACTTCTAACCCAAACAAACAATTAGATTTTACCAACCTTTAATATTCTTACATTATTTTCATATGAATGCTTTTTTTTAAGTGAAATCCTTTTATATTTGCACTCAGTTTGTCAGAAAACTGAAGCTAGTACTTCAAGAGACATTCTTATTTTAATGATAATTAACAAAAAAATAAACAGTAAATTCTTGTTTCTGGAAGTCAAGAAAAAAGTCAAACGCCGATGTAGCTCAGCTGGCTAGAGCAGCTGATTTGTAATCAGCAGGTCGTGGG
>CAJWBA010000011.1 GCA_913020155.1 uncultured Flavobacteriales bacterium
AAATCCTTTATCATACTCAGTAACTGCTGATGCATCCGTTGTTGCTAATTTCATTAGTTCCAATTATAGTTTTAATGTTCAATCTAGTGGTCAGGGTTCTGTTCCAAGAACTTAAAGAACTACTCCCACTAGGTCTAAATAAATCCACTTTCCTTTTTGGGAGTGCTTCGCTATATGGGTATATTATCCAACTGAAGAAGATATGCCTAATCTGGACAAGTTCCCCATGATCCATTAGACCATCCTGAAAAAACATATTCTGAATTAGCAGTAGCTGAGAAATAGAGACAACTTTTCCAGATTAATAAGAACTCCCAGATGAACTTACTGAACCTCCTTCTCTTGAACTAACAGATAGAGTCTAATTTGATGTTGGAGTAATTACTCCCTCAGGACTGTCTGAAGAAGCCAAATAGATTGCTGAAATTAACGGAAAAAAAAGTTTATCATGGAGAGTTTTGTACATTGTATTTAAAAATCAGATCTTAAGAACCTTAAGTCAATAAACATGAAAAAAGATAGACGCAAATTCATTCAAAAATCTCTATTGGCCTCATTGGGAATACCCTTAATAAGTCAAAGTCTGTGGTCTAATTCACGACCTTTAAATAAAAAAATCAAACTCTCCATACAATGCTTTTCTTTCGCAGATGCGTTATTGGAAGGGAGAATGTCGATTTTGGAGTTTCCCAGTATAGTTAGAGAGGATTTTGATATTGAAGGTGCTGAATATTGGAATATACCTTTAATAAAAAACAAACGGAACTCCAAATTCATAAAAGAAATAAATAAAAGGACATCTGATTACGGTCTTAAAAATACTCTTATGTTGGTTGATTTATTTGATTTAGAAACACGTGAATCAAGAAGTATTTGTGATTTAGATAAAAAAAGAAGAAATAAAGCCATAGAAGAACATAAAGAATGGATTGATGTAGCCAAAGCGATTGGGTGTAACTCAATTCGCCTTAATCTTTGGTCTGAAGGAATTAGCGCATTGGAAGCAAAAAAAATTAGTGAGGATAGTTTAAATAAACTTCTCGAGTATAGCAGTAGGCTTGACGTGTCAATTGTTATTGAAAATCATGGGGGGTACACCTCAGATGCACAATGGTTAGTAGATTTAATGAAAAGTGTAAATCATTTAAATTTAGGGACTTTACCTGATTTTGGAACAGCTAATTTTTGCATCGAAAAAGCCCCATCAAAAAAAGGAGAATTTTTTGGATCAGATTGTATTAAGCAATATGATAAATATAAAGGAGTTGAGGAGATGCTTCCCTATGCCAAGGGAATTTCTGCTAAATCTAGTGTTTTTGACAGTACTGGAGGGGAGATAAACACAGATTTTGAAAGAATGATAAATCTTATTAAATCTTCCTCTTTTGAAGGATATATTGCCATTGAATATGAGGGGGCAATAATGAATATGTACGGAGGTAATCCATCAGAATATTTACCTTCTCATGAGGGGATATTGGCAACAAAAAAACTAATCGAAAAGTATATTTAGAGTTGAAATTAATATCACAGGGGAGTTATATTAATATTGAAAGATTATTAAAAATAAAAACAATAAATCGTAATTTATTTAAAATATTAAGTTCTGAAATTTAGAAGAGTTCACTGGTAAGGGAAAAGTTATCTGAAGTCATAATAACCCTCCCCTAAAAATGAGATGATGTAAAAGACTTAATAAATACACATGAGAAAAAAACAAAGAAGAGCAAATCATTTACACCATATGTGACATAGAAAACCCCTGCCATCAAATCTTTACTGTACACAGTAGAAATGTCATTTTTCGATATCCAATTAATCCAATTAAATACATAAATTAATTTTTCGATTGCAAATACTCCAACAAGCCAATTCAATTGTTCATATTTCTGAGAGACTGATAAAAACACTAGCCCCCAAACAATAATCATTAGTAAACCAAAGTTAGACATTACAACAGGGTCAGCCTGAGGGATATTTTCATTTGTAAAAAACCTTGAAAAAATCAAAGTCCCTGCAATATTAGTTATTCCAGAAAGAATAAATCCTTTTGTAATTAATCCTTTAATAATTTTCATAAAGCTTATTTAAGTTGAAATTAATGTAAGTAAATATAAAAAACCCATACTAAAGCAATAGCACTATTGAGGGTTATTAAGCATCATTACCACATGATCTTTGTTTGCTAATTTTAAAATAGTTTTGTAAATTAGATTTAAAATGCAATGATTAAAATGAAAAGAGCTTCCATATTCATTCTTCTACTACTTTTAGCCTGTTCAAAAGATGCTCCAGTTCCAGAAGAACCGGCTCCTACTGAATATACCCTGACTGTTTCTGTTTCAGAAGGAGGGTTCGTATCGCCAGATGCTAATGGAACTTATGATACAGGAGCTCAATTAACATTGTCGGCAATTCCAGATTATGGATATTCGTTTTGTAGATGGTTAGGAACGGATAATGATAATTTAGTTTGTAAAAAAAATGTACTACAAGGAGCTCGAGGGAAATCTCGCTGTATTATAAAAATGGATTCCAACAGATATGTTGAAGCTTTTTTTCAACCTATTTCAGAATAAGTTTACCCTATTACTACGATTAAGTAACTAAACATAAAAATCTCCACTAAAGCATCATCAAGAGTGAGGGCTGTAAAGTATAATTACCACTTGACCTTTACATAAAAGTTTTGAGGAAAAATTATGGTAAAAAATAAACTTCCGATTATTTATTCAGAACCATTAACATATTTTACTTGCTCCCAGATGACTCTTAAACGAAATCCATCAGGGTCATATTCATTCATTTTAGATCCCTTAGGTGGAGTCCATTCACTCAAATCTAATATTTTCAGAGCATCTTCTATTGAACTAAAACCATCCCATGTCATAACTGTAGACTCATTAATTCCAGCTGGATATATTTTTGTTCCAATTCCCCAGTTTTTCATTGGATTTGATTTGGATTTGATATTTTTTTCATGCAAGGGACTCCAGATAATTTTATTTTCAGATAAAAATCCACTCAGATTTTTTGGTTTTGCATAATTCCATATCCATACTTTTGCATCATTATTTCCAAGAATTTGATCTTGAATTTTATAATGATGTATTTCATAAACTTCGTAATCTGTACCAATATTATTGGGGTTAATTCCCAATTTCTTTGCAGAATTTAACCATCCGGGATTTAATAGATCTGCAATTGTTTTGTGTGCATTTATAAATGCATAATTAACATCGTTATTTCCAGCAGTACCAAACTTTCGCATAAGTGCCCATCCCAATTGCTTTCCGTTTTTTATATTTTGATTTGCGATTTTTGACCAGTAATTATTTTCCAGTCTTTCAAACTCACTTATTTTTTCTGGACTAACTTTAATATATGTAATTGAGTAATACTGAGATTGAACAGCAAAACTTGTCATTAACAACAATAATATTAGATTTTTCATAATTATTTTTTTAAATTTTGAATTAAATATATAAAATAAATTGCAAAAAACAATTAATTCACCTGTCTCATTCAGAGTATAAGCGCAATAATGCTAAAGATGCATATTGTAATGTCTTTTCGTGGGTTGCTTCTAAAATAATATTCGGAGCCTTACCCACTTTTTCAGCTTCTAACCAACGTGAAATACACAAACACCATTTATCTCCGGATTTTAACCCAGGAAATTGCCACTGAGGTAGGGGAGTTATTAAATCATTGCCCCTTGAGGAGGAGTAGTCTAAAAATTCTTGCGTAACTAATGCGCAAACAGTATGTGTTCCGGTATCCTGAGAAATTGTTCTGCAAAAACCATCTCTAAAATAACCCGTGTTCGGGTTTTTACAGCATGTTATAAGCGGTAATCCTAAAACATTTCGTTCCATAATTAAAGATACCATAACTTCAACCGTTTTTGAGCATAAAACATTAAGTTATTAAAACTACGCAAAATAACAAGTGAATTAAAAAGTAAACTTCAACACTTACCAGATAATAACCAAAGAATTAATATGCTACAGATAGTAATACAATTCACCTTACCTAAGTTGAAATAGGAATTAAACAAGGTTAAAGACCTGCCTTTATTTGTGTCAAGCAATCATTTGAGTTTTCATTAAGGTTGGTTTTGCAATTTATCATGTATTTTAGATTAATTAATTAAAATTACATTAAAATGAAAACAATAATTATTAGCCCTTTTATAGTTGCACTAACTTTGATCTTTTCATCCTGTAAATCAACTTCGGATTCAAGTAAAATTGCAACTTTAGCTGAAAATTGGGTTGCTTCAAACTATGAGAGCAAAGATGCTGCATTAAATATGGTTACAGAAAATATGAGTGATAAGGGATATAACATTGGCGCTCGATATATTGGGTTTGGATTTAATTTCAATGCTGATGCAACGGAAACAGATGGAATGGTAGTTACCAATGTGATACA
Organism: uncultured Flavobacteriales bacterium; assembly: GCA_913020155.1. Classification (GTDB taxonomy): domain Bacteria; phylum Bacteroidota; class Bacteroidia; order Flavobacteriales; family Flavobacteriaceae; genus Arcticimaribacter. Next base: position 4,438 of record CAJWBA010000011.1, read on the forward strand.
AGGCGGTCCAGCATCATCTGTACTTCAACTTGGAGACAAGTTCCTTTCAGTAAATGATGTTTTAGTGACACAAGAATCAATGGATAATGGTAGCCTTTCTTTTAAAGGAACTCCTGGTGTTCCTGTAAACGCATCAATTTTTAGACAAGGTGAAAAAATTTCAATTACTGTTAAAAGAGGAATCGTAGAGCCAACATATTCCAAAGAACAAATATTACAAAACATCTCTAATGCTGATGCAGATAGTTGGGGGGAAAATTTACTTGGATATGAAATCCGAGAGGCTGTTGCAGACGCTAATCAAAGAATTGTTTATGTAAAGACTTGGGATAAGTTTTTGGATGATATTTCAGGTCTTGAGGCTTAGGCTATCACACTAACTAGATTTGAATTTGATCAAAATGGTAAAGTTTTAAATGTAGGTAATATGACAGAAAATGAATTAGTTCTTCGTCAAACGGGATGGTCGATTACTAAATAAATTCATCTTTTTGAAATAGTTATTTTTCTTTTACTGTTAATATACTTAACGTTATCTTGTTCCAAAGATGGTTCAAATACTGACCCACATCTCGAAGATTTTATTTGTAATGTAGATTATGTTGAATTAAAAGATAATTCCTCTGCAAAAATCAAGTTCGACATTTCGTATGATGGCGAAGAAGAGAGTTTCATTGTTAATGAAAACTATAAATTTTCTAATCACACCTGTTCTGTTGGGGATGAATTAGTAAATATTGATTACTTTATAATTAATGGAAATCAAGCAACGTTCAATTTCTATTAGGGCTCAAATCTTGGATATTTTTGTTAAAATATATTTAACGCTATACCCCCTTAAAATCAAGACCCTTTTGGAGCAGAAGCAGAGAAAACAGAATCAGATAAGGGTGTTGGATGTTGGAAAATCATAAAGAAAACACTAATATCAAATTAATTAAAAGCAACAGCAAAACGGAGGGTTCTAAAGTATCAACTAATCCTGTAACACACTTCAATCTTTTCTAAACTGAGAATACCCCTAATAAAGAGATTTAGCACTATACTTGGTTGAGTCAATTAATTATCTTTTCCAAGTTCCACCATACTTGTAGTGGGAGCTCTTTATTTTGACACTTAATTAACACTGTTTACAAGCAAACACCCAGTCTGAACCTTACTTATACTTCACAAGATACATTGTCTTACAGTCCTTATTATAGAGAGTACAAAGCTTTTGTCTCATCAAAAAATATTTTAAATTATAACTAAAGTTAAGATTGCTTTTTTCTTTTATCTATTATAAATGATACATTCCAAAAAATTATTGATATGTATAGAGCATACTCTAAATATTCAACCACTGAATCACTTAAAAAATATTTGTATTCATTGATAAAAAAACAGCAGTGATTATTACAAATAAATAAACTAAAATCACCATTCTATTAAAATATTTCTCTTTTTTAGATTCTATTTTTTATTTGATTTTAATTATACCTATACTTACAAATGGAATAGACAAAAATCAAATTCCTCTTAAACTTTATCAAAAGGGTCATCTTAGAATTAATTAATTATTTAGCCGAATCTATTAAAAATATAAAAACCAATAAACGTATCTCTGTCTTTGAGGGATAAATCAAAACACCAAAATGGGTTTGAGTATAATTCGGTACGTCTAAATTAGACCCCCAAAATCTATTATAACGTTTGAATATGTAAACCCTCAAAAAAAATGAAACCCAAAAGGTTCTCAAATGGAACCAGGGGGTTCCATAAACATTTTCAATATGTAAATATAGAGTAAGTTATGGGGTTGGCTATAAAGTGGCACCACCAAAAAAGAACCTTAACTCAATTAAAATTTGATAGTTGAAATTTTCTTCTGTTAAATAACAGATACTAACAATCGAGTATTTGCAAGTTTACTCCTTAAATCGATATAGAATTTTCGTTTTTACACCATCAAAATGGTTAACTTTGTCGTTCTTTAAAATTTCGAAATATTGCTGTTCTTTATTAGTACCGATGATCCTCCAAAATATTTTTTTGTTTTCACGATCATGTTTCAAGATTTCTACTCCTGAGATATACCCTCCTTCTGGGATTTCAAACATTAAGAGTCCATTTTGAAAAATTAAATCAAAACACTCTTCCTTATCTTTCTGACACCACGTTCCATCTAAAAACTCTTCGGCTTCAAATTCTTGTGAATAATAATAGCCTGAAAATAATGTGATAATTATCGTAAAAAATATTTTCATAGGTTGGTCTTAATTAAAGTTAAATATAGCAAATAAGTTGTCGTTTACAATATTTTATTGTTCTCATCAATTCTTTTTGAATAATTGGTTTTTCTAATTTTATCAGGCTTTTTAAAAAGTTGTGATTTAAAATTAAATTTCTAAACTATAGAAGATTTAAACATAAAATGAGAAAAGTTTCCATATTTATTCTTTGTCTGCTTTTATCTTGTTCAAAGGATGTTCCAGCTCCAGAAGAACCAGTTCCTACTCAGTATACCTTGACTATTGCCGCTGGAGAAGGAGGGTCAGTATCTCCAGATGCTAATGGAACATATGATGAGGGAACAACAATAACAATTTCATCAACTCCAGATAATGGGTATGTATTAGATCGTTGGTTAGGTAGTGACTTTGATAATAACGGATGTGCCTTTGCCCGCTAATGCCTTACTGCTATAACAATGAATTCTAACAGAGATGTCCAAGCTTTTTTTAAAATTAACTCAGAATAAGTTTTATTATTACTTTAACTTTAAACTTTTAAAGACTAAAAATCAATTCAACTAAAAATCAAAACTATTTTTAAAATCAATATGGTAATTTTCTTTTTACAGGTTTTACCATTAATTATTTCATTGTTTTCTCCAGAATTTAAAATGATTCTTATGTCAGACGGATTTGATGGAGATATTTCTCACGATACTGTTGTAATGTTTGAACAATTTGCATTGGTTTTGGGATTGACCGTGATAGGAATAATTACTTTTATTTATGGAGTATTATCATTTAACGACCTTGATCTTCTATAAAGGTTATTCTTTTTATTCTTTGCCCTAGCAGGTTTATTTGCTTTACTCGCGATCTAATGAACGTTTTTAAAGGACAACCAACAGCTTTACTTTCTGAAATTGTTATTGGATTGGTGACTTTAGGGTTATTTTATTACAGCTCCAAAAAAGGAACCATTTAAGAAGAAAAAGACAGATTTCGCTCAACACAAACCTTGTCTTCTAAAACCCTTCTTCAATTAAATGATACAGGCAATAGTTCTTCTACATGCGTATGTTTTTTGAGGGTTAAAATTAGGAGATTAGTCAAAAAAAGAGTAAATTCTGATAAAAATGAAATTTTTAGAAAAATACTACCCTGTTCTTCTTGTATTTTTTAGTTTTTTATATTCAGTATATTTATGGTTTTCTGGAAGTCAGCTTGAAGGTGTTTATGTAGGTTTATGGCCAGTTACTATTTTGGTTTTTGCCTTAGTGATAAGACAAAAAGAAACGACGATAAAAACTCACGGTTATGAATAAAAATCAAGTAATGTTTATCGCTGGGTCAATCATATTTGTCATTTACATTTATTTTTATTTCACAATAATATTGAGGCAACACAGTGGAATGCGTGACGATAATCTCAAATCGCACGATTCAAATGATTTTGATGGAATGGGAAATCAAGGAAGAATACCAGATAAGAAGCCCAAAAACAGAGCGATGTAAGTCTGCTTCTTATGCGGAGCCATTTTTTATGATTGTAAGATCGTTAGAAAAGTTAATTTTTTAATGGAGCTTCTGTGTACACAAAGTTCATCTAAAGAATCTGTTCTAGGCTATTGTAGCCTAAAATTTGTGTAATACTCAAAAAGTTGCAATTTGCAACTATGGTTTTGATTTTGTATATTAATTATTATTAAATAAAAATGAAATACACACTCTTATTATTACTTGTATTTGTCGCTACTGGACTAACAGCACAAAAAAATTTAAATGGTAAAATTTATGACAAACACCCAACCATAGAAATCGTAAACAAGTTTACGGAGGCCTATGTTTCGGGTGATGTTGCTACCATTAAAAGTTTGGTAACGGATGATTTTATCATGTACAATACAATGGACAACAATCCTAATTACAAAGGTGGAGATGTATCCAACCTAATTGGGCAAACCAACTTCATTAAAAACAATATGATCGGTGTAACTCTAAAAGACCGTGGAGCTTCTTATTAAGATGCTCTTGAGTTCAAAAATGGATCTATATATGTGTACACCTACCAAATATTTACAGCATATGACAAAAGCAATGGATTCAAAATTAAAACCCCAAGAAACAGCACTTTTATTTTCGATAAAACCAATAAGAAAATAAGGCGCTTGTTGTGGGCAGATAACACTGCAGCATGGGATAAGTGGAGACTATCGAATCAAACCATCAAGAATGGAACTATTTATAAAGACCATCCTTTGATTGCAAAAGTAAGAATGGTTTATTACAACCTTGTAAATGGGGACGTAGAGGAAACTTTCAAAGACTTTATTCCAAATGCAAGAATCTATGACAGTAATCTAACCGACAAAAAGTACATTAGCTTGGAAGAACAAAAAGAAAATGTAAGTAAAGTTTTGAAAAATTTTGAAATGGTTTCAATTGATGAAGTAGGCTACCCCGATTATCTAGATTATGAAGGCAATGGAGGAGTTGCACTTTCTTGGTGGGAATTTACCCTGAAAAATAGAAAATCTGGTGAAATTAAGAAGTTGAGTGTACACAGCCAAATGTGGTTCAACAAAAAAGGTCTTATCGGAAGAGAGGACGTTTATTACAATCCGAATTTACTACAATAACCACTTAAAAGCATAAAATGAAAAAATTATTATTCGTCCTCTTATTATTAACATCCATTTATTCTTTTAGCCAATCAACAACCATGTTGGCAATGCTCTTAGAAGGTGGAAAAGAAGAAAGCTACCTAAAGATGCAGGAGAAGTGGAAAAAAGTTAATGAAGCTTTTGTTGCTAATGGATCCATTACCTAATGGTTGGTTTGGAAAAGAACCCCAAGGGAGGGAGATGAAAATTGGGCTCAATATTATGTTTTGATCCGAAGAAATGCAAAACAAGACAAATTACAAAATGACAATTGGAAAGATGTAGCATACAGTGCTTTCAAAGGAAAAAGTAAAAAAGTAGTAGATAAAATGTTGTCTACAGAAGGGATTGTAAAGGAAATCAGAAGCAGAACCTACAAAGTAGTCGCATCAACCGGGTGGAGAGGTTTGGAATGGGAAATTGGTGATAAAGCTTATTTCCATTACATGACTCAAAAAAATAATGATTTTGTTGCTTATGAGAATGCTGTTTGGAAACCTATTGCACAACAACGAATCTTAGATGGATACCTAAAGTATTGGGGTCTTAGTGAACTTCTTGATTCCAATGATGTAACCAAAGTGCTTGATTCAAAAGCAACCCATGTAGCAATTAACTTTCCTGCCAAAAAGAAAAACGAAATTCAATGGAAACAACCCGAAGGTTTTTTGAATCAAAAAGCATTTGAGGGACTTTTAGAGTCAAGAGAGATGTTGGATGCTGAAGAGCTTACCTTGGTTTACTCCACTTTTTAGGTTTTTAGTTCTCAAAAGAATTCATTCCAAAAAGCCTTCGCTATTGTGAAGGCTTTTTTATCAAAATTTATAGAACGATCCTATTAAAGATTTGATTAGTTTGTATAAGAAAAACAAGGATCAATAAAGTAACCAATGCAGTAAAAAAAGGAGATTCAAAAAACTGTAAATCAATAACTTATTGGAATTTTATTTAAAAGAAGCTTAATAAAAATTTAATTTAAACCGCATAATAATTAAGGAGCATCAAATCTATTAACTGCCTAATTCACAGAATCTCTGCAAAAGTAAAGGTAAAGTGGATTTTAATACCTATCTTTGCAATCAATTAAAAAAATTTATTATGAGTAATCACAACGGAACTGTAAAGTTCTTTAACAACGCAAAAGGATTCGGATTCATTACAAATGAAAATGGAGAAGATATTTTTGTACACGTAAACAACACCCAAGACGAGATAACTGAAGGAGACAAAGTTAGCTATGACGTTGAGGAAACTCCAAAAGGTCTTAGCGCTATTAACGTTAGTTTAGAAAACTAACTTGGATAAATTACAGTGTAAAGCTCTGCCGTTTGGCAGGGCTTTTTTTTTGCAAAATTTTCTGCTGTTCCACAACTTTACATGCGTGTTTGATAGGTGTAAAGCTCGTAATATCTTCCTCTGGAATCAATCAGATCCTGATGTTTGCCTCGTTCAACAATATCCCCCTCTTCCACAACCAAAATTTGATCTGCTTTTTGAATTGTACTCAGTCGATGTGCAATTACAATGGTCGTTCGATTTTTCATCAGTACTTCCAAACTCTTTTGAATGTATGCTTCGCTTTGTGTATCTAGGTTTGAAGTGGCCTCGTCTAAAACCACGATTTTTGGTTTTGCCAACAATGCTCGAGCAATAGAAATACGTTGCTTCTGCCCACCGGACAATTTTACTCCACGTTCTCCAATTAAGGTATCCAGTCCATTTTTGAACCGATCTGTAAATTCTTTGATATAAGCCCCATTCACTGCTACCAAAAGATCTTCTTCGCTAGCATCTGGACGAGGAAAAAGAATGTTCTCTCGAATAGTACCTTCATACAAAAAATCGTCTTGGAGTACCACACCCAATTGATTTCTATAAGTTTTTAAATCTACCTTTGACAGATCAATACCATCGATCAATATCTGTCCAGAATTTGGGTTCAAAAAAGCAATAGCTAGTCCAGCAATGGTAGATTTCCCAGAACCGGAAGATCCTACTAAAGCGGTTACACTCCCATTGGGTGCTTCAAAAGAAATATCGTGCAGTACCTCGGTCTTATCGTTATAACTGAAAGAAATATTGTTAAAAGAAATATTTCCTTCGATTTGATTCAGAAAAACGGTTCTTTTTTTGGGATCGTTTTCTTCGGGAAGTTTCATGAGTTCTTGCGTTCTGTCCAAACCTGCAAAGGCCTCGGTAAGCTGACTTCCGATATTACTCATTTGAACAATGGGAGCAATCATAAAACCAAGGAAAAGGGTAAAGGAAACAAATTCTCCATAGGTCAAGGTGTTTTTCATTATGAAATATCCACCCATTCCCATAATACCAGCGGAAGCTAGTCCAAGTAAAAAAGTAGAAGAACTCGTCATAAAGGCAGTTGCAGTCAAACTCTTTTTTACGTTTTGAAACAAATCGTTAACCCCTTTTTCAAAAATGAGTTGTTCTTGAGCCTCAGCATTGAAACCTTTGATTACCCGAATACCGTTTAGGGTTTCGGTCAAACGACCGGTAACCGTGGCATTTATTTTGCTGCGAGCTCGAAATATTGGACGAATGTACCCAAATGCTTTCAATGCAATCAGTGCAAAAACAGCAATCGGAACCAAAACAAACAAGGTCATCTGTGCATTTATTTTAATCAAGATTACCAAAGAAATAATAGCAGTTATGCTCCCACCGATCAACTGCACCAAGCCTGTTCCAACCAAGTTTCTTACTCCTTCAACATCAGTCATTACTCTAGAAACAAGCGCTCCAGATTTGTTGTTATCAAAAAAACTAATGGGTAAGGTCAACAGTTTTTCTTGAACTTTAACCCGAAGAATTGAAATTAAATGCTGTGCCTCGACACTCAAAATTCGAGTAAGCGAAAACGAGCTTATCGATTGAAATAAGAGTGCAGTACATACGGTGATCAATAAAATTGTCAGCGCTTCTGTGTCTTTTGAGGGGATAACCTCATCGATTAAGTTTTTACTCGCATAAGGAAGCACCAAGCCCGATAAACTTCTAAGTATTATTAAGAACAATCCGAAAGAAACAATTTTTCTTCTCGGCCAAATAAATTCTTTGAATGCCCAACTAAAGGAAACATTATTTTTACTCATATCTTTGTTTAAATGATAAAACTAGGTTAAATTTTAGAATTGGATTCTTTTGACCCGAATAGTTTCAAATAGTATGTTTATGAACGATGATTTATTCTTGTTTCCCCCATCAGTTTACTTAGCAATTGGTGTTTTTTTTGGTGCAGTTGGTGCTTACTTAGCAGAGCAAAGGGGAAGAAAGCACTACAAAGGATTTTTGATTGGATTTTTTTTTGGTTTTTTGGGTATTTTGGCCATGATTTTTTTCTTGAAGAATAAGAAAAAGCTCGATTAATAAATTAACTTTTTGAGTTTTTTTTCTTCTTTTACTCGAGGTAACAAATGCCAAAGCAAAACCACTCAATACGGTAATCAAACCGAGGAGTGAAAAAACACGAAGAATTAGAGTATTGAAATTATCCCTTCCTTCATAATCCATTGTGTGGGTCATTCACAAAAAATCGAACCACTTCTACTGAAGATCTCTGATTTTTTGAAAACTACCATCCTTCATACTCATATAAGCAATATGATTCCCTTTTCCACTGAGCCAAACCTTGAAAGCCGGAAGGGATTTCCCTCGACATACATAATGATTTGAAACAGAGTAGATACGTTCGATTTTCGTAATAGAATACAAATCAAGCACATTGCCTCCTATAACTTCGGCAGCTTATTTTTTTGAAATAAAGTCAAGTTTGTTTCCCGTTTTCGTATGAAACAAAAAATAGTTGTTGATCCAGAAATAGGGGTGACTACCAATGGATTTTAGCTCCAATGTTTCAATAGAAAATTCAGATCTATTCTCAATTGAATCGATGGCAATTAAAGAATCAAAAGTCTTTTTTTTAGACTTTTGATATAATGATCTCCGTGAATTTCATCGAGATTGGTCCAGCTAAAGTAAAGCCCCGATAGGGTCTAGAATAAAAATTGAATCCCGATAAAAAACACCCAGAAAGCGATGTGCTTTTCTGAACTTATTAATTACATGAAAGTTCATAAACATTTATTTTTTAAGTAAGACTTTGACGCCCTCATAAAACAAAACTCCTACTGGACCCATCATAAAAGTAGCCAGTAACGGCAGTACAATAAAAAGGTGTTTGATTTGTTTTTGTTTAGCTTCTCTTAGAATCCAGCAACCAACCCAAAAGTCAAAGGCAAGATAGTGAAGCCAACCAGCAGCGATAAGTTCAGGAGTGCTGTTTTCGTATAAAGCCATAATACCTTCTAGTGATGTAAAATCTACTCTTCCAATACCCCCATTTACAAAGATGAAGTAGAGATAAAAAAGACTCAATACAAGTGGTACATAGGGTCGTTCAGAGATGAGCATAGTAAACTTCCATTTTGGCGCTAAAAGGAGTAAGCCCCAAGCTACTAGAATATTGGTGTTGCAGATTGTAAATAACATTTCAGTAGTTGTCATTGTTTTATTTTTTGAAGAGTCCTAATTCAATTAATCTTTGATTTAAAAAAGCGCCAGCTGTTATATCTTCATATTTTTTTGGTTTTTTATCCGAAAAGCAGTTTGGCAAACAGTTCAGCGACATTTCTGCTTCTGGATGCATAAAGAAGGGAATGGAATAGCGAGAACTGCTCCAAGAGAATTTTGGAGGATTGACCACTTGGTGCAGCGTTGATTTAAGTTTATTATTGGTTAGCCTCGACATCATATCGCCCATATTAATAATGAGCTCATTGGGTTCAGCAATAGCATCAATCCAATCTCCTTGATTGGTCATCACTTGTAATCCCTTTCCTTGAGCACCCATCAACAAAGTAATTAGGTTGATATCCCCGTGAGCAGAAGCCCGGACAGCATTCTTCGGTTCTTCAAGGATTGGGGGATAATGGATTGCCCTGAGAATAGAGTTCCCATTGGAGGTGTATGAATCAAAAAACTGTTCATCCAATTCGAGATGAAGAGCAATTGCTCGCAACACATGTAGTGCAGTTTTTTCCAAAAGTTTGTAGGTTTCTTTACCTAGTTCATTGAATTTTGGAAGTTCATTTACAGTTATGTTTTCAGGGTATTTTTTTATTGTAGATTTTTCGTATTGACCAAAATGCCAAAACTCTTTGAGGTCTCCCTCCTTTTTGTTTTTGGCGTGTTCTTTTCCAAAAGAGGTGTATCCTCGTTGACCTCCACCCCCTTCTATTTCGTAGGATTTTTTTTGCTCTACCCCCAGATTAAAAAAGCTTTTGATTTCCAAATACAGGTCATTCATGAGTTTAGGTGAAAGAAAATGACCTTTTAGTGCAACAAAACCAATCTCTTCAAAAGCGGCACCCAATTCAGACACGAATTGTATTTTTAGTTTGAGATCAGAACTTAGAAAATGAGATAAATCTACTTTTGGAATGTGTTGCACAGAGAATAGAATTAGAATTGAAAAATAAGGATTAAAAGTAAAACTAAAAAAAGCAGATCCATCGACCTGCTTTTGTTTTTATAAAAAAGGAATGGCATAAAACTGAAAGCTCAAAGGCATCAGCAGCCGATTTCTCTTCAAATAATTATTATACGACATACGACACCTCCTTTCTGCATTTAGTTCGACTTTGCTATTGTCATAGCATTAACTACTCCATCCAAAGATAAAAAATAGAATGATTTTCAAAAACTATTTTACAATCTTTTTGAGGGTCATTCCTTGAACTAAAATAGTAAACAGGACAACGGTGTACGTTAAAAATAAAATAAGGTTTTTACCTTCTCCAATTTGGTCGGGCAGATTCAAAGCTAGAGCAATACTCAAGCCTCCTCGGAGTCCACCCCAAGTGATGATTAGAGCAGTGTTTTTTTCAAAAGTCTTGAAAAATGAAAGAAATTTAATTGGAGTCCAAACTCCGATTCCTCTGGAAACAACTACTAAAATTATCGTCATCAGAGCGATCAAAAGATAATTAGAATCAAAACTTTGAAGTATTGGAATTATCTCTAGCCCAATGAGAATAAATAAAATGGCATTGAGCGTTTCATCTAGTAAATGCCAAAATTTATAAACATAATCGCCCATTGCTTTCTGAACACCTTCTTTTTTTTGGTTGACATCAATATTCTGGTTTAAAAATAACCCCATAACAACAACTCCCAAGACTCCTGAAAAGTGAAATTGTTTTGATACTATCGATACCAGCAGCACCAACGAAAGTGTTATCAGAACTTCCAGTTCTACGTGGTCATTTTCGATGTATTTTACAAGCTTTAGTCCCAAGAAACCGATCAATGCACCAAGCGCAATTCCTCCAACAACTTCAGTTGCAAATAAAGAACCAACACTCCCGGCATTTACATTTTCGATGCCTAGTTCTTTGATGTTAAAAAGAGTTAAGAAAATGACAACTCCAATTCCATCATTGAATAAAGATTCTCCCGAGATGCGGGTTTCAGTAATTACGGATAGGTTCATTTTCTTGACCATTGCAAGCACAGCAATTGGGTCTGTTGGAGCTATTAAGGCTCCAAAAAGCAAACAATCTACATAACTCAACCCAAGAGTTTTTAGGTTGAAAAAAGGGAGTTCAACCAGCCAATAAAGTCCGGTTCCAACCACAAATGTTGAGAATAAAACACCAAAAGTAGCCAAAAGAAGAATGGTAACTTTATCCTTTAACAACTCATGGACATTAACACTAATGGCCCCTGCAAAAAGCAAAAAAGGGAGCATGATTTCTATCAATAATATTTCAAAATCAAAGCTTTTAACAATAGCAGAAACGGAGTCTAAAATTGAAGGGAAAACAAATCCTATGGCTAAAATAAAGAAGGATAACGCTATTGCCAAGATCATCAGTCCTATTGTTTGAGGTAACTTTAGGATACGTAAATTAATTATTGAAAAAAAAGAGGCTAACAATAGCAAGACAGTTAATAATTCTAATACTTCCATAGATAAATAGTTTTATCGAATTTACAAATTTGTTTGGATGTTGCCTTAATCTTGATTTAATAGTTGCATTTTAGCAATGTATTTACCTACGATATCAAATTCCAAATTTACTGCTGTTCCCAATTCAAATTGATGGAAGTTAGTATGCTCGTAGGTATAAGGGATAATTGCTACCGAGAAGTTTGAAACCCCAGAGTCTATTACTGTCAAACTTACACCGTTGATGGTAATAGATCCTTTTTCAATGGTCATGTTTTTATTAGCAGTTTTGTACTTAAATTTAAAATACCAACTGCCATCTGTTTCTTTAATTTGGGTGCATTTCCCTGTTTGATCAACATGACCTTGTACAATATGTCCATCCAGTCGAGCTCCCAATTTCATAGCGCGCTCCAAATTAACTTTAGAACCAACACTTAAATCGTTGAGGTTGGTTTTGTCTAAACTCTCTTTTATTGCCGTAACGGTGTATTGATTTTCTTCTATCCCAACAACCGTAAGGCATACTCCGTTATGAGCAACACTTTGGTCTATTTTCAATTCAGTTGTAAGATCACTCTCCATGGTAATGTGAAGGTTGTTGTTTTCTTGAACTAATTTTTTTACTTCCCCAAAACCTTCTATGATTCCTGTAAACATCCCTTAGATTTTATTGATTAACTTTGTCTCAAAATTACTAATAAATCAAGGAATTGATGGAACAAGTCCGAAAAATTAAAGTAGGGATATCAATTGGTGACCCCAATGGAATAGGCATAGAGGTAATTTTAAAAATCTTTCAAGAAAAGGAAATTTTCGATTTCTTTACTCCAATACTTTACGGAAATATGAAATTGATTAACTTTCAAAAAAGACATTTAAATCTAAAAACCTCTCTAACCCCTCACAGAGAAGGAGGTAAATTGATTCCAAATCAGGTTAATGTTGTAGATGTTTGGACCAATTTGTTTACAACCGATTTCGGTAAATCAACTGAAGATGGAGGTGAACATGCTCTAAAATCACTTAAAGCAGCCACAAAAGCACTTAAAGAAAACAAAGTTGACGTTTTGGTTACGGCTCCTATTGACAAGTATAATATTCAATCAGAATCGTTCAAGTTTCCAGGACATACCGATTACTTAAGCAAAGAGCTCGGAGGTAAAAGCCTAATGTTTATGATTACAGAGGAACTAAAAGTAGGCTTACTTACAGATCATGTTCCTGTCAGTCAAGTAGCTCAGTTGATAACTCCCGAGCTAATTGAACAAAAAGTAAGTTTAATGATGGAGTCTCTTAAAAAAGATTTTGGGATTTCAAAACCTAAAATAGGCGTATTGGGAGTCAATCCACATACAGGAGACCAAGGTATTATTGGGAAAGAAGATGATGAAGTGCTCCGCCCAACCCTAAAAAAGTTGTACGAAAAAGGACATATTGTCCTGGGGCCCTATGCAGCAGATAGTTTTTTTGGCGCCCAAACGCATACCCAGTTCGATGCAATCTTAGCAGTTTATCACGACCAAGGTTTGATTCCCTTTAAAACCTTGTCTTTTGGGAAAGGAGTCAATTATACCGCTGGTTTATCAAAGATTCGGACCTCCCCAGATCATGGTACAGCTTTCGAAATAGCAGGAAAAGATCAGGCACGAACAGACTCGTTTAAAGAAGCACTTTTTACTGCGAGGGACATTTATTTTGAACGAAGAGAAAACGAAAATCTAAGGGACTAACACTTTGTATTTGACAATTTCTGAGGTAAAGCTTTATGATTGGTATTTTTTTGTTAAATTTGCAAGCTCAATAGTGATTTAATGGAACGCACATCCAAATTTATGTTGCCCTTCGTTGGACTTAAAGAAGGTGTTCACCATTTCAAATATGAGATTGAGAATACGTTCTTTAAATCATATAATTTTAATGACTTCTTCGATGCTAAGGTAAAAGTAGAGTTGACTTTCGATAAAAAAGCAACCCTTATGTACCTGAACTTTAAAGCGGTTGGAAGTGTTGAAGTTGCATGTGATGTTACCAACGAGTATTTCGATTTTCCAATAAACACATATTACGATTGGATCATCAAATTTGGAGACGTTTACAACAACGATAACGATGAAATCCTGATTATTCCACATGGAACCTATCAAATTGATGTGGGTCAACCCATTTACGAAATGGTTGTTTTGGCAGTTCCCCTGAAAATTATTCATCCAGGAATCGAAAATGGAACATTAGAATCAGAAATATTAAATAAATTAGAAGAATTAAAACCCAAAGAGCGTTCGATTTCAGAACAAGAAGGCGACCCTAGATGGAATAAATTAAAAGATTTACTACAATAATCAATTAAAGGAACAAAATGGCACATCCTAAGAGAAAAATATCCAAAACTAGAAGAGATAAAAGAAGAACGCATTTCAAAGCAACACCTTCTCAAATTGCAGTAGACTCTTCAACAGGTGAAGCCCACTTGTATCACCGTGCTCACTGGTATGAGGGTAAATTGTATTACAAAGGAAAAGTCCTTATTGACAATACTGAAGTTGCAAAAGCTTAGAAAGTTCAACAAGTTATTAAAAAGATGCTCTCATTATTGGGAGCTTTTTTTTGTAAAAAAAAAGATCTTATCGATTAAAATCTAGTATATTCACTTTTCGAATGCTAGATTATTAAGCAAGCATTTTAATGAAAAGTATCAATTCAAAAGGTATTAAGGCTGCCATTACTGCTGTAAGCGGTTATCTCCCCTCAGAAGTTTTATCCAATAGTGATTTGGAAAAAATGGTTGACACAAGTGACGAGTGGATAGTTGCTAGAACGGGAATAAAAGAGCGTCGGATTGCTCGAAACCCTTTAGAGCCAACATCTTTTCTCGCAATTCAAGCTGCAAATCAACTTATTCAAAAAAACAATATTGATCCAAGTACAATTGATTTGGTAATAGTAGCAACGGTGACTCCAGACATGCCTGTTGCAGCGACTGCGCCCTATGTAGCCACAAAAATTGGCGCTCATAATGCATTCGGTTTTGATCTTCAGGCAGCATGCTCGGGTTTTTTGTATGGGATGTCTTCAGCAGCAAATTACATTGAATCAGGACGTTACCAAAAAGTCCTTTTGATTGGAGCAGATAAAATGTCATCGATTGTCGATTACACGGATCGTTCAACCTGTATCATATTTGGTGATGGCGCAGGAGCAGTTCTATTTGAACCTTCTTTAAATGATTTTGGATGGGAAGACTCTTACTTTAGAAGCGATGGCTCAGGGAGAGAATTTTTAAATATCAAATCAGGTGGATCTTTGCATCCTTTCAATGTAAACACCTATGCAGAGGGTGGACACAATATTATGCAAGTGGGTCAAATGGTTTTTAAAAATGCAGTAAAAAACATGGCTGATGCTGCCGAAAAAGTAATGATTCAAAATCAACTCAAGGGAAGCGACATCGCATATTTACTGCCCCATCAAGCTAATAAAAGAATTATCGATGCGACTGCAAGGAGAATGAATCTTTCGGAAGAGCGTGTTCTGATGAACATAGAAAAGTACGGAAATACTACCGCAGCAACTTTACCTTTATTACTTTCGGACTATGAATCTGAGTTTTCTAAAGGAGATAAATTGATTTTCGCCGCATTTGGAGGAGGTTTTACTTGGGGAGCTGCCTACTTAACATGGAATTACGACAATAACAATTAAATATTTAGCAAATGAATATTAAAGAAATTCAAAATCTCATCAAATTTGTGGCGAAATCAGGCACATCTGAGGTTAAACTCGAAATGGACGACATCAAAATCACAATTAAAACAGGTGGATATGAACGTGTTGAGCCAACGACAATTGTACAACAAGTACCAAGTCTTTCGCCTACTGCACCAGCAGCTTTAGCTCCAGTATCATCAGCTATTCCAGACGTACTAGCTACCCCAGCTGTAGTTGAAAACGATAAATTTATCACTATAAAATCACCTATTATTGGAACTTTTTACAGAAAACCATCTCCAGATAAACCAACTTTTGTAGAAGTTGGCCAAGAAATTAATGAAGGTGATGTTCTTTGTGTAGTTGAAGCTATGAAATTATTCAATGAGATTGAATCTGAGGTTCGCGGAAAAATCGTTAAAATATTAGTAGACGAATCTACACCCGTAGAATTTGATCAACCCCTATTTTTGGTTGACCCCTCCTAAGAAGTTTCATAAAAAAGATATTTATGTTTAAAAAAATATTAATAGCCAATCGTGGAGAGATAGCCCTCAGGGTTATTCGAACCTGTAAAGAAATGGGAATTAAATCTGTAGCAGTCTATTCTAAAGCAGATGAGGAAAGTTTACATGTAAAGTTTGCAGACGAAGCGGTTTGTATCGGTCCTGCTGCAAGTTCAGAGTCCTACCTAAAAATGTCTAATATTCTTGCGGCAGCAGAAATTACCAATGCAGATGCAATTCATCCGGGATATGGATTTTTATCGGAGAATTCAAAGTTTTCCAAAATGTGTGAAGAGCACCAGATCAAATTTATTGGAGCATCTTGTGACATGATCAACCAAATGGGAGATAAGGCATCTGCTAAAGCAACCATGAAAGCTGCTGGAGTTCCCATCATTCTGGGTTCAGAAGGGATATTAAATGATTTTGAAGAAACTCAAAAACTAGCCTCCGAAATGGGTTATCCTGTAATGCTCAAAGCTACCGCTGGAGGTGGAGGTAAAGGAATGCGAGCAGTTTGGAAAGAAGAAGATCTTCAAAAAGCTTGGGACAGTGCTCGACAAGAAGCTACAGCAGCTTTTGGAAACGATGGTATGTACATGGAGAAACTTATCGAAGAGCCACGTCATATTGAAATTCAAATTGTTGGAGACAGTTTTGGAAAAGCCTGTCATTTGTCGGAACGTGATTGTTCGATTCAAAGGCGTCATCAAAAGCTAACAGAAGAAACCCCCTCTCCATTTATGACCGATGAGCTTCGAGATAAAATGGGAAAAGCAGCCGTTTTAGCAGCAGAGTACATTAAATATGAAGGAGCAGGAACGGTTGAGTTTTTGGTTGATAAGCATCGTAATTTTTATTTTATGGAAATGAATACGAGAATTCAAGTAGAGCACCCCATTACCGAACAAGTAATTGATTTTGATTTGATCAGAGAGCAAATCTTTGTTGCAGCAAAAATCCCAATTTCTGGAAAGCATTATTTACCAAAACTTCATTCGATAGAGTGTCGGATAAATGCCGAAGACCCTTCCAATGATTTTCGCCCTTCACCAGGTAAAATCACCAACCTCAATATTCCAGGTGGGCATGGAATACGTTTAGACACCCATGTTTACTCAGGATACATTATCCCACCTTTTTATGATTCTATGATTGCAAAATTGATTACTACTGCTCAAACCCGAGAAGAAGCAATCAATAAAATGAAAAGAGCGCTACAAGAATTTGTGATTGAAGGGGTAAAAACAACCATTCCTTTCCATTTACAATTGATGGACCATCCCGATTATCTGTCTGGGAATTACACCACTAAATTTATGGAAGAGTTTGAAATGAAATAATTTTTATTTTAATGAATTAAACCCAACCTTGAGCTACCAAATATTCAGCAATTTGAATGGTATTGGTTGCTGCACCTTTTCTGAGATTATCCGATACAATCCATAGATTAAAGGTGTTTTCTTGAGAGAAATCTTTTCTGATTCGCCCTACAAAAACATCATTTTTACCCTCAGCATAGATGGGCATTGGATAGGTATTGGTGTCGGGATTATCTTGAACAATTACTCCTGGACTTTGGTTCAACAAAGTTTGTATTTCTTGTACAGAAGCTTCTTTTTTTAAATGTACGTTGACAGACTCACTGTGGCCTCCTACAACTGGGATTCGGATTGCTGTTGCAGTTACCCCTATACTGTTATCACTCAAAATTTTATGGGTTTCTTTCACCAATTTCATTTCTTCTTTGGTGTATCCGTTTTCTTGAAAATTATCACAATGAGGAATTGCATTTCGATGAATGGGGTAAGGATAAGCCATTTCTCCTTGTTTACCTTCATATTCGTTTTCTAATTGTTGAACCGCTTTAACCCCCGTCCCTGTTATGGACTGGTAGGTCGAGATAACTAATCGTTTGATCCCATAATTGTCTTGTAAAGGAGCAAGTGCAACCAACATTTGAATGGTAGAACAGTTTGGGTTTGCAATAATTTTATCTTCGGGTGTGAGTTGATCTGCATTGATTTCTGGAATCACCAATTTTTTTGTAGAGTCCATTCTCCAAGCAGAGGAATTATCTATTATTGTGGTTCCAGCGGCAGCAAACTTTGGTGCCCACTCCAAAGAAGTTTCTCCACCAGTAGAAAATAAAGCAACATCAGCTTTCATTTTCAATGCAGTGGACAGTCCAACAACAGTGTAAGATTTTTCTTGAAACATTATTTTTTTTCCGACTGAGCGTTCGGATGCAACGGGAATTAATTCTGTTAATGGGAAATTTCTTTCAGCGAGTACTTTTAACATGACTTGGCCTACCATTCCAGTAACTCCAACTAAGGCAACTTTCATCTGCTGTTTTTTTGATTAATGACCGCAAAAGTAATGATAATATTTATGGCTTCAAACGAAAGCTCTAGAAATATCAAATTCAAAACAATTTGTTTTAAATACAACAACCCTAAATGTAAACCCTTTGAATTCTTGGGCTAAGGCTTGTTAGAATTTCGTATGAAATCGTATTTGCTGATGCTGTAAAATCTGAAGCAGTGAATTTTTGATCGAAAATAATAGCCTCTGTTCCAAGGGGACAGTCGACTGATGTCAAGTCTATCATGAGCATATCCATACATACATTCCCAATGATGGTAACAGTTTGACCTAAAACATTTACTTTCCCAACGCTGTTTCCGTATTGTCTTCCAATTCCATCAGCATGACCAAGTGGAATGATGCCGATTCGACTTTCTTTTGTAGCAATCCATCCTTGATTGTAACCAACACTTTCCCCTTTTTTGATAAAATGTATTTGACAAATTGGGGCACTGAGTTTTGCTATTGGTCTAAGTGATTTGTTCCATTCGGGATTATTTGCAAAACCATAGAGCGCAATTCCTATTCGAACTGCATCCAATTGGTGTTCAGGATAATTAAAAACACCTGAACTGTTTAGGATATGGAATTTTGGAGGGGAAGTGCAAAGTTCTTTAACCCTTGATTTTATTAATTCAAAAGTATCGAACTGCTTTTTTGTAAAAGCACAAGGTTTTGGGTTTTCGGAGAATCCTAAATGAGAATAAACACTTTTAATATGAATTAAAGGAGTATTCACTTTTTTAAAAAAAGAGTCTAAATTTTCTAAAGAAAAGCCAATACGGTTTAGGCCTGTATTACATTTAATATGTACCGGATAGTTTTTAATATTTTTTTCTTTCAATAAAGAAATAAATGCATTGCTGATTTCCAAATTGTAAAGAACAGGTTCTAATAGGTATTCGATTATTTGCTCCAATTGTTCCAATTGAGGATAAAAAACCATAAGTGGATTTTTGATACCAGCCTCGCGAAGTATTTTACCTTCTTTAGCATAAGCTACTGCAAAATAAGTAGCTCCAAGTTTAGAAAGTTCTTGAGCAATTCGGGCTCCATCATTTCCGTATCCATTGGCTTTAACTACAGCAATAAGGGTTGTATCTGGATTTATTTTTGATCGGAGGGTGTTGTAGTTATGTGCTAAAGAATCCATGTTAATGGTCAGACGCGCTTCTTTGATCATGAATTATTTTTAGGCTTTCTTTTTCTATTTTTTTGAAGTGATTCTTCCTTGCGGGCCTTGTAAAAAGCAGCTCTACTCAAAGGTTCATAAGCTTCCCTTTCACCCAAAACAACAAGTCCATCTTCTTGAGATATTCGATGACTGTATTGTGCTAAATTCCCAGTTTGGGTACAAACAGCGTGTACTTTGGTAACATATTCGGCTTTAGCCATAAGCGCAGGCATTGGTCCAAAGGGGTTTCCTTTGAAATCCATATCCAAACCTGCAACGATCACACGAATCCCTTGATTAGCAAGATTATTGCACACTTGAACTATTTCTGAATCAAAAAATTGTGCTTCATCTATGCCTACTACATCGCAGTCTGAAGCTAAAATTGGAATATTTGCTGCTGCTGGCACGGGTGTTGAACGGATTATGTTTTGATCATGCGAGGTAACTAAGTCGTCCTCATAACGATTGTCAATACTAGGCTTAAATATTTCAATTCGTTGTTTGGCAAATTGCGCGCGTTTGAGCCTTCTAATTAATTCTTCAGTTTTCCCAGAAAACATGGAACCACAGATTACCTCGATCCACCCGAATTGTTCATTTTGATTTACAGTGTTTTCTAAAAACATTTTTGTAATTTTCAACAACGCTTTTAACTAGCCTCAACAAAAGTATTAAAACTAATTGTTCAAAAGAGTCAAATTTAATGATTAATATACTTCTTTCAGAATTAAAACAAATAGCGCAGTCTATTTTAGATCAAGAGGATAGTGTAAATTTAGCTGAACTTGAATTACAGCTTCGAGTGTTGCAGAAGCAGATTACAATCTTGGAACACGAACAGCAAAGGAGTTTAACAGAAAACCAAAGTAAAGTTGAACCCATAGAGTTTGAAAACTCAAAGCAAATTATTCAAGAACCAGCCCCCTCTGAGCTTGCTCCCCAAGAAGACGTCACTTCATCACTTGAAAGTTTGTTCGCTAACTCAATAAGCGATCCTGTTTTTGTGAAAAAAGAGAATCCAATTTCAACAACTTCAGATTCAGTTCAGGAGATTTCTAAAAATCTCAACGACATTTTAGGAAAAGGGTTAAAAGTGGGGTTGAATGATCGACTGGCTTTCATAAAAAATTTATTCAATGGAAGCGTTGAGGAATATCAAAGAGTTGTCTCTCAAATTCAAACATATGATGACCCAGAAGAAGCACAGAACTTTATCGAAAACCTTGTTAAACCAGACTACAATCATTGGGAAGGTAAAGAATCTTTTGAGTTAAGGTTTATCAAGATAATTGAACAAAATTTTAACTAAATCTGACCCCTATGAACCTACAAAAAATTCTTTATTGGACAGCTACTGTTATTCTTTCACTTATGACCTCAGTAAGTGGTGTCATGTACTTTATTCGTTCAGAAGAAATCTAAATGGAATTTTTATCTCTAGGTTATCCAACACACATTATTTTTCCTTTGGGAGTAGCTAAAATATTAGCTGTAATTACCATACTAAGAAACAGTGGACAAAAGCTTGTAGAATGGGCTTATGCAGGCTTGTTTTATGATTTTGTATTATCTGCAATTACTCATTGGAAAGCTCAGGATGGAAATATTAGAGGAGCTTTATCTGCCTTAGTTGTTCTGTTGCCGTCTTATTATTACAAAAACAAAGTTAGATAAAGGCATGGGGAAATTATATTTGGTACCAACACCGATCGGGAATCTAAAAGACATAACCTTTAGAGCAATAGAAGTGCTTTCACAAGTAGATTTGATCCTAGCAGAAGATACTCGAACGAGTAGTAAACTTTTAAAACATTACAACATTTCAGTTTCATTACAGAGTCATCATATGCACAACGAACACATTATGTTGTCGTCCATTATTTCAAAATTGAAACAAGGAAAAAAGATTGCTTTAATCTCTGATGCTGGTACTCCAGCAATTTCAGATCCCGGATTTTTATTGGTTCGGGAAGCGATTACGAACAACATCGATACCGAGTGTTTACCGGGAGCCACTGCTTTCATTCCGGCATTGCTTCAAAGTGGTTTGCCGAATGATCGGTTTATTTTTGAGGGATTTCTACCTCCAAAAAAGGGAAGACAAACCCGTTTAAAACAATTAGCCGAAGAAAATAGAACGGTCATCATTTATGAATCACCTCACAAAGTTTTAAAAACAGTGACTCAGTTTGTCGATTTTTTTGGAGGTGAACGTCAAATGAGTTTTTCTAGAGAATTAACTAAACTTCATGAAGAAACTTTTAGAGGAACAATACTTGAAGTTAAAAAATACTTGGAACAAAAGCCCCATAAGGGTGAATTTGTTTTAACTATTGCTGGTAAACCAAAGAAATAAAATGCGCTGGGAATCTAAACCAACTCCAGACCCTAAAAAGGTAAAAGAGATACAGGAAGCTTTGCAAATTCCTGAAACCATAGCGATGCTTTTAATTCAAAGAGAAATCGAAGATTTTGACAGCGCTAAAGCTTTTTTTAGACCTCAGTTAACCGATTTACATGACCCTTTTTTGATGCAAGATATGCAGGCTGCTGTTGAACGAATCGATCAATGCTGTCGCGATCAAGGTGCTCTTATGATTTATGGAGATTATGACGTTGATGGAACCACTTCGGTTTCTTTGGTTTATTCTTTTCTTGAACCTTACTTCCAAAAAATAGTTCCCTACATACCCGATCGGTATTCCGAGGGTTATGGAATTTCATTTGAAGGAATTGATGTTGCGGCCGAAAAAGGTGTGCAATTAATTGTTGCATTAGATTGTGGTATCAAGGCCATTGAAAAAGTGAAATATGCTCAATCGAAAGGGATTGATTTCATTATTTGTGATCACCACTTACCTGCTGATAAAATTCCTGATGCAGTTGCTGTTTTGGATCCAAAACGCTCCGATTGTAACTATCCTTACAAAGAGTTATGTGGTTGTGGTATTGGTTTTAAATTAATACAGGCGCTTACAATTTTTTGGAAAGAAGATCCAAAAGAGCTTTCTTCTTATTTGGATTTGGTAGCTACCGCAATTGCAGCTGATATTGTTCCCATTACAGGAGAAAATAGAATTCTAGCCTTTCACGGGATCGAACAACTTAGGAGGCATCCGAGGATTGGATTGAAACCCTTGATTTCCCAGCTTAAAAAACCCGTAAGTGTAACTGATTTGGTTTTTATTATTGCTCCTCGAATTAATGCAGCTGGACGGATGGGAAGTGCTCTGACTGCGGTAAAATTACTTATCGAAAAAGAGCCCAATGCGGCTCAACAATTAGTTACAACAATTGAGGCTTTAAATTCTGAAAGACGAATAATAGATGAACGTATTACCAAAGAGGCACTTACTTTGATTGAAAATCTAAACGAGAAAGAACGATACAGTACTGTAGTCTACGGGGAGGAATGGCACAAGGGAGTTATTGGAATTGTAGCCTCTCGTCTTATCGAAACTCATTACCGTCCAACAGTAGTTTTTTCGGTTGTTGATGACACTATGGTAGGATCTGTTCGATCTGTTAAAGGATTTAATGTTTATAAGGCCTTAGAAGCTTGTAAGGATCATATCATTCAATTTGGAGGACATAAATACGCAGCTGGGTTGACGATAAAAAAAGATCGATATACAGCTTTTAAAAAAGCTTTTGAGCAAGTAGTTCAAGATCGAATTTTACCAGAACAACGTATCCCGACGGTTGTTTATGATTTAGAAGTGCCCCTCTCAGAATTAACTCCAAAGCTTTTTAGAATTTTGGATAAATTAGGCCCTTTTGGTCCACAAAATATGCGCCCCGTTTTTAGAACTAATAATGCTTTAGATTCTGGACATTCAAAAGCAGTAGGAAAAGATGGCTCGCACCTGCGTTTATCGATTCAAACAGAAAAAAAGCCAATGATTGGAATTGCCTTTAGTCAAGCAAAATTTTTAACTCATACTCAATCAAAAAAACCTTTTGATCTCGTTTACACCTTAGACGAAAACGAATGGAATGGTCGTACTTCTCTACAATTGAAAGTTAAAGATCTAATGACCTAAGCATCCAGATGGTTTAATAACCCTTGAGTTGACTGATCATGTTGATTTTTGGTTTCCTTGGTAATGTCTGTTAAAATTACGGAAGCGAGTTGTTTTCCCAATTCAACGCCCCATTGATCGTAGCTAAAGATATTCCAAATCACTCCTTGTACAAAAATTTTGTGCTCATACATAGAAACTAATTTCCCCAAGCTTTCAGGAGTTAATGCATCGATAATTAACGTGTTGGTGGGTTGATTTCCCTTAAAAATTTTGAAAGGTAATAAAACTTCTATTTCTTCGGGAGATTTATTGGCCTTAACCAATTCCTCGTTAACTGTTTCCTTATTTTTCCCTTGCATTAAGGCTTCGGTTTGAGCCAAGAAGTTCGCCATTAATTTTTGATGATGATCAACTTCTCCATGAAGAGGTTTTTTAAATCCAATGAAGTCGGCAGGAATTAATTTGGTTCCTTGATGTATTAGCTGAAAAAAGGCATGTTGTGCATTGGTTCCGGAGCCTCCCCAAATGATAGTCCCTGTTTGATAGGTTATTTTTTTTCCATTTCGATCAACACTTTTACCGTTGCTTTCCATGACACCTTGTTGTAGGTATGCAGGAAGGTTTTGGAGATATTGAGTGTATGGAATTATGGCTTCACTTTCGGCACCCCAAAAATTGTTGTACCAAATACTAATTAGTGCCAATACCACAGGAATATTTTTTTCGAAAGGTTGCTTTTTAAAATGTTTATCCATTGCATTTGCGCCTTTTAGAAGGGCTTCAAAATTTTCTGATCCAACAGCTAAAGCAATACTTAAACCAACAGAAGACCATAAAGAAAAACGTCCTCCAACCCAATCTTTCATCGGGAATACATTGTCTGGATGAATTCCAAATTTCTCAATTTTTTCTAGGTTTGTAGAGACCGCCACAAAATGTTTTGCAATAGCCTCTTCCGAGGCTTGTTTTAAGAACCATTTGCGAATCGTATTGGCATTAGTTAGTGTTTCTTGGGTTGTAAAGGTTTTAGAAACAATCAAAAATAAGGTGGTTTCGGGATCTAGTTTTCTGAGAATTTCGTGAACATGATCTCCTTCAACGTTTGAAACAAAATGAGTATTGAGATGATTTTTATAATATTCTAGACCTTCTACAATCATTGCTGGACCCAAATCTGAACCACCAATACCAATATTTACAATATCGGTAATTGCCTTACCTGTAAAACCTTTATGAGTTCCGGAGATAATTGATGAAGTGAATTCACTTATTTTTTCTTTTACACCAAAAACTTCGGGAATAACATTCAATCCATCAACAAAAACTTGATCATTTTCTTGAGATCTTAGAGCCGTATGGAGTACGGCTCTATTTTCGGTTTGATTGATTGCTTCTCCTTTAAAGTATGCATCAATAGCAGTATTTAGGCCACATTCTTCTGCCAATTCCATAAGTAAATCCAGGGTTTCCTTACTTATCCTATTTTTTGAATAATCAACTAAAAAACCCTCCCAATGAATGGATAAATCGTTGAAACGATTTTTTTCATTTTGGAATATATCTTGAAGTTTAATGTTTTTTTGTGATTCAAAATGTTTATCAAGTTTTTTCCAAGCTTTCGTTTTGGTTGGATCTATGTTTTGTAATGCCATAATTTTAATTCAATACTAAAGTTAGGTTTGCTTTTTTTTCTTCAAAAGACAAACAATTCAATTGTGTTTGTAATGGTTGAATGTGGGTTAGAAATTGTTTTTTTAATTCACTTGAAATGGGTTTTGCTTCTGGGAGTTTTTGCCTGAAAGGATCAACTTGCCTCCCATTTTTCCAAAAGCGGTAACATACATGTGGTCCTGATGTATTTCCTGTCATTCCTACCCAACCAATTACATCTCCTTGATTTACAAACTGGCCTACAAGTACTTTTCTTCGTTTCATATGGAGGTATTGTGTTGAGTAAGTGTTGTTGTGCCTGATTTTTATATAGTTACCGTTTCCTCGAGCGTAACTTGATTTTATAACGGTTCCTTTTGCAGTAGCCATAATTGGAGTACCTACTGGAGCAGCATAATCGGTTCCTTTATGGGGTTTAACTCTTCCGTAATATGCGATTCGTCTTTTAAGGTTGTATCGTGAAGAGATCCTACTAAAATTAACTGGAGCCTTAAGAAATGCCCGACGTAAGTTCTTGGCTTCTCCATCGAAATAGTCTATGATCCCTTTGATGCTATCGGTTTGAAATTCGTAGGCATAAAGGGGTTTGTTTCGATGCTCAAAATAAGCTGCTTTAATTTTTTCAATACCAATAGAAATACTATCATCAACAAAACGTTCTGTGTAGATTACTTTGAATCTGTCCCCTTTGTCAAGCCTTGTAAAGTCGATTGTCCATGCGTAAACATCTGCTAAATAATAAGTCAAATTACTGTTGTATCCGCTGGAGTTCATCGTGTCATACAAGGAAGTCTCAATAACGCCAGTTGCTTCGAGTTCAACTACACGAGTCGTTTTTTTAATTTTTTCGGCAAAAAGACTGTCTTTTAGTTGAACCACATCATAATTCTCAATACCGGGGTGATAAATAAAGGCATGAGGTTCCGAAACGCTGTCCTTTTGAAACAGAAGGGTATAGTGTTTCCCTATGTCTAATTTTCGAATATTAACTTCAGATTTTTTTATCACTTGTAAAATCTTGTAGACTTCTGGATAATCAATGCCATTTTGTTCTAAAATTGCTCCAAAGGTATCCCCGCGTTTAATTTTTAATTTTTTTTCATCGTAGAGGTTTAAATCATACCCATACTTCATATTGGGTTCAATTTTTAGTTCCGTTTCAACAAGGGGGTCACTTTTTTTCGAGGTACTGTTTCCACAAAACATAAAAATTACTGCTACCATCAAGGCCATTAAAAGGCTAAATAAGGTTTTAAAATAAATAAATTTGCGCTTCATAATTTGCATAAATTTCGGAATATTTGGGGATCAAATCCTTTTTTTGTTCAAAATTTAACAACAATTTTATATTTTTATTTTAAAAGGATGTTTGAGGTTTTTAAAGTTTTCAAGGTCACATTTTATTGACCCAACTGCAATGTCTGCTTGAAGACGAATAGGAATCTTATTTTCATCATTACTTACCCATAGGGTAACACTTTCTTCCTCTGTGAACACACGCCCACTTTGTACATAAGGGATGTATTTTCTGCAAGTTATTTTTCCAAATTTCGTATCGAGTGTTTCTAGTCCTAAAAACTTGAGTTTGAAAAGATAATTTTCAGAATCGAAGAACATGTTGATTGATACACTTTCTCCAGGCTTCATTGAAGAGGTGTTTTTAATATTTCTCAAGTAGTAAAAAGCCGAAATAAGATCATGAGCATTTGGGTTTACTTTAATCTCTTGACACTTTTTTTCTTTTTTATTATATATCTTGGCAATTTCATTTTCGTGATTAAAGCGGATTTCTAGGTCTTTAGTGTAACCACCTTCATAGATGTTTCTGATAAACCATATCGGCAAACCCGTTTCTTGACTGAAATAACTGTCATAATAGTCCTCTACTTTGAATAAAATTCTAGCTAACCCCGTTGTTGCTCCATATCCTTTGGCATGAAAAACAGGAGTACTATCAATGGTGTCATTCTCTAACTCAAGGGTCACATAACTCGCATTAAAAATTCCATAGTGGATTCGGAATTCAAACCATTCTCCGGTTTTAAAAGCATTTTGTTTTTTCTCAAAGGGATTTTTGATAGAATCAATACTTTGTTGACCCCACGTGAAACTGGAAACCAAAAAAAAGCTTAATAGAAATAGATTGACTGGTTTTACCACTTTTTTTATTAATTCATTTGCAAGATATACAAAATAGATAAAAATAAAAGCTCAAAAATGTCAAGAAAATCTTATTTTTTTCTAGAATTTTCTTGGAGTTGATTGAAAAGTAGAGTCCCCTTGGAGTTTCCAATAACTTGAATTAAATCATCTTTATTGACTTCTTTTATTCTTTTGAAAGACTTGAATTTTTTCAATAGAGTTTCTTTGGTTTTGGGACCAATTCCAGGGAAAACATCCAAGCCAGACTGAATCGCTTTTTTACTTCTTTTATTTCGATGTAATGTAATTCCAAAACGATGGGCTTCATTCCTAAGAAATTGAATTACTTTAAGGCTTTCTGATTTTTTGTCCAGATAAAGTGGTAATGGGTCTTCGGGAAAATAAATTTCTTCCAATCTTTTTGCAATCCCAATAATCGCAATTTTGCCTCTTAATCCTAAACGATCAATGCTTTTCAACGCGGATGACAATTGTCCTTTACCGCCATCAACAATTATGAGTTGAGGTAGGGATTGTTTTTCATCTAACAAACGTTTATATCTCCGAAAAACAACTTCTTCCATCGAAGCAAAATCATCTGGACCTTCTACGGTTTTAATATTGTAATGTCGATATTCTTTTTTGGCTGGCTTTCCATTTTTAAAAACAACACAAGCCGCTACAGGATTTGATCCTTGAAGGTTAGAGTTGTCAAAGCATTCTATATGTCTAGGTTCTGAGGAAAGGCGAATATCATTTTTCATTTGACTCATCAATCGATTGGTATGACGATCAGGGTCAACAATTTTGATTTGCTTAAACTGCTCCATTCGGAAATACTTAGCATTTCGTTCGGAGAGTTCTAGGATCTTTTTTTTATCTCCAAGTTGAGGCACGGTAACTCGAATTGATTTTCCAAAATTTAAATGAAATGGAAGGTAAATCTCGGGAGATTGGGAATTGAATCGCTGACGAATTTCTATTATAGCAAGAGATAAAATTTCTTCTGGGGTTTCTTCTAATTTTTTTTTAATCTCAAGGGTATTAGAACGAATGATAGATCCAAAGGAGAGCTGCAAAAAATTCACATAGCCATACTGATCGTCTGTGACTATCGAAAAAACATCAACATTATTAATTTTTGGATTAACAATAGTTGATTTGGACTGGTAGTTTTCTAAGACTTCTAACTTTTCTTTAATTTTTTGAGCCTCTTCATACTCCATGCTCAGAGCGTGTTCTTCCATTTGGGTTTTAAAACCCTGTAAGGATTCTTTGAAATTTCCTTTGAGTATGGAATGAATTGCTTTAATATTTTGATTGTATTGTTGTTCGGTCATTTTGTTTTCACATGGAGCTAAACAGTTACCCATGTGGTATTCCAAACAAACTTTATATTTTTTGGCAGCTACTTTTTCTTCGGATAAATCGAAAGTACAATTACGAATGGGGTATAATCCACGAATCAAATCCAATAAAATGTAAACCATTTTTTTATTGGTATAAGGGCCATAATAATCGGATCCATCTTTGATTACTCTTCGGGTAGAAAAAATTCTAGGAAAGCGCTCTTTTTTGATGCAAATCCACGGATAGGTTTTATCGTCTTTTAATAGGATGTTGTATCGAGGCTTGTGTTTTTTGATGAGGTTATTTTCAAGTAAAAGAGCATCCATTTCACTTTTAACCACAATGTGCTCGATTCGAACAATATTTTTTACTAACAATCTTGTTTTGTTACTGTCTTGGTTTTTGTTGAAATAGGAACTTACACGGCGCTTCAAATTAATTGCCTTTCCAATATAAATGATCAAATCATTTTTATCAAAATATTGATATACTCCAGGTTCTCGTGGTAAAGTTTGAATTTGTATGGTTAATGTCGAGCTCTTCATTTATTTTTAAGAGAATTTTGTTTCTAAAACACATAGGTTCAATAACGAAAATAATTATTTTCTTTGTGAGTACAATTTTAACAATGGATAAATCTCAAATAAGAAAGCAATATAAAAGCCTTCGAGAAGGGCTTTCGAAAACACAGATTGAAAATAGAAGTATTTTAATTGCAAACCGTTGTCTCGAACTTCCTATTTGGAATAAGAAAATTATGCACCTCTTTTTGTCCATTGAAAATCAAAAAGAAGTAGACACTTCTTTTTTACGTACTCTTTTGCAAGGAAAAGATAAAGAAATTGTTACTTCTAAGATTATTGATTCAGCCAGGTTACAGCATTTTTTAATGACAGATCAGACTCTCTTCAAAAAAAATTATTTGGGAATCCCTGAACCTGTTTCTGGAATAGAAATTAAATCTTCTGATATTGACGTTATTTTTATTCCTCTTTTAAGTTTTGATTCTAAAGGAAATAGAGTAGGGTATGGAAAAGGATATTACGATCGTTTCTTGTTGAATTGTAAAGAGGACTGCATAAAAATAGGGTTGTCTTTTTTTGAAGAAGAACAAAGTATTTTTGATGTTGAAGACACCGATATTCCCTTGAATTTTTGTGTTACTCCCAAACAGATTTATCAATATACTTGAACTTAGTCAGAGATTCGTTTGTTGAAGAATAAAAGAATTCCAACCCCGCAGCTGATGGAAAAATCAGCTACGTTAAAAACATATTCAAAAAAGGTGTAGTTTTTCCCACCAATGAATGGCAACCACTCAGGCCAAACCCATGACGCTATCGGAAATTGAAGCATATCTACTACATGACCATAAAACAAAGGAGCATAACCTTCTTTGAGCACAAATTCAGCTACTTGTCCATAACTGTTGGAAAACCAAACCCCATAAAAAACCGAATCAATAATATTTCCAATGGCTCCTGCAAGAATAAGGCATAAAGCAAATCTTAATAGTTGAGAGCTTTCCGAGCGAAGAACCTTCCACAACCATCGTCCAAGAAAAGTAATCATTACCAATCGAAATAGGGTTAGAATCAGTTTACCAATTTCTTCACTAATAAAGGGAAATATGTCACTAATTTTAGTTCCCCAAGCCATCCCCTTATTTTCGATCATTAAAAGTTTGAAAAACCCCCAGTCCACTATCGCTGGTTCTCCATACATAGAAAGTGGGTAGTGGAGTTTGATGTATATTTTAGATGCTTGATCGAGAAATAACACAAAAAAGATTATGAGTATGGCTGTTTTATGATTAACCTCACAAATGGAACGTTTAAATAATTTCATAACAAAAAAATAAGTAATTTAATTGGGGTGTACTTCGATGTTTCCTCTAGCTGAACTTACTAAAAGAGTTTTTGGAAGTTGATCGAGGTGGAGCCCATAAAAATGTAGATCTGCAGACAAGGATTGGATGATTTCTTTGGGCTCATAAATTTTCAGTGTTGCCTTACCGTGTTCTAACACAAGATTAATTTTCTCAAAAACCCCAGAGCAATCTAATTGTGTTTCTTTGGCAGTTAAATGAAGATTTAAATTTTTAGGAATTTTTATCACTAACATGTTTGCAAAATCTTTATGTACACTCAATTTATTAACCGGTTTTATGTAATTTGGAGACTGATATTCTTTAAGATAAAAGCGTTTGCCATTGATTTTTTCCCGGAGTATATGTAAATATTGATACTTACCTTCTTTTTGATAATTTATTTCAATTGTAGGTTTTGTGTGTGTTGAAATTCTAATTGAACTGGCCCAAGCACAATTAATGTCTATATCTTTTAAACCTGAAGCATCCCACCTTTTTGTTTTTTGAATTTGTCCAAGACAAATACAAGATAAAAATAGAAAAGACAGTCGAAGCATCTTCTATTTCTGCATGTTTTTGGCTTCAATACTCAGGGTAGCATGTGGAACCAAAACCAATCGTTCTTTTCTGATTAATTTACTAGTGACACGGCAAACTCCATAGGTTTTGTTTTCTATGCGGATTAAAGCATTTCTTAAGTCACGAATGAATTTTTCTTGACGAATAGCCAATTGAGTATTGGCTTCTTTGGACATGGTTTCTGAACCTTCTTCAAAAGCTTTGAAAGTTGGAGAAGTATCGTCTGTACCATTGTCTCCATCATTCATGTAAGTACTTTTAAGAAGACTCAAATCTTCCTTTGCTTTCCCTATTTTTTCATCGATTAGCTTTTTAAATTCTGCTAATTCTTTATCTGAATATTTGTTTTTTACTTTAGCCGACATATCTATTGTTCTTTAATTAATATATAGGTTTGTACATCATCAAACTCAACTAAAACTCCTTCGTTAACCTCATCTTGGATATAAATTTTTTCTGTGAGGGTTTCTGTTTTTATGTACTCTAAATTACTGTTTACAGCATTGTTTAGTGATTTGTGAGGTGTCAAATATAAAATAATTTTATCAGTAACCTCTAAACCAACATCTTTTCTCAAATTTTGAATGCGATTTATTAGCTCTCGAGCAATTCCTTCTTCAATTAATTTTTCATTCAGTTGTATGTCTAGAGCTACAGTAATTCCATTTCCGTTTGCAACCAACCAGCCTTCAATGTCTTTTGATTGAATGTCTACATCTGCATCAGTAAGGGTTACATTTTCGCCCTCAATATTTATTTCAATTATTTCTTGGGCTTCAAGACGTTTAAGTTGTTTCTCATCCAAATTTTGAATTGCATTTACCACAAATCGCATGTTTTTCCCAAATCGTGGTCCAAGGGTTTTGAAGTTTGGTTTTACTTCTTTAACTAGAATATCACTTGCATCATCTAATAATTCGAGTTGCTTAACGTTTATTTCAGAAAGAATTAAACCCTCTACTGCTTTTATGGCCTCTTTTTCAGCCTGATTTCGAACAGGGATAATGATTTTTTGAAGAGGCTGGCGGACCTTAATTTGTTCTTTTTTGCGGAGTGATAGGGCCAATGAGGCAACGGTTCTGGCCTTACTCATTCGCTCTTCCAAAAGGATGTTTCGAAAATTAATATCAACTGATGGAAACTTTGCTAAATGGACAGAAAGCTCTTTTTCAAAACCTGTTGCTTTACATAGGTCTAAATACAGACAATCTGCATAAAATGGTGCTACAGGGGCCATCAATTTACTCATGGTTAGCAGAGATTCGAACAAGGTTTGATATGCAGATATTTTATCTTTTTGATATTCTCCTTTCCAGAACCTTCTTCTTGAGAGGCGAACATACCAATTACTTAAAATTTCTTGAACAAATTCTGAGATAGCACGTGTTGCTTTTGTGGGTTCGTAGTCGTTGTAAGAATCATCTACTTTAGCAATGAGTTTGTGAAGTTCTGATAAAATCCACTGATCAATTTCTGAGCGTTCCAATGCTGGAATGGTTTTTTCTTTGTAACTGAAGCCGTCAATATTGGCGTATAAACTGAAAAAAGCATAGGTGTTTTGTAAAGTTCCAAAGAATTTTCTTGATACTTCGGCAATTCCTTCAAGATCAAATTTTAGATTATCCCAGGGGTTTGCATTTGAAATCATGTACCAACGCGTTGCGTCAGGACCATAAGTTTCTAGGGTCTTAAAAGGATCCACTGCGTTACCCAAACGCTTGGACATTTTCTGTCCGTTTTTATCTAAAACTAATCCATTGGAAACTACATTTTTGTATACGACAGAATCAAAAACAAGAGTTCCAATAGCGTGTAGGGTGTAGAACCATCCTCTAGTCTGATCAACTCCTTCGGCAATGTAGTCTGCAGGGAAGGCCTTATTTTGATCAATCTTTTCTTTGTTTTCAAAAGGGTAATGCCACTGGGCATAGGGCATTGAACCAGAGTCAAACCATACGTCGATAAGATCAGCTTCCCGGGTCATTGCTTTACCCGAAGGGCTACAAAGGGTTATTTTATCTACAGTATTTTTATGTAAATCAATAAGATCATAATTGTCTTCGGACATATTACCAACCTCAAAGTTTGCAAATGGATTTTCTTTCATCAAGCCAGCCTTAATGGCTTTTAGTATCTCTTGAATGAGTTTTTCCATAGAACCAATTAGAATGGTTTCTTGCCCATCTTCTGTCCTCCAAATGGGTAGTGGAATTCCCCAAAATCGGGAACGAGAAAGATTCCAGTCATTGGCATTGGCAAGCCAATTTCCAAAACGCCCTTCGCCTGTTGATTTGGGCTTCCAGTTGATTTGTTGATTCAAGGTCACCATACGGTCTCTTTCCGAGGAAACCTTAACAAACCATGAGTTTAAAGGGTAATATAAAATAGGTTTATCTGTTCTCCAACAATTTGGATAGGAGTGTACATATTTTTCAACTTTGAAAGCTCGATTTTCTTCTTTTAGACGGATGGCAATTTCAACATCCACAGATCGTTCGGGAGCGGTTCCAGCTGGATAATATTCATTTTTGACATATTTCCCTCCGAGTTCTCCCAATACGGGGTGGAATTTTCCTTGAAGGGTAACCAGAGGTTCTTCATTTCCATACTCATCTTGGACCAACAAAGGGGGAATCGGAGGAGATGCTTCTTTAGCCGCCTGAGCATCGTCAGCACCAAAAGTAGGAGCAGTATGAACAATTCCAGTACCATCTTCTGTTGTAACAAAGTTACCCAAGATCACTCGGAAAGCATCCTCTGCGTTTTTAAGAGGGAGTGGAGCATCTTTCCAAAGTTGCTTGTATCGAATTCCAACCAGATCTTTTCCTATGATTTCATTGGTAATGCAATAAGGAATTTTTTTATCTCCAGCAGCATAAGTTTTTAAGTCTTTAGAAGTTTCTACCGAAATATACTTACCTGAAAATTGTTTAGCCACTAAAGCTTGAGCTAAAAGTACGCGAATTGGAAAATGAGTGTATTGGTTGTAGGTTTCAACGACAACGTATTTTATTTTTCCCCCAATAGTTAAAGCTGTGTTCGAAGGAAGAGTCCAAGGAGTAGTGGTCCATGCCAAAATGTAAAGTTCTTCTTCAGCTTGTAAAGCAGTTGGAAGAGTTTTTTTGATTGTTTCGAATTGAGCTGTAATTGTAGTGTCGGTAACGTCTTGATAGGTTCCCGGTTGATTGAGCTCATGCGAGCTTAAACCTGTTCCAGCTTTAGGAGAGTATGGCTGAATGGTGTAGCCTTTGTACAAAAGATTTTTATCATAAATCTGTTTGAGTAGCCACCAAACGGATTCAATGTATTTTGATTTATAGGTTACGTATGGATTTTCCATATCAACCCAATACCCCATTTGCTTGGTAAGCCGATTCCATACATCAGTGTAGCGCATTACCGCACTTTTACAAGCTTCATTATATTCTTTAATACTGATGCTTTTTCCGATAGCATCTTTAGTAATACCCAGTTCTTTTTCTACTCTAAGTTCAACAGGAAGACCGTGGGTATCCCATCCAGCTTTTCGTTTTACTTGAAAACCTTTTTGAGTTTTATAACGACAAAAGATGTCTTTTATGGCTCTAGCCATTACGTGATGTATCCCAGGCATTCCATTGGCAGAAGGAGGTCCTTCAAAGAAAACATAGGGGGTTTGACCCTCTCGTGATGTTATACTTTTTTCGAAAATTGATTCTTTTTCCCAATAAGATAAAATCTCTTGAGATATCGCAGAAAGCTTAAATTGTTTGTGTTCTTTAAAACCCATTGGGAATATGTAAGATGCAAAATTAAGGAATTTTATACATTTATACTTCAATTAATCTGTAAGCTCAAATAAATCTATAAAATTTGATTTTAATAAGACTTTAACATTTGAAAATGATTATGTATTACTGCGTTGTTTGGAACAAAATGATTTTGAAAAACTCCTTCCTTTTTCAGAAAATGAACCTCAGCTGTGGGATTTTTTTTTAGTTTCTGCATCGGGAGTAAAAAACTTAAAAAATTATATTGATAAGGCTTTGGAAAGCAGAGTAAAAAAAGAGGCTTATCCTTTTGTTGTAATTGATAAGAAAAAGGGACTTATTAGGGGTTGTTCGCATTTTTATGGAATTGATTTACAACATGATATTTTGAGTTTGGGATACACTTGGTATGGAAAAGAATTTTAACGAACAGGTTTAAATCGGAATTGTAAGTACTTGCTATTAACCTATGCTTTTGAAACTTTTAAGTGTGAACGAGTAGAATTTAGAGCAGATTCACAGAATAAAAAAAGTATTGAAGCGATGAAAAGCATTGGATGTACTGTTGAGGGTGTTCTCCGAAATAATTGTATGGCTGCTCATGGAAGAAGAGACAGTACGATGTAGAGTATTTTAAGAAATTAATTGGAGCAAAAGGTAAAGAGAGAGCTCGAATGCAAGTTGTATTAGAGCTCTATGCCAATCCCCAAAATTAAGCTTCTTCCAGGTGCTGAAATTCCAGAAGCGAATTCTCGATAATGCGTATCAAAAATATTTTCGATTCCTGTTCTGAAAAGTATTTTATCGCTCCAATCATAACTACCAGAAAGGTTGAGAATAGACCAACTCGGGGATCCCAAATATTCTTTTTCAAAAGATGTAATTTGAACGGGAGTTTCTTCTAAACCATCTTCACCACCTAAACTGAAGTCATTGGGATTTTTTGAACTACTAAAACGATTCCTGATTTGTATGGAAAGTTTTTGGTTTTTGTATTCAAATATCAGCGAACCATAAAAAGGGAGTATGGATGGAAGAGGACCAAAGCCTTCTAAAAACTCTGCGTTTGTATAGGTCATGTCAGAGGAAAAAGTAAAATGTGAATTGAAACTCCAACTTCCTTCAAAAGAAGCACCATGAATCAAAGCATTTCCGATATTAGCATTAAATTGAGTTTCAACAATATCATCGTTGAAATTAAAAGTAATAATTTTATCTGTTAGCGGATCCTTGTAATTGGGAGAATATTTCCTTCCGATGTAATCTGTAATAAAAGTACTGTAAAGTCTTAAAGCAAATTTTCCTTTTTTATCAGGAGTTCTGAAAGAAACACCAAGATCAAGATTATTGGCATATTCTGGCTTAAGCAGTAGATTTGGAATTATGAGTGTCCCTTTGCTTTCCCTAATTTTACCTAAATCATCAATATTTGGTGATCTAAATCCACTGGAAACAAGAAAATTTAATTGAAGGTTAGCAGAAGGCCTGTTAGTTATGGATAAGCTTCCCGTTAAAGCATAGTTTTTGACATCAATTTTTGATAAGTTAAAATTGGGAGAGTTGAGTAACCATGTTGGATAAATTCCTTTGCTTGTATTCCATTGTGCTTTCAATTGAGTATGAGTAAATCGACCACCAATAGTCAGAGTTGTTTTTGGGTTTATATTCCATTTGAAGTTATTGTAAAGTGCAGCAGAATTATAATGCCCTCCTGCATTGGGATATCGGGTTGGAATAAGTTTTGGATTAGATAGTTGCAAAACAGTATTACCATCTAAGAGTAACTTTCTAGAGAAAGCATAGGAATCTACTTTATTATTTATCCATTCAAAACCATATGCAAAACTTGTCGGACCTGTTTTAGCCGTTTCAAAATCACCATTAAAACTCCAAACTTGTAAATGTTCTTGTTGATATCTCCGATCAAGTTGATCAAATTTTCGGCTGATTCGTGACTCTTTGATGTTTTGATAAGCCAAGGTTAAATATCCCTTATAAAAAAACTTTTTTTTGGGAAACAATTTTAGTTGAGGAGAAATTAAAAAACGATTCTGAGGACCATAATACCACTCTGAATATAAAAGTTCTCCATTTTTGTATTCATTCAGTTTATCAAACCTTGGAATATTTGAAGAGTTAGAGAGTTGAATATTTAGAGATAATAATTTTTCTTTGGAAAGTTTAACAATAAATTTTTGTAGCAAATCTACCTGATCATAACCTGAGTTGTTTTGGATATTAGGATTGTTATTTATCGTGGGGTTTAGACGATATGCCTTGTCCGTGTTTTCGGAGTAAAATGGGACCAAGCCCCAATTTTCAAAACCATGACTTCTATTTTTTCCCATTCGGATGTCACCAAAACTCGAAAAACTTATGCTGCTGTAACTTCCCCAATTTTTAAAACTTAATTCAGTGTCAAAATGATTAACAAAAGAGGTGTTACCAGAATTAAAATTACTTGAAAAATTGCTTTTAAATGATTCGTTGCTATTAATCCTAGGCGTTTTGGTGAAGTAATGAACGACACCTCCTAATGCATCAGAACCATAGCCTACAGAAGATGAACCGTAAACGACCTCTACACGCTCAATAGTATTAGGGTCAATGGTTATTGCATTTTGTAGGTGTCCCGAACGATAAATAGCATTATTCATCCGAATCCCATCAACAACCAACAAAACTCGATTTGCCTCAAAACCTCTGAGAACAGGACTACCTCCACCACCTTGAGATTTTTGAAGGCGAACACCTGGAGCTAATAAAAGAAGATCAGCGCCTGTTTGGGGCTGTTTTTTTTTAATTTCAAGGGCGTTAATTATGGATACTTTTTCTGCGATTTGGGTTTTTTTTGAGGCTGTTCTGGCAACTGAAAGGATTACTTCTGAAAGTTTTTTAAGATCTGTTTTAAGGGCAATTACGTAGTTAATTCTTTCAAGGTCTTTCTTGAAAAGACTCTGAGTTTCATAACCCATAAATTGAAACGAAATTTTTTCATTATCATTAAAAATAGAAATGAAACATCTCCCGTTTTTATCGGTAGTGGTATTCCGGTTTTTGGATTGATTGTATAAGCTAACGTTTGGTATTGGCTTAGAATTTAAAGCATCAATAACAGTTACTTCTTGCGCTTGAATTAGACCAACAAAAAGGGTAAAAAGCACTGCTATTTTGTTACACATCGTCAAATATTTCATTGAGAATTTGCAATGATTTTGGTTTTGAAAAGCCGAGCAAATGTAACTCAAAATATCGTATTAGAGTTTCCAATAGTTCGCGTCTTTTCATCCGATTTAATTTAAAACTAAGAATATCACCAAAATTCATGCCTAATAATTCTCTGAATACTGGAATTTGGTCTCCATCAATGTATTGTTCTCGGGGTAAAAGGGCTTCAAAACACCCTGCTTCTAGGTTGAAATAGAGTGCGTCTTGGGGTTCGTTATTTGGGAAAATCCCCAGATATTTGGTTAAGTTGATTAAAAAAATTAAGTGAAAATCACTGATTTCGTCATTTGAGTCGAGCCAATGGAGTGCAGTTTCAAGGAAAACATAAAGAGAAGGATTGGCTTCTTCTTCAAGGATTACATTTTTAAGAATTTCAGCCAGAAATTGTGCCATTGTATTTTTT
This sequence comes from uncultured Flavobacteriales bacterium, assembly GCA_913020155.1. Classification (GTDB taxonomy): domain Bacteria; phylum Bacteroidota; class Bacteroidia; order Flavobacteriales; family Flavobacteriaceae; genus Arcticimaribacter. The sequence continues at coordinate 43,059 of CAJWBA010000011.1, forward strand.
TCGATACGATTGGGAATCGTCTGATAAGGATGAATTACTTTAACTTCTTTGAGAAATTGAAGATTTCCATTGTTTTTGTAATCAAAAAGAATTTCGAGCTGGGTTAAAACTTGGAATTGTGATTTTCGAATTGTTCCCCTTTTTGCGGTCAAAATCCCTTTTAAAATAAAAGACTGTTTCCCAAGGGTCTGGGTGTAGCAATGTCCAATGAGACTGCTATCGCTATACTTTATGGTATGCAATACGATTGCCTTAGTTTTAACGAGCATAAATCAAACGACCCCTTGAGCCAACATTGCATCTGCTACTTTCACAAAACCAGCGATATTGGCACCTTTAACATAATTAACAAACCCATCCTCTTGACCGTATTCAAAACATGATTCATGGATTTCACTCATGATATTTTTTAATCGGCTATCAACTTCTTCGCGCGTCCAATTATAACGTAAAGAATTTTGAGCCATTTCAAGGCCAGAAACAGCAACTCCTCCAGCATTGGAAGCTTTTCCGGGAGCAAACAGTACTTTATTTTTGGCAAAGGTTTGGATTGCTTCGGGAGTTGAAGGCATGTTGGCTCCCTCAACTACGCAGACACATCCGTTTTTAACTAAAAAAACAGCATCTTTTTTGTGTAATTCGTTTTGAGTAGCACAAGGTAGAGCTACATCACAAGGAACTTCCCAGGGGGTTTTGCCCGCAAAAAATTTTGCATTTGGATAGCGTTCAATGTATTTTTGAATTCGTCCTCTTTGAACGCTTTTGAGGTTCATGACGTGATCTAATTTTTCAGAATCAATGCCTTCTTCGTCGTAAATGTACCCTCCAGAATCAGAAAGGGTGGAGACGGTTCCGCCCAGTTGAATTACTTTTTCAGCTGCAAATTGAGCAACGTTTCCGGAGCCAGAAATGACTACTTTTTTTTCTTCTAAACTTGTGCCAATATTTTCCAGCATTTTTTGTGTAAAATAAACTACACCATACCCTGTTGCCTCAGGGCGAATCAAAGAACCTCCCCAGCTAACACCTTTTCCTGTGAGTACACCAGTGAACTCATTTTTCAAACGTTTGTATTGACCAAAAAGATATCCGATTTCCCTTCCACCTACTCCAATATCACCAGCAGGAATGTCACGATTGGGTCCAATGTGACGAAATAATTCGGTCATAAAACTTTGACAAAAGCGCATTACCTCATTGTCACTTTTTCCTTTCGGATCAAAATCTGAACCTCCTTTACCACCTCCCATGGGAAGTGTGGTAAGACTGTTTTTGAAAACTTGTTCAAAGGCCAAAAACTTGAGTACACTTAAGTTTACACTCGGGTGAAAGCGCAATCCACCTTTGTAGGGACCAATTGCTGAATTCATTTCAATTCTATATCCACGGTTTACTTGAATTTCATTTTGGTCATCGATCCAAGAAACTCTAAAGAATACTACACGTTCTGGTTCAACCATACGGAGTAAAATATTTTGCCCGTAATAAATATCATTTTCAACAATGTAAGGAATCACATTTTCAGCAACTTCAGTAACAGCCTGCATAAATTCAGGCTCATTTTGGTTTCTTTCTTGTACTTGAGCCAAAAAATTATCGATTATTTTTTTCATTTTAACTGGTTTTTTAAAAGCAGTAATTAGCAAAAATTATTTGATAACGAATGTAGTTTTTTTGTTCCTTTTTATGCAAATAAAAGCGCAACAACTTCTTCTATTTTAGTTAAAGCTAAAAAATTGATTCCTGTGTTATTGGATTCATTTTTACCTCCTTTAGATGTAACTATGGTTTCGAACCCAAGTTTTTGGGATTCCGAAATTCGTTGATCCAATTTGGATACCGGTCGCAATTCTCCAGAAAGTCCAATTTCGGCTGAAAAACAAATTTCTTTTGGGAGTGCTATGTCGTGATAACTCGATAAAACAGCTGCAACCACTGCAAGATCAATTGCAGGATCTTCGCTGCTTATTCCGCCAGTAATGTTTAAGAAAACATCTTTACTTCCTAATTGAAACCCTGCCCTTTTTTCGAGTACTGCCAACAACATATTGAGCCTTTTGGCATTAAATCCTGTAGTACTTCGTTGAGGTGTTCCATAAACTGCGGTACTTACCAAAGCTTGAACTTCTATCATAAGAGGGCGAACACCTTCAATTGTAGCTGCAATTGCATGACCACTCATTTCTCGATCGGTTTGAGAAATCAATAGTTCACTTGGGTTTGTAACAATACGGAGTCCAGTGGATAACATTTCATAGATTCCGATTTCATCGGTGGATCCAAAGCGATTTTTTTGAACTCTTATGATTCTGTAAATATGATTTCGGTCTCCTTCAAAATGAAGAACCGTATCAACCATATGCTCTAAAACTTTTGGCCCAGCAATGGTTCCATCTTTTGTTATATGACCTACTAAGATAACAGGAGTATGGGTTTTTTTAGCAAACTGAATTAGCTCTGAGGCACATTCTTTGATCTGAGAAACACTTCCAGAACTACTTTCGATGTATTGGGTTTGTAGGGTTTGAATTGAGTCAATAATTACAATATTTGGTTCAAGTAACTCGATCTGTTTGAATATTTTTTGTGTTTGAGTTTCACTTAAAACATAACAATTTCCGTTTTGTGAATCGATCCGCTCTGCTCTTAATTTGATCTGTTTTTGACTTTCCTCTCCAGAAACATACAGTACCCTTCCATCAATTTGAAGTGAAATTTGAAGTAATAAAGTAGATTTTCCAATTCCCGGTTCACCTCCTAAAAGTGTTATTGATCCTGGGACAAGCCCCCCTCCCATAACTCTGTTTAATTCAAAATCATTGGTCGAAATCCGAGGTTCTTTATCGGTGTCGATTTCTTGGATTCTAATGGGACGAGTTCCTTTTCCATTAGTGAATTTAGGTTCTACCCAGCCTTTTTTTTCCTTTTTTTCTACAACTTCCTCTAAAAGGGTATTCCACTCTTTACATCCGTTACACTGACCTTGCCATTTGGGGTGAGGAGTTCCGCACTTTTGACAAAAAAAAGTTGTTCTTACTTTATTCATTCAAAAGAATTATTTAAGTGTTTCAATTTTAGTTAAAATCATTTCTTTTGTAATAAAGTCAATTGGTTCAAGGGTGTAAGCGCGTTCATAATTTTTAAGGGCTTTTTTGTAGTCTTCCAAAAATTCATACCCCAAACCATTAAAGTAGTGACCCATCATGGTTGTTGGATAATCTTGAATTGCTAATTCTCCGAGAACAAAAAGCGTTTCTGCATCAGTTTTTTTTTGAGCCGCAGCAAAAACAGCCATAACATCATTTAAAATATATTTTTTTTGGATTCCTAACTCACGGAATATTCTTTGATATTTATTTACCAGAAAGGTGTGTGGTGGTGAGCTGTCTCTTAAAATCTTTTCTTTGTACACTTTTGGGCTTATGGGTTGGTAAACTCTAAAAATATTTTCCAATGCAATAGGAATAGAATACATAGAGGAGGAGAATTCGTCTGGATTAGCAAACATATCATTGGTTAGATGAAACTTTGGATTTTTTATATTTTTTAATTCATCACTCAAAATAGAGGTATTGGTTCTTTGTCTTTTTGGAAGGTTCTCCGAATTAGAAAGATAATAACTAATATCCTTTTTGACTGATGTTGTTTTTGCAATTATCGGGTCAATTATTGAACCTGTAACTTCAGGTGTAATGGCAATGTATGCTGAAAATATTGGATTATTGTCTAATAAAAAGAAGTTTATAAAATTCCCAAATTTATTTTTCCCTATAATTACTTTTAAGTTGGAGATATTGTATTTAGCTTGAAGACGTTGTACGATATCAGAAATAATAAATTGTTTAAAATTTGCTCCACGTGAGCTCAGTTGACCTGAACTTCTATTGATTTCGGAATCCCTATTTACTTGTCCAGAGCCCTCTTGGCGTATTCCAACTACAATTGATTTTGGCATGTAGCCAATTTTAGATAAAAACTCAACATTACTTACCGTAAGGCTAAATAAATCGTTACCCTCTAAGACTACAATTAGGGGCAGAGGGTCAATGGAATCACTTTCAATTTTTGGCACATACAAGTCAATTGTTCTTACTTTTCCAAGAACAGAAGATTCAATGTTTTCCTTTGTGATTTGGGCTCCGAGATCAAAACAGAATAAGACGGTCAGAATTAACAATAAATTTTTCATAAAAAAGTAGTAATAATCAGTGTACGGTAAGATACTTACTTTTTTCTATTTATGAGAGGTAAAATGAAAAATGAAAGACTTCCAAAAACGATAGCCGTTACCGTTTGTGAGGTCCACATAATCCATCCGAAAGCAAGACTAGACTCTTTTGAAATCCCATAACTTATTAGAACCAGAGAAACTGAAAAAGGGTAAATGCCTATTCCACCGTTTGTTACTGAAATGGTAATAGCCCCTACAATAAATCCAATCAATAAGGCTTCAAAAGGAAGATCAAAGGTTTCAGGTAAGGCTAATTTAACAACATAAAACATGAAGACATAAAGCCACCAGATTAAAATTGTATGGAATAAATAAGCCCATTTTTTTGGCATTTTTACTAGGGTTAAAATCCCTTCGGTAAGACCTTTAATTATACCAAGGATTTTTTTAGCTAAAACAGAACTGGATTTTTTTAGCTGTTTAATCAAAATCCAGAGGGAACAACCCAAGAGTACTAGAGAAATAATTAAAGAAACTGGATTGAAGTGTTGCTTTTCTAGAAACGAGATAATAAATTCAAACTGCAGTAATAATGCAATTCCGATGACTAGAAATAACATGATTATATCCACCATACGTTCAGCAATAATGGTACCAAAGCTCTTTTCAAAGGGAATATTTTCATAGGTTTTCATTACTGTCGCTCTAAAAAACTCTCCTGATCTTGGGACACCAAGATTGGCAATGTAGACAATGAAAATTGATAAAATATTATTAATTAGCTTAGGGCGATATCCCATGGGATGCAACATAAAATTCCATCGATATGCTCTAGAAAAATGACTTAATAAACCCATGCAAAGAGATAAAAACACAAAACGATAATCTGCATTTTTTACTGCTTTATAAATTATTTCTCGATCCGATTCGGTTGTTTCTTTGATCGAAAGGTAGATGAAAAAAATACCAATTAATAATGGTAAAAGGATTTTGAAAAATTTTATCAGTTTCTTTCTTTTCAACACTACTGTAATAAGTTGGTTTTTTCGTTTGGAAAAAGAATTGTTGGAGTGTATTCTTTTGCTTTTTCTATAGGGACAAGACAGTAGCTAATGATAATTATTACATCTCCCTTTTGAACTTTTCGAGCAGCTGGACCATTCAAAGTAATTTCACCGGTATTTTTTTCACCCTCAATCACATAGGTTTCTAGACGCTCACCATTATTGATGTTTACGATTTGTACTTTTTCGCCTGGGACAAGTTTAGCAGCCTCAATAAGTGTACTATCAAGAGTAATACTTCCAATGTAATTTAGATTAGCACCAGTAACAGTTACTCGATGGATTTTAGATTTTAAAATTTCTATTTGCATTCCGCAAAGATATTAAAATTTAACGTTGTCGATTAAACGGACATGACCTAATTTGACTGCGATAAAAGCTCGGTTTTTTGTACCATTTAGGATGCTTGTTTTTTGAAGTGATTCAGCGTCTGCAATTGTAAAATACTCCAATTCAAATTCTGGATGGAGTTCAAAAAAATCTATAACCCACGATTCAATTTGAACAGGGCTGTGTTTTTCTTTTAGAGCTGAGGCTTTTTGAAGCGTTTCATAAATTATGGGAGCCATTGCTCGATGTTTTGGGTTTAAGAGTTTATTTCTCGAACTCATGGCCAATCCGTCAGAATGTCTAATAATTGGACAAGGAATTATTTTAACAGGAATTTTTTCTTGATTTACTAGTGCAATCACAATTTTTAATTGTTGAAAATCTTTTTCTCCAAAATAAGCTGAAGTAGGTTCTAGCACTTCAAAAAGTTTTTGTACAATGGTAGCGACTCCTTGAAAATGATCTTTTCTATTTGCTCCTTCCATTGTTGATTCAAGAGAGCCAAAATAAAAGAGTTTAGCTGTTATGGGTTCTGAGTAAAGATCAGAGGCTTTGGGAGCATACACCCATATGTTTCCTTTTAACTTTTTAAGTTTTTGAAGGTCTGATTCAAAGTTTTTGGGGTAATTTTTTAGATCTTCAGGATTGTCAAATTGAGTAGGGTTTATAAAAATTGAAACCAAAACAAGTTCATTGTCTTCAAGAGCTCTTTTTACGAGCATAATATGACCTTTATGAAGAGCCCCCATTGTTGGAACTAAACCAATAGATTTTGCTAGAATCTTATTTTTTGAAGCATTAAGTTCACTTTTTTGGTAAAAAACCCTCATTTACGAAAAGATTTACAAGCTAAAAGTACTGTTTTTTCTATTGAACGGAAGAAATTTTGTAATTTTGCTAAACTTTATATCATAGGAAGCTAAAATCGTTTTATGCAAAACAAGAAAGTATTAATAATTTCTTCAGAAGTTACTCCATATTTACCTCAGACAGATCAGGCAGTTAATTCCTTTCAAATTCCCAAAACCATTAACGACGCAGGGGGTCAAATCAGAATATTTATGCCCCGCTACGGGATGATAAATGAACGTAGGCATCAGTTGCACGAAGTCATTCGATTGTCAGGCATGAATATGGTTATTAACGACATGGACATGCCCTTGATTATTAAAGTCGCTTCCATTCCCAAAGAACGAATGCAAGTGTATTTCATAGACAACGAGGAATATTTCAAAAGAAAAGCTATGCTCAAGGATGAAAATGGAAATTTATTTTCTGATAATGATGAGCGAATGATTTTCTTTACCAAAGGAGTTGTCGAGACCGTTAAAAAATTAAACTGGTCTCCTGATATTATTCATTTACACGGATGGTTCACTTCATTGTTTCCATTGTACATGAAAACTTACTTTGCAGAGGATCCCATATTTGAATCTAGTAAAATCATTACATCAATATATCCAAAGGATTTTGAAGGTGAAGTTTCTTCAGATTTTGAAAATAAAGTTGCTTTTGATGATGTTGGTGAAATAGAAAGAAATCCATTAAAGAAATCAACCTATGAAAACTTAATCGACTTAGCGGTTAATTTTTCGGATGGAGTTGTTCTTTCAGGAGAGTCAATCCCTGAAAGTATTTTATTAAATATTGACACGAACAAGGTTCCTACTTTAACGTTCGAAGACAGTTTAAAAGAAAATGCGTATTTAGATTTTTTTAACAATAAAATTATTTAACTCCCATGAAGTTTAAGGCGTCCAAACTGAGGAATTATTTTTTCATTCTCGTACTTTCAATTGTTTTTCATTCTTGTAACGAAGACTATAATACAGTAGGATACGATTTGATCTCTACAAATGCTTTTGAAACAGACCGGATAAAACTACCTGTTTTTTCTTATCAAAAAGAATCTCTTACAGATATTCAAACAAATGGCTTAGTTGTTCAACAACTGGGAACGATTGACGTTCCAAATGTTGGAAGGTCATCGGCTTACATTATCTCTCAGCTTAATATGCCCACTACAAATTTTTTTGGTCTCTACAGCCCCTCAGATGAACTAGGAGTTGAAGACAACGCAAGGGCAATAGCAGAAAATGAGCAAGTAACATCAGCTTACTTAGAAATACCTTTCCTTAATAATGTGCGTGATCAAGATGGTGATGGTGTAATTGACAGTTTAGATGAAGACCCCTTATCAATAACAAGTGATAGCGATGGAGACAGCATATCGGATGCTTTAGAAACTCAAAATGGCACAAATCCTCTAAGTAAAGATTCAGATGGTGACGGGATTCTTGATTTTGAAGACACTGATAATTCAGGGTATCAAGCAGAAAACAGAGAATACGATGTCGACTCTATTTTTGGAAACAGAAATGCAAGTTTCAATTTAAAGGTTGAAGAACTTACTTATTTTCTTAACACATTGAATCCTGAAGAAAATTTTGAATCTATTCAATCGTATTACACTTCTCGCGATTTTTATGAAGAAGATTTTGTTGGAGAAATTTTGTATGATGATATTTATCAACTAGATTTAAATGAATTACGAATAAATTATAAAGAAGATGATCCCGAAACGGATGTCGATGAGACTTCGCAGGTAGAAACAAGACGCTCACCCCGTATTCGAGTTCCTTTGGATATTGATTTTTTTCAAAGACGTTTCATTGATATTGAGGGTTCAGATTCTCTTGCTTCAACCAGTCAGTTTAAAGAATACATGCGTGGAATTTACATCCGAGCAGAAAGTACTTCTGATGATTTATACATGCTACTCAATTTTTCGCTGGCCAATATTGTAGTAAATTATGAATATGATATATACAACGATAATGATACTCCAAACGACACTTCGGATTTTTCAATCGACAGAGATGAACGTAATTTTTTTTTAACACCAGGCATAACAATAAATCATTTAAAAAACTCACAATTTAATCCCGAGATAAGCCAAGTCGTAAATCAAACAGAGGGTTCTAGTAAAATATTTTCTAAGGGTGGAATAGGACTTCTTTCATCTATTGAATTGTTTGGGAAACACTCTGACGGTTCTGCAGATGCTAAACTTCAAGAACTTCGTGAAAACAATTGGTTAGTAAATGAAGCTAGTTTAGTATTTTATGTTGATCCTGAATCTGTTAGCAATTGGTCGTCTAACAATCCGATTGCAAATCGATTGTACCTATACAACAAAAGGGATACAGCCCCTTTATTGGATTACTTCTCCGACTTAACTTTTGATAACACCAAAACCAATGCTGGGAAATTTAATCATGGCGGAATATTAGAATACAGTGATGACGGCACACCTTATCGTTATAAATTTAGAATAACACAACATATTAATAATCTTTTGCGGAAAGATTCTACTAATGTAGCTTTAGGATTGGTTGTTGCAGCAAATATTAATGATTATAGCACCATAAAGGCACGATCTACAGATGAAACCAAAGAGATTTTATATCCTACAACATCTGTTTTAAACCCATTAAGTTCCGTTTTAGTAGGCTCTCATCCAGCCGAAGGTCTGGAGGAGTTTAAAATAGAATTAGAATTGATTTATACTGATTATTCAAACTAACGTTCACTATTTATGTGTGGAATAGTAGCTTACATTGGCCAACAACAGGCCACTCCAATTATTATTAAAGGATTAGACAAAATTGAGAAACCGAAGGTTGTTTCAATTAGATTAATTAAGACTGAAGTATAGAATATGATATTACATTCCCTACCATAACAAAACTTTATCCGGTTCACTCCCAAGTCCTAAAAAATACTTAATTTCTTTTTTATGATGTATTGTTCAATAATTAAACCTGAGGAATACATAAAAAGAATTATACAAAATTGAAATAAAAAACTTTCAATATTATAATGTCCAAAATATAAATATGTTAAAAAGGGTATTCCAACTACTAAAAATAGTCCCCAATATATTCTTGGTTTCCAATCAGTGACAATACTATTCAATTTTATTTTGAACAAGTTAAAATTAAAGATATCACTTAAAACTTTTAAAGTATAAGAACTTGGAAAAACTTCATTGTTTT
>CAJWBA010000012.1 GCA_913020155.1 uncultured Flavobacteriales bacterium
GCGCATTGAGCTTTAATTGAAACACAAACAATAGGGTAAATACAATTAAAGATTTCATTTTTAATTTAGTATTTATTGTGAAATAAACGTAATTAATCATTACCTCTTTCTTTTTTCAAAAAAATAAATACGCAGAATAGTTTTAAAGATTAACGAAAGCAAAAATATTCAATTGATCTCGACTTCCTTTGTTAAAAAACTGGTTCATATATCCCATTTCTAGCCTTACTTTTTTGTTCAAATTATAGCCAAAACCTCCATATAATCTGTTCCGGTCGTACAGTTTAGATTTTGTGTTCAAAAACAATTCATTGTATGCAGAAAAGTAATACTTGTTTTCTTCTTTGGCCCTAATTGGAATATTAACTCCTAGAAAATAACGAACCCGCATTTTAAAATCAGATTCGACAAAACGTTGTTCAAAACGATATCGATGACTCAATTTGAGTTTCCCCAATTTTTGTTTTGATATGAATTGTTGAAAAATTCGATGCTCATTTACACTCATTTTTGGATCCGATTCGGAAGTGTAATTCTCCGATAAAATGTAACCGTATCCCAGAAGAATATTTTTTTTACTTTCTCCAAAAGTGTAGCCCAATCCTGTTCTCAACAACAACTGTTCTAGGTTACCAATAGCATCATAGCTTCGATACTGTACCTCATGATGCAAATTCCACTTTTCATTCAATTGCTTGTTTCCTATATAAATTAACCAATTTCCTAAATTGCTTTCTTGTCCTTGAACCAGATTAGGTAGCGCAAACACCAAGGTAAACGCTACCCATAACAATCTTTTTATCAATTTAATTTTCATCATAGAAATTTACTGCTCCTGAATTAATATCATACATTCCACCCACTATTTTGATCTCTCCATTGGCTTGCATCTCTTTTAAAACCTGACTGTCCTCTGAGATTTTATCTATCGTAAGCTCTACATTTTTTTTAGCCACTTCATTCACAAAATCAATGTTCGATGAATTTCTTAGGCTAACGTCTTCTGGAGAGGTAACTCCATTTACTGCAGGTTTAATTTTTAACAACATTCTCGTTAGGTTTCCTAATTTAACATCATCGCAGGCTCCCTTTACTGCTCCACAAGCCGTGTGTCCCAAAACAAGAATAAGTTTTGTTCCTGCAAGCTTACATGCAAATTCCATGCTTCCAAGAATATCTTCATTCACAAAATTCCCTGCAATACGAGCACTAAAAATATCTCCAATTCCCTGATCAAAAATCAATTCTGAAGATACTCTGGAGTCGATACAACTTAAGATTGTAGCATAAGGATATTGTCCGAGACTTGTGTCCTTAACTTGTTCCATCAAATCCCGATCTGATTTTGTTTTTTCTTGAAATCTAATGTTCCCATCTTTTAGGAGTTGCAATGCAGAATCAGGAGATATTAACGCTTGTGTTTCTTTTGTATATGCTTTCATTTCTATTGTTTTAAATATTTTTTTAACTATTTCATATATCTATTGGAGTAAAACTTAAAGTAAATTTAGAGCTTTACTGAAAGTATTTTTTATGCGTTTTGTTCTAAAAATTTTGTGAGTAAAAATCTGGGGGTGGGAGAAATAATATTTAAGTGAGGTTTTGAATACCTTTTAAAAACATAGGTTAAGGCACTCTTTTTTGAATTTACAAAAAATTGAGAATTATTCGATTTAAGTAAGGACAATAAAATATCGAAATCCAAATGCTTTTCAATTCGTTTTTCTCCTTCAGAGTTAGAAAATGTTTCAGAAACATCTAAAGAATTTTGGGTAATAACAAAAGTTAATTTTGAAATTACTAAAAGTAATGATATTATTGAAAAAACTATGAGTTTTCTTTTTCTAGGCATCAAAAATAATTTTGTGACACAAATATATAAATACTTTTGTTTTGCCGAAAGTACCCACATCAGCTTTTATCTCGATTAAAAAAAATAAAAATTGACGTTAATCGTGTTAATCTTCAACAAATGACTCAGAAGTTCCCTCCCAATCTGGATCAGCAGCGCCTAACCAAGAAGTTTTCAAACTATCAATTGCAATCGCATGAACCCTTCCAAATCGGGCAATTTCATCGATCATTTTATGAGGGTATTGAACTGGATCGAGATCCGCATTAATCTCAGAAATTTTTGGATGATTTTCTACCCAAAGTGTATCTCCAACAGGGTAAACTCGGGGAAGCATCAAGGCTTTTTCTAGGGAAATACTCTGATCGACGTAACGACTAATCACCTGAACAACAGCCGGAACAATTCTGCTACCACCCGCTGCACCTAGGGCAAGAACAACCTTGCCGTTTTTTGTAAGCAGTGTTGGTGTAATATGAGAATTAGCACGATCACCAGGTTTGTAATCTCCAAGATATCCTCCAAGGGTAACGGCATAAATAAACCCGAGGTCTTTTGACACCACTTTTGACCCCATTATTGGACCAACTGTCTGGGTTAGGGAAACAACATTGCCGGAGGAATCGGCAGTTGTTAAATGGGTAGTATGCCCATCGGGAGCTTTCCATGATTCGGGAATTTGTGAAGACTCCACAGAAGCAATGGTTTGGTTTTTACTGTCTATTTCCCAGGCAAATTTACCTGCGTTTTTGTAGGACAAAATCATTTTTAAAGAATCTGGATATTTTTGAGCATTTCGAAATTGATACGCATATCGAGTTGCTTTTCCCATTGTTACTGCCCAATCATTTTCGAAAAGAGGAGCTTTTATTTGGTCTAAAATCTGTAAAATTTGAACAGTAATAGCTCCAAAAGAAGGCAAATACAAGGCATAAACTTTATGTCCTCTAAAAACACCCTCGACTACTTCGGCGTCCAATGCTTTGTAATTTTTTAGGTCCTCTAAAGTCAATATCCCACCATGAGATTGAATGTCTTGAACCATTTTTTCAGCTATTTCTCCTTCATAAAAACCTTTGCTTCCTTGGGCAGAGATTACTTTTAAAGTTGTAGCTAAATTTTTCTGAATAAAAAGAGTATTAGCTTTCAAAACCGAACCATCGGGGTTGAGAAAATTCTCAGAAGTAATCTCAAATTCTTGAAGTTTATCCAGAACTAATTCATGACGATAAACCTCACCAGGTAAAATCATAAACCCGTTTTCGGCATGAGAAATTGCCGGTTGCATAACCGTGTACAAATCGAGTAACCCATGTTCTTTTTGCAATTTAATTAAACCCGCAACAACACCTGGAATTCCAATGGTTTCATAACCATAAGAGAACTTTTCTTTTAAAGGAACATAATTCACAGGCACCTCAGTCGAAGCATCAACTCCTCCAATTTTGCCATCTTCCTTTCTATAAATTGTCTGAAGCCTTCCTCCAATTCCGCTCATACTGGGCTCAACTACAGCTAATGTAAAAGCCGATGCCACAGCAGCATCAAAGGCATTTCCTCCCATTTGATACATAGCCATTCCTGATTTTGTAGCTAAAGGGTGCGCACTAGAAACCACATTGTTCTTAATTTCTGCTTTTTCAAAAGATGAATTACAGGATGAAAAAAGCAACAGCAAAAACATCACCGTCGAAAACTTAAAACAGACTTTCATAATAAAAAATTTTTAATTACCTTTTTTTAAATCATGAGCTAATGCTTCAACTTGTTCCATAACGCGCAACAAGTTACCTCCCCAAATTTTTTCAATTTGTTTTTGAGTGTATCCTCTTTTTACAAGTTCTTTGGTAACATTTAAAGACTCCGAAGCATCACTCCAGCCTTCTACTCCTCCTCCTCCATCAAAATCAGAGCTAATTCCCACATGATCAATACCAATTTTATGTTTGATGTAATCAATATGATCCACAAAATCGCTAACCGAAACAGGCGGAACTTCTTTCTTCAGAGCTGTAAGTGCGTCTTTTACCAGAGACTCTAATTTTTTGCGTTCTTTGATGTACTTCTGAAGATCATCAAATTCCAAAGCCCTCATTTGGTATTTGTCCAAAACCTTAATGTTGTTTTTGGCTAAGATACTTTTGAGTAAATCATCTTTTGCTTTAAAATACTTGTTGTGTTTTTCGGTACTCAAATAAGAACTAAAAGCAACTGTTTGAACCACACCTCCACTTTCTTTGACCCACTGTAATTGTTCGTCATCTAAATTTCTGGAATGATCACACAAAGCCCGAGCCGAAGAATGCGAGGCAATCACTGGAGCTTTTGAATGCGCAATCATTTGTCGGATTGCCTCTTTTGAGGGGTGCGAAATATCAATCATCATTCCATAATAATTCATTTTCTCGATGACCTGCTTTCCCAAATCGCTGAGACCATTATGCAAATAAACATTATCCTTTTCGCCTGTATTCGAGTCTGATAGCTGACTGTGCCCATTATGAGCCAACGACATGTAGCGTGCTCCGCGATTGTAAAAAACCTCAACATTGTTAATGTCCTCACCTATTGGATACCCGTTTTCGACACCAATCATGGCAACTTTTTTTTCACTCTTCCATATCCTTCTGACATCATTTGCTGTTAGTGCCAGTTCTATTTGATCGGGGGCATACGTTTTTACCAAACGGTGAATAGCACTAAACTTATCATCAGCATTTGCTGCTGCTTTGGCATAACCCGATGCATTCAAACTGTCTTGTCCAGTGTAAACGATGAACCATGCCACATCCAATCCACCCTGTTGCATTCCAGGAATATGAACCTGAGATTGGGTTTCAGAACTGTAATTCAAAGAATCGGTAAAATTCCCTGTATTGATATCATCATGGGTATCAATCGTTATTACGGCTTTATGAATTTGTTCCGCCTTGTTTGTGTTGGACATGGATTTAGACTTTTTTTCTGAGGAACAACTACAAATAAGAACCATTAGTAGAAATGCATTTATTTGAATATAGAGCCGCATAATTAAAAAGATTTTTACTAAGTTATGAAATCTTTTTAAAGTGATTTTTTATCCTAAGTCGCCTTTTACTTTGACCCATCTAAATCCGAAATAATCTCTAGTCATTAGGATTTGCTCAAAACGATCGATACTTTGAAACAAAAATATCAATGAGAGGTCATCAAATTATTATTTCTAATGTTTTAAGATGATCCAAAACTCAAGATTGCTTGAAAAAAAAGCTAATTTGCATAAAAATAAAAAACATGCAAAGCTCAGAAATATCATCAATCATCTTCAAAAAGCTACTTGAAAATGGTTTGACTGAAAATCTTGCTGAAATAAGTACAACAGGAATTCTTCTTTTATTATACATCCTCATTTCAATATTTCTTTTTTGGGTTTCTAGGAAGATTATTATAGGCTTTTTTACTCGGATTTCTAGAAAAACCAAGAGCACTTTTGACGATATTTTGCTCTCCCACAGAACACCCAAATTACTCTCTTATTTCCCCTCTTTGTATTTATTACACAAACTTATTCCAGAGCTTTTAACATCATATCAGTGGCTTAGAAATGTTATTGAGGCACTGTCGGTAATTGTAGCTCTTGCACTAACACGTGCTTTATTGAAGTCGCTAAATGATTATTTAAAAACATTGAGAGCCTTAAAAGACAAACCCATTGACAGCTACATTCAAGTGATTATGATCTTTCTCTGGTTTATTGGAGGAATTATTATTCTTTCCTTGTTGACTGGAACCGAAATAAGAACTTTTTTGACAACACTAGGAGCCTTATCCGCAGTATTACTATTTGTTTTCAAAGACACAATTTTGGGGTTTGTAGCTAGTGTTCAAATAACGGTTAACGATACCGTTCGAATTGGAGACTGGATTAGCATGCCCAACAGCAATGCTGATGGAAACGTAATTAGCATTAGTCTTTCAACAGTTCAGGTACAAAATTTTGACAACACCATTACCTCTATTCCAACCTACAAATTGATTTCTGACTCTTTCATCAATTGGCGAGGAATGAGCGATTCTCCCGGAAGAAGAATCAAACGCTCGCTTTTGATCAAAGTAAGTAGTGTTCGCTTTCTAAAAGAGGAAGAGCTTTCACAACTCAAGAAAATAAAATTATTATCTGAATTTATTCAAACCAAAGAGGATGATATTAAAGCGCACAATACAAATTCAAAGGCAGACAAATCCCTAATGATTAATGGACGTAACCTAACAAATATTGGGTTGTTCCGAAATTACACAGAAGCCTATTTAGAGCAGCATCCCATGCTGAATATAGATATGACCTTGATGTGTAGACAATTGGCACCAAGCCCGCAAGGAATTCCAATCGAAATTTACGTCTTTAGCAAAGACAAAGTTTGGAAAAACTATGAACACATTGTCGCAGATATTTTTGACCATTTATTGGCCTCTACAGAATATTTTTACTTGGAATGTTTTGAACTATCACCTGTATTACCTCTATCAAATGTTTAAAAAAATACTTTCCCCAGTATTTCTACTCATTTGTTTTAACTCTTTGGGTCAGAATATGACAGCTAAAGAACTTATCGGTAAAAGCATTCAGTACCACGACCCGAATAACAATTGGGCTACGTTTTCTGGTGAATTAAAAATTACTATGGAAACCCCATCTTGGGGTCCAAGAATAAGTTCTATTTTTTTTGATTTGCAAAAAGGATATTTTAAAAATCAGTACAAGAGTGATTCAAATTTAATTTTTCAAGAGGTAAACAAAGGAGTATGTTCGGTTCTCTTCAATGGAAAAGCCAAATTCACCTCTGAGGAAGAAAAAAAATATCGCCTCAGCTGTAATCAAACCAAACGAACCAGAGATTACTACGCCTATTTGTATGGTCTTCCGATGAAACTCAAAGATCCAGGAACAATAATCAATCCCGAGTTAGAGAAACGAAGCTTTAAAGGAAAAGAATATTGGGTTGCTCAAGTAAATTATGAGAAAGAGGTGGGAAATGATCATTGGTATTTTTATTTCGATCCGATTACTTATGCCATGGAAGTTTATCAATTTTATCATGAGGAATCAAAAAACGATGGGGAGTACATTTTATTGACCGAAGAAATTTTAGTCAATGGAATCAAAATGCCTAAAAACAGAGCTTGGTATTATAACAAAAACGACAAATACCTCGGAACTGATTTTCTTTTTAAAAACTAAACCATTAATAATTCATGTTACTCAACCTAATTCATGCGATATGGAATCCAGAATGTTATCACGGTTGGGGGAAATCCAAACGGTTTTTTGAGGGCTGGTATTACAAAATAATAAGTTCAGATCAAAAACACGCACTTGCAATCATTCCCGGGATTGCAATGGATGAAAATGGTGAAAAACAAGCTTTTATTCAAGTTTTAGACGGAAGAAATCTCAAAGCTTCCTATTATAAATTTTACGCTCAAGAATTTATTCCTAAACCCAAAGTACATGATTTACAAATTGGAAAAAATCGCTTTACAAAAGACAGTATTGAGCTTGATTTACCAGAATTAAAAGGAAGTTTACGATTTAGAAATAAAGCTCCCTGGCCCAGCAGCTGGGATTCGCCAGGAATTATGGGTCCTTTTTCTTTCGTTCCCTTTATGGAATGTTACCACGGAATTTTGAGCATGGACCATAGCATTGAAGGAAGCCTAGTTCATCAAGAGAAAGTCATTTCTTTTGAACAAGGAAGAGGGTACATGGAGAAAGACTGGGGGCATTCTTTTCCAGAGGGTTATGTTTGGATGCAAAGCAATCATTTCAGTAAAAAAGGGATATCCATCAAAGCTTCTATTGCCAAAATTCCTTGGGTCGGATCTTCCTTTATCGGATACATTGCTGGGGTTTTGATCCATGGAAAGCTGATTCAATTCACAACTTATAACAAAACTCAGTTGAAGCAATGTTCGATTTCTAAAAGAGAGGTCGTTATCGAAATGGAAAATAGTTTGTACAAACTATGGATTCGAGCAGAGCGAGAAAAGGCAACCCCACTGGCAGCACCAATTGCTGGTTTTATGGATGCACGAATTGAAGAGAGTATGAATGCTAAAATTCACTTAAAATTGGTGCAAAAAAAAACAGAGAAAATCTTGTTAGAAGATACAGGAACATCTGCAGGAATTGAAGTTACAGGGAATTATGCTGTTTTAGTAAAATGAGGTAGTTTATTTTTTGACAAACCTCAAGTACAAGGCAAAAAGACAGAGAAACGAACCCCCAGGCAACAAAAAAAGTCCAACCAATAAAGGATAAAACTTCCTAGGATTCGTTCTTTTGACTACTTCTGGCAGCTCCTTTAAATACTGTTTAAAACTTTTTTTTAACATAAAGTAATTCTTAGTCAAATTTAAGTTTCTTTTTACAAGGGATGCAAATTTAATTTGGATCGAACAAAAAACAGAATCAATCAGTATCTTTATTTTTTTGAGCACAAAAGCCAGTAAAATAAGATAACGTACTTTTGTAAAAATAAATTTTTTGAAACAGCTTTTCCCGATACTGAAATGGCTTCCTAGGTACCAAAAAAACATGCTTTGGAATGATGCTATTTCTGGAACAACTGCCGGAATATTAGCGATTGCTCAAGGAATGGCTTATGCCATGATTGCAGGGTTACCAACTGTTTTTGGGCTTTATGCTGCATTGACTCCGCAAATCATTTACGCATTTATGGGTACTTCCCGACAACTGTCCATAGGACCCGTTGCAATGGATTCTTTAATTGTTGCGGCTGGGATAGGAACCCTGCAAATTGTTGGGGTAGAGCAATACATTGCTGCCGCAGTTTTTTTGGCATTTTTTGTGGGCTCAATTCAATTGTTATTAGGAGTATTCAAGCTTGGTTTTTTAGTCAATTTTCTATCCAAACCAGTTTTGAGTGGATTTACCTCTGCTGCTGCAATAATCATTGGCCTGAGTCAATTGAAACATATTTTGGGCATTGATTTAGTGCAAACAAATCAAATTCACATCCTTTTAAGTGAAGTCGTTTCGAACGTTTCAAAAACGCATCTGCTTAGCTTTGGACTCGGAGTGGTAGGAATCATTCTGATCAAAATTTTTGGAAAAATCAATAAAAAAATTCCTGCAATTCTACTTGTTGTCGTTCTTGGAACCCTGCTCTTGTATTTTACCCAATGGCAACTTATCGGAATAAAAATCGTAGGAGACATCCCTCATGGACTTCCAAATCTGAGTAGTCCCAGTTTTGATAAAAATCAATTTACAGAGCTTATTCCTGTAGCCATTACTCTGGCAATGGTTGGTTTTACAGAAGCAATATCAATTGCTAAATCCATAGAAGAAAGACACACCGAATACGAAGTAGATCCCAATCAAGAATTAATCGCATTGGGTAGTGCAAACATTGTGGGATCATTTGCACAATCATACCCTACTACTGCATCCTTTTCAAGATCAGCTATTCAAGATCAAGGTGGTGCAAAATCTGGGATTGCCTCCTTATTCAGTGCGGGACTTGTATTGCTTACCTTACTTTTTTTGACTCCTCTTTTTTATTATTTACCCATTCCAATTTTAGCCGCAATTATTCTGGTTTCTGTTTTCGGTTTGATCGATTTTAATTACCCCCTAAAACTTTGGCGCAAAAACAGAGAAGAATTCATTTCCTTTATATTTACATTTATCATAACGATGACCGTGGGAATTCCTCAGGGAATACTCTTTGGTACACTGATATCGCTATTGACAATGATCTACCGAACATCGAACCCCCATATTGCTGTACTAGGAAGAATCAAAGGAACCCAGTATTACAAAAACATCATTCGTTTTGAAAACGAAATTGAAATTGATGAACGAATTTTAATCCTTCGATTCGATTCACAGCTATTCTTTGGAAATAAAGACTTCTTCAAAAAAGAATTTACCAAGCAAATTAAGCGTAAAGGAAATACCCTAGAAATTGTAATCCTCAATGCAGAGACCATTAATTACATTGACTCAAGTGCACTGAGTATGCTTGAAAAAATATTTGACGACCGTAAAAAACAAGGGCTAAAAATTATGATTGCTGGAGCTACAGGACCTGTACGCGATATTATCTTTAGTCATGATTTAATCCAAATAATTGGAAAAGAAAATTTATTCATCAAAACTTCAGAAGCCGTAACTGCCTTTTTGGAGGGGACAACGACTTCGGCTGCACAGAAAAAAATAACACTTCAAAGTCAAACAAAAACAAATTTTCCTCAAACACATTCTAATAAAAAATAAACCCAAATGGTAATCGAACAAATTTACACCGGATGTTTAGCGCAAGGAGCGTATTACATTGAAAGCCAAGGAGAGGCTGCTATTATTGACCCCTTACGTGAAATAACAACCTACCTCAAAAAAGCAGCAAAAAATGGCGCACAAATCAAATACATTTTTGAAACCCATTTTCATGCAGATTTTGTCAGTGGACACCTCAGTTTATCCAAGAAAACAAATGCTCCAATCGTTTTTGGACCAACAGCAAAAACACATTTTGAATCAATAATCGCAACCGATGGGCAACAATTTCTGCTAGGAGAATTAACCATAATTGCACTCCATACCCCCGGACACACCACCGAAAGTACAACCTACTTGCTCAAAGATAAAGAAGGTAAAGACCAAGCTATTTTTAGCGGAGACACTTTGTTTTTAGGGGATGTTGGGCGTCCAGATTTAGCTCAAAAAGCAGCAAAAATTACCCAAGAACAACTTGCAGGAATGCTTTACAAAAGCTTACGAACTAAAATTATGCCCCTTGCTGACGATGTGATCATTTATCCAGCACATGGAGCGGGTTCGGCTTGTGGGAAAAACCTAAGCGAAGAAACTGTGGGAACCCTAGGGGAGCAAAAAAAATTAAATTATGCCCTTCGAGAAAACATGACCGAAGCTGAATTCATTAAAGAAGTTACCGAGGGTTTACTCGCACCCCCCAAGTACTTTCCTCTAAATGTAAAAATGAACAAAGAAGGTTATGAAGACTTTGAAGACGTAATCAAGAGAAGTCAAAAAGAATTTTCTGCAGAAGAACTCGAAGAAATCGCAAACCATTCGGATGCTATTATTTTGGATGTGCGAAGTCAAGATGAATTTGCCAAAGGCCACATTCCCCAATCAATTTTTATTGGAATCGATGGAAGTTTTGCTCCTTGGGTGGGTGCACTTATTGGAGATGTAAAACAACCCTTACTACTTGTGGTACCAAAAGGAAGAGAGCGCGAAACCATCACTCGCCTTTCTAGAGTAGGTTTTGACAATACCCTAGGTACACTCAAAGGTGGATTCGAAAGCTGGAAAAATTCTGGAAAAGAAACAAATCAAGTAAAATCAATAACCGCTGAGGAATTCAAGAACAGTATCGTTAAGAACACCAAAATTTTTGATGTCCGTAAACCCGTAGAATTTGATTCTGAACATATTCCACAAGCATCCAATACTCCTCTAGATTTTATCAATGAACATCTGGAAGAATTTCCAAAACAAAAGGAATTTTATGTCCATTGTGCGGGAGGTTATCGCAGTATGATTGCTGCTTCAGTTCTAAAAAAAAGAGGGATTCATAACCTGTTGAATGTAGAACTTGGATTTAAGGCCATCAAAGACGTGGGGATAAAAACAACTGACTATGTTTGTCCAACCACTTTGTAAGTTTATCAAAAAAACAATGTATGAAGTCATATTTAAATAATTTAGGACTAAAAAACCAGTCTTCAAAGGATCAGTTACTAGAATTTATCTCACCAGAAGGAGTCTTGTATCTAGTAATGAATCGCCCAGAAGTTCACAATGCCTTTGATTCTGAACAAATAAAAAATCTTACACAAGTCCTTAAAAATGCAAAGTCTAATCCAAAAGTAAGGGTGGTTGTTTTGGCAGGAGAGGGAAAAAGTTTTTGTGCTGGGGGAGACATCAACTACATGAAAACCATGGGACAAAATTCATTTGAGGACAATAAAGCCGACGGTTTGGCTCTAGCTCAATTGATGAACACCCTTCATTACCACCCAAAACCCACGATTGCTCGAGTAAAAGGGGCTGTATTTGGTGGTGGTGTTGGACTGGTTTGTTGTTGTGATATTGCTGTGGGAAGTTCCGATATTAAACTTGCTTTGAGTGAAGTTAAGATTGGTGTCATTGCTTCAACCATTTCTCCTTATGTAATAAATACGGTTGGAACAAAAACAGCAAAACGCTTTATGTTGACCGGAGAAACTCTGACTTCTGAAATGGCTTTGAAATACGGTTTTATTTCTGAAATAGCAGAAACAAATCAACTGGATGATGCTATCGAAATGCTGACCCAATCTCTTTTAAAAAACGGACCAGAGGCGCTACAAAAAACAAAAGCCTTGGTTTTTGAGGTGGCGCATAAAAAAATTGATCAAAAGCTAATTGATTACACTGCTGACTCCATCGCACAAGTCCGATCTAGCCCAGAGGCAAAAAAAGGACTCAGTGCTTTTTTGAAAAAAAGAAAACCCCTTTGGGACAATCCCTACCAAAAAAATTAAATAACTATCTTTAGAGTTTATTTAAAAAAACGCTATTTTTTTATGAGAAAACACTTTTTAAGTGTGCTATTTATTTTGAATTTTAGTCTAGTTCTTTCTCAATCCCCCTCAGATAGAAACTCCCTTCAAAAAAATAATCTTTACCTCTATTGGGGTTGGAACTGGAGCGCTTACACTGATTCCAACATTGAATTCAAGGGAGATCACCACAACTTTATTTTGGCTGATGTAACAGCTCAAGACCGCCCCTCCCCTTTCAGTTTCAAAACATATTTACATCCACTGCACATCACTAGCCCACAGTACAATGTTCGGGTGGGATATTTTTTTAAGGACCGCTGGGATATTTCGTTGGGGGTAGATCATATGAAATACGTTGTCGATCAAAACCAAACGGTTTATCTATCTGGTTCCATCAAGGGCACTGGCTCGGGTTATGACGGTAACTTCGACAACAGTCCCGTGGAAATAGAACCCAGATTCTTGGAATTGGAACACACCGACGGCTTAAATTATGTGAATTTAGAAGTTCGAAAACACTCCCAACTTCTAAAGTTTGGAAAGTTCGACCTAAACTGTCAACTAGGAGGTGGGCTCGGTGGATACATGCCCAAAACAGACGCTTCCCTTTTGAATTTTAAACGAAACGACGAATGGCATTGGGCTGGTTTTGGAATGCATCTTGTTACGGGATTGAACCTTACATTCTTACAACGCTTCTTCATACAAACAGAACTCAAAGGAGGCTACATTAATCTGCCCGATATCAAAACTACTTCCAGCTCAAGGGATGGTGCTAAACAAAAATTTATGTTTTCTCAAATCAATATTCTCTTTGGGGGAATTATCAATTTGAACAAAAATAAAACCGATTCAAAGTCTGAAACAATATCCCTTTAACCCATAAAGCTTAAAACAGGGATTTCAATAAATACTTATTTAAACAAGTACTTATGTTTCAAAATTTGAAAGATTAACTTTCAACTCAGTGCATAAAAAAGCGCAATCATTTCGTTGTGAAATGATTGCGCTTTTGAAAGTACCTTGGGTGGGAATCGAACCCACACTCCCGAAAGAATTGGATTTTGAATCCAACGCGTCTACCAATTCCGCCACCAAGGCAATAGGACGACAAAATTAGAAAATTATTTTTTCCCACCTAAAATAATTGCATTAAACAGTGGCAGACCTAAAATTATTTTTAAATTTGCATTCCCTAAATAAATGTTGATTAACAAATTAGGAAGCGTGAAACCAGAAGCAAAAATTTTTAGTTGTACTCAAAGTGAAGTTCTAGCAAAACAGATTGCAGAAAAATTTGGAGTTCCCATGGGAAATGTTGCCTTTTCTCATTACAGCGATGGGGAATTCCAACCCTCTTTTGAAGAATCTGTTCGTGGGTCAAGAGTATTTTTAATCGGCTCTACCCAACCCAGTTCAGAAAATTTGATGGAACTTCTTTTGATGATCGATGCCGCCAAACGTGCTTCGGCTCGACACATTACTGCTGTGATGCCGTATTTTGGGTGGGCTCGACAAGACAGAAAAGACAAGCCAAGAGTTCCGATTGGAGCCAAACTAATTGCTAAACTCCTTGAGGCTGCTGGAGCAACGCGAATCATAACAATGGATTTACATGCCGATCAGATTCAAGGTTTCTTCGAAAAGCCCGTAGACCACTTATTTGCTTCTACCATATTTGTGCCTCATTTGAAGTCTTTGAATTTGGATAACCTTACCATTGCCTCTCCTGATATGGGGGGATCAAAAAGAGCTTATGCCTATTCAAAATTTCTTAAAAGCGATGTTGTGATTTGCTACAAGCAACGTGAAAAAGCCAATATAATTTCTCACATGGAATTGATTGGAGATGTCAGAGGTAAGAATGTCGTTCTTGTTGATGATATGGTGGATACTGCAGGCACCTTAACTAAAGCTGCCGAAGTGATGCGCGAACGTGGAGCAATTTCAGTACGCGCCGTTTGTACGCATGCTCTACTATCTGGAAATGCTTATGAGAGTATCGAAAATTCACTGCTCGAAGAACTCATAGTAACCGATTCTATTCCAGCAAAAAAACAAACCCCCAAAATAAAAATATTGAGTTGTGCCGATCTTTTCGCAGACACCATGCGCGAAGTTCACGAAAACAAATCAATCAGTTCTAAATTTATCGTTTAATTCAATAATAAATACCAATGAAATCAATCACAATTAATGGATCTAAAAGAGAAAGCGTAGGCAAAAGAGCTACAAAAGCCATACGTAATGCTGAGATGGTTCCCTGTGTTTTGTACGGAGAAAACAATCCCTTACACTTCGCAGCGAAAGAACTCGATTTCAGCAAACTTGTTTTCACTCCAAATGCACACACCGTAGTTATCAAACTCGATGGTAAATCGATCAATGCTATTTTACAAGACATTCAATTTCACCCAGTAAGTGATCGAATTCTTCATGTTGACTTTTATGAGTTGAAAGATGACAAGGTAATTTCTATGAATATTCCTGTTATTGTTGAAGGAGCTGCTCCTGGAGTACTAAATAGCGGTGGAACACTTTCGCTAAACAAAAGAAAGTTACGTGTTCGTGCTATCCCTTCTAACCTGCCCGATACAATCATTGCAGATATCTCTGGTCTTGAGTTAGGGGACAAATTGACTACTTCCGATCTCAAAAACGATGCGTATTCATTCACACACCCAGACACTACCGTTGTTTGTCAAGTTCGTACTTCTAGAGCTTCGATCATAGAGGAAGAAGAAGTTGTAGAAGAAACAGAAACTGAAGAAACAGAAACTGAAGCTGCTGAATAAGCTCAGTTATTGACTTTAAATTATAAGCATCTGTTGGATTCCATCAGATGCTTTTTTTATCTTTACATTTCCTTAAGTAGATGAACTTGAACTATTTTAGAACCTTTTTAAAAAAAAACAACAAACCAAAAGAAGACGATTTGAAAAAATTTTTAATTGTTGGTTTGGGTAATGTTGGAACTCCTTACAACAATACGAGACACAATATTGGGTTTCGTGTCTTGGATGCTTTTGCTGAAAAAAAAGCTTTAACTTTTGAAGATCTTCGCTACGGTGGAATTTCTAAAATACAATTCAAGGGAAAGTCTTTGATTTTATTAAAACCCTCAACGCTTATGAACCGTAGTGGGAAAGCAGTTCGTTACTGGGCATTAAAAGAGAATATTCAACTTCAAAACATCTTGATCATCGCCGATGATCTTAATTTACCTTTTGGTGTGCTTCGCCTAAAACCAAAAGGAAGTGATGGAGGGCATAATGGGCTAAAAGATATTGAAAATCAATTAAACACTCCAAACTACCCCAGGCTCCGTTTTGGGATTCACAGCGAGGATAAAGGATACGATACGGTAAACTTTGTATTAGGAAAATGGTCTGAAATAGAAGAAACGCAACTCAATTTGAGGGTAGAAAAAACCATTGAACAAACCTTGGCTTTTGTTTCTCAGGGCATTCAAAAGGCCATGAATCAATTCAACGGTTCCTAAGAACTTATGTTGAAAGTTTGAATTATAGATTCTGATTTATTTCCGTTGCGATCAACCGTTACTATTTTCCAATAATAGGTTTCACCTAAACTAAGGTTGGCTGAGTAATTTGGAATGGATAGATTATCCTGAAACAATTGTAATCGATTTGGGCTTGTCCCCAAATAGATTTGATAAAATGCGATGTCGTTATCCAAATCGGAACCGAGCCATTCCAAATTGATTTGACCCGACGAGGATTCTACTGTTTGTCCTTCCAAAGGTATTTTTAATTGTGCAGGAAAAGGCAGGTGTGTTTGCTGTTGTATCCCTTCTATGTAAAAACTCCAAACTTCACTTTTTGTTTTTACTGTGCTGATATTGGAGGAAGATATTACCCACCAAGTATAGGAATATCCGCGGTCAAGAACTAGGGTTATCGTTGTTAAATCAACTGCTTTTTTTTGTTCTGTTCGGGTTACACTGTTTCGAACAACAACTTCATAAGAATCTGTGTTTGCTGGGGTTTCCCAGCTAAAATTGACGATCCCTATTAATTCATCGGTAAACATAGGGATGCATGTGTTTCTATTTTCTGGTATTGTTAAAGCTGCAGCCCCTGGCTCTGGGACTGACGGCTTGGAACAGGACCAACATACCAGGAGTGTAAAAGTCAAAACCAAAATATTTAAACTTTTTCTCATCGCTTAATAAATTTTATGGTTTCTTCGTTTTGGCCTGTTATGATTTTGATGAAATAATTACCCGTAGCCAATGAACTCATGTCTATGGGGATTTTTCTGTTTTCAAACTCCAATTGAACTTTATGATCCAAAAGAATATTCGCCTGAATATCGTAGATAATATACTGAGCGTCAAGACTTGATCCTCCTACCAATATATAGGCTTGTTCGCCACTAGGATTCGGATACAAAACGGAGTCTTCTGAAATGTAAACTTCTTGTTTAAAAGATCCTTGGCAACTCAAATTTGTGCTTACTTCTAAGGTGTTCATTCCTTTGCGTAGTAAAAAATTCAATTGCTCTTGATTCCCAACTTGGATTTCTATTTCATTTAAAGAAACTGTGTATTCTGTTGCACCATCCAAAATCAAAGTCAAATTCAGGTTTCTTTTATTAACAAAAGAACTGACATCTAAAGATTCTGGTTCTGCGATGGATGCCGTAAAACAAGATTCATAATTTGGGTATACGTTTGTAGTAAAACAGATTAGATAATCCCCACTTTCTAGGTTTTGAATGTTTAGGATGTCGTCAGAAAACTGACGCGTTTTATTAAATCCGTTGGGTCCCGTTACATGAACATCATAGATTACATCAACAACAGCAATTATTTGTATTGAACCGTTGTTTCTTGAAATACAGGTTTCATCCACTTTTGAGATCGTAAAGTTATTGAAGGTGTCGACATCACATAAATCTCCGAATCCATCATCATCCGAATCCGATTGGTCTTGATTGGAAACCAGCGGACAATTATCAAAATCGTTGGGTACTAAATCAAAATCTTCGTCTAAAAGAATTATCCCGTTTACACAAAAATTAATATTAAACAATTCAATTTTACCCGTATCTGCTCTTTCTAAGTCTTCTACCTTGAGTCTCCATCGTCCATAAGAGGATTGTCCAATGAAAACTTCTAAACTTTCGTTAGGTTGAAAAGTGCCGCTAAAGGGTGCTTGTGATTCTTCAAATGAACTTCCCTCTTGATCAAAAACCGTGTTAACAAAATTGGATTGCCTCACGCCAATATTTTTTACCAACACAACCTCGGTGCCATCGGGTGCAATTAGACTCAGTATCATATCCGATAAAAATGTGTGTTGAATACTGACTTCCAAATCCATGTCTGTTATGGGGTAGTCATTTGCCATAAATACATCGGCATAAGTGATGCCACTTCTGCTGACCGTTGCATCTTCTAGTTGAATGGGTAAGTTTGCTGCTCCAATGGGTTGGCAATCAATTTGGTTTGTGTTAAAATTTTGAATAGCCGAATACTGACTTTCACCGCATTCATTAAAACCTTTGACCCTCCAATAATAATTACTTAATGCTGATAGGCCTGGTGAGGGGATAAATGTTGATGAATTTGTTGTTGACGATACTACCAAGGATTCAAAAGTTTCGTTTAAAGAAATTTGTATCAGATAAGAATCTACATTTACATCTGATGACCAAACAAAATTGGGTTGAGTGGGCTGAGTTCCATCAGTATCGGTTGGAGATAAGTTTGTAGGTGATTCAATAAAACTTTTTTGATGATTGTATTCAAATACTTGCTGTGCCTCTAAGGAACCTGATCTTGACACTAGAGTTATTTCATAATTTCCAGGGGCTAAATTGGAAAGGTTGGACAGTGTTATTACCCCTGTTGTTTGATCTCTAGATGGGACTCGAGGATTGATGGAATAATTTACCCCTGTAGGTACGTCAATCAAACTCAAAGAAACCGCATCGATTGAATCTTGGTATTTGTTTAATTGAAATTCAAAGCTTATCTCAGATAAGCCACATTCATCTTTTTGAACCGACACTAAAGGCGTTGCAAAAGGACGTTCAAGAATACTAAATCGCTCGCTGTTTATCGCAAAGTAAATTCCGTTTTCTGGAACAATCTTTATCCTTGCATTTACAGTGGTTATGTTTCCTGGGACAACAAAATCCAACTGACCATCATTGAGCGTGTCTGATGCCAAAAGTGTTGAGAAATTTTTTCCATTGTCGAGAGATAAATACACAGAAACCCTTTCGGTGTTTATGGGAACCAAATTTGTATTTGCTACATCCCAGCGGATTACCTCATTTGCCCCTGCTTGCCAAACAGTGGTGTTGGTATTTTGCGATAAAACCCTGAAAGGTCCAGCAGATTCAACTACTGATACGGTTTTGTTATCCTGTGCAGTTTGTCCAATATCTTCAGAGGATAAGGTTCGATCCCGAACGGTCACACCCCAAAGCAGGTTTCTTTGAACTGTAGAAACCGATTGCCAGTCAAAGGAATTTTGTGGATTGGTTTGGGTCAATTTACCAGCCAGAATATTTGTTATTGAGGGTACAGTTCTGATGGGAGAGGTTGTCGGAGGAAAAGATCTGTTGGTGGATCCTGATAAAACAGTTGGCCCAAAATTAGAATAGGTTATTAAACCATTGTTCAGTTGTTCCCAACAATAGGTCAACTGATCATTATCTGGGTCTGAACCTATGGCTTTTAATTCATAAGCTGTTCCCTTTGGAATACTGATGTTTCGACCCGCAAAAACTACTGGAGGTCGATTTTCAATTTCAAGAGATGATTGACAACTTTTTCTTGCTATGTAATCTTCAATATTTTTTATGCTTAAGTAATGAAAATACGGATCGCTGTGGTTTTGAATATTGTCATTTTCGTCTGGAGTTACTCCCGCATAGGCCATAATGGTTGTTCCACTACCTGGCTCAACATGTGTTGGTGCACTTTCATTTTGATAGGAAAAGGTATGATAACCCCCAAATTGATGTCCTATTTCGTGGGCTACAAAATCAATGTCAAAATAATCATTCAAAAATTCACCTCCTCCTTGAACGTCAATAAAAGGATGAGAAGTGAAGGCTCTCCCTTTTCTTCCTTCTACACAAACATTTCCAACACTTCCTGCATTGCCGTCTGCACTACCAAAATCAAAAAGATGCCCAAGGTCGTAATTAGCCTCTCCAATTAGATCGGTTAGTAATTCTTGTAAATCTTCATTAAAATCATTTTCATAGGGGTCTGTATCAGGATCATCATAGATAAGATTTAGCCCCGTGACTAATTCAAGGCGTACCCCCAAATCAATTTCAAATATCTGATTGATTCGGTTAATTGTACTAACTACCTTTGCGAAGGCATCTTCTTTGTTGGTTCCATTTGAATCGTCGTCATCTCCCCAATAGTTTGTGAATTCACCGCTGGTTGATATGGCTATCCTGTAGGTCTTGAGTTTTTGGTCAGAACTTCTTTTTGATGCATTATTCGTGTAAACAAATGGCTTATTATTCGAACTTTTAAATTCTTTCTTCACACCCAACAGGCAATTTAATCGTTCAAAATTATCATAAATATTTCCTCCTCTTTTGTAAAATAAGTGTTCGTTTTCCTTACTCCCTTTTTTGGGTTGAATAAAAAATGTTCCCTGTGGAGATTGAATCATTGCATTTAATCCCATCGGGGAAACACTCCAGCGTAGAGTTATATTTTCTCGATCTAAGCTTTTACCAACATAAGTCCTGATGTTTGGATGTTCTTTGGATAAAGCAGCTGAAAGCACTTGACCTTCTTGAATATCAAATTTTTCTTTCGCACCAAATTCATTGGGTATTTCAATAATTACTCTTTCTTTTTTAGAAATATGGGTAACTGCATCGTCTTTTGAAAAAAATGAATTCAATTGTTCTGGATCCAGAACTAATGTTTCGATCTCATCTTGGGCAATAGCATTATCTAAAAAGGAAGATTGTTGTGAGTTTTTTTTAAAAAACCAAAGGTCTTGCCCATAGGAGAAAGATGAAACCAAAAGAAAAAATAATAGGAATTTACTTTTCACAAAGGGGGTTAAATTTTAATAGTATTTAAACATACAATAATTTTACCTCAATTTTAAGTCTAAAAATCATAGTTTTGTATAGCACTTCTAAATATACCTAATTTTAGTGAAGATTGTTACGCATATTGAAAACTACCAAGAACAAACCCCTAGTATTCTCACTATTGGAACTTTCGATGGGGTTCACGTTGGTCATCAAAAAATAATTGCAGATCTGGTTCATCAAGCCAACAAAAAAAAACACTTGGCAGTTGTTCTAACTTTTTTTCCTCACCCAAGGATGGTTTTGCAAAAAGATATTGATATCAAGCTGATCGATACTGTAGAAGAAAAACAAGAAATACTTGCTTCACTCGGAGTAGACGTTTTGGTTATTCATCCTTTTTCCAAAAAATTTTCAAGATTAACCTCCCTTGAATTTATTCGAGATTTATTGGTTAATACTTTTAAAATTTCAAAAGTTATTATAGGTTATGATCATCGCTTTGGTAGAAATCGTGAGGCTTCAATCAAGGAAATTAATCAATATGGAGGTGCTTATGGTTTTGAGGTTGAGGAGATTCCCGTTCAAGAAATTTCTTCGGTTAATGTGAGTTCGTCAAAAATCAGAAATGCGCTTAAGGAAGGGGATTTAAAAAAAGTGAACACTTTCTTGAATCGTCCCTACCAACTCAGTGGCATCGTAACTCCAGGAGCTGGGCTGGGACGAACCATTGATTTCCCCACAGCTAATATTAAAATAAAAGAGACTTACAAACTTTGTCCTCCCAATGGGGTTTATTGTGTTCAATCAAAAATCAACAATAAACTTATTCAGGGAATGATGAATATCGGTATGCGACCTACCTTAGATGGTAAAACCAAAACCATAGAAGTCCATTTTTTTGACTTCAGTCAAAATCTCTATGATCAGTCTTTAACTATAGAAATACTGTATAAAATCAGAGAGGAACAAAAATTCGATTCCCTTGATGATCTTCAAATACAACTTGAAAAGGATAAAAAAAACTGCCTTCAATTATTTGATTCCGAAAGCTTCGATCACTGATCATAAAATAATATCTTTGTGTTTCTTATTAATGGATCTATGCTACAATTAAAATACCTTAGAGAAAATAAAGAAGCTGTTCTAAAAGCTTTGGAAAAAAGAAACTTCAAAGAAGTTGAACTGATCGATGATTTACTTGATTTGGATGAAACTCGAAGAAAGACGCAAATGGATTTGGATCAACAGCTTGCTGAAGCAAATGGTCTTACCAAAGAAGTAGGGCAACTATTTAAAAATGGAGAAGCTGATAAAGCACAGGCGCTAAAAGAACGTTCTGGCCAATTGAAGTCCAGTTCTAAACAACTTCAAGAACTATTACAAGACACGGAGAAAAAAATGAGTGGGATGCGTTATCAAATTCCAAATGTTCCTAAGGATATTGTTCCGTCGGGAACCTCTGAAGAAGACAACGTTGAGGTTGAGCGTGGCGGAACCATTCCCGAGCTTTCAAAAGATGCCTTACCGCATTGGGAATTGGCCAAAAAATATGATTTGATAGACTTTGAACTTGGTAGTAAAATAACAGGGGCTGGTTTTCCTGTTTACAAAGGAAAAGGTGCTCGGCTACAACGGGCTTTAATAAATTACTTTTTAGACAAAAATATTGCTGCAGGATATCAAGAAACTCAAGTGCCTCATCTTGTGAACGAACTTTCGGGTTATGGAACGGGTCAATTGCCTGACAAAGAGGGTCAAATGTATCACGTAACAGCTGATGATTTGTACCTCATCCCAACTGCCGAAGTTCCTTTAACAAACATCTTCAGAGATGAACTTTTAGAAGAAAAACAATTGCCCATTTGCTTGACGGGTTACACTCCTTGTTTTAGGCGTGAAGCTGGGAGTTATGGTTCTCATGTGCGTGGACTGAACCGACTACATCAATTTGACAAAGTGGAAATTATTCGATTAGAAACCCCAAATCGCTCTGAGGCAGCACTGGAAGAAATGATTGATCACGTGCGCGATATTTTGAAAGAAATTGGGATTCCCTTCAGGATTCTGAGGCTTTGTGGGGGAGATTTGGGCTTTACCTCTGCTTTGACTTATGATTTTGAATTATTTTCTACAGCGCAAGACAAATGGCTAGAAATCAGTTCTGTTTCTACCTTTGAAGGTTTCCAGTCAGAGCGACTAAAGCTTCGTTACAAGGCTAATGACGGTAGTAAACAACTAGTTCATACCTTGAACGGAAGTTCGCTTGCATTGCCAAGAGTTCTTGCTGGACTGCTTGAGAACTGTCAAACCCCAGAGGGTATTAAAATCCCAAAAGTACTTGTACCCTACACTGGTTTTGATATGATTTCTTAAAAAGATTTTATGTTTATTCACAACGTAACAACCCTTGTTGAACTTTCTGTCGAATCCCAATGGATGTGTTGGATGAATGATGAACATCTTCCCAAAATAATGAAAACTGGGAAATTCATTAAAGTGATTTTATTTAAAGTTATTGCCGAGGAGGACATGGGAGGCACTAGTTATGCAGCACAGTACCACTGTAACAGTCGCGATGATTTTGAACGTTTTCTTGCAGAAGATGCTCCAATGTTGAGAAATCTAGCTGTAGAAAAATTTGGAGAACGCATTCTTTCTTTTAATACGGAGTTGGAACAAATTACTGCCTTACAATGAAAACTGTAAAGGCCAAAAAAAAATTAGGTCAACACTTTTTAAACGACCTCAATATTGCAAAAAAAATTGCCAATACACTTAAATATGACACTTACTCAAAGGTTTTAGAAATTGGTCCGGGAATGGGAGTATTGACTCAATACCTCCCGCATTCAACTGGAAAAATTCATCTGATCGAAATCGATCACGAATCAATCGTTTACTTAAAAAATAAATATCCTTTGTTGGAGCAAAATATTATTAAAAGTGATTTTTTAAAGTATGACCTAAGCTTAATTTTTGGAAATTCTCCTTTTGCTATTATCGGGAACTTTCCTTACAACATATCAACTCAAATTGTTTTTAAAACCATTGAAAACCGAAATCAAATTCCGTTTTTCTCCGGAATGTTTCAAAAAGAAGTTGCTGAAAGGATTTGTGAAGCTCCAGGGACCAAAAAATACGGAATACTTTCTGTGTTGGTTCAACTTTTTTACACGGCAACATACGAATTTACTGTGCCTCCAGAAGTATTTAGCCCCCCACCCAAAGTAGATTCTGGAGTTCTTACCCTAAGAAGAAAAGAAAATTACAGCCTAGCATGCAATGAAAAATTACTGTTCAAAATTGTCAAAATGAGTTTTCAACAAAGAAGAAAAATCCTTCGAAATAGTTTAAAAATATTGCAACTGCCTATTAATCTTTCAGAAGATAGTATCTTTAACATGCGTCCTGAAAAACTTTCGGGTAATGATTTTATTGGATTGACTCAAAAAATTGAAAATGGCAAAATTTCTTCTTGATAGTGACACCCTCAGATTGATTAACACACTTGTCGAAAAACGTTCGGACAAGAAGTTGATTCTCAAACTGGCTGATGTGCATTACGCTGATATTGCTGAAATTGCTGAAAGCTTATCTCTTCAAGATGCCATTTATCTGATTAAACTTTTAGACAGTGAAAAAACTGCTGATGCACTAGCAGAAATAGATGAAGATTTCAGAGAAAAAATATTGACTCAGCTATCTGCCAAGGAAATTGCTGAGGAGATTGAAGAGTTAGACACCGATGATGCTGCTGACCTTATTGCTGAGCTTCCAGAGGAACGCCAAGAAAAGGTAATGTCTGAAATTTCGGATAGCCATCATTTGAAGGATATTCGAGAACTTCTTACCTATGAAGAAAATACTGCTGGCGCACTGATGGCAAAAGAACTTGTGAAGGTTCAAGAAGATCTTAGCATACTCAAGTGTGTAAATGAAATGCGAGCACAAGCAGAACATGTTACTCGTGTGCATTCGATTTATGTGGTCAACAAAAGAAATAAATTGATGGGTAGGCTTTCCTTAAAAGATTTGTTGACAGCAAATTCAAAAGCGAAAGTCAAAGATATTTACATCCCAAAAGTAGATTTTGTGGATGTTTGCCAAGATTTAGAAGAGGTTGCTAAAATAATGTCAAAATATGATTTGGAAGCCATTCCAGTTGTAAACGACAAACAAGAATTGTTGGGTAGAATTACGATCGATGACATCGTTGATGTAATCAAAGAAGAAGCAGATAAAGATTATCAATTGGCAGCAGGTATTTCGAATGACGTTGAAGCGAGTGATGATGTATTTGAATTGACTAAAGCCCGGTTGCCTTGGTTGTTTTTGGGGTTATTAGGAGGTTTGGGAAGTGTTTTTATTTTAAAAGATTTCGAGGCAATCATGACACAACCGCATTTGAGGAGCTTATTTTTTTACACCCCACTGATTGCCGCAATGGCAGGAAATGTTGGGGTTCAATCTTCTGCTATTATTGTTCAAGGTATTGCTAATGATGTTGTAAAAGGCTCGCTGATCAGTCGATTAATCAAAGAGGTTGGGTTGAGTCTTATCAATGGCTTTTTCTTGGCAGTTGTTTTAATTATTTTTGGATGGATTATTGATCAAGACTTTATATTAAGCTTGACTGTTGCAGGATCCATGATGGGGGTAATTATTGTAGCTGCACTAATCGGAACTTTTGTTCCAATCATTTTGAATAAACGGGGGATTGATCCTGCAATTGCTACAGGACCATTCATCACTACTTCAAATGATATTTTTGGAATTTACCTTTTCTTTTTCACTGCTCAAATCTTTTTAGGGTTTTAAAACAAGGAAACATGAAGGTGCTACATGTAGATAAAAATCATCCTCTTTTACTAGAAAAACTTGAAAAATATGGATTTACAAATACAATTGCATACGATCAGCCAAAGAGTGAAATTCTCAAATCCATTCATCAATACGATGGCCTGATTATACGAAGTAGATTTCCTGTTGATGCTGCTTTTCTAGAAATGGCTAAGCGTCTCAAATTTATAGGTCGTGTGGGAGCTGGTGTGGAAAATATCGATCAAAAGCAAGCAAGCAAAATGGGGGTTGAACTTTTTGCAGCACCCCAAGGAAATAGTAATGCTGTTGGGGAACATGCTTTGGGTATGCTACTTTCTTTGTTAAACAAACTCAATCTTGGCAATCAAAGCATTAAAAATGGAAATTGGCTTAGAGAGGAGCATCGAGGAATTGAACTTGAAGGAAAAAAAGTTGGCATTATTGGTTACGGAAATATGGGGAAAAGCTTTGCTAAAAAATTACATGGCTTTGACGTTAAAAAAGTTATTTTCCATGACCTTCTTGATCTGGGAAATGATCCATATGCTTCTCAAGTTTCTTTGGATGAGCTGAAATCAGAAGTTGATGTTTTAAGTCTTCATACCCCTCAAACTGAACTGACCAAGGGTATGATCGACAAAAGTTTTATTGATCAAATGGGGCGTAATTTCTGGCTTTTGAATACTGCTCGGGGTTCTTCTGTTTTGACTGATGCTCTGGTTTATGGTTTGAAAAGTGGAAAAATACTTGGAGCCGGACTGGATGTTCTTGAATACGAAAGCAGTTCTTTTGAAAACATATTTCATTCTCAAATAAATAACCCCAGTTTCTCTTACTTGATTGATGCAGAAAATGTTTTGTTGAGCCCACATGTGGCTGGCTGGTCTATTGAAAGTCATCAGAAATTAGCACAAATTATTTCAGACAAAATATGTTCGGAATTTGTTCTTTAACTTTAAATAAATTATGAAAAAATTATTAATTATCTGTACGGGTAATTCTTGTAGAAGTCAAATAGCTCATGGGTTTATGGAGTCATTGGGGGCTGGAAAATTAGAAGTTTTAAGTGCTGGCATTGAAACTCATGGTGTGAATCTAAGAGCAATCAAAACCATGAAAGAGGTTGGAATCGATCTTTCGAAAAATACATCTAATCTGATTTCAGATTACGGAAAAATTACTTTTGATTTTATTCTTACGGTATGTGACCATGCGGCAGAAAACTGTCCAATATTTCCTGGAAAAGCAGTACAAAAGTTCCACAACAATTTTACAGACCCTTCAAGATTAAAAGGGACAGAAAAGGAAATTGAAGCTGCTTTTAAGACAACACGAGAAGAAATAAAAAACTATTGCGAAAAATTTGTTGAACTTTATTTGGCTGAGTAAATTATCTTTCAACAACGTATTGAATGGTTTCTTGAGCCCGCTGCTCGAGTAATATTTTTTCTTTTTGATTTTCAATTGAAGCTAGCGCTTTCGAATCAAAATGTCTGACTGTATGCAAATCAACATCTTCAAAAACAGTTACCTTAAACTTGGAACGTAATTTTATGAGTAACTCTCCTAAACGGTTGTATTTATTATTTACGCATACAGAAAAACTAATTGCTGAATTTTGAATGAGATCAACACGCATTTGATGTTGATACAAAAGAGCGAAAATTTCAGCAATGTTGTCCTCTACCATAAAAGAAAAATCCAAAGAAGATAATCGAATTAAGACTTGTTTGGGTTTTAAAATAAAACAAGGTATGAAGGGATCAATTGTTTTCCCTTTTGAAACGGCTGTACCTGCCCCTTCGGGGTTTATGAACGATCGAACATAAAGAGGGATTTCTTTTCTTTGAAGGGGCTGTAAAGTTTTGGGGTGTATTACTGATGCTCCATAAAAAGCTAATTCAATAGCTTCGGTATATGAAATTTGATTCAACAACTGAGTGTTTTCAAAAACTCTAGGGTCTCCATTTAAAACCCCAGGAACATCTTTCCATATTGTTACAGACTCTGCATTTAGTGCGTATGCAAAAATTGCGGCTGTGTAATCCGACCCTTCTCTTCCCAAGGTTGTAGTAAAATTGTTTTGATCACTGGCAATAAAACCTTGAGAAATAAAAAGAATATCTTTCGAAACCTGTTCATTAATCGCTTTTTGGGTTTGTTTCCAGTCAAGATTTGCATCTCTATAATACGAATCTGTTTTGACACATTTACGTGCATCTAGCCATTTCGATTGGATACCAACATGATTTAGATAAGAGGTTATGATGCGGGTTGAAAGCAATTCACCAAAACCAACAACTTGGTCATAAACAAAACTGTGATTTGTAGCTTTATTATGTTTGAGGAAGGTATTGAGTTCCTCTATCAACTCACTAACTTTAGCCCTTATTGACACTGACTCTGAGCCCAATAATTCTTCCACAACGTCCAAATGAAAACGTTTCAGTTCTAAAATTGAGTTCGGAAGTTGTTTTGTGTTATTAAAATAATGGTCAACCACAAGCTCAAGTGCATTGGTTGTTTTTCCCATAGCTGAAACAATTACCACAGTGTCTTTGTACCCAGCTTGATTCATTACTTTTGCAAAATTTTTTACACCATCAGCATCTTTTACAGAGGCTCCTCCAAACTTGAATACTTTCATTTTCTAATTAATTTATCTATCGGGATTTTTTGATGTAAGCTTCTATTGCTTTTTCGTCCATTTGTGCGGTTCGCCATTCCTCAAGAACAACTGCACCACTTTTTTTGTAAAAATCTATTGCATGAGTATTCCAATCCAAAACAACCCATTCGATTCTTCTTACTTTGTTTTGAGCAGCAAACTGGATGAAACTACTGTACAATTCTTTTCCGAAATTTCTTCCACGATGACTTTGAGTTACTATTAAATCTTCGAGGTGAAAAGTTGGACCTTTCCAGGTAGAATAACGCAGATAAAAAAGTGCCATCCCAACAATTTCTTTTTCTTCTTCTGCTACTAAACAATGAAATATTGGACTGCTTCCAAAACCATCTCTCACAAGGTCGTCATCAGTAACAACTACCGCATCGGGTTCGTTTTCAAAATCAGCTAATTCTTGAATCAACTTCAAAACGGATGGCATGTCTTTTTTCTTGGCTAGTCGTATCATTTATTTGAATTCTCAATACAAAAATAAGTGTTCTGGGTATGCCTTTTAAATTTATTACTGTTTATCACATTTTATGATACTTATGTGAAAAAAATAATTAATACCACCAGGTTTCTATCGCTTCTAAAAATGCTATAGGATTTTCTGCATGCAACCAATGCCCTGCTTTCTCTATGTCTTTGAGTGTGTAATTTGGGAAATGATGTTTCAAAATCAATTGATCTCCATCTACAATGTAATCAGATTGCAATCCTCTTAATAATAAAGTAGGCCCCTCGAACTTTTGATTGGGTTGTAACCCTAGTCCTATTTTTTCTCCAACTTCTTTCAAAACTTCAATATTTATCCGGAGTCCTAAAACCCCTTTCTCCTCCCAGTAAAGGTTTTTCAATAAAAATTGGCGGACACCAACCTCTGGAACGAAGTTCTCAAGGGCATGATCAACTGATGCTCGAGCTTTGAGCTTAGAAAAATCTAAAGAAGCTAGTCCGTTTAAAATTTGTTTATGGTGAGAGGGGTATGATTTGGGTCCTATGTCTGCAACGATCAACTGTTTGATTCTTTCTGGGTGTAGTATTGCAAAAGTCATTGCTGTTTTGCCTCCCATGGAGTGACCCAAAACAGTACATTTTTCTATGGATTTATGATCTAAATACACTTTCAAATCCCCGGCCATCAAGGAATAGTTAAATTCTGTAGACCAAAAACTCTTTCCGTGATTTCTTTGATCGATCAAGTGAACACACCAACCCATGTCGGCCCAGTGCTTTGCGTGTGTTTTCCAATTATTACCCATCCCCAGAAAACCGTGTAAAATAATTAGATGGCGATCTGTGTTACCGAGTATTAAACTATTTAAAAGTTTCATTAACCAAGACGTTGAAGGTACATTGGAATTACATTTTCAAACCCAAGATAAAGCGACTCACAAATAAGTGCATGGCCAATAGAAACTTCCATTAAATTGGAAATGTTTTTAGTAAAATACTCAATGTTCTCAAGGTTTAAATCATGACCTGCATTGATTCCAATGCCCAACTCATTTGCACGTTCCGCTGCTTTGACATAAGGGGCTATTGCCTCTTCAGAATTTTTAGCGAATTTATCTGCATAGGCTTCGGTGTACAATTCTATCCTATTAGTACCTGTTTCAAAAGCTCTTTCAATTATTTTGATGTCAGGGTCAACAAAAATTGAGGTTCGAATCCCTACCGCTTTAAATTGATGAATGGTCTTTTTTAAAAAATCAGAATGAATATGAGTGTCCCAACCTGCATTTGAAGTGAGTGCATCAATTGCATCGGGAACTAGGGTTACTTGAGTAGGTCTTATGTCCATGACCATTTTCACAAACTCTGGGATTGGATTTCCTTCAATATTGTATTCTGTTTTTACTATTTTAGTTAGTGCATAAGCATCGTCGTACCGAATGTGTCTTTGGTCAGGACGTGGGTGTACCGTGATTCCTTCTGCTCCAAAAGACTGTAAATCCGATGCTACTTTTAGAAGATTGGGCACATCTCCTCCCCTTGAATTACGTAGGGTAGCTACTTTATTGATGTTAACACTTAGCTTAGTCATTCTTTTTTTGGTAAAATTACAAACTTCCCGTTACTAATTCCAAGGGTTTTTAGTAGAAAAGAGATTTCAAAAATAAAAAATTTCTTACAATATAAGTTTTTGTACTTTTGGTTTAAATTAAGAGGTATGAAGATTGCGGTTATTTGTCCATTTCAAAATGAGCTTTCACGTGGTTATGCCCAAGGAGTTGTGGAACATTTACTTGAACGAAAAGTAACGGTTTTGATTGATTTCAAAATGGTGAATTTTTTGAAAGATCCTGATATGACTGCTTTTGTATCTGTTTTTGAAGATTTACCAAAAAATACTGACTTTTTATTTTGCATTGGTGGTGACGGCTCTATGCTTCAGGCAATAATCACGGTTAAAGATAGTAATGTACCCATTCTTGGGATTAATACAGGAAGATTGGGTTTTTTAACAAGTCTTCAGAAAGAATCTCTGAATATTGGACTGAAACAATTGTGGGAAAATAAATTCACCCTTATTGATAGAAATCTTCTAGAGGTTAAATTACCCAATTCAAGTGACGTTATCGACTCATTTCCATATGCCTTGAATGAAATTACGGTTAGTAGAAAAAATACAGCTTCTTTAATTAGTATCGATACTCGCCTAAACAGGGAACCCTTAACTACGTATTGGGCAGATGGATTAATAATTTCCACACCTACAGGGTCAACGGGCTATTCGCTGAGTAGCGGAGGGCCTATAATGTCTCCTCAGACCTCTAGTTTTGTCCTCACTCCTATTGCTCCTCATAACCTTAACATCCGTCCGCTGATTGTGCCGAATTCTACTGTGATTGAGCTAAAAGTAACAGGGCGCGGTCAAGACCATTTACTTACCTTAGATTCGAGAATAATATCACTAAATCAGGAGACCAAAATTATTATCAAAAAAGCTCCCTTTTCCATAGCTACAGTAGAATTGAACGACAACACTTTTTTCAAAACTTTACAAGACAAACTTTTTTGGGGTCTTGATACAAGAAATTAGGCAATAAATCAATCAAAATTCAGTTTAAAGTAATGGAACTTCCTCTAGTATGGAAGACCCTGTGAATGCTAGAATTTCCCAAATTCTGATGAAAAGAATTTTGATCTTATGCTTAATATCATGCCTTCCCTTTATTTCTGCAGCTCAAATGCATGAAGTGGGCGTTTTTCTTGGGGGGAGCAACCTAATTGGAGATGTTGGATCCAGAAAATTCATAAACACAAAATCACCAGCCTTTGGGCTTATTTACAAATACAACATTACAACCCGTTATTCTTTAAGAGGAAGTTTTTCTTACTCAAAATTAGTGAACAGGAATTTTTTTTCAGCTGAGCCCAATAGATTTCTATCTTTTGTGAGTGCTGAAAACGAAATAACTGAGTTATCAGCAGGTATTGAATTTAATTTTTTCGATTTCAATTTACATGATTATGACCGCTACCTTACTCCTTATTTGTATTTGGGAATAAACTATTTTAATTACAATTTGTTTTACATAAATAAAAATCCGCCTAACAATATGGTTGAATACGATGAAGAATTGGAATTTTCGATTCCTTTAATTTTGGGAGCTAAAGCCAAATTAAATCAAATAGTAATACTTGGATTTGAAATTGGAGCTCGTTACACTTTTACGGACAACCTTGATGGGAGTAATCCCATAGGTCAATTTGAAAATGATCCAAATTTAAAACACGGTGCATTTTACAATAAAGACTGGTATGTTTTTACTGGTTTAACATTAAGCTTTACCTTTGGGAGATTACCCTGTTATTGTAAAGAAAAATAATGATTTTAGAACCATCAAACATGCCAAACCACATTGCCATCATTATGGACGGGAATGGCCGTTGGGCTAAAGCTAAAGGGAAAAACAGATTATTTGGTCATATAAATGGTGTAAAAGCGGTTCAAAAAACTGTTGAGGAGTCTACTCGATTAGGGGTAAAACACTTGACGCTTTATGCCTTTTCTACTGAAAACTGGAAAAGACCACAAAAAGAAATTAATACCCTAATGAACCTATTAGTCAAGTCATTAAAAAAGGAGCTAGATCAAATGCTCCAAAACGATATTCGACTTAATACAATTGGAAATTTAAGCAAACTACCCATGCCGGTTCAAGAAGAATTGAACCAAACCATTGAGAAGACCAAAAAGAATTCTAGAATGACCCTAACCTTGGCATTAAACTACGGTGGTAAAGAAGAACTCACCTATGCTTTTAGGGAGATTGCTTCTAAAGTTAAAAATAATATAATTTCTCCAGAAAATGTTGATGAAACCATAATAAATAAGCATCTTTACACGCGAAATTTGCCAGATGTAGATTTATTAATTCGAACAAGCGGTGAACAAAGGATTAGTAACTTTTTGTTGTGGAAAATAGCTTATGCGGAACTCTATTTTTTAGAAATACTTTGGCCAGAATTTAATGAAACTCATTTGCATTCAGCGATACATAATTACCAAAACCGAGAACGTAGATTTGGAAAAACAAGCGAACAACTCAAGGCATAAGCCTATTTATAAAAACTTACTGCTTTTTTTGTATTTGTTAGGAATGCTCTTGAGTGTAGCTTCAATAAATGCTCAAACCCCTTTACCCAGCGCTTACAAAGCTTCAAAAAAATACATTATTGATTCAATCATAGTTACTGGACTCAAGAGTTATGAGGATAAAACTGTAATCTCATACAGCGGTCTGCGAAAGGGGCAATCCATTCAAGTTCCTGGTGAGGAAATTAGTAATGTGATTCAGAAACTATGGAATCTTGAACTTTTTAGTGATATTAACTTCTTCACTGCCGAGATAAATGGGAATTTAATAACCTTGGAAATTGAGATCGAAGAATTACCCACACTCTCAGATGTAAAAATCTTGGGAATTAAAAAATCTAAAGCTCAAAATATAATTAAAGACACTGAACTGACCAGAGGAAAAAAGCTTTCTGAAAGTTTTCTGACCAATACCAAAAACTACATCATTAATAAATTTAAAAAAGAAGGCTTTTTGAACACCAAGGTCGTTCTGAATACCATTCCCGATACAATAGACGTCAATGTTTTGAAGATGGTTGTTAATATTGATCGAGGAAAGCGTGTAAAAATCAAGTCGATAGATTTTGAGGGTATTGAGAAATTTAGTTCTAAAAAACTGGCCTCAAAATTCAAAAAAACCAAAAAGAAAAATTTTGTCCGCTTTTGGAAAAAATCTAAATTCATCATTGATGATTACCAAGAAGACTTGAGCAATCTAATCGATTTCTATAAAGAAAAAGGATACCGCGATGCTCGTATTTTGAGCGACACAATTATTGACGAAGACAAAAGTGATCTTGAAATCAAACTCTCAATTGAAGAGGGAAACCGTTATTATTTTGGAGATATTAAATATCTGGGTAATGCCGCTTACACAGATCGAGTACTTTCATCGGTTCTTGGAATCAAAAAAGGTGATACCTACAATGGAATTCTTCTAAAAGAACGAATAGCTGATGATACCAAACCTGATGGAAATGATATTACCAACTTGTATCAAAACAGTGGGTATCTCTTTTCTAATATCAATGCAGTTGAAGTAAGTGCAGAAAATGACACCATCAATTTTGAGATTCGAATTACAGAAGGTAAACTGGCTTCTTTTAATGAAATTACTGTTGTTGGAAACGACAAAACCAATGATCATGTAATTTTTAGAGAATTGCGGACAAAACCCGGAGAATTATACAGTAAAGACAAGGTTGTTCGTACCGTTCGAGAATTAGGGCAATTGGGTTTTTTTGATGCAGAGCAAATCAACCCTGATTTTAAGAATGTAGATCCCAATGCGGGTACTGTAGATGTTGAATTTGGATTAGTAGAATCTGGAGCCAGTCAAATAGAACTTCAAGGAGGTTATGGAGGAGGTGGTTTTATCGGGACACTGGGTCTTTCCTTTAACAACTTCTCCATGAGAAATGTTTTTGATAAATCTTCCTACAGACCAGTACCCTCTGGTGATGGTCAATCTTTAAGTCTTCGTTTACAAGCAAGTCAATTTTATAATACCTACAGTTTTTCTTTTTCTGAGCCTTGGTTGGGTGGTCAACAACCTGTACAGTTTTCTACATCAATTTCGAGAACCAATCAATATCGATATGACTTCTTTACCCAACGAGCAGACAGAAGTCAGTCCTTTGAAATCAGTAGTTTAACTTTGGGAATTGCCAAAAGACTCCGAGTTCCTGACGATTACTTTACCCTTTCACAAGCAATCTCATTCCAATATTACAACCTTAAAAATTATTTTACTGGACTATTTACCTTTGGTAACGGAGATTCTAATAATATCGCCTACACCATTTCTTTATCTCGAAATAATACTGCCGTTAATCCTATTTTCCCTACGAGTGGATCCAGTTTTATTATAAGTGGTAAGTTTACCCCTCCATTTAGCTTGTTTAGTGATACCGACTTCGGAAATCTTCAAAACCTTTCAGAATATAAAAGACTCGACGCTACAACAGGAGAATTATTAGTAGATCAAGCCAAAATTGATCAAGAAAAATTCAAGTGGCTAGAGTTTTATAAAATAAAATTCAACGGAACTTGGTACTCCAGAATTATTGGAAAACTTGTCCTAAAGACTCAAGCAGATTTTGGTTTCCTGGGAACTTACAACGAAGATCGAGGAGCAATTCCGTTTGAGCGCTTTTTTCTAGGGGGAGATGGAATGGCAAATTACTCACTGGATGGACGAGAAACCATTGCGTTGAGAGGTTACAAAAACCAAACCCTATCATCAAGAGATGGATCTACTATTTACAATAAATTTTCATTAGAACTACGATACCCGATAACCCTCAAACCAAGTGCATCCATTTTTGCACTTAGCTTTTTAGAGGCTGGTAATGGTTACAATAGTTTTAGTGATTTTAATCCTTTTAATTCCAAGCGTTCAGCTGGAGCTGGGATACGAATTTTCATGCCTGCCTTTGGCCTTTTAGGAATTGATTTTGGGTATGGATTTGACGCTGCTAATTCGCAAGAAACAGGCCCTCACGGTTGGGAGACACACTTCATAATTGGACAACAATTTTAAAAATGAAAAAAAGAATAGTATTTTTATTTTTAATTACGATCCTCACTACTCAATTAAGTTTAGCGCAAAGGGGAGTTCGAATAGGTTACATCGACATGGATGTTATTTTAGAAAATGTCAATGAATACAAAACAGCAAATATCCTTCTAAACAAAAAAGTTGAAGATTG
Organism: uncultured Flavobacteriales bacterium; assembly: GCA_913020155.1. Lineage (GTDB taxonomy): Bacteria > Bacteroidota > Bacteroidia > Flavobacteriales > Flavobacteriaceae > Arcticimaribacter. The sequence continues at coordinate 35,274 of CAJWBA010000012.1, forward strand.
GAAAAAAGAAATTGAATTGCAAAAACTACAATTAAAAAAATTAGAGGATGCACTCAATGCTGAGAAAGCTCTGCTTACTCCAAACTTAATTTCTGACCGCGAAATAGAAATTAATGACTTTGCCTCTGATATAGTAAATTTTCAAACTCAAAAATTTGGGCCACAAGGTGAATTGATCCAACAAAAATCGAAACTTTTAAAGCCTATACAAGATCGAGTACTCGGAATAGTGAGAAAAATAGCTCAAGAAAGAAAATATGATTTCATTTTTGACAGATCTTCGGACTTGGTTATGTTGTATTCCGCAAAAAATTACGATATTAGTGACCTTGTTTTAAGAAAAATAAATGCTCAAAACAAAATTGAAGATAGAAAACAACAGCTTAAAAAAAGAGAAGATCAACTCAAGAAACTAAAAAATTAACATACGCTCAAATAAACTAAAACAATGAAAAATTTAAAAACATTACTATTTGTTACCCTAATGACTGTGCTGCCAATGACTGCTACTTATGCACAATCAAAAATCGCACACATTGACACTCAGAAATTGATTAGTGAAATGCCCGAAGTTATTGCTGCTCAAAAACAAATTAAAGCAGTTGAAGAAACTTACACCAAAGAGATTGAAAATACTTACAAGGAATTTCAAACAAAAGCACAATCCTATTCAGCAGATGCGGCTAATCAAACTGATGTAACAAATCAAGCTCGTCAGACGGAGCTTGAAAGCATGCAACAAAACATTCAAAAATACCGTGAAACAGCTGCTCAAGATTTGCAGAAAAAGCAAGGCGAAATGATGCGTCCTTTGTATGAAAAAGCGAGAACTGCTATTGAAAAAATAGCCGCAGCTCAGGGCTTCGATTACGTTCTTGATGCAAGTGCAGGAGGAAGTGTTATTATGGCTAAAGGAAAAGATTTAATGGCTGATGTAAAATCTGAACTAGGATTTTAAAAGGTGGTTCTAAACTCTTAATCAAAACTGCCTTATCTATCATAAGGCAGTTTTTTTTTCTATGAAAATTAGTCAAAATAATTATCTGGGGGTATTTGATTCTGGAGTTGGGGGATTAACTATCCTTTCGTCTCTAAAATCTATGTTACCTCAAGAACAGTTTCTTTATGTTTCTGATGATGCTAATGCTCCTTATGGCATAAAATCAAAAGATGAAATTACTGAGCGTTGCTTTGAAGTTGTAGATTTTCTTATTTCCAAAAGATGTAAGCTTATTGTTGTTGCTTGTAATACAGCTTCAACAAATGTAATCGAAGTTTTACGAGCTAAGTACAACATCCCCTTTATTGGTATTGAACCAGCCATAAAATCAGCTTCTCTAAAGAGCAAAACAAAAGTTATTGGGGTTTTGGCTACACGAGGTACTTTGAGTAGTCGATTGTTTGCTCAAACTAGCGATAATTTTACTCAAAATATTAGAGTTATTGAACAAATTGGTGACGGATTGGTTGAATCCATAGAAAAAGGTGAATTAGCGAATTCAAAACTTGTTGATTTATTAAATTCATATGTCAAACCAATGCTCTATCAAAATATTGATGTTCTTGTATTGGGGTGCACGCATTACAGCTTTCTTATCCCTTTACTAAAAGCTATTTTGCCCAAAAACATTCAAATTTTAGACAGTGCTGATGCGGTTGCAAAACAAACCTTCAGGATTTTGAAAAAAGAACATTTGTTGTCTTCCAAGGATTTAGGCGAAACGGTAAAATATTTCAGTACTGCAACAAATTCGACTTTGTTGAACTTTATTCCTGAAAACATGAAGGTAGTTAACTTTTAATTACTGTGACTTAAACCAACTGGAATACATTAAATAATTTTGAGCTATTCGCTCAATTTCACCTTTTTGAAGTTTTGGATCTATGTCTTTAATTTTTCGTGCAGGAATTCCAGCAAAAATAGATCCTTCTGGAACACGAGTGTTTTGCTTTACAACACTTCCAGCTGCAATGATGCAATTTGATTCAACCAAAGAATTATCCATAATAATACTACCCATTCCAACCAATACATGATCGTTTAGAGTACATCCGTGAATAATTGCATTATGTCCTACCGAAACATCATTACCAATTATAGTTTTGGATTTTTTATAAGTAGCATGAATTACGGTTCCATCTTGAATATTCACACGATTACCTATTTGGATTGAATTAACATCACCTCTAATTACAGCTTGATACCAAACAGAGCACTGATCTCCCATAATTAGATCTCCAATAAGTGTAGCGTTTTCTGCAATAAAGCAATCTGAACCCCATTGAGGCGTAAACCCGCGAACTGTTTTGATGAGCATTGTAATGTTTAACTCGAATATACTACTTTCAACAAAACGGAAACCAATAAAACGCATCGAAAGATCAAAGATTTCCGTATTTTTACAAAAAAAATTACAATGACAACATTTACTGTTTCCGCTTCTTTAACTGAAGATCAAGCTATTGCGCGATTCGAAATATCACCACCACTTCAAATCACTCAGGCCTGTCAATACAGTAACATAGATGAAGCAAAAGAAGCTCCTCTGGCTCAACAAATGTTTTATTTGCCTTTTGTAAAATCAGTAGTTCTAAAAAAAGAATCTATCGAAATCATGCGTTTCGATATCTTGAAATGGGAAGATGTATTGAACGAGGTCTCCCGTGAAATTGAAAGCTTTCTTAACTCTGGAGGTGTTGCAATAAATGAAATACAACCTTCAAAAAAAAATCCTATTACTATTTATGCGGAAAGTACCCCTAACCCCGGGGTTATGAAGTTTGTTGCTAATAAGAAGTTAGCAGATCAAATTTATGAGTATAAAAATATTGATGAAACAACAAATGCTCCCTTAGCTCAAAAGCTCTTCCATTTTCCTTTTGTAAAAGAGGTGTTTATAGATACCAATTATGTTTCTATTACCAAATTTGATGTCTCTAATTGGGATGAAATTGTTCTAGAAATTCGAGAATTTCTTCGGTCTTTCTTAGAGGAAGGGAATGAAATCACAACTGCAATAAAAGAAAAAATAAGTAAAGAAACTGCAAAAGAGTCCGTAGTAGAATTGGACGAAATTTCTCAGCAAATCATAGGAATTATTGAAGATTACATAAAGCCGGCTGTTGCAGCAGATGGAGGAAATATCCTTTTTGATTCATACAATGCTGAAAATAAAAAAGTCCAAGTAGTTCTTCAAGGAGCCTGTAGTGGTTGTCCATCCTCTACTTTTACTCTAAAAAATGGAATTGAAAATATGCTCAAAGAAATGCTCCCTGGAAAAATTTCTTCTGTTAATGCAATCAATGGGTAAATATCTTGAAATCAAAAAAACATACAAATGCCTTAATTGATGAACTTAGTGCTTATCTACTTCAACATGCACATAATCCTGTTCAATGGTTTCCATGGGATCAAAAATATCTTGATCGGGCCAAAGAAGAGAAAAAATTACTTTTAATTAGTATTGGTTATGCTTCATGTCATTGGTGTCATGAAATGGAACATGAGTGCTTTGAAGACGAGGAGGTTGCTATTTTGATGAATTCTAATTTTATCAACATAAAAGTTGACCGAGAGGAGCGTCCTGATGTAGATCAAGTATATATGAATGCTCTTCAAATAATCAGCGGGCAAGGAGGGTGGCCGCTAAATATGATTGCTTTACCAGATGGAAGACCCATATGGGGAGGAACCTATTTCCCAAAAAAGCGTTGGCTAGAAGTCCTTTCTCAAATTTATTCCTCATACAAAGAAAATCCTGAAAAAGTAATTCAATATGCTGATGAATTGGAAAAGGGTTTGATCCATTTTGAGTTCAATGAAACCGATGAAAATGAATTCAAATGGAATGAAATCAATATGAGTTTGGATAAAGTTCTATCAAAAAGAGATCCCAAAAACGGAGGGTTCCTTGGTGCTCCAAAGTTCATGATGCCTTCACTACTTCGATTCATTCAATACGGAGGATTGCTATGTAATAATCTTGAGGCATTAAATCATTTTCATTTATCCCTAGAAAAAATTGCTTTGGGCGGGATTTTTGATGCTGTTGGCGGAGGTTTTTCACGCTATTCAGTAGATTCTGAATGGCACATAAGTCATTTTGAGAAAATGGGCTATGACAATGGTCAACTGCTTTCTCTTTATGCTCAAGCCTATCGAGAAAAACCGCTTCTTCTCTATCGAGAAACGGTCGACAAAACTATTCGCTTTTTGATAGATAATCTACTTTCTCCCGAAGGAGGCTTCTATGCTTCTTTGGATGCAGACAGTGTTGATGAGAATGGATCGTTAATTGAAGGAGCTTACTATGTTTGGAAACAACATGAAATAAAAGAACTTTTTCCAGATGACCACCTACTTGTATCGGCTTATTATTCGATCAATCAGAATGGTTATTGGGAAGATGGTAATTATGTGTTAAGAAGGCTAGAAACCGATAAAAAATTTGCAGAAATTCATGAAATTGATTTATTAGAATTAAAATCTAAAGTCCTCCACTGGGATGCTACTCTTTTAATGAAAAGAAAAGAAAGAATGCTTCCCAGACTTGACGATAAAGTTATCTGTTCTTGGAATGCTATGCTTACTTCGGGTCTTTTGGAAGCCTATGTTAGTTTTAAAAATGAATCATATCTGGAGCTAGCCATAAAGAGCATCAATTTTATTGAACAAAATTTTATTTCTAATTCTGGAACTTTAAAAAGAATTTCCAAAAAAGGGGTAAACAAAATAGATGCTTTTTTGGAGGATTATGCAGCTGTTATAAAAATGTACATTGATGCCTATGAAACCTTGTTTGATGAACATTATCTCAACCAAGCGGATAAATTAACAGAGGTCTGTTTAACTGAGTTTGAAGACCAAAACAGTCCACTTTTGTATTTCAGTTCGACTTCAGATTTGATCCTTCGAACAAAAGAAACTTCTGATAATGTCATCCCTTCTTCTAATGCAATGATAGCAGAAAACCTGATTCGTTTATCGAACCACTTGATTAAACCTGAATATATAGGCAGATCAAGAGCAATGTTAAATTCATGCAAATCTGAGATCAAATCCTATCCAAAAAATTACAGCTATTGGCTAACAGTTGCTTTAAGATTATTAAAATCGGGTTATGAAATTGTTGCTGTTGGACCAAATTCAAAAAGTAGTCTCAGAGAAATTCGAAATACGCAGTTTACCCTAAATTGCAGTTGGGCTGCCGCAGAGAAATCAAACCTTCCGCTCTTTCAAAATAGAGTTTCAAAAAATAAAACCTTATTCTTTTTGTGTAAAAACAAACAATGTGAACTTCCCCTAGAATCTATTGAAGAGGTAAAAAAAAAATTAAGGCTTTTGAATTAAGGCTTTGGAGGATTTGTGTAAAAATCTTTCAGATAAAACGGTTCAAAATATGCTATATCCTCAAAATTTTTTGCTTCGAATTTATCGGTAGCTTTAGCAACCATGTGCTGAGCAGAGGGTTCTTTTAAAGAATCAATAAAATAAGTGTTTCCCTCTGGGATAATACCTTTACACTTATCTGAGCCATTGCCAAATAAAACCAAGCGGCCTTGATCTCTTAACTCTTTAAAAGAGTCACTGGTTATTATTTCTGTACGAGTAGGAGATACCACTTCTTTTTTTGCGTTCAATACCATCGTAAAAACTTCCATTCTTCTGGCATCAAACATTGGAATCAATAAATCAGAAATTTTTGGAGTGTAAGCGGCTGCAAGAACTTCTAAGCTATTTACCGAAATTAGAGGAAGGTTGTGAGCATAACATAGTCCTTTTGCGGTAGAAACTCCAATTCTAAGTCCTGTGAATGAACCCGGACCTTTGCTCACTGCAACACTAGACAATTGAAAAGGTTTGACATTAGCTTCATCAAGTAGCTGCTTAATGTAGATATGCAAATGGTCACTGTGTCGAAAATCTGCTTCATTATTTTCGATACAGTGAATAAGATTTCCATTATGTGACAAAGCAACCGAACAATTTGTTGTAGCGGTTTCAATATGTAGAAGGTGTGACATAAGGCAAAATTAAGAAGTTCTGACTTCTAAATTTCAAGTTTTAGTCCAAAATAAAATTCAAGAATTTTTAGCTTAAATATGTAATCAAATTTAGAGCGCAACTCGTCTGATACTGTTGCTTCGTATCGTTGCTTTATTTGAGTAAATTCAAAAGAATTCACAACTCCAGCGTCAAATCTTTTCGTTGCATTGTTGTAGGCATCACTTCTAGCAATAACTGTTTTTTGAGCAGCTTTATAAAAGTTGTATGCTCCCAATGCGTCATTGTAAGCTTGGTTTATGCTGCTTTCTAAATTTAATTTTTGTTGTTCTAATGTATTTTGAGAACGCATTAAATTGACTTTACTTCGTTTTACATTGTTCTTAGACAAAAATCCATTTAGGATTGGAATTCTTAATTGGACTCCAAAATTATGACCATCATTCATTTGAAATTGATTCCAAAATGAATCTGGTCCAACGACTCTTCTTTGCTCAACATTTGTATTTACTGCTTCACCTGTGGCAGCCACATATCCAATAGGAACTTCTTCAAACACGCCTGTTCTTTGGAGACCATCGCTGTATGAAATCCTTGTGCTGTAGCTGTAAAATGCAGAAAGTGAGGGTTGGAGTGCAGCCTTTGCGATTTCAATATCTGTCTTTGAAATTTCCAAATTAGTTAGAGATAACTTTATGTCGTTTCTTTGGATCAAAGCTTTATTGAAAATTGCTTTTGGAGTTTCCTGTAATATGAGAGGAAAGGGGACGTCAAAATTTTCAACAGCAACATCAAAATTATCATAGTCTGTTATCAATAAAAGTTGTGCAAGGCTAATTTTAGCTAAACGTAAATTATTCTCAGCTTGAATTACTGCTTGCTCTTGTGAAGCAATTGTAGCTTCAAGCTCAAAAATATCTCCAGAAGTTAATACTCCAGCGCTTATTAGAACATCGGTCCGCAACAGTTCTTTTTTTGAAACCCCAAGCTGACTTTTTTGAACCTCTAAAAGTTCTCTATTGAACATTACTTGGAGGTAAGAGTTTGCAACCAAAATAGAGGTGTTTTCTGTTATGTTTGCTAAATTGAACTGTTGCGCTACTATGGCAAGATTTGTTCGGTGTAACTGTTTGATGTTTTGCAACCCTTTGTAGATGTCTACTCCCATGGTAACTCCTAATGAGGAGAATTGTGTGGTCACATTCTCTAATAATCCTGTGGTGATATTTTGATTCAAACCGATATTCCAAGAATGACTGCTATTTGCATTGACACTTGGTAAAAAGTTACCAAAAGCATTTTTTTTATCCAATTCAGCATTGGCTAAATCCAATTCAGATTGCTTGATAGTTATGTTTTTTTCTATGGCTAATTCTATACAATCTTGTAGAGTAAGTATTTGACTTTGGACATTTAAAGAAAGAAAAAGTATTGCAACTAATGAGGTATATTTTAATTTCATAATAAGGTAGGAATAAAGCTTAGTATTTGTTTGAAGTTTCTTCGTCTTCTTTCTTTTCTTCTTCAGTTTTGTTCCAAACCTTGATGTTATCTTCGATGGTTATTCCAGAAAGTATTTCAACATTAATCCCATCAGAAATACCAGTTTCAAGGTCTTTACGTTCAAATTCTTGTTCTTTTACTTGAACTTGAACATAGGGCTTCTCAGTTTTTTTATCAAACTGCAATAAAGCCTCAGGTATTGCCAAAACACTGTCCTTCCTTTCAAGTATGAAGGAAGCATTAGCACTGTAACCTGCTCGAACAAAAAAGTCATTGTCCAAGTATACGTACCCTTCAATTTTAAACTGTACTGCACCTTGTTCTTCATTTCCTTTTGGAGCAATAAACTTTAATTTCGCTTCAAATTCCTTATCTTCAATTGCTCCTAAGTTTACCACAAGAGGCATTCCTATTTTCAATTTTCCTACTTCAGCTTCATCTACTTTTCCTTCAAAAATCATTTTATTTAGGTCAGCGATAACTGCTATGGTTGTACCATTATTGAACGTATTACTCTCAACCACTTGATCCCCTTCTTTAATGGGCATTTCCAGAATGGTTCCTGGTACAGTAGCCCTAATATTGGTGTTAGCGGTTGCAGATCCACCTGCAGAACCTAGTTTGATTATTTGTAAGTCACTATCTGCATTAGTTACATCTTGTTTAGCTCTACTATAGTTGAGTTCAGCATTTTGAAATTCCTGTTGAGAGATAATTTCTTTCTCAAAAAGACTTCTATTTCTATTGTACTCGACCTTAGTATTCTCCAATAATATTTTGGTGTTTGCTAGTCGCCCTTTAGCACTGTTTAGTGATTGTTCGTTTGGAACCACTTTAACTTTTGCAAGAAGATCCCCTGTGTTTACATAATCCCCTTCTTCCACAAAAAGTTTTTCTATGATTCCTGAAATCTGAGGCTTGATCTCAACTTCATCTTCTGGAATAACTTTCCCAGTAGCTACCGATTTCTTCTCAATAGATTTAATTTCAGGAGTTTGGGTGTCATATTGAATAGAACCTTTGCTATTGGACTTTATAAAAAAAGCAATTGCAAAAAGAACTCCAAACAATATGGCTGCTATAATTATGTATTTAAATATTTTTTTCATGAATAGTAATTTATTGATATTTGGTGATTATTATTCTTCTCGCAATGCCTCTATTGGTTTTATACTTACAGCTCGCTGTGCTGGAATTAGTCCAATTAAGGTACCAAGAGTTATCATAATTATTAAAGCCCCTAGTACAAATGAAATTGGAACAGTAGGATTTGTGTATGGAAAATCATCCAAGTTAGCTGTTGCCATATCAATTCCTGACAACACAAATGCACCTAGTACGATTCCGAAAACACCCGCTACAAAAGTTAGGAATACTGATTCTAAAATTATTTGAACTTTAACTTCACTAGGGGTAGCTCCAAGAGCACGACGAATACCTAGCTCTTTTGTTCTTTCTTTAACAGAAATCAACAAGATGTTTCCAATTCCAATTACTCCTGCTATGATTGTAGTAATTCCTACAATCAAAGACAAAAAAGTCATCCCTTTGGCAAAACCCATTACTTTACCAAAAATTTCTCCTAAGTTAAAAGACCCAAAGGCGCGTTCATCTTTTGGTGATACTCTATGTATTCGCTTTAAAGTTTGTTTTACTTGCTCCTCTACTGCTATTACATCGGCATCATCATACGCAGCAATAGTGAACCAATCGACATTATCTCCTGTATTGTACAGTTTTTTAAAGGTTGAAAATGGAATAAATACATCACCGTCGGTTTCAAAGCCTCCGCCTTGAATATATTTATGAACGCCAATAACTTGAAAATAAATGTCATCAACACGAATATATTCACCAACGGGTTGTTCATCTTCATCAAATAATTCCTTTTGAGTTCGTTCTCCTATTACACAGACTTTCCTTTCTTCATTGATATCAGCTTGATTTACAAATCGTCCACCATCATATATTTTCTTAGTAGCAATCTTAGTATATTCTGGAAAATCACCATAGATAGTAAAGGTTCCTGACTTAGATCCACGAACCATTTGAGAACCACCTCCACCATCAAATACGCCTTTAGCGTTTCTTGGAGCAATAAACTGTATCTCAGGGATGTTGTTGCGAAGCGTTCGTGCGTCTTGAATTTTAAGCTGTGGATTTCTCCCAGTCTTAAATCCTTCGTAAGGAATACTTGTGCTTTGTGCCCATATAAACATTGAATTCATAGCTACATTTTCGAATTGTCTCTCAAAACCATTGTCCAAACCTTTTGCTGCACCGGAGAGCGCTATGTATATAAAGATACCCCACAAAACACCAACAACAGTAATTATGGTTCGAACTTTATTTTTCTGGATAGAACCGAAAATTTCTTGCCAGGTATCGCGATCAAATATTATTTTTAAACTATTCATCTCTTAGGGCAACTATGGGTTTAATTCGTGCAGCGCGTTTGGCTGGTATATATCCTGCAATACCGCCAAAAATAATAAGGATTACGGTGGCAAATAATGCAGTAACAGTGTCTATATATGGGTTTTTAATAAAATAATCTTTGAGGGTTACACCAATGGATTTCAAAACAAAAACACCAATTAGTAACCCTATAATTCCAGAAAGTGTAGTAATGAAAATAGACTCTTGAAGAATCATTTGAATTACAGATTTCGGAGTAGCTCCTAATGCTTTTCTAATTCCTAATTCTTTAGTTCGTTCCTTAACAACAAAAACCATTATATTTGAAATACCTATGATACCTGCGATCAAAGTACCAAGACCCACAAAAGTGACAATCAGTTGAAGTACGTTAGCAAATTGTTGATTTTGTTTTAGCTGATCAGCTCTATTTCTAATACGAATTCCGTTAGGGTCTTTAGGAGCTATTGCCTTTTTCTTCTTGAAAAATTCACGCAACTTACGTTCAAAAACTAAAGACCCTGAATGACCTATTTGGGGTTTAAACGCTAGGATAATTTGATCAACCTTATCATTACTTTTTTCAAGTAATTGTCTTGTAGTGAAGGGAATATAGATATAACGTTCTTCTCTGTCACCTCCATCGTCTTGAAAAACACCTATCACTTTAAAAACAATATTACCAATATCAATGAATTTCCCTAAAGGGTTTTCTTGCTTGAATAAATCTCGAGCAACTAAGCGCCCGATAACTGCGTATTTTGTTTTATTTGTAATATCACTTTCGTTGATATAACGTCCCTTCATCAAGATTGTTTTTTCAGCAAACTGATGTGCAGGACCTACTGCTCGTGTAGAATAGTTATCAAACTCGTTTTTATATTTAACAACAGCTGACCTAGAAATTCTAGGAGTAATATACTCCAGGAAGAATGGGAATTGCTCTTTAATATCAGCTATATCTTCGTTCTTAAATTCGATCTTACGATTGGATTTAAAGCCGTCATATGGAATAGAAGTTTTACCTGGTGAAAAAGAAATAGTATTGGTTGCATCATCCAAGAAAAACTCTTGGAATGTGTTTTTAAGACCATTACCAAAGCCAAATAGTATTATGAAAATAAAAATCCCTAGAGCAACAGTAAAACCTGAAAGGAACGTTCTAAGTTTATTCTTTCGAATGGTTTCGAATATTTCTTGCCAGCGATCCCTGTTAAACATAATCAGCTGCTAAAACTTGTTTAACCTTACTATCTTCAATAATAACACCATCCTTGAGCTTGACAATGCGCTTACACATTTTTGCTATGTCTTCTTCGTGGGTAACTACCAAAATTGTATTTCCTTCTTCATTAATTTTTTGAATCAGATCCATTACTTCATAAGAGGTTTTAGTGTCTAGTGCTCCTGTTGGTTCGTCCGCCAAAAGTACTTTAGGTTTTGAGGCCATAGCTCTTGCAATTGCTACACGTTGTTTTTGTCCACCAGAAAGTTCACTTGGCAAATGAGTTGCCCAATCTGCTAAGCCAACTCTTGACAAATATTCTAATGCTTGTTCTTGACGTTCTTTTCGAGTTACTCCCTGATAGTAAAGAGGTAAAGATACATTTTCGAGTGCCGATTTGTAATTAATCAGATTAAAAGACTGAAAAACAAAACCTAAAAATTTATTTCGGTATTTAGCTGCTTTTGTTTCATCTAAGTCTTTTATCAAAACCTCATCAAGGGTGTAGGATCCTTCATCCAAAATATCTAGCATCCCAAGTATGTTGAGAAGTGTAGATTTCCCAGAACCTGAAGAACCCATAATTGCAACCAATTCTCCTTCTTCTACTTCAAAGTCAATGCCTTTTAAGACATGAAGAGATGAGTTACCCATTTTATAAGACTTGTGTAGGTTTTTAATTTTTATCATAAATGGAGTGTAATAACTTTTAATTATTTGTAAGACGTAAGTTTGAGTGAAATGTTACAAATAATTATTTTTTTAATAGTCTAAAAACTGCGTAGCCTACAATACCAATCAAAACATATGGAATTGCCATTAAATAGACAATGCCATCATTAATTCCTCTAGCAGTTTGTTGCCCTTCCTCAGACTCTAAAACAGCTCTACACATAGCGCACTGAGCTTCTAAATCAATTGATGGAATTAAAAAAAACGCAAAACTTATATAAATTATTTTTTTGCCCATTTGATCTTAATTGTAATAAGGTGATATCATTAAATAAACAACTACACCCGTTATCGCTACATAGAACCAAATTGGAAAGGTAATACGTGCAATTTTTCTGTGATGGGTAAATTGTTGTGAAATTGCCCGAACATAAGAGATTAAAACCAAAGGGATTATCGTAATTGATAATAAAATATGTGAGATTAAAATGAAGTAATAAAAAAATTTAATCCATCCTTCTCCTCGAAAAGGAGTGGGATCCGAAGTCAAATGGTATGCTACATACATGATCAAAAAAACTAAGGAAAGACCTATGGCTGTTTTCATTAATTGTTCGTGCAAATTAATTTTACGATTCTTTATTGCCCATAATGCACAAAGAAGTATGATTGCTGTAAAACCATTGACGGCAGCATAAATTGGTGGTAGAAAAGTTAGTGACTTAACGTTTTCTAGACGAATACGAAACAGAATTGCAACTATGACTGGGATAGCAATTGAAATTAGAATAATCCAATTTTTATATTTAAAAGAAGATTTTTTTGCACTCATAAAGTTAATTTTCATTTAATAATAATTTGATATCTGTTAGGAGCATTTCTACATCTGATTCTTCAACATCCTCTTGATCGAGTCCAGAATAATAAACAATTGGATTCCCGAAGGAATCTTTCCGAGATCGAATAAATCCATTTTTATCAATCAAAGCAAAGTAACCTTGATGCTCAAAACCTCCTGCTACTGCTGGATTAATTTCAGCAAAAATATTAAACCCTTTGTTGGCTAAATCATAAACAGATGTTTTAGGTCCTGTTAAAAAATTCCAAAAATCGTTTGACCCAACATAAGCCTCAGCATACTTTTTTAATGTTGAAGGAGTATCGAAATCCGGGTCAATAGTAAACGAAGCAATTCCAAAATCCTCCATACCTCCGAAGATTTCGTTTAAAATTTTCATGTTTTTATTCATGACAGGGCAAATGGATGGACAGCGAGTAAAGAAAAATTCAGCTAAATAAACTTTACCCAAGTAATCTTCATTTGAAATGAATAAACTGTCTTGGTTTAAAAAAAGAAATTCTGGCACCTTTTTGGAGTTCCCATTTATCTTAATGAAATCAAGAGCTTTAAATCCAGGTTTTACCGAACGACTACTTTCTACAGTACTGCCGTTTGTTAATCGATTGAAAATTTTGGGTACTACAATTACAGTGAAAATAAAAACAATAACTAAAAGCCCGATGTGAGAGGTTTTTTTCATGTAACAAAGATACTTAATATAGCATAAAATAAAACTCCTTAAAATAACACTAGTTTACTTTTCTCGTCTGGAGTTATTTTTTTTGAGAGCTAATCGGTATTCAGCAAGAATAACTTTTACATCATCGGTCATCTTGTTATTTAATTCGGCTACCGAAGATGCGTCATAGCCAAAAAGAGTACCTACATCTTCATCATCGTCACGTCCTCTCAATTTAAGTGAACGATCAACTATGAAAACGGTTGATGTGCTTCGTTGTGGGGATAAAGTCACATCCGAATTAAAACTTTCAAAAAAGGCTTTGATTTCATTAGAAGGACCAAAAATAAAATTCCACTTGACCATATCAGTACCAACCCCTTCTTGTAATTCTGATAAAATATTTTTAATTTCTTCTTGACATCCGTCCTCAACGAAAAAAACAAACTGAAAGTCTTTAAACTGATAAAAACGTTTGTATATCTTTTGATTAAGATTGAAGGCGTCTCCTTTTTTATTTTCAATATCGCTCCCCCAGAAACCAATTATGGTAATACGATCTTTAAATTGAACGATATCTCCTCGCAGAGAAGTCCAAGAAGATATTTCGGGCAAATTTTCTGCAAGAACAGGTAGTTTTGCAAAATTATTTATTCCTGAAGCAAAAAATAAATAGATGACAATTGGAAAAACAAAAAGTATTCCTAAAACTACATACTTTTTAAATACATTACTAATCATAGCATACGATTAGAAGTTCCAGCTAACAAATCCAGTGCGCATTACTTCGTAAATATAGTCTGCTTCCAATAAAAGGATGAAACATAAATAGGGAATTAGGACTACTAGCGGGAGAACAATTGACCCCTTTAGGCTACCTTTCTCATCTCTAATATGCATAAAATCCCAAGCGATATAATATGCCTTGACTATGGTAAGGATAATAAAAATCCAGTTCAAAATTTTCATTCCTAAAAACATGCTCATAAGAATTTGAGGTTTCAAAATCCCTAATATTACCTCAACTGTTGTTACTATGGAAAGGAAAATCAAAACACCCCAAATTTTTTGGATATTTGATTTGAATTTTAACAGTCCTCTAAAGATGGCTAAGTTTTCTGTATCGTGTGCCATGATATTTATTTTATATTAATTAAACGAGGTAGAAGAAGGTAAACACAAATACCCATACTAAATCTACAAAGTGCCAGTAAAGCCCAACTTTTTCAACCATTTCATAATGACCTCTTTTCTCATAAGTACCCATGATAACGTTGAAAAAAATGATGATGTTTATTACAACTCCCGAAAAAACGTGAAAACCGTGAAAACCTGTTATGAAGAAAAAGAAGTCCGCAAAAAGACGATTCCCATATTCATTATGAATTAAATTTGCACCCTCTACTACATTTATGGCTTCTTTTACTTTCTGTAAGGACTCTTCCCTTGAAAGGATTATTTTATTACCCGATTCATCAATTTTTTCACTCTTGATTACTAAGTTTTTATCTGCTTCAAAACCTGCTGCAACCTCTTCTAAACTGAAGCTAGGTAAAGTTGTTTCTGAAATAAACCAGATGCCGTTACTGATTTTGTGTGTAGTTCTAGGGGATTCGATATTTGTAGCAAAAGCTTCCAATGCAACCCGTTTTCCAGTTTCAGCATCCATAAACTGAAGAATTTGACCACCTTTAGTTTCTAGTGCACCGTACTCACCTTTAATGAAATTTTTCCACTCCCAAGCTTGTGATCCAACAAAGATTGCCCCACCAATAATTGTAAGTAGCATGTAAAAAGTAACTTTTGCCTTGTTCATATGATGTCCTGCATCTACAGCAAGAACCATAGTTACCGATGAGAAAATAAGAATAAAAGTCATCAAAGCCACATAGTACATTGGGGCATCAACTCCATGCAAGAATGGAAAGTGAGTAAACACCTCATCAGCTATTGGCCATGAATCAAT
>CAJWBA010000013.1 GCA_913020155.1 uncultured Flavobacteriales bacterium
AACTTATATCAATTCTAAAGTAGTGTGAGTTATAAGTATGTATATTAGTCTGTGCTGATATGCCCTGAAAGCCCTATTTTTTCCGGGTTTTGTTTTTTTAGTGGGTCGAGGTGTGGGTCGAAACTCTGTTTTTAGCCAAAAAAAAGGGGTTTAAACCCGAGGTAAAACACCACCTTAATATCGAAATCCGCATCCCGATACTTAAACATAATTAAAAAATGTGGCATATCCTAGCAATTTGACCATGCTCTGGATGAGCTCTGAGAGCTTCAATTTTAACTGTCTTTCTCATCCCCCTCATTGTTTTCCCAGTCAGGGGATTATATCTATTCTTTTAACATTAAATAAATATTGTGTTTTAGGGTTTATGTTAATTAAAATAAGATCTATTTTGACACAAATACTTTTTTAAAATCGTCAAAACTCAACAGATTTATATAATATTTCCTGTTTTTTGCAAAAGTGTTGAACTCAAAAAATATATTAGAAACTGGAATTGGATTACCTAGTTTTAATGTTTTAGACAAAACACCTACACCCCAGTCCGAATCAATGCAGCAGGACTGAATCTCAGGATTTGATCTCCACTTAACAAAGGCCTTCCATGTGGTCCCGTTCCAATATCCTTTTGCTGGAGTCATATTAAAATAATAATCCTCGCGAGCATGCCATTCCGTGGGTGGATTACAATCGTGCATTAGAATGTAACCGTCGGGCTTTAAGAATTTAAATGAATTTAAAATATCACGGTCAACTTGTTCTGCAAGATGTAAACCATCTATAAATATTACGTCAAACAAAGTATCCGAGGAAAGTATCTCATTGGAATTAAGTTGCTCAAAAAAAGCATCACTAGTAAGTTTAAAATCGGCAGGGTTTGATTTAAACTCTACCCCTGGATCTAGGCTAAACTTTATTTTTGAATTAATCTTATTGAAATTATCATCGGGGTTTCTTACTCCGATCTCAAGGTAGGTTGTCTCTCGATTTAATTGACTTAAAACAAAGTTGATTATTTCAAAACGTTTTGGTTTTTTTAATATTTCTTGTTTACTCTTTAAAATTCCTTCTTTAGTTTTAGATTGAGTAGCCCAACGGAAACCGTATTTTAAATAGTTCAGCATTATTTATTATGTTTACTTTTTGATATATTAATATAATTAAAATATCTCTTTTCCATGTTTTTTTTAATTAAAAAATATTGAGTTTAAAAGATTATATAAAGTTATCTTTTATTCTTATTGGTATTTTAAGTCCAACATTGTGGATGATGAAATTGTAGACTAAAGATAGATATACTTACTACTTTATTGCAATTCAGTGTAGATTTATGTGCTAACTTAAATACATATTTTTATCATGAAAAATATGATAAAAAAAATCATATTAGAGGAAGTTTAAAAAAAATCAATGATAATAAGTGCTATATTTTTAGCTCTCAACGGGGTTAGATTTACTTTTTTTCCTAATGAAATTTCTGTTTTACTAACCAATGATGATAATCATTTTTTATTTTAATTCTAAAGATTTTAGGGGCACTATATTTGGGTTTTAGTTATATAAATTGGATGTCAAAAAATAGTTTAATGGGTGGAATTTATAACAAACCTCTTCTTATTGTAAACATGCTTTTTTTTTAATGACTTCAATAAAATTAGTTTTCAAATTTGAAAATAATCTTCAGTTAATTTTACATCTTACACCAATTTACTATCTTTTCACGTTATTTTTTGGATATGTTTTTTTCTAATCCATTTTCAAATAAACAATAGAGATATTTTCTTTAATTACTGCAGAATGTACTAATTGGTTTGAAAAGTATTAGACATTATCACATTTTTTCTTTTATTTGTCAACGCACTAAGATGCGTAGAAACAAAAATTAGTTTAAACAGTATTTTTTTTTATCTTTAAAACTTAAAATAATAAGAACAAAAATTTAATCAATGAGAAAATTATTAGTCGCCTTTGTAGCCAGCATTCTGATGACCGGTTTTTCCGCGAATGCAAATACAATTACTCTTGCAGCTGGTTATAATACAGCAGCTTTAACAATCGTTCAAGATGAAGACCAAGTTTCTGTAGAATCAGCATCTTTTACACAAGAATTAAAAACAAGATTTATTGAAGGTGGCCCAGGATTTATGGGTATTGTTTTAATCTGTTTGATACTTGGTCTTGCAATTGCTATCGAAAGAATTATCTTTTTAAACTTAGCAACCACAAACACAAAGAAATTAACTGAAGGTGTTGAAGAAGCACTCGCAAACGGTGGGGTTGATGCTGCTAAAGATCTTTGTAGAGATACAAAAGGACCCGTTGCTTCAATCTTCTATCAAGGTCTTGACCGTGTTGACGAAGGTGTAGAAAGTGCAGAGAAAGCAGTAGTAGCCTATGGGGGAGTTCAAATGGGTCAATTAGAGAAAAATGTTTCTTGGATTTCATTATTCATCGCTCTTGCTCCAATGCTTGGGTTCATGGGGACTGTAATCGGAATGATTCAAGCTTTTGACAAAATTGAAGCAGCAGGAGACATGCAGCCTTCTCTTGTAGCTGGAGGTATTAAAGTTGCACTTTTGACTACTGTGTTTGGTCTTGTTGTTGCAATTATCCTTCAGATCTTTTATAACTACATCGTTGCTAAAATTGACAGTATTGTCAATGATATGGAAGATGCATCAATCACATTAGTTGATATTCTGGTAGCACACAAGAAATAGTTATTGACCCACATAAATTTGTAAATTATGAATTTTCAAAAAATAGTAAAAATCATCACGGGAATCCTTGGCGTGTTGGGAATTATATTCCTTTTCAGAGTCATTGGAGCCGGTGATGAAGAAATAAAGGCAGCTGCGGCTGTAGGTGACTACAGTAAAGTGAGTCCTTTAATTAGTATATCTCAATTTATTTTGGGGATAGCTGTAATAGCTACTTTGATTTTCTCTCTAATTGGTCTTTTCTCGGATGGAGCTAAATTGAAAAAAGCTCTTATCTCAGCAGTAGGATTCCTAATCGTTTTATTTATAGCTTACTCAACCTCAGAAGGTGTTGAAACACCTATGAAAGACGGAGAAATATTGTCGGCATCCGGATCTCGTTGGGTAGGTACAGGAATTAGAATGTTTTATTTCCTTGCAGTAATTGCAATTGGGTCAATGCTATTTTCAGGTGCAAAGAAATTAATTAAATAAGCGGAGAAACATGGCAAAAAGAGCAGCACCAGAGGTAAATGCTGGGTCGATGGCAGACATTGCTTTCTTACTTTTGATTTTCTTTCTGGTTACTACAACTATTGAAACGGATTCAGGAATCAACAGAAAGCTTCCACCTACAGACGAAGTAGTAGATCCACCCATCATTAAAGAGAGAAATATATTTACGGTAGTTGTAAATAAAAACAATCAATTTCTTGTTGAGGAAAAGCCACTAGAGATTTCCAAAATTAGAGAGCAAGCAATCGCTTTCTTGGATAACGGAGGCGGAGTAGGTGAAGAGGCTTGTGGCTATTGCCAAGGAGCCAAAGATCCAAGTTCTTCAGATAATCCAGAAAAAGCGATTATCTCTTTAAAGAACAACAGGGAGACCTCTTACAAAGTTTACATAGCAGTTCAAAATGAATTAGTTGCAGCGTACAACGATCTAAGAGATCGTGAATTTGTGAGACTTAATGCACTTTTAGGATTAACTTTCGTAGAAGCAAATAAGCGCTATTCTGATCCACGAACTACTCCAGAAGAAAAGGAAAGACTAAAGCCGAAATTAGCAGAAGTTAAATTGATGTTTCCTCAGAAATTATCTGAAGCAGAACCAAGTAAGAACAACTAAAACCCAAAAACATGGCTAAATTTAAAAAGAAAAAAGGAGGAGAAACTCCTGCTATTTCAACAGCATCTTTACCCGATATTGTTTTCATGTTATTGTTCTTCTTTATGGTAGCTACTGTAATGCGAGATAGCACGCTGATGGTTCAAAACACCCTACCAGCAGCTGATCAAATCCAAAAACTAGATAAAAAAGATCGTGTAATGTATATTTACGCTGGAAAACCTTCGAGCCGTTATGTTGATAAATATGGAAGTCAGGCACGTATTCAATTGAATGATAAATTCGCTAGAGTTCAAGACGTAGGAGCTTTTGTACTTGCCGAGCGCGCTTCTAAACGTCAAGAATTGCAGAATGTTTTGACTACTGCTTTGAAAGTCGACGGAGACACCAATATGGGGTTGATCTCCGATATCAAGCAAGAGTTAAGACAGGTTAATGCTTTGAAAATTAATTATACTACTCGTGTTGGAGATTACAGACAAAATATGAAAAACTAATAAAAATTCTATTGTTTTAGAAGGGTGTTTCTGTAAAACACCCTTTTTTTTTGAAAAAACTTCTTCTACCTTTATTCAATGAATTTTTTTTTAAGATTTTTCTTTTTCTTCTTGAGTATTCATTCTGTGGCTCAAGACACTTTGACGGTTACAAAAGATCGTTACAAGGAAGACCAATGGTACACTAGTATTTCATTTTTACTTGCTGATGAGTCCATCGAAGGTTTTCGATTGAATGGTTTATCACAATCTTTTAGTATTGGTTTTATTAAAGATATTTCTTTGAACTATAAATCAAATAGAGCATTGGGTATCGGATTGGGCTATGGAATCAATAATTACGGTTCAAACCTTAATTATTCAAAAGAAAACAGCGATACTTATGAGTTTAGTTTAATTGAAAGCACTCAGCTGATTTCTAAGAATCGATTGATCACTCATTTCCTCGAAGTTCCGATTGAATTCCGATGGAGGACTTCAACTGCTAAAACATTCAAGTTTTGGAGGATTTACATGGGTTATATATTACGCTACAATTTTTTTTCAAGACTCAAACCTTTTTACGACCCTTCAGTAATTTTAAAAGAGGTAACACCCATAAGTCACGCATTAAAGTTTTCGGCAGGATACAATACCTGGAATATTTTTTTTGAATACAGTTTAACTCCTTTTTTTAAGAGTGGTACACAAACAAATTTAGGTTCTACATTAGAATTGAATTCCATAAGAGCGGGTCTAGTATTCTATGTTTTATAATTCTTTTCGAAGACGGGCTACAGGGAAATCCATTTGTTCTCTGTACTTAGCAACTGTTCTTCGGGCTACTCTGTAACCTCCTTTTAGTAACTCTTCAGATAATGCTAAATCTGCTAAAGGTTTCTTTTTGTCTTCTTGTTCGATTATTGTACGTAAGTTTTTTTTGATTTCTAAAGTTGAAACTTCTTCACCATCTTCATTGGTAAGAGATTCTGAAAAGAAGCTTTTGAGGAGTTTTGTTCCATAAGGAGTCTCAATGTACTTACTGTTTGCTACCCTTGAAACGGTTGAAATGTCCATTTTGATTATTTCAGCAATGTCTTTTAGAATCATCGGTTTTAACTTAAGTTCATCCCCCGACAAAAAATATTCTTCTTGATGCTTTACAATTGCATTGATCGTTTGATATAAAGTTTGATGACGTTGAGCTACAGCATCGATAAACCACTGGGCAGCGTCTAGTTTTTGTTTGATGAATTGAATTGCATCTTTTTGAGCTGAATTTTTACCCGGAGCTGCCTGATAACCTTTCATCATTTCTTTGTAGGATGACGAAATATGAAGTTCAGGTGCATTTCGACGATTCAATGTCACATTGAGTATTCCATTATCAACTGTTAAAATAAAATCAGGTACGATGTGTGTATTTTGAAAATTTCCAGATAAAGCTCCACCTGGTTTGGGGTTTAATCGTTCTATTTCTTTGAGTCCTTGTTTCAAAAGCTCCTGGTCAACATCAAATTTTTCTTGGAGTTTTAAAAAGTGTTTTTTACAAAATAATTCAAAGGCTTCATTAATAATTTTAGAAGCCATGATTTGGTGAACCGAAAGCTGTTTTCTACTCAATTGTAAAGAAAGACACTCTTGTAGTGTTCGTGCTCCAACGCCAGCAGGTTCTATGGATTGTACCTTTTTAAGAACTATTTCCAGTTGTTCTTCTTTAACAATAATATTTTGAGTAAAAGCCAAATCATCTAAAACATCTTGTAAAGACCTCCTAAGATATCCGCTGTCATCGATACTTCCAATCAAAAACTCAGCAATTTGTTCTTCCTCTGGAGTTAAAATTAAAGAGCCGATTTGACCTTTTAAATATTGATGAAAACCAATTCCACCAGTTAAAGGAATGGTTTTTTCATCATCATCACTGCTGAAATTATTTGCGGTTAGTTTGTACGATGGTGTTTCATCATCACTCAAATAAGCATCAATATCAATTTCTTGAGTTTCAATGGTTTCATGGACTTCAAAGTCATCTTGAAAATCATCTAAATGCTCATCTTCCTTTTCCTTTCCAGTTTCAAGAGCTGGATTTTCTTCAATTTCATTTTGTAGTCGTTGTTCAAAATCTAAAGTTGTCAACTGAATCATCTTCATCAATTGAATCTGCTGAGGAGATAATTTCTGGGAGAGCTTTAATTGAAATTGTTGTTTGAGCATAAATAAGTTTGAGACTTTTTCTTAAATATAAAAAAAAACGTAGACTTTAGAAAGTAGCATTCTGAGGGGTTCTAGGAAATGGAATTACATCACGTATGTTACTAATACCAGTTGCAAATAAAACTAGTCGTTCAAAACCAAGCCCGAATCCACTGTGCGGAGCACTTCCAAAACGTCTAAGATCAAGATACCACCACAATTCTTCTTCATCAATTCCCATAGCTTTTATTCGTTCTTGAAGAACTTCCAAACGCTCTTCCCGTTGAGATCCACCTACAATTTCTCCAATTCCAGGTAATAAAATATCCATTGCCCTAACGGTCTTTTGATCCTCGTTCATACGCATATAAAATGCTTTGATGGTTGCCGGGAAGTCATAGATAATAACGGGACAGTTAAAGTGTTTCTCAACTAAAAATCGCTCATGCTCACTTTGTAAATCTGTACCCCATTGGTCAATATTAAATTTGAATTTCTTATTATTATTTTGCTTGCTGTTCCGTAATATGTCAATAGCTTCAGTGTAGCTTATCCGTTTAAATTCATTTTCTGCAACAAATTTGATTTTTTCTAATAACCCCACAGGTGATCTTTCCGCTTGAGGTTTGGATTTATCCTCTTGTTTTAGTCTATTATCTAAAAAAATCAAATCTTCCTCACATTCTTTTAGAATGTAAGCCAAAATATTTTTTATGAATTTTTCCGCCAAATCCATGTTGTCGTTTAAATCAAAAAAAGCCATTTCGGGTTCAATCATCCAAAATTCAGCAAGATGTCGAGTAGTATTGGAATTCTCTGCTCTGAAAGTAGGGCCAAAGGTGTAAACTTCGCCTAATCCCATTGCATAGGTTTCGGCTTCAAGTTGTCCAGAAACGGTAAGATGTGTTTCTTTTCCAAAAAAGTCTTTACTAAAATCTACACCTCCTTCTTCTGTGAGAGGTGTGTTTTTAAAATCCAAAGCACTAACACGAAACATTTCACCTGCACCCTCAGCGTCACTTCCAGTAACAATGGGAGTGTTTACGTATTGAAAACCTTCATTTCTAAAAAATTGATGTACTCCAAATGCAAGAGCCGAACGTACTCGCATTATGGCACTAAAAGTTGCTGTTCTAATTCGTAAATGAGCCTTTTCTCTTAAAAACTCTAGACTGTGTTTCTTTGGTTGAATCGGATAGCTCTCTGGGTCAGCCTCTCCATAAACGTGTAGATCGGTTACTTGAATTTCATGTGATTGACCTTTCCCTTGACTTTCGATGAACTTTCCAGTGATTCTCAAAGCAGCCCCCGTATTAATACTTTTGAGTAATGCGTCATCCATCGACTCAAAATCCACAACACATTGTAAATTCCCTAAAGTAGAACCGTCATTTAAAGCAATAAACCGATTGGCTCTAAAGGTTCTAACCCAACCTTTAACAGTAACTTGTTGGCCTGTAGCGGATGTTTTTAATAAGGACTTGATCTTCATAATATTTATACTTTTCGATGCAAAGATAGCAGTTTATCTAAAATTTAATTGTTTGTTTTATGCTTCCTTTGATTCTTTTTTTCTAAAATTTGAAGCTTAGGCTCTTTAATGACATTTTCGTTTGAGACAGTGCGTTCCAGGGAAATCAATAAAGAGGGAAGTAGAATTAAATTTGCAAGCATTGCAAAAAGTAAGGTTATCGAAACCAAACCTCCAAGTGCAACAGTTCCGCCAAATTCTGAAATCATAAAAACAGAAAACCCAAAGAATAAAACAATGGATGTGTAGAACATACTTACTCCAGTTTCTCTCAATGCAGCGAACACCGATCGTTGTATTTTCCATTTTGAATCAATGAGTTCCTGTCGATATTTTGCCAGAAAATGGATAGTGTCATCAACAGAAATACCAAAGGCAATGCTGAAAACTAATATGGTAGATGGTTTTATGGGAATACCCAAAAAGCCCATCATTCCGGCAGTAACCAACAAGGGTAACAAGTTAGGGATGAGTGAAATTATGATCATTTTAAAAGACCTAAACAAGTATGCCATGAAAAGAGCAATTAATAAAATGGCCAGGGAAAGCGATAGAATTAAATTCTTGATAAGGTATTTAGTGCCCTTTAAAAATATCAGGGACTTCCCAGTGAGCTGAATGTCATATCTATTTTCAGGAAAAATCTTTTTAATTTCTTTTTCAAGTTCAAATTTAATTTCTTCCATTCGCTCGGTACGAATATCTTTCATAAACGTAGTCATTCGAGCATATTGACCTGTCGAGTCTACATAATTTTTCATCAAAGCATCTCCCTGTTCAGAGGAATCAAAATAGGAGAAAATGAATTTGTTTTCTTGAGCTGTTGGAAGTTTGTAGTAGTTTGGATTTCCGTTGTAATAGGTTTGTTTGGCATACTTTATGACATTGACTAATGAAATAGGTTTAGAAAGTTCAGGAAAAGCATCAATGCTTTTTCCTAATGCGTCCATTCGCTTTAAAGTTGGAAGTTTAATAACTCCATTTTTTCGTTGGGTATTGATTAAAATTTCTAGTGGGACAACTCCATTAAATTCTTTGTCAAAGAAAAGAATATCTTTAAAAAATTCTTTTTTCTGAGGCATATCCTCTAAAATACTTCCAGATATTCTAATTTGATAAATTCCAATGATACTTGCTATGAGAAGGATGAGTGAAATAATGTAGGTATTGATTCTTCGGTGTCGAACGTTTTTTTCCATCCAACTAACACAGCGATCAATGGATTTATTTTTTAAATGATTCAGATGCTTTTGGTTGGGGAGTGGCATGAAACTGTAGATGATTGGAATTAAAAGCAGCGAGAGAATAAAAATTCCAATAACATTGATTGAGGCAATGATTCCAAATTCAGTCAATAACTTGCTGTCGGTCAAAATAAAAGTTGCAAAACCCGATGCAGTAGTAAGGTTGGTCATCAATGTTACATTCCCAATTTTGATAATTACTTGTTGGAGTGATTTTATTTGATTCCCATGTTTGGTAACTTCTTGTTGGTATTTATTGATAAGAAAAATACAATTGGGTATTCCTATAACAATAATTAAAGGGGGTATTAGGGCAGTTAGTACAGTAATTTCATAACCCATCCATCCAAGTGTACCAAGAGCCCAAACAACACCAAAAAGAACGATGACCATAGAAATTACGGTAGTGCGAATTGAGCGGAAAAACAAAAAGAAAATAAAAGAGGTTACCCCCATTGCTCCTAAAACAAAGATTCCGATTTCATCGACAATATTTTGAGCATTCAGAGTTCTGATGTAAGGCATTCCAGAAATATGGACATCGGTGTTGTTTTCCCTTTCAAATTTTTCTATTGTAGGAATAAAAACTTCGTAAATAAAAGCCTTTCTTGAGGCACTATTTACAATTTCATTTTTCATGTAAACCGCAGTTCTAACCGTCTGTGTTTCTTTGTTGAAGATTAGATTTTCGAAGAAGGGTAATTCTTTAAACAGCCTTTGTTTAAGTAGAGCATACGCTTCTTTAGTTTCTGGTTTGTCCACCAGAAATGGAGTCATTTCAAATTTATTTCTCTTGGTATTTTTTGTTAATGTGCTTAAATTTTCGAGCGATAAAACAAAATCAATTTCAGGATAAGTCCCCAGTTCTTTACTCAGCTTATTCCATGATTCAAATTTCCCTTTACTGAATAGTTTCGAGTCTTGAAGTGCCAAAACCATCACATTCCCATCCTCTCCAAAAAGGTCTAAAAACTGATTGTATCGGATGTTTTCTTCGTGAAGGTCTGGAAGTAAATTGGCTTCAGTAAAAGTAAAACGCATGTACTTCCATTGAGAAACCCAAAAAAAGGTTGCAGCTATGAGTAGTAAAAGTATTGTTATGCGATTACGAAGAATGAGCCTAGCAATAACTTCCCAAAAATTCCATTTCCCTTTTTTCTTCATAATTTAAAGAACCCTAAGCCATTGATGAAAAGTGGATCAGACAGTTAAAATCTCTTTTTCTTTGCGCGCGAATACATCATCTGTCTTTTGGATAAATGTATCGGTGTGTTTTTGAATATCGATTTCATAATTCTTTTGCTCGTCTTCAGAAACCTTAGATTTTTTAATTTCGTTATTCGCATCTTTACGAGCATTACGAATACTTACTTTTGCAGTTTCAGATTCTACTTTAGCCATTTTAGCCAACTCCTTTCTCCGCTCTTCTGTCAAGGGAGGAACATTGATAATAATAGATTCTCCATTATTCATCGGATTAAATCCAAGATTAGAATTGATAATAGCTTTTTCTATTTCTCCCAACATTGCTTTTTCCCAAGGCTGAATGGATAAGGTGCGTGCATCAGTGGTATTCACATTTGCAACTTGGCTCAGAGGAGTTGGAGACCCGTAATAATCAACCATAACACTGCTGAGCATTACTGGATTTGCTTTTCCAGCTCTAATTTTTAAAAGTTCATTTTCAAGATGCTCGAGAGCACTGTTCATGCTTTCAAGGGCATAATTAATAATAATTTGTAATTCTTCGTTCATAGGATTTAACTTAAAGATCTACTTTGGTTCCAATATTTTCCCCACGAACTACACGAATAAGGTTGCCTTGAGTATTCATGTCAAATACGATTATCGGAAGCTTATTTTCTTGGCTAAGCGTGAAGGCTGTTGTATCCATCACTTTGAGCCCTCTTTTCAAAACTTCTTCAAAAGAAAGATTATCAAATTTCACAGCTTCTTTATTTTTTTCGGGATCTTCATTGTAGATGCCATCTACTCGAGTTCCTTTTAAGATAACATCTGCATTTATTTCTACAGCTCGAAGTACTGCGGCAGAGTCTGTGGTAAAGAATGGATTTCCTGTTCCAGCACTAAAAATAACGACTCTATTTTTTTCTAGATGACGAACCGCTTTTCTTTTAATGTAAGGTTCCGCAACGGCTTCAATTTTTAGTGCAGTTTGAAGTCGGGTAGGAACATCTATGTTTTCTAGTGCACTTTGGAGGGCAAGTCCATTTATTACAGTGGCCAACATTCCCATATAATCTGCCTGAACTCGGTCTACTCCCTGACTGGACCCAGATACACCTCTAAAAATATTACCTCCGCCAATTACGATTGCTATTTCTACATTTTGGTTGTAGATCTGCTTAATTTCTTCGGCATATTTTCTAATTTGTCTAGGGTCGATCCCATAAGATCGTTCTCCCATTAGTGCTTCACCACTAAGTTTTAGTAATATACGTTTAAAATTCATACACTTTTTTTAGTATTACAAATATAGAAAATTAAGGGGATTGATTTTGAGATCTTGTCACATAATACAAGGATTACCATTACTTTTCTAGGAGTTTTTGAAAATCTTCGATTTGGATTGCATTTTCTACACTGAATTTACCAATTCGAGTTCGTCTTAATGCATTGAGATATGCACCCGAGTTGAGTGATTTCCCATAGTTATGTGCCAGGGATCTGATGTAAGTACCTTTGCTACAGTTTACTTTAAAATCTATTTCTGGAAAATTTACTTGAGTTATCTCAAAATTTCGGATGGTAACTTTTCTAGACGGGACCTCAACTTCTAGACCCTCTCTAGCAAATTCATACAAACGTTTCCCTTCTTTTTTTAATGCAGAAAAAATTGGTGGCTTTTGGTCAATGGTTCCTGTAAACTGCGTTAAGGTATTTTCGAGGAGTTTTTTGTCGATATGTTCGATTGGAAAATACTGGTTAATTTCAGTTTCGAGATCATATGAAGGGGTGGTTGCTCCAAGTGAAAGAGTTCCAACATACTCCTTTTCTTGACCCATGAACTGTTCAATTTGTTTTGTTAGTTTACCCGTACACAAAATCAAAAGCCCCGAAGCCAGAGGATCTAGTGTTCCTGCGTGCCCTACTTTTATTTTTTTGAGTCCGAATGTAGTTTTAATCATCCAGCGAACTTTATTTACTACTTGAAATGAAGTCCAATTCAACGGCTTATCAATAAGAATGACTTCGCCATTCAGAAAGTTTTCTTTCAATTCATTCATAAAAATTCATAAATGATAGCTACAGTTCCAACAATCATACAATAAATGCTAAAGTACCATAACTTTGAATTTTTCACCCATTCAATCATCCATTTACAAGAGATTATTCCGGTGGCAAAAGCTGCTGTAAAACCCACAATCATTGTTAATGAATTTATTTGTGTGGGATTGTTCCCAATTTCAAGAAAACTTTTGAAGATGCTACCAAAAATCAAAGGAATTACCATAAGAAAAGAAAAACGTGCAGCCTTACTTTTATCAATTCCCAGAAGAACACCCAAGGCTATGGTTGCTCCACTTCTAGAAATACCGGGAACAATTGCGATGGCCTGAATTACACCAATATTAAAAGCAGATTTTAGGCTCAATTTTTTTTTAGCCACTTGAGAACGGTTTGCCAAATACAATAGTGCAGCTGTTATCCATAACATTACTCCAACCAAAAGAATGTTTTGATGGAACAGTTGAGAAATAAAGTCTTCTAAAAAGAGACCCACAAAAACTGCGGGAATCATGGATGTGATTATTTTCAATGAAAAATAAAAAGCTTCATTTTTCTTGAACTCAAATAAACCTTGAAATATTTCATAGATGTCTTTTCTAAAAACAACGACAGTGCTCAAAGCAGTTGCACCGTGAAGTACAATTGTCATTAATAGGCTTTCTTTGGGTAAAGACTGGTCTCCTAAGATTACTTTTACAAGTTCTAAATGACCACTAGAAGAGATGGGTAAAAACTCTGTTAACCCTTGAACTATCCCCAGCATAATTGCTGTTAGTATATCCATTGAATTATTTTTTAGGGGAAGTCAAAATTGAATAAACAGCTAATCCAAAACCGATTAAAACCAAAGTGGGAGCCAAGCGAATACGTCTAAAATTAAATATTTCTGGGTTAAAGATGTTTGGGTCAGAACTGCCCCCACCTACCATCAAAATAAACCCCACACCAATTATTATTATCGACAGCAATAGAAATTGATAGTTACGCTTTCCAAATAAGAATTCTTTTTTTGTAGATTTTAATTTTTTCATAAAGAGTTATTGAACAGCTTCAGTAGTTAGATTCAAGAAACGTTGAGTTGCAAAAAAGGTACTAAGTCCCGTAATTAAAATTCCCATTCCAAGAACAGCAGAAAAAATTAAGGTAGGCTCCAAGGGATTTGCTATTAAATTTAGCTCTGGGAATCGTTTATCGAGCTCATATAGAACAACCGTTAGCCCACCAAGAGCGATAATAGAACCTATAATTCCAAGTTGGAGATGTTTCATTATGAAAGGAAATCGAATAAAGCTTTTTGTAGCCCCAACCAACTGCATTGTTTTGATAATCATTCTTTTTGAATAAATGGACAATCGAATGGAACTGTTGATTAGTAAAATTGCAACTAAAATAAAAATGAAACTTAAAATCAATATCCATTGAGTAATTTTCTTGATATTTTCATCTAATATTTCTACCAGAGGTTGATCGTAAAGAACCTCATTGATGTAAGTTTTTTCTTCAAAATTCTTTTGTAAATCCTTAAGAAAACCAGGAGTAATAAAAGCTGCATTAAAATAAACATCGATCGAGCTTAACAGGGGGTTGTATCCAAGAAACTCCATAAAATCTTCTCCAATTTCTTGTGCATGAATTTCTGCGGCCTCCTCTTTTGATACAAAACGGGTAGTTTTGGTCTCCTGACGGAGCGCTAAACTTTTTTGAAGTTGTTTTATCTCGATTGGCTTGGCAGAATCATCAATGTAAATTGTAAAAGCGATTTGTTCTTTAAAATGATCTGCAACTTTTTTTGAATTCAATAAAAGCAGGCCTAACAATCCTACCAGAAACAAGACTAAGGAAATACTTAAGATTACAGAAAAGTATGTAGAAAGCAATCGTCTTTTTTGATAATTTTCTTGTGAATTATTCTTTACCTGTATTGAATTCATACAGTAAAAATAGTAAACAAGAAGCAATTTGTATTCTTGGTATCAATAAACTTTTTCCTTTCCTGCTTTAATACTATTTTTGTGGTTCAAATAAACTGAACTATTGTGGGGTATAATTTCCTTGAAATCGAAAAAAAGTGGCAAAGCTATTGGGCCAAAAATCAAACCTTTAAAGCAAACAATAAAAGTACACTTCCGAAATATTATGTTTTGGATATGTTCCCTTATCCCTCTGGCGCAGGTTTGCACGTAGGACACCCTCTAGGTTATATTGCAAGTGATATTTATGCCCGTTACAAACGCCATAAAGGATTCAATGTTCTTCATCCACAAGGATATGATTCTTTTGGTTTGCCAGCAGAGCAATATGCTATTCAAACGGGGCAGCACCCCAACCTTACTACAGAAACTAATATTAGCCGCTACAGAAAGCAGCTTGATAAGATGGGGTTTTCTTTCGATTGGAGTAGAGAAGTTAGAACTTCACAAGCAGATTTTTATAAATGGACTCAATGGATATTTTTGTTATTGTTTGATTCTTATTACTGTAAAAAAACAAATTCAGCACAGCCCATTGAGAAGTTGGTAGCACATTTTGAAACCCACGGAAGTGTTAATTTAAATGCTGTTTGTGATAAAAAGACATCTTCATTTTCACGAGATGAATGGATTGGTTTTTCACACCTAGAAAAACAAGAAGTTTTGTTGATGTATCGTTTGGCGTATTTATCTGAATCTGAAGTGAATTGGTGTCCAGACTTAGGAACAGTTTTGGCTAATGATGAAATAGTCAGTGGTGTTTCGGAGCGAGGAGGTTATTTGGTAACCAAAAAGAAGATGAAGCAATGGAGTATGCGAATAGGAGCCTATGCAGAACGTTTACTTGAGGGATTGAATCATTTGGATTGGCCGGAGTCTTTGAAAGAAATGCAACGTAATTGGATTGGTAAATCAATAGGTGCAAATGTTAGTTTTGATATTCAAGATCATGAAGGTAAAATAGAAGTTTTTACAACCCGACCCGATACTTTGTTCGGTGTAACTTTTATGACATTGGCACCAGAACATCCGTTGGCAGATATTATTGTTAGCGATGAGCAAAAAACTGAAGTAGCAGCATATGTTGAAGCAAGTGCAAAACGTTCTGAACGAGATCGTACAGCTGACGTAAAATCTATTAGCGGAGTATTTACAGGATCTTACGCAATACATCCTTTAACAAAAGAACCTATTCCAATCTGGATTGGAGATTATGTTTTAGCAGGATACGGTAAGGGAGCAGTAATGGCGGTTCCCTGTGGTGACCAAAGAGATTTTGATTTTGCAAAACATTTTAACATTCAAATCCGTAACATTTTTGAAGGAGCTGACATTACCAATGAGGCTTTTGTTGAAAAGAGAAAAATAAAAATTAAAGATTCTGACTTTTTAAATGGCTTGGATTATGAAGAAGCAATGATAAAAGTCATAGATCGCCTGGAACAAGAAGGATCTGGTGAGGGAACCATTAACTACAGATTAAGAGATGCTGTTTTCAGTAGACAAAGATACTGGGGAGAACCGATTCCAATTTATTATAAAAATGGAATGCCAGTTGCATTAAAACCAGAAAACCTACCCTTAGTTCTCCCAGAAGTTGAACAATATTTACCCACTCCAGAAGGAGCACCTCCTCTGGGAAATGCGACCTCATGGGCATGGGATACTGTTTATGAAAAAGTAGTTCATAACTCTGAATTGAATGAAACCAGTGTTTTTCCCTTAGAACTGAATACAATGCCGGGTTGGGCTGGAAGTTCATGGTACTTCAACAGATATATGGATGCTGATAATCAACAGGTATTTGTTAGTAAAGAAGCTGTGGATTATTGGCAAAACGTAGATTTATATATCGGCGGGAATGAGCATGCTACGGGACACTTATTGTATTCTCGTTTTTGGCAGAAATTTCTTTTTGATTTAAACTTATTACCAGTTGATGAATACGCAAAAAAGTTGATTAATCAAGGAATGATACTGGGATCATCAGCTTTTATTTATCGGAAAAAGGGAACTCAAGAGTATGTGTCTAAAAATCTTATAAAAGAATTTGAAGTTGAACCAATCCGAGTAGACATCAGTATGGTAAATAATTCAGATGAACTAGATTTAGAGGCTCTTAAAAAATGGCATCCTCAATTTAGTAATACTTCTTTTATTTTAGAAAATGGCGTTTATTTCGTTGGACGTGAAGTAGAAAAAATGTCCAAATCAAAATATAATGTAGTTAATCCGGATCTTATTTGTGAACAATACGGAGCAGACACATTACGGATGTATGAAATGTTTTTAGGACCGCTAGAACAAGCAAAGCCATGGAACACTGCTGGTATTTCAGGTGTTCATTCGTTTCTCAAGAAACTTTGGAAGTTATACCACAAATCCGAAGAATTTCATGTATCAGATGGAGCTGCATCCAAAGAATCCTTGAAAAGCTTACATCAAACCATAAAAAAAGTTACTGAAGATATTGAGAATTTTTCTTTCAATACATGTATCAGTTTTTTTATGATTTGTGTAAATGAATTGACTACACAAAAGTGCAATGAAAGAGAGGTATTAGAACCTTTGGCAGTATTATTATCCCCGTTTGCAGCTCATTTATCAGAAGAATTCTGGCAATTATTAGGTCACAATACAAGTATAAGTTTAGCTTCTTTTCCAGTTTACGAACCCTCGTATTTGGTAGAATCTTCTAAAAATTATCCTGTTTCATTTAATGGGAAAATGAAGTTTACTGTTGAACTTTCATTAGAATTAAACCCCAAAGAAATTCAGGAAATAGTCATGAATGATGAACGCACACAAAAGCAACTACAGGGTAAAGTTCCAAAAAAAGTGATTGTAGTGCTTGGAAAAATAATAAATATAGTTAGTTAATGGATATTGAAATCATTGGTTATGTAGCAGCGTTATTGACAACATCATCTTTTTTGCCTCAAGTAATAAAAGTGTGGAAGTCAAAATCATCTGAAGGAGTTTCTGTAACCATGTACATGGTAATGCTAACGGGAGTTATTCTTTGGGGGATTTATGGTTTTTACATTGGCAGTATATCGGTTTTATTGGCTAATCTTGTGGCAGGTATTTTACAAGTCATGATTTTGATTATTGTTTTTAGAAATAAAAGAAAAAATACAAGTTGATTGAGATGTTTTTCTAATTTCAAAAAATAATAGCAGTTTATTACAGTGCTATTTGTCTTTTGATTTGTTGGTTTAGAGAAATAAAAGTCTCTGTTCGTGAAATTCCAGTAATGGTCTGTATCTTTGTATTGAGTAAATGCATTAGATGTTCATTATCTTTGCACAAAATCTTAATTAAAATACTCCAATTTCCTGTAGTGTAATGACATTCGATAACCTCAGATATCTTTTTCAGTTGTGCTACAGCTTGTGGATTACTGGCAGCTTTATCTAAAAAAACACCAATAAAAGCCAAGGTAGTATACCCCAAAACCTTTGGATTAATATTGATTTGAGAACCGCTAATTAAAGAAGAATTTTCTAATTTTTTCAGACGTTGATGAACTGCAGCTCCAGAAATTCCAGCTCTTTGCGCCAGTTCAGCAATAGAAACTCTTGCATTTTTAATTAAACCATTTAAAATAATTTTATCGATCCCGTCTACTTGGATTTCTTGATTTGAAATTTTCATTATTAATTTTATTTCGTCAAAAATATGTATTTAGTTAATAAAAACAATTTATTTATATTAATCTGTTGATTTAATTAAACTGACTAGGACAAAAGCCTTTCAGTAAGTATCTTTATAAAAAATAAAAAATGGAATTTCAAGAAAAGTTGATCAATGCCATAGCAAGTGGGTTGCTTGCAATTGCTGTAAGTTTGGGCGCTTTGGGGAGTCATTTCCTCAAAGCTCGATTAACCAACGAAGAACTAAGCAGTTTTGAAGTGGGCGTCCGTTATTTAATATATCATGCACTAGCAATACTGTTGATCAATAGTATTTCATCCATTCAATCCGAATCCAAAGATATTTTTATTAAGTTGGTTCTGTCTGGCGTTTTTCTTTTCTCCGGAAGTATTTTCCTTTTGTCTACAAAACAACTACATGGATGGTCAGTAAAAACCTTGGGTCCTATCACCCCACTAGGTGGGGTTTTGATAATTTCCGCTTGGATTTATTTAACGGTATCTTTTCTAAAAAAGTAAATTATTTTAAGTTTTTGGCAATATATTTTTCAATTGCCATGGTCATAGAAGGAGTTTCTTCGGTAGGGGCTTTGATGTCTATTCTAAGCTGGGCTTTATCAGCAGCTTTGACAGTAGTGTTCCCGTAAACAGCAATTCGGGTTTCGTTCTGTTCAAAATCGGGGAAATTATGCAATAAAGACTCAATTCCAGAAGGACTAAAGAATACTAAGACATCGTAATAAACATCACGTAAATCAGACAAATCACTTACCACGGTTTTGTACAATTGCGCACGGGTCCAATTGATCCCTAGACTATTTAAAAAGTCGGGAGTTGCAGGTTTTAAAATATCAGAAGAAGGAAGTAAAAACTTTTCATCTCCAAACTTCTTAAAAACAGATTCGAGGTCGTTTAAGCTTTTCTGGCCCACATAAATTTTACGTTTTCTGTAAACGACATACTTCTGTAGGTAAAATGCTACAGCCTCAGATTGACAAAAATATTTTGTTGCATCAGAAACCTTGAAACGCATTTCTTCAGCCAATCTGAAAAAGTGGTCTACTGAATTTCGGCTCGTCAAAATTACAGAAGTGTATTCTGCAAAATCTATCTTTTGTCGTCGTACTTCTTTCGCATCAACACCCTCAACATGAATAAAAGGTCTGAAATCAATCTTCAAGTTATGTTTTTCTTTGAGACGAGTGTAGGGTGAATTTTCGTTTGCAGGTTCAGGCTGAGATATGAGTATCGTTTTTAATTTCATATGGGTTTTATGATTGTCTTAATTTAATGTGCTGTAAAGCACAATCCAAGGTGCAATTTTGAATACGCAAAGGTACAAAATTAAATACAATAAATAGTCCTTAAACTCATTCCAATATTCTCTATATAAAGACATTTGAGATAAAACATAAAGAATTAATATTACGGTAAGTATGACGTATAAAAATTCTGTATGTTGAAAAGTGAATTGATAAAAAAGAAATAAGAAAAATGAAAGGATCGATATTTGAATTTGATGACTTAAACTTTTAAACTGAAATGATTCGGCAAGTTCATTTATTCCGAATAGTTTAAACACCTTATTTTCAATAATAAACCGAATTAAAACTAAAGCAAAAATTCCAGTAGTAAGATTAATAAAAAAAGGAAAAGATGGGGGTACTAATTTTAGAAAAGTTAAAGAGTAAAATAAAATAAGACTGAAATTAAGGATTAAAAATAAGGTTCCTATTACCGTAAAATGATGAAGTCTGTTTTTATCTTTTCCGTAAATTTTGAAATACAAAGCCGATTCATAAAAGCGAATAAAATATTTGAATTCACTTTTATTTGAACTCCCAAGAACAGTAAAAAGAATAAAATTAAATAGGAACACAAGACTGATCCAATCTTGTTGGGTGTTGTTTCTTAAAATCCAATCTTCCATGGGTTAAAATTAATGGTTTTCATTAAGAATTCAATTACAAATGGATTCCTAAATCTCGTATCGATCCTTTTAAATTTATTACTTTTATCCCTACAAATGAAAAACACACTCATCGTCATACCGACCTACAACGAGGCGGACAACATAGAAGCTATTATTGATGAATTACTTATAATAAGTGATAATTATCACGTACTTGTTGTGGATGATTCTTCACCAGATGGAACGGGTAAATTGGTAAAAAATCTTTTTAAGAAATATCCAAACCGTATTTTTTTAGAAACCCAATTGAAAAAAGAAGGGCTAGGTCGCGCTTATTTACATGCTTTCCAATGGTCAAAATCAAGGGATTACAACTATATTTTTCAAATGGACGCTGATTTTTCTCATAACCCCAAGGATATCCCCAAGATGGAACAACTGATTGGGCAAGGGGCAGATGTTGTGATAGGTTCTCGGTATATTGATGGTATTAATGTAGTGAACTGGCCCTTGGGAAGAATTTTACTTTCACTAGGCGCATCGTATTATGTTAAATTCTTTACTGGACTTCCAGTGAAGGATTCTACAGCTGGTTTTGTAGGGTATAAATCTGAAGTATTGGATGCAATTAACTTAGATGAAGTTAAATTTGTAGGGTATGCTTTTCAAATAGAATTGAAATATAAAGCATGGATCAAGGGATTTACTCTGAAAGAACATTCGATTATATTTTTAAATCGAGTAAAGGGGCAATCTAAAATGAATGGATCAATCATTTGGGAGGCAATATACGGAGTATTGTATCTTCGAATAGAATCATTATTTAAATGCAAAACATGAATACAGTTTTAATCAAGAATGCAACTGTTGTAAATGAAGGTTTACAAGAAATCAAAGATGTTTTGATTGTTGGAGAAAAAATAAAAAAAATTGGTTTAAATCTCGAAATCGAAGCAGATCAGGTTATTGATGCAACGGGAAAACATTTAATACCGGGATTGATAGACGATCAAGTTCATTTTAGAGAACCCGGTTTGACACACAAAGCAACGATTGAATCTGAATCACGTGCGGCAGTAGCAGGGGGAATTACTTCGTTTATTGAAATGCCCAACACCAATCCTCAGACCACAAATATTGAAGCACTCGAGAATAAGTTTGATTGCGCCCGAGAAACCTCAATTGCAAATTATTCTTTTATGTTTGGTGGAACCAACGACAATATTGACGAAATAAAAAAGCTTGATAAAACTAAAGTAGCTGGTCTTAAACTTTTTTTAGGGTCCTCAACGGGTAATATGTTGGTGGATGATCAAGCAGTTTTAAAAGAAATCTTTTCAACTACGGATCTTTTGATTTCTGTTCACTGTGAGGATGAATCAACAGTTAAAGCTAATTTCACAAAATATGAAGAGCAATATGGAGAGGATATCCCCATTGAATTACATCCAGTGATCAGGAGTGATAAAGCTTGTTATTTGTCTTCCTCAAGAGCAATTTCTTTAGCGAATGAAACTGGAGCTCGTCTTCATGTATTTCATTTGTCAACAGCAATAGAAACTGAGCTTTTTAGAAATGACCTACCATTAGCCGAGAAAAAAATCACATCAGAAGTTTGTGTTCATCACCTTTGGTTTTCAGCCAAAGATTACAAAACACATGGTACTCGAATTAAATGGAATCCAGCAGTTAAAAATCAGAAAGATCAAGATGCCCTTTGGGAAGCACTGAATGATGATCGAATTGATGTTTTAGCAACCGATCATGCTCCTCACACCCTCGAAGAAAAAAACAATAAATATGCCTCTGCACCTTCTGGAGGACCATTGGTTCAACATGCACTCTTAGCGTTGTTAACCGTCTCAAAAAAAGGAAAAATATCTCTTGAAAAATTGATCCAAAAAGCCTGTCATAATCCTGCAATTTTATTTGAAATTGAGAAAAGAGGATATGTAAAAGAAGGCTATTATGCTGATTTAGTATTAGTAGATTTAAATAAAACAACAACCGTTGCCCCAGAATCTTTACTTTATAAGTGCAAATGGTCCCCATTTGAAGGGATAGAATTTCAAGCAAAAATAGATACAACATGGGTAAATGGTTCATGTGTATTTACAAAAGACTCTATTGTTGAAAACAAAGCAGCAAAACGGTTAACTTTTAATAGATAAGATTTATGAAGAGTAGTTTAATTCTTTTTGTCGCAACATTCTGTCTAGCATGCGATGGAAGCACTCCAGTAATTGAGCCAGAAAAAAAGATTTCACGTGAAATTATGGAGGATATCTTTTACGATTTAACTGTAATGAAATCTGTTCAAAACTCTAACGATTTAAATGAGGAATTTAAAAGTTATCTCGGGGTTCAATACATCTATGAAAAGTATGGGATTGATAGCCTTCAGTTGATCCAAAATCAAATGTATTATGTTCAAAAACCCAAACTAATGAAAAAGATTTTTCAAAACCTTGAAGTTCGATATCTAAACATTCAGGATAGTTTAGACACCCTTATTAAAAATGAGCACAAAAATTAAAAAGGGTTAGCAACATTTTTAAACAAATACATGTCAATATCTGAGTATTTGAAGGATGTTATTTCTTCTATTCGAGTTCCCATGATTTTTTTATCGTCGCAAAGACTACCGATTAGTGCTTTAGACATAAATCGTCTTTTCCCAAACAATGAGAGGATAATTTCGAAAAAATTAAAAAGTTGTAGCCAAGATCTTCTCAAGGCTATTTTTGGAGGTTCCCCCCCCTTTAAAAAAGCAATTCTTTTGAACATTTGTTCATAGCTCCAATTTGCTGCAACAAGAACAAATCGTTCATTTTTTATTCCAGAATTCATTAAATGAACAAGCACATCAACAACATCTTCAACAGTGACATAGCCTGTTGTACCTTTTGGAAAAAAATGAAGACGATTATCTATTTGGTCACACAAAAGCTCCAGTGGATTCCCTTTTACGCCTGTGCCAAGAATTACACCAGGATTGATTATTACCGCAGGAATTCCTTCTTGAGTTCCCCTCCAGACTTCAAGTTCTGCTCCAAATTTAGAATAAGCATAAGGCGTATGATCAAGTTCTGCATTCCAAGGCGTTGATTCGTCAATAAAATCTGAGTTAATATCATTACCAAGAGCAGCAATGGAACTTATGTAAGCTATTTTTTTAAGTTTATGTTTTATGGCAAGATTAACTAAATAGGTTGTTCCTTTTTGATTAACTTCCATTAAAGTTTCTTGTTTGTAGTGAGCAAAAGAAATAAATGCAGCACAATGATACAATCGCGTAACGCCTTGAAAAGCTAATTCAAGACTTGGAAGATTACAAATATCTCCTTTACGCCAAATGATTTTTTTTTGGGTAAGCATACGATCCTTTATGAAAGAAATCGTTATTTCTTTTTTAAATTCTGAACGATAGAGTGCTATAACATCTTCATCTTGCTCAAGAAGTTTTAAAAGTAAGTGAGACCCCACCAATCCAGTTGCTCCAGTAACTAAAATCATGATTCAAAAGTACTGTTTTTTATTATTGTCTTTCTTGTTACAGCTTAGAAATCTATCTTTGTACAAATTGATGCCTTACTGGTATGGATTTGAAAAAATTTCTAATTTGTTTTGAGGAGATCATTGAAATCAAAACGCTTAAGATCAATTTATAAACTAGAACTATTAAATGAAAAATCCTTTTGTTGAAGAGTTAAGATGGCGAGGAATGTTAAATGACATCATACCAGAAACTGAAAATCATTTAAATAAAAAAAAGACATCGGGATACATTGGTTTTGATCCGACTGCAGACTCACTCCATATTGGTAGTTTGGTGCAAATTATGATTTTAATGCATTTTCAAAAAGCAGGTCATCGACCCATAGCTCTTTTAGGTGGTGCTACTGGAATGATTGGTGATCCGTCTGGTAAATCAGCAGAACGCAATTTGCTAAACGAACAAACTTTAAACAAAAATATTAAAGGGATTAAAAGTCAATTATCTCGTTTTTTGGACTTTGATCAAAACAGCAAAAACCCAGCACTTCTGGTTAATAACTTTGATT
The DNA here is from genome assembly GCA_913020155.1 of uncultured Flavobacteriales bacterium. Lineage (GTDB taxonomy): Bacteria > Bacteroidota > Bacteroidia > Flavobacteriales > Flavobacteriaceae > Arcticimaribacter. The sequence continues at coordinate 24,130 of CAJWBA010000013.1, forward strand.
GGATGAAAGGATACTCTTTGATTGACTTTTCAAGAGAAATAGGAAAGCATATAACAGTAAATTACATGATGTCTAAAGACTCTGTCAAAAAACGCTTAGGTTCTGAGTCACAAGCGGGAATGTCATTTACAGAATTTACATATCAATTGTTGCAGGGATACGATTTTTTACACCTTTACAAAAACCTAAATTGTACCCTTCAAATGGGAGGAAGTGATCAGTGGGGGAATATCACAACAGGAACCGAGTTGGTTCGTCGTAAAGCAAATGGAAAAGCTTACGCAATAACCTGTCCATTAATTACTAAAGCAGATGGGACTAAGTTTGGAAAAACAGAAGGAGGCAACATATGGTTAGATATAGAACGAACCTCCCCATATAAATTTTATCAGTATTGGTTGAATGCTTCTGATGAAGATGCAGAAAATTACATAAAGATTTTTACTTTCTTAAGCCGAGAAGAGATTGACTCTTTGATAGAAGAGCACAAGCAAACGCCGCATTTAAGAGTTTTACAAAATAAAATCGCAAATGAAGTTACCCTTTTGGTGCACTCCAAAAAGGATTTAGATAAAGCGAAAAAGGCTTCTCAAATTTTGTTTGGAAAATCAACTTCAGAGGAGCTCAAAAGTTTAGATAAGGCTAACTTTTTAGACGTGTTTGAAGGAGTTCAACAGGCAGAAATAAGCATGACAAAATTAGAATCTGGAATTGATATTATTGTTGTCTTGGCAGGTGAATCTTCGTTCTTAAAATCCAATGGGGAAGCTCGTCGTGCATTGAAAGAAAATTCAATTTCGGTTAATAAAATCAAAATAAATGAAGAATATGTTTTATCCAACAAAGACTTGATTAATGATCGATATGTTCTGCTTCAACGTGGAAAGAAAACCTATTTTATCCTCAAGTTCGTCTAATAAACCAAAAGATTACAACCACGGACATCAGAGTAATCTGCTCTCCCCAGAATTTCAAATTGATTTTCAGCATGGATTTTTCCAATGTCCTGAGTAGCAATAAAGGCGCATGAAAATTGATTGGCAAGATCAATTACATTGATATTACCCATCCCACCGTTCTCTATTGACTTGAAAGGGTCTGTGATTTCACGTAAAGAAACACGTATCCATGGAGGACAGCTAAAAACACCATGCCCTTTAGAGTAGGCTTGAGAGAGTAGTTCTGTCATCCCGTATTCGGAGTGAATTTGTTCCACCCCAAAACCTTTGCAAAGTTGTTTATGTAGATCTTCTCGTATCAATTCTTTGCGCCTTCCCTTCATACCGCCAGTTTCCATAACAAGCGTATGATTTAGATCAAAATTAAATTGCTCTATCAAATCGAGAAGGGCAAAACTTACTCCAATTAAGATCGTAGGTTGATGGGTAGCTTCAAGTTTTTCAATGACATTTTTTAGTTTCTCATAATCATTTAAATAAAAACCACTATCAGCACTTTGACTTTGTTGAATGAGGTTTTCGACCATGTAAATCAAAGAGGACCCCTTACGTTCAAGATAGCAGGGTAGTAATGCCAGAATAGTTACCTCTTTTGGATCTCCGTAAAATGATCGAAATGCATAATTGAAACTGTTCTCATAATCCTTCAGGCTTTTAATAAAATGTGTAGAAGTTTTTTCACCAGTTGTTCCGCTTGAACTAAAAGTCATCTCCTCAGCACCTCTAAAAGATTTTACTTCATGGGTTTTAAAAAACTGAATTGGTAAAAATGGAATTTGCTCAATTGAACTGACATCGGCCTTGCTAAAGTTTATTAAATCGCAATACGAGCGATAAATCGCATTGTTTTCATACTGAAAAAAAAAGGTTTGTATGGTAAACATCTCAAAATCCGATTTTGAGTTAATTTCCCAGAAATGCTCGATCGATCGATTCATAGAATACAAAGCTATTCATTTTTAAAGGTTTTCTATGTAATTCTGTTTTAATGTGATGAAATCATTAATAATTTAAAAGCAGTTGATTTTATTCTTATTTTTGAGTAAATATTTCTTGTTTGGGTATTGATTTAAAATCAACCAAACATCAGTAAATTAATATGGAGAAAGATAAAATTAAAATCTTGTTAGTTGATGACGAGCCAGACATCATTGAAATTCTGAGTTATAATTTAAAGAAAGAAGGGTATCAAGTCTTTTCTGCTTTTAACGGGAAAGAAGCTTTGGCTCAGGTGGAAAAAGTTAAACCTCATTTAATAATTTTAGATGTAATGATGCCAGTAATGGACGGAATTGAAACCTGTGAAATTATTCGGAAAGATAAACGTCATCAAGAAATAATAATTATGTTTTTGTCAGCACGTTCAGAAGACTACTCACAAGTAGCAGCCTTTGGTGTTGGGGCAGATGATTATGTGAATAAACCAATAAAGCCAAAAGTACTCAACTCAAAAGTAAATGCTTTATTAAGACGTTTTCTCAACAGCGAAGTCAGTTCAGAAATTGCCCATGGTGATTTGACCATCAATCTTGATGAATACAAAGTTACCTTAAAGGATAAAAAGATTTTATTTCCTAGAAAAGAATTTGAATTATTACGACTATTGGCATCCCAACCCGATAAGGTTTTTAAACGGGATGTTATTTTAGAATCCGTTTGGGGTAATGATGTAGTAGTAGGTGATCGAACTATTGATGTTCACATTCGTAAATTGAGAGAGAAAATGGGCTCAAACTATATAAAAACAATTAAAGGAGTTGGATACAAATTTGTCATTAACCAGAACAATTGATTAGATTATTCTTAAGATTTAGGACTTCATTTTTTATTACCCTATTTATATGTCTATTTGGGTTTACTCTGGTTATTGCCTTCAATTCCTACTTTAAAGACCTTACATATTTTGATTACCCATTGACAACAACAGTGATCAGTTTTTTTTTGTTCTTTTTTTTTGTTTCATTTATTCAATATCAAATAGAACGATATATTTTATTGAAAGTAAAGGTTCTTTATGATGAATTTTACAACGAAGGATCTTCTTTGAGTAAAAATTTATTAAAGAGAGATGCACAGTCCTTAACTAGCAGTATTCAGAACTTTGCAAAAGATAGTAAGCTTGAGATAGAATTACTTAAAGTAAAAGACAACTACAGGAAAGAATTTATTGGAAACGTAGCCCATGAATTAAAAACCCCCTTATTTACAGTAGAAAGTTATATTTTAACTCTTCTCGATGGCGCTGCCGAAGATCAAGACATTAGAAACAAATACCTTCAAAAAGCTGCTCAAAGCATAGATAGATTGAATCACATTGTTAATGATTTGGATTTAATAACCAAATTCGAAGCTGGAGTTACGTCAATAGAAATAGAACGTTTTGATTTAATTGCCTTAATTGATGAAGTTTTAGGACTTATGGAGATAAGAGCGAAGAAAAGAAAAATTGAATTGGTTTTTGAAAAACCCATTGAAAGTGAAACCCTCCCGGTAAAAGCAGATAGGAAAAGAATTTCTCAGGTAATTACCAATTTAATTGTCAATTCCCTCAAGTATGGGGTAATAGGAGGAACTACAGAGATAGCCATAGTTTTTTTGAATAAACAAAAAATATTGGTGCGGGTAATTGATAATGGAAGCGGAATTGAAGAAAAGCACATTCCCAGGCTTTTTGAACGTTTTTATAGGATAGATAAAGCTCGGAATCGCGACGAAGGGGGTTCAGGGCTAGGGCTTGCTATTGTAAAACATATTATTGAGGCTCATCAAGAAAAAATCTATGTTCAAAGTACTTTTGGAGTTGGTTCAGAATTTTCTTTTTCGTTGCCCAAAACAAAATAGTTCAACACAGGAGTTCGCTTAAATTTTATTTATTTTTACACTCAAACAAATACATTTTGGGAAGCAAAAATAAATTAAAAAGATTCAATCAAAATTTAACATTTTCAAATGTAATTCAGCCAAGCCGGGAAGAATTGGTTGAGCAAAGGTTTCCGTTAAAAGGAAAATGGAATAAAGATTTTTTTAAAAATGATAATCCTATAGTTTTAGAATTGGGTTGTGGTAAAGGAGAATATTCTATTTATTTAGCTCAAAAATTTCCCGAAAAAAACTTTATTGGGATTGATTTGAAAGGAGCTCGATTTTGGGCAGGTGCTAAAAAATCTCTTAAAAAAGGACTACCAAATGTGGCTTTTATACGTGCCCAAATAGAACTGGTAACAGACTTATTTACAGCTTGTGAGGTTGATGAGATTTGGATAACCTTCCCAGATCCACAGATAAAATTTAAACGGACAAAACACCGGCTTACCAACCCTCAGTTTTTAGCTAAATACAAATCGATTCTTAAGCTAAAGGGTTTTATTCATCTCAAAACAGATAGCGAATATATGCACGGCTACACCCTAGGTTTACTGGAAGGGATGGGCATTGTAGTAGATTATTCTCATCATAATTTATATACTAATCCCCATGCTCCAAAAGAAGCAACAGCAATTCAAACGTATTATGAAAGCATATACTTGAAGCAGAAAAAACCAATTACCTATTTAAAATTCAAATTTCCCAAATAATGTCACCAAAAGACCTTAATTTTTTTGAACGAGTGTACGAAGTAGTTCGAAAAATCCCCTATGGTCGTGTTTCTTCATATGGTTTGATAGCACGTTATCTGGGATCACCACAAAGTGCAAGAATGGTAGGTTGGGCAATGAATGCTTCCCATAACACGCAAAATGTTCCAGCACATAGGGTAGTAAATAGACTAGGTCTTTTGACTGGGAAATATCATTTCGAAGGAACAAATCTAATGCAGCAATTGCTTGAGAATGAAGGCATCAAAATCGAAGACAATAAGATAATTAATTTTGATCAATTTTTATGGGATCCATCCGATCATTTATCTCATTAGTCCCAATAAAATAAGTAAATGTTCTTCATCTCGATTGAGAATCTTATATTTGTAATTTAGAATCAACATAAAAAAAGGGAACCCTAAATGAACATATCAAAACAGGCAGTACATGAAGTTCTTGAGGGACTTACCGTTCCGGGAGAGGGGCAAAATATAGTTGCAAGCGGTGCACTTAAAAATATTAATGTTTTTGGTGATGAAGTTGTTATTGATTTAGTTATTAAAAATCCGAGTCTTCAAGCCCGAAAAAAAGTTGAGGTTGAAATTCTAAAAAGTATTCATGCTAAGATTCATCAAAAAGCAAAAGTAACAACCAATGTAAAGTTTGAAGCTCCTCCAAAAAAAGAAGCACCCATAAAAGGACAACCTATTGAGGGAATTAGTTCTATTGTTGCCATTTCTTCAGGTAAAGGAGGTGTTGGTAAATCTACAGTTACCTCAAACATTGCTGTAACCTTGGCTCAAATGGGATTTCAAGTAGGCATATTGGATGCAGATATTTATGGTCCTTCCATTCCAACGATGATGGATATGGAAGGTGAACGACCACTTTCAGTTACGGTTGATGGAAAGTCCCAAATGGAACCGATTGAAAACTATGGAGTAAAAGTGCTTTCAATAGGGTTTTTTACCCAACCCAACCAAGCAGTTATTTGGCGAGGACCTATGGCATCTAAGGCATTGAATCAAATGATCTTTGATGCAGCTTGGGGAGAACTTGACTTTTTGTTAATTGATCTACCTCCTGGAACGGGAGACATCCATTTGAGTATTGTCCAGTCACTTCCAATAAACGGTGCTGTGGTTGTGAGTACCCCACAAAATATAGCTTTAGCAGACGCTAAAAAGGGAATAGCAATGTTTCAGCAAGAAAGTATTCAAGTTCCTGTTCTGGGAGTAGTCGAAAATATGTCTTATTTTACACCCGAGGAACTTCCCGATAATAAATATTATTTATTTGGAAAAGAAGGCGCAAAAAATTTGGCTCAAGATACAGGAGTCCCTTTTCTTGGTGAAATACCTTTGGTACAGAGTGTACGTGAAGCAGGAGACTTTGGCCGACCAGCTGCCCTTCAGTTTCAAACACCTGTTTCAAAAGCAATTGAATTGATTACTCAAAACATGGCTGCTCAACTAGTAGATCGTAATAAAACATTACCTCCAACTCAAGCAGTTAAAATAACAACAATGTCAGGCTGTTCAGCCGTAAAAAAATAATTATGAAATCATCTGAAACAAAACAGAAAGTTCTTCTTGCCTTAACAGAAATACGACCTTTTCTTGCTGCTGATGGAGGTGATATCTCTTTGGTCTCAATTGAAGATGATAAGATTGTAAATGTACAACTTCACGGGGCTTGTGTAGGATGTTCTGTGAATCAAATGACCTTGAAGTTGGGTGTTGAAATGACAATTAAAAAACATGCACCTCACATTGAAAAAGTAGTAAACATAGAAGCTTAACAATAAATTACACCTATTGAGTCAAGATATCAAAATCAAAATTATCGATCGAGAAGGAGAAACTCATAAAGTTGACGCACCTTATGATATGGCTATGAATTTAATGGAGGTGTGTAAGGCTTATGATTTACCCGTAGAGGGTACTTGTGGTGGAATTGCAATGTGTGCATCTTGTCAATGTTATGTTCTCTCAGACTCAATGCTTCCTGAAAGATCCTATGATGAAGAAGCGATGTTATCCGAAGCTTTTTATGTAAAAGACAACAGCCGTTTGGGATGTCAAATTCAAATAACTAAAGAATTAGACGGCCTTATGATAGAATTAGCCCCAGAAGAGTAAACTTTGTTTTTCAAAACCCCTTAGGGGGATAATTTTAATAAAATAATTTTTATGCGTTCTCAAATATCTATTCTAGTAATAACAATTATAACAATACTGACCACCTCCTCTTGTGCAAAAAAAAACTCTAAAATTATCACTATTGGTCACAGAGGTGCCAAAGGCCATATCGCAGAAAACACCATTGCATCGATACAAAAAGCAATAGAGTTGAATGTTGATACAATTGAAATTGACGTTTTTAGGTGTGCATCAGGAGAATTGGTAGTTTTTCATGACCAAACTTTAGATGAACTAACAGATGGTAAAGGTTTCATCGAACAGATGACTTTAGATTCTATTAAGCAATTTCGTGTTTTAGGAAAAGAACCCATTCCAACCCTAAAGGAGGTTATGGATCTTATCGATGGACGTGTTCAGTTGAATATTGAATTGAAAGGAACTCAAACAGCTGAATTAACATCTAAGTTAATTAACACTTATTTTGCAAAAACAAATTGGGATTCAAAGGATGTGTTTATTTCTAGTTTTAATTGGGAAGAACTTGAACTGTTTTACAAAATAAACAAAGAGGTAGCGATTGCTGTACTTACAGAAGATGATCCATTAGATGCTATTCCCGTTGCAAAGACATTAGATGCTTTTGCCATAAACCCTGATTATGAATATTTAACCCCCCAAAATATCAAAAAAATGCAAAAGGCCGGTTTAAAAATCTATCCTTGGACAGTTAACGAACCTAAAGACATAGTTCGGATGATTGAATTTGGTGTTGATGGGATTATTACAGATTTTCCAGAAAGAGTTCAAGAAAAAACCAAAGAATAATTTTTTGACTTCATCGAATTATTCTTACTGTAAATTTGAGATGAGGTTTTAAGGTTGATATTCATATTGATACTGAATACAATGGCTATTGGTAATTAAAAATTAATTTTAGTTTAGAATAAAAACACCTATGTTCAATGCAGTGGCATAGATCAACCATAGCAAATACGGGTACAATAAATACGCAGCTTTTTTGTTTACAATCCGAAACCATTTTATGGTAATTATCACTAAAATTAATAGTGCAATTATGATTACCAGTCCACCAAGAATATTTTTTAAACCAAAAAAGACCAAAGACCACATTCCATTTAAAACCAACTGAGCTCCAAAGTGATACAAAGCTGTTTTAACCCATTTATGATGGCTTCCAAAAGACCATATCCACCCAGCTGCCCAGCCCATCAAGATGTACAAAAGAGTCCAAACAGGACCAAAGAGCCAATTTGGTGGATTAAAAAAAGGTTTATCAAGAGCAGCATACCAAATCGGTATTGAGGATTGAGTGACACTGCCGGCAATACCCCCAACAGTAAGGCAGATAATTATGCCAGAAAGGATTGCTGATCTTTTTTTAATTTTAATTTTCATAAACCAATGAATCAAATACTAAGATACAAAATTCCAAAGGTTCAATTGCTTCTTATTAAAGAATGAATCCGTTATCTTTGTAATCATGAAAAGTGAAGAAGATTTTATTGAAAATAAGGTTAAAGAAGTTGAAGGAACTTCAACTTGGGAGTCTCCCAGTAATATTGCATTGGTTAAGTATTGGGGGAAATTTGGAACACAATATCCACAAAATCCTTCATTAAGTTTTACTTTGTCCAAATGTATGACTCAGACTTCGGTCTCTTTTGTTCCAAAAGAAATTAGAAATAAAGTTTTTTCTTTTGAGTTTAAATTTGAAGGAAATAACAACTTAACTTTTCATCCTAAAATTCAAACTTTTTTAGAACGAATAGACAACTATGTACCCTTTGTTAGACATCATCACCTAACGATTGAAAGTAGCAATTCATTCCCTCACAGTAGTGGTATAGCGTCTTCAGCATCAGGGATGAGTGCTTTAGCCCTAGGAATAATGTCTATTGAAAAGAAAATTAATCCAACAATGACCGATGCATATTTTTTTCAAAAGGCTTCTTTTTTAGCGCGATTAGGCTCAGGGAGTGCTGCTAGAAGTATAAAAGGTCCTTTGGTATCATGGGGAAAATCAGATGCTTTTGAAGGAAGTTCAGATTTATACGGAACAGCTCTAGATTCTAAAATTCACCCTATTTTTGAAGAGTATCAGGATACAATTTTACTAATTGATAAAAGTCAGAAGAAAGTAAGTAGCACTGTTGGCCATAACTTGATGAATAATCATCCCTATGCAGCTACTCGATTTGATCAAGCTTCTACCAACGTAAAAAAACTCAAAATAATTATTTCACAAGGAGATCTTACAGAATTTATTTCCTTAGTAGAATCTGAAGCATTAACCTTACATGCTTTGATGATGGCATCACAACCGTATTTTATTCTAATGCAACCCAATACTCTTGAGGCAATCAGTAGGGTGTGGAAGTATCGTCAGGATAACAATTCAGCATTGTGTTTTACGCTTGACGCAGGAGCAAATGTTCATTTACTGTACCCTAAATCAGAAAAAAAAATGGTTTTAAAGTTTATTGAGGATGAACTAACGTGTTTTTGTCAAAATGGTCAATTCATTGAAGATCAAATTGGTATTGGCGCACAAAAAGTATAACTTTGAAATATGAAAGGACCTTTGTTTTATGCCAAAATCTTACTCTTTGGAGAATACGGAATTATCAAAGACTCAAAGGGTCTTTCTATTCCTTATAACTTTTACAGAGGAGCCCTAAAGATTTCTGAAGATCCTTCAACTCAAGATTCTCATCTCAAATTAGTTGCTTTTTGTGAGTATCTCAAAAAACTTCCAGAATCAACAGTTTCTTTCGATTGGCCTCGATTAGAAGCAGATTTAGATAAAAAAATTTATTTTGACAGTAGTATTCCTCAAGGGTATGGAGTAGGGAGTAGTGGAGCTTTGGTAGCCTCTGTTTACGATCAATACGCTTTAAATAAAATTACTGTTTTAGAAAATTTAACCAAAGAAAAATTACAGTATCTAAAAACTGTTTTTGCGGCAATGGAATCTTTTTTTCATGGGAAATCATCTGGTTTAGATCCGCTTAATAGTTATTTAAGCTTACCTATTTTAATTAATTCTAATGATCATATTGAACCCACTGGTATCCCTTCCCAAAACCCTGAGGGAAAAGGAGCTGTTTTTCTTTTGGATAGTGGAGTATCTGGTGAGACTGCACCCATGGTTTCTATTTTTATGGAAAACATGAAACAGGAATCTTTTCGTATTATGATTAAAGATCAATTTATCAATTACACAGATGCCTGTGTAGATGATTTTTTGAGTGGAAATTTGAAGTCTCTTTTCAGAAACATGAAACAACTTTCTCACTTGGTTCTCGATAATTTTAAACCCATGATTCCCGAAAAATTTCACACCCTTTGGAAGCAAGGTATTGATTCTAACGATTACTACCTTAAATTATGTGGTTCCGGGGGAGGAGGGTTTATTTTAGGATTTGCAAAAGATTTCAACAAAGCAAAAGAAGCACTCAAGGATTATCGGTTAGAGGTTGTCTATAATTTATAGCAAAACCCATGCTTTTTAAAAATAAACATATTAAAAAGTATAGTTATCAAATTTTAGGACTTTTTGCTTCTGTTCGTGGGTATACACTTTTAACAATAATTGTAGCCCAGTATCTAAGTGCTAGATATATTTTTGCACCCCAACATACATGGAATCAGATACTTTTTGACCAAAAGTTATTCATGTTGGTTTTGGCAACATCATTTGCGATTGCAGGTGGGTATTTGATCAACAATTTTTATGACGCAGAAAAAGATCAAATTAATCGACCCCACAAGTATTTTTTGGAAAACCGCGTTTCAGCATCTTTTCAGTTACTTTGTTATGGAATAATGAATTTTTGCTCACTGGTTTTATCCGTAATTGTTTCACTTCGAACTTTACCTTTTTTCGGAATTTATATTTTTGGATTATGGCTTTACAGTCACTTACTAAAAAAACAGTTTTGGGCGAGTAATGTTTTTGCGGTCTTATTGGCAGTAACTCCTTTCTTTGCAATTACACTTTACTTAAAAAATTTTTCAAGTATTGTTTTTTACCACGGAGCATTTTTGTTTTTAGTTGTTCTGATTCGAGATTTAATAAAAGATTTAGAAAACTTTAAGGGAGATTGGGTCAGGGAATATAAAACCATAGCAGTTGTATTTGGAGAAACTACAACTAAAAAAGTAATTACTTTCTTAGCGCTTTTAACATTTATTCCCATTCAATTACTGCTGAATCAAAAAGAGGTACTGGGAACCATGTGGTATTATTTCTTGATAGCGATTCCCTTTTTATTATTGATCGTTTTAATCTTGTGGAAATCTCCGTGTCAAAAGACGTATCTTTGGCTTCATAATTTATTAAAATTACTTATAGTAACCGGAATATTGAGTATTGTACTTATTCGGTTTCCTCTCTAGATTAAAACTATTTTCATTCTTATGGTCTCAAAGTCAAACAATTCCTCATTCAAAAAATCAGCAAATACCACGCGATTAAATAAGTTTATTGCCAATTCAGGGATTTGTTCTCGACGTGAGGCAGATATTTTTATTGCAATGGGAATGGTAAAAATAAACGGGAAGATTGTTGTTGAAATGGGGTATCAAGTTCAACCTGGAGATGATGTTCGCTACGATGGAAGAAGGATAATTTCTGATAAACCGGCTTATGTTTTATTGAATAAACCAAAAGGGTTTTTAGCTTCGGTAAAAAAGGGAACTTATAAAAAGGATGTTTTACAGCTTATCGAAAATGCAACTACCTACAGAATAGACCCCGTAAATGCGATGGATCGAACCACTAAAGGTTTACTTTTATTCACAAATGATATGGAACTCAAAATCAAATTAAGAAAGTCATCTCTTGCACTTTCAAAGATTTTTCAAGTTGTCCTTGATAAGAATTTAGTTCAAACTGATCTTGAGAAAATTAAAGCAGGTGTAATGATCGATAAATTTGACAAAATTGAAGTGAATTCGATTAGCTTTATCAAAGGGGAGACCAAGCGAAAAGTTGGGGTAGAGCTTTCTACAGAACGTCATCGTGCAATATTTCATGTCTTTGAAAAATTAGGGTATAAAGTAGAGCAAGTTGACCGTGTAGTTTACGCTCACCTGACAAAAAAAGATTTACCAAGAGGGAAATGGAGACATTTGAATGAGCGTGAAATAAATTTATTTAAAATGATGAAATAATTTTTTTTTGGTAATTAGTTCATACAGAAGAACTCCATAAACGACCCCATACTGAAGTCCAATTAAGTAAAAATTTCCCTTAAAATCAGGATTTCCATAAGTTGAATAACTCAGAACAACTAGACAACTCCAAAACAGAGGGTAAGTGAAGTTTGTGAACACAGCAAGACTCACCAATGTAACAACATACCAGGGGTGAACTGTAGTAGAAATAAAAAAATAACAACTCAAAGTAAGTAACATTCCATTGATTACCGAAACAGCTGTTTTGTTTGATCTGAAGAAGCTGAATGCAGTGACAATGGCTAAAACAATAAAGGGCGTAACCTTACCTAATTTTCTGATGATATTGTATCCCTTTATTTCATAACCAATTTCTCGAATGATGAAATAAATACTTCCATTAAACTCAAAGCGATTGAACCAAAGGTTAAGGGTTTTGAGATAATTAGCAATGCTGCTTTCTGTAACAAAGAATGGAATGAAAATTACCCCTAATAAAAGGAAACAGTAAAGTCCAAAAAGCATACTTTTTTTTGGTCTTAAATAACGCCATAGTAAAGGTAAAATAATTAAAGGAATCAATTTAGTGGCAATCGAAACAACCATTGAAATTGCTCCAAGTTTAAGTTTATTATGAGAAAAAATCAAATACAGTCCCGAAATAAAAAAGAACACCATAACACCTTCCCAATGTAGATTTCCAGTCAATTCTACAATAATCAATGGGTTTAGAAAGTAATAAGCAATTCTTTTTTTATCAAGGTTTAAAAAATCTAACAATTTAATTCCAATCCAAAAAATTCCAAGATCTGCTAAAATCAAGAGAATGCGGATGCAAATCACATTGAAAAGGATTGAATTTCCCCCAATTTTACTGGCCAAAAAAAATCCAATTTGATTTATGGGTGGATAGTTAGAATAATGCTCAGCACTCAAAGTGCCCATACCTTCATAGATTTTTTGACTAAATTTAGATTGTATTGCTAAGGTTTGATTCAATAAATCAGGGGTGGATTCATAGGGATTCATTCCATTAGAAAGAAGCATCCCATCCCAAATAAATCTAAAAAAATCTTGTGAAAGAAGAGGAGTTGACACAAAAAAAATGAGTCGAAATAGAATTCCAAGTTCAAGAATTCTTCTCAAGCTTAGGTTTTGATAAATTATAAAATAAATACCTAGAAAGAGTGAAACATAAAGAGGGATTAAGATCAAACTTTGGTTTCTATCGATTTCATAACCCATAAAATAATAGCCAAGTATACAGCCGAGTAGGAGAACGATATTGAGGATTTTCATAAAATTTCCTCGATCAATCATTACCCTTTAGTTCGATAAGAATTAACAAATACAAACCCAAAACCAATAAAGAGCATTAAGTGAAAAGGGAATAATCCCATATCACCCTTTTCACCAACGATAAAGCCACTGTACATTCCAAATAAAAAGTATAGGGTTAGTAAGCCTTCGAAGATTGTGTTTTTAGAAACTTTTTTTCGAGTGTACTTGTTTTTTTTCCAAGAGTCTTTCAATGTAAAAACATTAAATTTTGGAGTACGAATAAAATCACTTTTTTTCCTTCGGTGCCCATCCAAAACAGCAAGTGTATTGTGAAAAGAGAACCCCATAGCAACGGTGTAAAAGGTGAAAAATATTTTAATGTATTCTAAAAAGTTAAGAAACCCACCCCCTTTTGAATATCTGTAAAGAACCCAATAACAGCCAAAAAAAATAAACGTACTCACAATAAAAAAACTCGATAAATCAAAGTATAAACCCAGATGTCCCCATTCATTTTTGATGTAAAGCATAGGAATACTTAATACGCCTACAAAAAAAACATTCAAGAACATGGTGCTGTTGAGGAGATGAAGAATAGAATGTGCTTTAGTTATTATAGGTATGTTTTTAGCTCGAATTATATTTTTTATCATTTTCTGAAAATTCTCTGCTCCACCTTTGTTCCATCTAAATTGTTGTGAGCGAATAGCACTCATGACTATTGGTAATTCTGAAGGAGTTTCTACATCTTCTAGATATTTGAACTTCCAGTTTTTTAGTTGGGCTCTGTAACTCAAATCTAAATCTTCGGTTAAAGTGTCCCCTTCCCAATTCCCAGCATCAATTATACAAGTTTTTCTCCAGATTCCTGCAGTTCCATTAAAATTCATAAAGTGGTTCTTACTGTTTCTTCCAACTTGTTCTAAAGTGAAATGTGCATCTAGTGCAAAGGCTTGAATTTGAGTGAGAATGGAATAATTTCTATTGATATGAGACCAACGCGTTTGAACAACCCCTATTTTTTTGTTTTCAAAATGAGGAACAGTAAGTAAAAGCCAGTCAGATTTTGGGAGAAAGTCAGCATCAAAAATTGCAATAAACTCTCCTTTGGCAACTTTTAAACCCTCTTTAAGTGCTCCAGCCTTAAAACCAATTCGTTTTTTTCTTCTAATCTGAACAATATCCAAACCTACTTCTTTTAGTTTTTCTACAAGATTTTGGGTCAGTTCAACCGATTCATCTGTAGAATCATCGAGTACCTGAATTTCTAGTTTTGTTCTAGGATATTCTATTAAATTGATACATTCTAATAGGCGTTCAATTACATAGAGTTCATTGAAAACAGGGAGTTGAATAGTCACAAAGGGAACAGCTTCTATGTCACATAAATCAAGTTTAATTGGAATTTTTTTTTTTTTTTTTGTTGAATGTAGTTCCAAAGAAGATTGAGCTGAGAGAGGCTGTATAACAAAACTAGGATTAATGATATCGAATATAAAAACATCAAAAAAATCGATAAATACAACCAGGTATTTTCCATTTACATTATTTAAAAAAGTTGTGTTTGAAAATCCACCAAATTATTTTTATGCCAGCTAAGATACTTCCTTTTAAAGTTCCAGACACTTTTGAAACCCCAATTCTTTGTCGGTAATTTACTTCGACTTCTTGGTATGAAATCTTTTTACGTAAAATTTTCAATTGCATCTCAATAGTCCAACCGTAAGTTTTATCCTTCATGTCCAGATCCACTAATGTGTTCCAACGTATTGCTCTGAAGGGCCCCAGATCTGTATAGCTTGATCCGTATAAAATTTTCATCAGGAAACACGCTAGCCAATTACCAAATACCTGTTGTTGTGTCATAGAACTAGATTCTCTTTTTTCGGCCACTCGTGCACCCAATACAAAATCAAATTTACCTTCTTGTATGGGAGTAACTAAGGAGATAAGTTCTTCGGGGAAGTCAGAATAATCTCCATCTAAAAAAACAATAATATCCGGTGTCCCCTTTTGGTTCTTAAGATAATCGATGCCTTTCAGGCAAGCATATCCATATCCTTTTCTGTTTTCTGACAGAACAGTTGCACCAGCTAATTGTGCTACTTCTGCTGTATTATCGGTCGAATTATTATTGACAACTATGACTTCATCAATAATTTTCGGAAGATCATTTATTACATGGCTTATGGATTCTTGCTCATTAAAAGCCGGTATAATAACTTTGATTTGTTGCATGGTTTTTCCGAAGGTTTTGATTTAACTATATTTAAATTGGCATTTCAATTGAGATTTTAAACAAGGGTTATAATTTTATTTAATTGTGTTTCCCAAGGGAAATTCCGTAGAAAAAATTCTATTTTCCATGGGGCCATTTTCTAATTTCAAAACCCCTCTGGGGCAAACAGCAGAGCACACCCCACAGCCAACACAAGAGGAACGAACTATGTTCTGTCCTTTTTGAGCGTAAGCACGAACATCAATTCCCATTTCACAATAGGTTGAACAATTTCCACAAGAAATACATTGCCCTCCATTTGTAGTAATTCTAAATCTAGATTTGAAACGCTGAATTAAACCTAAATATGCAGCTAAAGGACAACCAAAACGACACCATACCCTGTTTCCAAAAATTGGGTAAAATCCAGTACCAATAACTCCAGCAAAAACAGAACCAATAAGAAAACCGTAGACGTTTTGAATGGTTTGTGTTTTAATACCGATTACATTTTGTGTTCCCGAGAAATAGGAGAACAAGGTTAATCCAGTCATTATAATAGAAAAGAGTAAAACACTATGAACCATCCACCGTTCCAATTTCCAGGCTCCAATTGATTTATTTGATAGGTGTCTAAAAGGATCCCCTAAAGTTTCTGCAAGTCCACCACAACCACAAACCCAAGAACAATACCACCTTTTTCCAAAGAAATAGACCATTACAGGGACAATTACAAGCGTAAGCACAATTCCCCAAACAAGAATGAATAAACCAAACCCTCCACTTGAAATTAAGCTATTTAAATTCCAACTAAAGAAAAAGTCATAATCTAAGGGAAAGGCATTTTTGAAGTCATACCATGGTTTATCAAATCGAACTAAAATTTCAGGAATTAAAAAGGCAAATACAATTTGGAAAAACAAAACGGAAGTCGTTCTTAATATTTGGTATTTGTTGTTTCTGTATTTTATGTACATGCGAACCGCCATAACGGTCATTACAACGCAATAGAGGAATCCATATAAAAACCATTGACTGGCCAGATTTCCACTAAGACTTTGACTGATGGGATCTACAATATATGTCCAGTTTACAATGTAATCTGGAAAAAAATATAATACAACATAAAAAGCAACTAAAAACAAAAAGACAAACCATCCCAAAAATCCTCTGTTTGTTGAAGAGTTGAAGTAGTTGCCATTATTTTTTATTCCGGGTGGTCCCAGAACAATTACATTTGGTAGAATGTAGAGCAAAGACCCTAAAATTCCGAGTCCAAAAGTTAAGAACCAAAACAGAGATTTATTTTCTTTAACAGCTCCATTACCTGCTATTTTCGCAATTTCATAAGATAAACTATGGGGCTTTTCCCAGATGACCTTCTTCCATTCTCTATTTATTTTGTGAATTTTATTAGCTTCCTCAACGGCAGTTATTATTGTTGAAGAAAATGAAAAAGGTTCTGTAAACTCTCTGCCTACAAGATTTGTGTTTATGGAATTAATAAACAATTCGCTTTGGATTCCTTTGGCATTTAATATGCTTTTAAATTTTTTGGGATTCAATTTGTAATTTCCAAGAAAAATTAAAGAACAGAACAAGCCAAGCCCAATTAAAAAAATACCTAAACCAATTTTTTTTAATAAATTCATAATTAGGACATTATGTTTTTGAATATTACTTTCCAGCTTTTCTTTTTGAGTTTAATTTCGGTATTGAATTCTTGATTAAATTTTAGAAGAATTTCTTCTTCAAAAGATTTAAAAAATTCAGGATCAAAATTGCAATTAGCTAGCTGTTCAATCACATAGAAAACTGATTTTTTTTCGTATTGTATTTTATCAAATAGTTCATGTCGCATTCTAATTCCAAGGGTGTTAATTCCTAAAAACTGCTTGGTATTTTGATCGTATGCAATGGTTATTGCAATGTTTTCAGTGGAATGTTTCCACTGAAAATGATTCTCAGGTTTTTCGGGTTGAGCAGCAACAAACCCATAGGTTTGATACTCGATGTCAAAAAATTTCGCACTGTTAAACCAATGTCCAGGACGATAGGCTTTTTTGTTTCCTGTAAGAGTTTGCGCTAGTGTTTCTCCCATCATTCTACCAGTGTACCAAACCGCCTCAATTGGTCTCCTTCCAACTTGGGGTTCTTGTTGTTCTGAACAGTCACCAATTGCATAAATTGAAGTTTGATTTGTTTCGAGATATTTGTTTACGAGAATCCCTCGATTGGTGGCAATGTCTGTGTTTTTTATAAAATCAATATTGGGTCTCACACCTGCTGTAAGCCCTACAAATTGGCATCTGATAATTTCTCCAGAATCTGTTCGAATGGCTTTTACCCGTCCAGTTTCATCTTTCATTATTTCACTCAAATGGGTATTGAGTCTCAAGTCAATAAAGTGTTCCAGTAGGTGTTGATTAATTAACTCTGATTCCCCTTTTGGTAAAACGTTATTCCAAAAACTATTTTCTCTAACCAGGAAGGTCACTTTTTTTCCTCTAGAATGAAGCATTTCTGCTAATTCTACTCCAATAAGACCCCCACCAACAATAACGGCTTCATTAGTAGTACTACTGTAATCTTCAAGACTGTCCAGATCTTGTTTAGAATAGAAACCTTGTACACCTATTAATTTTTCGCCGGGCCAACCAAATTTATTAGGTAAAGAACCTGTAGCAATAACAAGACTTTCATATGAGAGAGTGGATTCATCAGAAAGAGTAATTTTTTTTTCTTTTGGACTTATGTGAGTTACGGTTCCTTGAAGTAAGCTCAGTTTGTTTTTTTTCCAAAAATTCCTTTCATAGGGTTGAGTATCTTCCCATCGAAGATGCCCCATGTAAACATACATTAATGCTGTTCGAGAGAAAAAATATTGAGTCTCTTTAGAAATGATTAACAGGGGTTTGGATGATTTTTTTCTGAAATTCCGAGCAAAAGAAACACCAGCAATTCCATTCCCGACAACAATAATTGGGGGGGCATCCATCTTTATTATTTTTAAACAATATACTTAATTTTAAACATTAATAAAAATCATTACTTTTATAAAACTCAATTTTACTTAAACTAAAAAAACCTGTTATGATCAGTTTTTATCATCACTAATATTTAAACCCCAAAACTTCATTTACGGAAAACGAAAAAAAGGTGTCTGTTTTAAAATACTTTTGGATGTAAATAAAGTTTGAATATGTAAAGCTCCTACGAGAGTTTTTGGTTGTTTCAGATTGAATCATCGAATAATAAACATTTGGGCTATTTGTATTTTAATCTTGAAGTTAACTAAAAGTTTTTCTCATTTATTATTTGTTTCAGAAAAATAAGTGCTATTTCACAAAATGCGAGTAGTATTGATGAAGCATGTATGGAGACTTCCCAACATGTCTTAAAAGATGAATCATAAAGAAGTGAAATTGCAAACGAAAGACACCGTTATCCTCATAACGACGAGCAGAAGTTTTTACCTCTTGCGGTAAAACACAAAATAAAGTTTTCTTGTAAATTCTATCGATCAGTTCACCATCTTCACAAACTAAATATTCTTCATTGAAACCCTTAATTGATTCAAAAAACGTTTTTTTGATGAATAAAGACTGATCTCCACCTCTGCAAAATCGATTGTTAAAACGACTGGCAAAAGAAACCAATTGCAAGCTTATATGAGAACTTAAAAATTTCAGTCGAAAAGAACCTGCTTTGTATCCTTGTTTAAATGCTTGATGGATGGTTTTATCAAAACCATATGGAGGTACGGTATCTGCATGGATAAAGTACAAAAAATCAGATGATGCCATTTCAGCTCCTGAATTTTGCTGTCTTGCCCTACCTTTTTTGGTTTGTATTACAGAATACGCTCCTTTTATTTTTAAAAACTCAAAGCTTCCATCAGAACTCCCTCCATCAACAAAAATAATTTCATTTTCAAAAATCATGTTTTTTCTAAGAGCAGTTAATAATCCTTCTAGTTGATCTATTTCATTTAGAACGGGTATAATTATCGAAAGGTATGGTTTATTCATTCAAACTCCAGTCATATTTTTTATAGGTAATTTTAGCTTTGTCATCAAAGTCTTTATTCGAATATTTTTGAATAAAGGTGATTCTCTCTTTTTTTGATCCAAAGTCTTTGCTGAACCATAAGAAAATTCTGGAGAGATTTATTTTATTGTATTCTATCTGATTTTTAGTTGTGTCATTAATAAAAAATGCTGTAGCAGCTTCTAGTTGTTTTGGGATTCTCGAAGCTCTGAAAGCCTCATTCATTAATTGAGGACAAGAAGCAGAGGCACAGTTTATTGCAAAATGAATCCTTAGTTCATCCATTTTTCGAAGTATTTTATGTTCAATATCGTTAAGTGATAGATTTCCGTTTGGAAGTTTTAGTAAAATATATTCCCAGGGGTCTTTAATGTCTCGAATACTTTTAATGGGATAATTGTCAAGAATCAGTTTTACTGTAATTGCGTTGTAAGCATTAATAAAATAAGCCAATGAGTCATTTTTATCAAAATAAGGAGCAGGAGGTTTTCGCTCTAAAAGTTTGATATAGTTGTCTAAAGCTGATTGATTTTTTTTCCAGCTTTTGTAATCTACAGTTCCATTTTCATCCACATATTTTTGTAAAAGGATATTCCAATTTGAGTGAATTCCTTTGTCCTGAGAAATTATTTTTTTTGATTCTATTTTTGAGAATCCAAATCCAAGGATAAGCATCGTAATTAGGAGTAGGTTTTTCATTTTTTTGTTTTAACAACAGCCTCCTCCATCGTAGTGATGAGTAGATTCGCTGATGAATATATAATCGTTATTAATATTTTTTAATGCTTGAGCAGTTTTATCACAAATTGCCAAAGGCTGGTTTTGAAGTAAAACGTGCCCTTTTTTATCATCAAAATAAGGTTCATAACCATAATAAATAGCCGATTTTCCTGTAAAAACACATGGACCATCATCGGGCATTGGGTTTTTGACGGCGCATACCTCAATGCTTTCAATAAAAATTATTTCTTTGGTAGGGTAGTGTTTTGGATCTAAAATTCGATAAGGTCTTTTAGCTCTGATTTCAATAGTCCCAAAACCGACATCAGTTAACATTTTTACATAATCGGCTAAGGGGATTGATCCCGAAAGGCAAAGCGCTCTCAACCGTTCGTCGTCCCGTAATATTTTGTTCATTGGTTGTTCACAAATAGGATCACTCATTACCAGCCTTCCATTGGGTTTTATTACCCGATACATTTCTTCGATAGCCTTTTTTAGCTCTTCCATTTTGAAGATGTTAAATAAACAATTTTGTGCCGCAATATCAATACTATTATCTTCTACAGGGAGGTTCAAAGCATCTCCTTTTTTGAGTGTTACAAAATCAGATTTGAACCATTCGTTTTGCTCTTCTGCGAGCAGAAAATTCTTTCTTGAAGCTTCGAGCATTTCATCAACTACATCAATCCCAATAACTCCTTCTTTTTGTCTTGAGAAGTATGAAAATTGAAGCAACTCCATTCCACCACCGACTCCCACATACAATATTTTAGGGTTGTTAATCAAATCCCTAGGATGAACTGTTGATCCACACCCATAATTCATTTCCTGCATTATTGCAGGAATTTTGAGCCCTGGGAATTGCCAAATGGGTGTTGTGGTACAACATAAACCAACATCTGGCGTGAGGGCAGCTTCTTTGTAAACATCTTTGGTTACTTCTAAATAGTTCATTTTGTAAAAATTAGAATATTGAAATTAATTGTTTTACTAATATTATCAAAGATTGTTCCGCTTTTTTGGCCATCTCCATAATGTTAAGAATATCTATGGGTTTTAGGTTGTCGGGATCACAGACATCTGTTAATACAGAAAAAGCGACACAATCGATTCCAAGCTGGTTTGCAACTATTACCTCCGGAACTGTTGACATTCCAACTGCGTCGGCACCAATTATTTTTAAATAACGGTATTCTGCCTTCGTTTCTAGTTGTGGTCCAACCACAGCTGCATAGACTCCTCTATGAAGGGTTATTTTTTTTGTGGCTGCAATTTTTATTGCTTTATCTTTCATTGAGTGATCATATGGTTCGCTCATATCAACAAAACGATTCCCTAGGAAATCTATCCCTTTTTTTGCTAAAGGTGATCCACCTTGTAGATTAATGTGATCTTCAATCAACATAATTTCACCTTTATCAAAATTTAAATTTATTGCTCCGGCAGCGTTACTGATTATTAGTTTTTTTACTCCAAGTGCGTTCATAACCCTTACAGGATACGTTATTTCAAAAAAATCATATCCCTCGTAAACATGAAATCGACCCTGAAAGACAAGAACTTTCTTTGAATTTAAAGTACCGTAAATTAGTTTTCCAGTATGGTATTCTACTGTAGCCGATTGAAAATGGGGGATGGTTTCAAAAGGAATTTCTTTTTCAACTTCAAGGTGGTTAATCAAATCACCCAATCCAGTGCCTAAAATAATACCAATTGCACTTGTCTCAATACCTTGCATATTAAGGTAGTTTGAACTTTCTTCAATTTTTTGAATCATTGTTTTCATTGGTCTAAAAGTTGTAAAAGTTCAGGATTTGTTTTGAGGTCTTCAAAATAATCCACATCGTTTTTGGTTTCTAATTGAACTAAGGTATTGTTTTTAAAGTCAGCTACAGTATCGTCGAAGACCGAGGCAGTTCCCCAATTTTTCCCGTCAAAAACTTGGGGTATCCATCTTGAAAGGCCCAATAAATAATAGCCCCCATCAGTTGCAGGCCCAATTACACCGTCTTTATTTTTAAGAGCTTTAAAGGCCTTTTTGATGATTTGAGTGTCTATATTCCAAAGATCGGTTCCAATTACAATGATTCGATTAAAACCATCTTCAAAACCCTTTATGAAAGCATTAGCCATCCGTTCTCCCAAACAGTTTCCTTCTTGAATATTTTTATCAGAAACACGACCTTCCCAAATGTCTTGATCATCAATTAAATCTGAATAATAAAGACTTTTATGTACACTTACTTGTTCTACAACTCTGGATGTTTTATTGACCAGTTTGCTGAATATAAAAAGTGCTTTTTCATCCCCAATAGTCTTTGCCAATCGGGTCTTTACCTTTCCCAACTGTGGGTTTTTTGTAAAGATCAATAGTAGTTCTTTTTCCATAAAAGCTAAGCTATACTTCCTTGACAGCTGCTCCCAGCTCCAGCGGTACATCCATAACAATGTTGTGAAAGAATTATGAAACGATTGTTGAGCTCATCTTGATTAAACTCATTTATGTGTTTAGAAGAAATATCAACTTTGAGGTTTAACATTTGGTTGAAATCACAATCAAATAAAAAGCCTTCCCAGCTAATCGAAAGCGTGTTGGTACACATCACGTTTTCTACAGCTGAAGGGTTGAAAGCATCAACTAAGGTATACATGTATTCTTCATAGTTTTCTGAAGCGATAAGATAGTCTAGAAAACGGCTGATCGGAAGATTTGTTATTGTAAATAATTGATTGAATTTAACATCAAAATCTTCAAGTAAAGCTTTTTTGAAATCGGTTTCTAGTGCTGCTTGATTCCCTGGTAAAAATGCACCAGAGGGGTTGTAAACAAGATCTAATTGAAGATCACTTTCTAAGATTCCATATCCAACTTTATTGAGCATTTGAAGTGCTTTTATGGAAGAATCAAAAACCCCATTGCCTCGTTGACGATCCGTTTTTTCTCTCTTGTAAAACGGTAAGGATGAAATAACATGAACCTTATGCTTTGCGAAAAAAGTTGGAAGATCATTGTACTTTTTGTTTGCCAAGAGGATCGTTAGATTGGAACGAACAATAATTTCTTCAACATCAGTTTTTCGAAGTTCTTCAACAAACCATCTAAATTCAGGGTGCATTTCGGGTGCTCCACCGGTAAGGTCAATTGTTTTAATTTTTGTATTTTTTATGACCTTCAAAATTTGCTCCATGGTTTTGTGGGTCATAATTTCTTTTCGATCTGGACCAGCATCAACATGACAATGTGCACATACTTGATTACACATATACCCTACATTGATCTGTAAAATTTCTAGTTTTTTGGGACGAATCGGTGGAAGGTTATTGGAAGCTATTTTTTTTTTAAAAGTGGGTAAACTCCCATCTTTGAAAATTCCATTAGCTAATATTTCTAGCTGTTTTTCGGTTTGAGAAAGTGAATTATTTTGAGCTTTAAGTGATTTTGTTTTCATACTACATACTCAGTTGATCATGTCGATTCATCATTTGAACTCCATGAACTAATGCAGCTCCTGCTTTTATGGCGGCACCCACGTGTACTGCTTCCATCATATCTTCTTTTACAATCCCTCTTTGTAAACAATCTTTAGTGTATGAGTCAATACAATAGGGACATTGGAGCACATGAGAAACGGCTAATGCTATTAATGATTTTTCTCGTTTTGACAATGAACCTTCTTCAAAAACAGAATTGTAATAATCAAAAAATTTTTCTCCAAGATCTTCATTCCATTCTGCTATTGAGCCAAACTTTTTTAAATCTTCGGGTTGGTAATAACTTTTTTTCATCTTTAGGGTGTAATTAAATTAATATTAAATATAGATATAAAATAGAAATTTACTGGATTTAAATTATTTATATATTTTTTTAAAATAGTCTCAAATTTTCATAAAATTGCTCCAAACTTTTGAGTTAATTTAGATTTTTTCAAAAATATTATTTAAGATAAAATCTACAAATAATTTAACCATAATTAAAAAACTGAAACAAATTTAGTTTTGTCAAATCAGCAGTATTAATATCTTAATTATGTTGCAAGAATTTTTTAAAAACAAAAAAACAAATTCATTTAAGCTTTGGGGAAATATCTAAAATATAATCCTTTAAATAGTTTTTAATAAACTCTTCGGTAAAATATTCTTTTCCCAATATTTTTTTGTCTTTAAACAAAGAATCTAAATTAATTTTTAAATATTCTTTGAGAAAAGGCTTCGATAGGGGAGCATAGCTGTAGTGCCAAGGTTCGTATTTAAACCCTTTGCGATCAATGTCATTTGTGTAAACTAAATAAAAACCAAATGAATTAGAATTGATATCCATCCATTTTTTAAATAAAGCATAAGGGCCTTGATCCTCAAATAAATGTGCAAGTAAAACATCACCTTCTACCATAGGTTCTGCATCAATTAAATCTAATTCTGTCCCCCAATGATGTCTTGAAGTTCCAGGTATTGTTGAGTATTCGATTATTTTATTTATGTTGTCAGTAGGATTTAAACTGTCTTTTTTATTTTGTGAGTATTTTGTATTCCAAATCACTAGTTGTCTTTCAAAACTTCTAGAACTCGAAATGATTTTAATTTGAATTCCATCATCGGCAGCAGCCTGTTTCATTTTTGCAAAAGCGATTGCTACATCCTCAATCAGGTCAAATTTTTTATCATTCGAATGATCGTTACATTGTCCCGTTAGTTTGAGAACACTAGCTTGCGTAATCGTTTGCTTTTGTGCTGATAATTGTGTTATCAAACAGAAAATAAAAACGAATTTGAAGGATTTGAAAGAGGTCATTAGTTCAATTTTTTGAAAAAGCATTGATGATTGCCAATCTCTGGAACCTCAAAATTTGGACCTATTGGTTCATATTTAAGTTTAGTGTAAAATTCATTTGCATTCACTCGTGCATTTAACCAAACAAAGTTACAATTTGAAGTTCTCAATGTTTTTTCAGTTTTTAACATAAGTGCTTTTCCAATTCCTTTTTTTTGGAACTTTTCTAAGATCGCAACACCTCTAATTTGATAGTTAACACCATTTGTAAAATAAATTCCATTGTTAAGATAGCATGAAATTACGCCAATTATTTCTTCTTTTCTGAAAGCACCGAGATGAAAAGTTTCTTTGAGGTCATCTCCCTTGAAATAACAACTTTTAATCGGACGACCTTTTCGTAAAATAGCATTACGAACACTAATTGTTTGATGACTTGAAATGGATTTTATTTCCAAAGAAATTGTTTTTTTTGTAAAAATATAAAATAGATACTAAAGGGCTTTATTTTTTGTATCATCAAAAAACTTTTTTTGTAATTTTTGGTTTTACATATAGTCATGTGATTACCGATTTAAAAAAATTTCAAAACAAAATATATCTAGGATTGTTCCTTTGAACTTCTTTTTTTCGATTTTAAGAAATGTTTCCACATAAATATAAATGTATAGGGGTTTTAAAGGTAAACAACTAATAGGAATATGTGGAACACGGTTTCAAACAAGACATTATTCAGATAAAAGTTGCGAGCCTGATCATATTTTTATTCAACCAAAGTAACAGGGTCAAGGGCTTGGTGATAAAATATTTAAATTCATAGAGCAATACTGTAAAGAAAAAGGGTGTGAATCTTTGGAACTTAACACCTATGCTCAGAATACTGCTTCACATAAATTTTATTACAATAAAGGATTTAAAATCTAAGGCTATCGTTTTTTTTAAGATATCTAAAGAAATACTATATTAGCCTTTTAAAAGCGAGAGTAGCTCAGTTGGTAGAGCGTCAGCCTTCCAAGCTGAATGTCGCC
>CAJWBA010000014.1 GCA_913020155.1 uncultured Flavobacteriales bacterium
AAACGGCTATCGAAGCATAAAAGCAATCGAGGGATTCTTGCACCACCCAACTCATCGACAGATCGCTCGGATCAGTCACATTTTTTGATTACTTTTAAATATCGGAAGTCAGAAATCGGTATTTAAGGTGGTAGTTTTCCTTAGGGATAGTTTTCACCTTTTTTTTATTATTTATAAAACACTAGACCTTTTCAAATGGGGAGTATTTAGATAACTTTTAACATTAGACCCCCATGTCGACCCCCATTAAATAAATAAAAACCCTAACTTGTTAAATTATAACTAGTTAGGGTTTGTTATTGCGGAGAGACAGGGATTCGAACCCTGGCAACGCTTACACGTTGACAGATTAGCAATCTGCTCCATTACCACTCTGGCACCTCTCCAATATTGAAATAATACAAGTGCAAATGTAATTTTTTAATAATTATTAACCAATGCTTTTTTTAAAAAAAACTGGAAATTATTCAGGGTATTCAACACGTAAATGGTAAACATTTATAAGCTTATCAATGAATACTTTTTTAACTAGCTCGAGATCGTATAAGGTAATATTTGAATTCATAAATTGTTTCTCATCCATTTGTTGATTGACAATTTTATTTACAAAATCTTTAAGCAATTCTATGGTAGGTTCTTTCAAACTTTTTGATGCTGCTTCTACACTGTCAGCCATCATTAAAATAGCTGTTTCTTTTGAAAAAGGTTTAGGTCCATAATAAGAAAAGTCTTTAATTTCAGCTTGCCCGTAAAGCTCTTCTTGTTTTTTATAAAAAAAATATACTTTTGATGTGCCATGATGCGTCCGAATAAAATCAACTACTCGATCTGGAAGATTAATCTTTTTGGCTAGTTCTACTCCCTTAATAACATGATTAATTATTATGCCTGCACTTTCTTTAGGAGTAATATCATTATGAGAAGAAATACTTCCTCTTTGATTTTCGCTAAAAAAAATGGGATTGCCAATTTTTCCAATATCGTGGTAAAGTGCACCAACTCTGGTTAATAATGCGTTTGCGCCTATTGTACTGGCGGCAGATTCAGCAAGGTTTGCAACTTGAAGAGAGTGATGAAAAGTCCCGGGTGCTTTATCTGAGAAGTCTTTAAAAAAATCAGAATTCGTGTCTGATAATTCGAGTAATGAAACATCAGAGACCAAATTAAATAACTTTTCAAACAAATATATTAGAGGTTGAACAAATAAAGTAAATACTCCATTGAGTACAAAAAGTATAATAATATTAAATGAAATTCCATCAATCCCTCCCTCGTGAATTATAAAAAATGCAAAATACCCAATGAGATAAATTAAAATAATCTGTCCAACTGAAATGAACAAGTTAGCTCTTTTGTACAATTCAGAAACAGATAAAATCGTTACAATGCCGGCCATAATTTGTAAAAAAATATATTCAAAACTATTGGGAACGATAAATCCTAACAATAATACTGTAAGAACATGAACAAACAGCCCAAGTCGAGCATCAAAGAAAGCCTTTAGAATTAGAGGTAAAATACAAATAGGTACTATGTATAAAAATCTATTGTCAAAGTTTAGTACACTAATCGTAAGGCCTACAATCAAAACAACATTACAAAAAATAAAAGTCAACTTTGTATTGTTGTCAAAGATCATTGGTCGGTATTTGTATATGAAGAGGAACAACATTAAAAGTGTGAGTCCCACCAACAGAATATAGCCGATCAAAATCCAGTACAGATTAGCATCGCTGTTCAAACTAGAATCGTATTGCTGTTTTAATGAAACCAATTCTTGAAAATTAGTTTCATCGATCAATTCCCCTTTAGAAATTAATAAACTACCCATTATGATGATGTCTCTTGAAATGGCAAGATTTGAATAAGACTCTTCCAAAATTTGATTATTAAATCTAGCATCATAAACTAGATTGGGTTCTATGCTTTCAAATAAGAGTTTGTAATATTGGTTTTTATAACGTTCAAAGGAGTTAGAAGAAAATTTACTGTCTAAGTATTGTGAAAGTTCTTCGAGTTTAAGTAGCTCACTAAACTTCAATTCAATCTCATCACGCCCCTGTATCAAACCCACTCTTACTCCTCCCTCGTGAACATAGTTAAAAGGCAAAACCCCAGTTTTGTAAACTTCTCGGAGTAAATCTAAACCATAATCAAAATACGTTTTGTAACGGTTTGAGTTTACTGGAAAAGTAAAATAAATAGGGAAGTTTTGAACGTAAACTTCCTCTGCTTCAATCAGAGTAGATTCGTTTTTATTAAAATAAGTTGGTGTCTCTTTTTTCAGTTGTTCTCTTTCTAATAACAACTCCTGCTCGGATTTCAGTATCGCAAAATCAAAGGGTGCATATAAGTTTTCATTCTGCCAAGCCTTACCTTTCCTAAACTCGTATTTAAATTGACCTTTGGTTGGAAATAAATAAACAATAAACAGACAACTAAAGACAAAAAGAAATGCCTTGTAAATCATTGATTGATAATTGAAAAACCATTGCAGTATTTTCTTCATAATATTATTTATCAGAAAATGATTTCTATTTAAAATTAATTGATGGTCAAAATCTATTATTCTCAAAGGTAAGAAAATGATTCCTTCAATGTTATTTTAAATTATCAACTCTTCTAGTGGATTAAAATTGATTATTTTAGCTGGAGTTTTAATACAGATACATTATTAAATATACTCTTAAATGAAGTACGGTATTTGTCCATTGGGAATTATTCCTTTAAGAAATGATTTTAATCACAGGAGCGAGCTAGTTTCTCAAATCCTTTATGGCGATTGTTTTAAAATTATTGGTCAAAGAAAAGGATGGTTCAAAATAAGAAATCAGTGGGATGATTACGAGGGCTGGATAACCGATAATCAATGTGTTGAAATGCCAGAGGAGGTTTATAAAAAACTAATGTCTACTGAGTTAAAACACGCTGCAAACCTCATTGACTGTATTAGTCTTCCCAATTCAGAACTATTCCCAATTCCCCTAGGAAGCGATCTTCGTTCAGTTGAATTTTTAAATCATAAATTCGAAGGAGAATTTACTGCTGCTATGGATAAAGAACAGCTGATAAAAACAGCTCTCACCTATTTACATACACCCTATTTGTGGGGAGGTAAAACACCTCTAGGAATTGATTGCTCAGGCTTTACACAAATGGTGTACAAACTTAATGGTATTGCTTTAAAACGAGATGCCTCTCAGCAGGCAAAACATGGCACAACACTAAGTTTTATTGAAGAAAGTAAGCCGGGAGATCTTGCTTTTTTTGATGACAAAGAAGGTGATATCATTCATGTCGGAATACTATTGCAAGGTCACAGGATTATTCATGCTCATGGTAAAGTCCGAATTGATTCAATAGACCAAACTGGAATTTATAATAAAGAAAAACAAAGTCACTCACACAAACTTCGGATGATCAAGAAAATTATTTCATAAGAAAAGTCTTAATGTTTGAAGCTTTTTTTTATGTTTGATAATATTGATTATTCCAAAAGCTTTTTCATTTCCATAAACCCTTCATTATCTCCTATGGTACCATAAATATTCTTTAGGGTACGAATTGCTTCAAGATTTAAAGAATTAACAGAAATAAGTTTTTTTAGAACAGGAACACATTCGAGATAAACAGATTCACGTTTTGCTTTTAAAACATCGTATCTAGCATTATCAGCTCTAGAATTCCCTAGAGAATTCATTTCCTCAACTATAGATGTTTCATCCTCTAAAATTAGAGCTACAAGGTTCAAATAAGCGCTCTCCATCGAAGGATCTAATTCAATTGCCTTTTCGTAGTAGCCTCTCGAACTTTCTTTATCTCCCAAATCGTTGTTAACAACCCCTAAATTAAAATAAAGATCTGCATTTGTTGGGTCTTGAGCTATTGCCTCTACCATAAGCTCTTTGAATTTTTCTTTTTCACCCAACTCAATGTATAAATTTGCTTCTGTCAAGATCAAACCTAAATCTCTTGGGTTTTCAGAGCGTGCTTCTTCAACCGCTTTGATTGCATTTTCCTTTTGTCCCAATTTATTGTAAATCAATGCAATATTCTTTACGATTTCGGGGAATCTAGATTCAGAATCTTCAGTCCTAAAATTATTGTATTCAGTAGATTTTTGGAAAATATTGTATTCAGATTCTGACACCTCTCTTTCAGTGTTGTTTTCTGTTTCAGTTACATAATACTTTGTTTGGATGCCCGAATAATTTAAGTCTTTTAATTGGGCGTAAAATTGAAGTGCTAATTCATAGTCAGGAGCATTTACCGCATTTGAAGCTGCATAATACAAATAATCGATATTCGCCTCTTTGTCACACTGGTATCCCAAGTATAGGTTATTAGCAGAAGCAATAAATTCTTTATTTTCAGACTGTTCAATTGCTGTTTGAACTACTTCAGCGGCAATTATATTATTCTGTTCAATAACCTTGGTTTTTAATGATGGATTTTCTGCTGCTAATTGAAGGTAGTCAAAAGAAGCTTGGTATTCTTTTTCTGCTAAAGAAATTTGAGAAAGTAATAGGTTGTATGCCGAAACATATTTCAACTCAGCACCTTCCAAGATTGCTTTATTGATACCCAAAGATGCTTTTGCTTCCGAAATTTTGGCAGCATTGAATAATTTTTGGGCTTGTTTAAGTTCTTTTTTTTGGGACCAACTAACAGTAGTCGCTAAAACAAAAAAAAATGTTAACAGGTTTTTCATTTTTATGGTTTGTTATTTAATAGATTTATTCAGTGTTCGTGCCGTCATTTTCAGGAGTTGGAAGTTCTTCAGTATTTTCAGAAATTTCTTCTTCATCCTTCATTACTTTGGCTACAGCAGCAATAGTATCGCTACCTTTAAGGTTAATTAACTTAACGCCTTGAGTTGCTCTACCCATCACACGTAAATTCGCAACATCCATTCGAATTGCAATACCTGATTTATTGATGATCATCAAGTCGTCCATATCACTTACGTTTTTAATGGAAACCAGATTACCCGTTTTATCTGTGATCGAAAGTGTTTTCACACCTTTTCCTCCACGATTGGTAGTTCTGTAATCAACTAAGCTTGAGCGTTTTCCATACCCGTTCTCGGAAACCACTAGAATTTCAGTCTCAAGATCACTTACAGAAACCATTCCTATTACCTCGTCAGCTGTACCGTTTAGAGTGATCCCACGAACTCCAGATGCATTTCTACCCATGGGTCGAGTTTTATTTTCCTCAAATCGGATTGCCTTTCCTGACTTAACAGCAAGAAGTATTTGACTATTACCTGTAGTCAGTTTAGCTTCTAGTAACTCATCATCCTCTTTGATGGTAATCGCATTAATACCATTGGCTCTCGGACGGGAATATTGTTCTAGTAAGGTCTTTTTAACCTGACCTTTCCTTGTTGCCATAATCACATAATGATTATTGATATAATCTTCATCCTTGAGGTCTTGCGTATTGATGAATGCTTTTACTTTGTCATCCTGTTCAATGTTGATCAGATTTTGGATAGCTCTACCTTTTGCAGTTTTTGAGCCTTCAGGAATTTCAAAAACCCTCATCCAGAAACACTTACCTTTTTGGGTGAAGAATAACATGTATTGATGATTGGTTCCAACAAATAAATGTTCTAAAAAATCTTCATTTCGAGTGGTAGAAGCTTTTTGGCCTACTCCTCCTCTGTTCTGAGTTTTGTATTCTGATAAGGGAGTACGTTTAATGTATCCTGCATGGGAAATAGTAACGACTACTTTTTCATCAGGAATCATATCTTCAATACTGAAGTTCCCACCTGCAAATTCAATAATGGATCGGCGTTCGTCCCCATATTTATCTTTGATCACAAGAAGCTCGTCAGTAATGATTTGCATTCTGCGTTCCTTCTTGTCTAAGATATCTTTAAGATCCTCTATGGTTTTCATTAAATCCTCAAACTCTGCTCTGAGTTTATCCTGTTCTAGACCCGTAAGCTGACGCAAGCGCATCTCAACAATCGCTTTTGCTTGGATCTCTGTCAACTTAAAGTTTTTAATTAATTTTTCACGTGCCTCATCAGCATTAGAGGAGGAACGAATCAAAGTAATAACTTTATCAATATTATCTGAGGCTATGATAAGACCCTCCAGGATATGAGCTCGATCCTCAGCTTTCTTCAATTCGAATTTAGTTCTTCTAACAACCACCTCATGTCGATGCTCAATAAAATGATGAATCATTTCTTTTAGATTCAAGAGTTGAGGTCTTCCGTTTACTAAGGCAATATTATTTACACTAAAAGAAGATTGAAGCGAAGTGTATTTAAATAGTTTATTTAAAACGATGTTGGGTATTGCGTCTCGTTTCAAAATATAAACAATACGCATCCCTTTTCTATCTGACTCATCTCTAATATTGGAAATACCCTCAATTTTCTTGTCGTTTATCAACTCAGCGGTTTTACGAATCATTTCTGCTTTGTTGACTTGATATGGAATTTCAGTTACAATAATACATTCACGACCATTAACTTCCTCAATATTAGCTTTTGCACGAAGAACTACCCTTCCTCTACCCGTATGAAAAGCGTCGCGAACCCCATCATAACCATAAATAGTTCCTCCTGTTGGGAAATCTGGAGCCTTAATGGTTTGGATCAATTCATCTATTGAGATATCGTTGTCTTTAATGAACAAAATAGTGCCATCAATAACTTCTGATATATTATGAGGTGGCATATTGGTTGCCATACCCACAGCAATTCCAGAAGCTCCGTTTATTAGTAAATTTGGAACACGTGTTGGGAGTACTTTAGGTTCTTTTAAAGTATCGTCAAAATTCAATTGATGATCTACCGTATCCTTATCTATATCTGCTAATAAATCCTCTGAGATTTTGCGCATACGCGCTTCAGTGTATCGCATTGCAGCAGGACTATCACCATCTATAGAACCAAAATTACCTTGGCCATCTACCAGTAAATAACGTAAACTCCACTCTTGTGCCATTCGAACCATGGTATCGTAAACAGAGGTGTCTCCGTGTGGATGATACTTGCCTAAAACCTCTCCAACAATTCTTGCTGATTTTTTGAACGCAGTACTGGAGCGGATACCAAGTTCATGCATTCCAAATAAAACACGTCGATGAACAGGCTTCAATCCGTCTCGAACATCAGGAAGTGCACGTGACACTATGACAGACATTGAATAATCAATGTAAGCCGATTTCATTTCATCTTCTATGTTTATGGGTATGAGTTTTTCCCCGTCTGCCATGTCATGTTATTTTAATTACTATTTGCTAAAATATGTATTTATACCCTAAATTCTGTGACTATTTAAACTTTTTGTGCTTGAATTTATCAACATTTTTAAAGTATTAAAAATTAAAAAATTAACTGTCTGACGTTTTGGTGTTTTCAAAAAAATTTTGTCTATTAGCTGCAGTAATATCTGATGTTGGAACAATTTTTGAAGTTCTAAGAATAAAAATTAAAAAGCATGGATGATAATTTTTCGCCAAGAGTAAAAGATGTTATTTCTTTCAGCAAAGAAGAAGCACTGCGTTTGGGTCACGATTACATCGGTACTGAGCATTTAATGTTGGGTATTTTGAGAGATGGAGAAGGAAAAGCGATTTCAATTTTAAATGCAATTGAAGTTGATCTAGACAACCTCAGAAGAAAAGTAGAAATACTTAACCCTGCTCTTTTGGATAGCAATGGTCTAGAAAATTCGAAAAAAAATCTACATCTAACACGTCAGGCAGAAAGAGCGCTAAAAACTACCTTTTTAGAAGCAAAATTATTTCAAAGTGATTTGATAAATACCGCACATTTACTTTTATGTATTCTCAGAAACGAAAACGATCCTACCACCAGATTACTCGAAAAGCTAGATGTCAACTATGATTCTGTAAAAGAGCAATTCAAACTCCTTCTTACCTCTGATAGTGATTATTCAGATTTCAGTACATCTTCTTCTTTTTCAGAAGAAAAAGAAGAAGATGCAGATGATGGAAAAAAGAATCCTTTCACTCCAACTTCTGAATCCAATAAAGGAAAGAAATCCAAAACTCCCGTTTTAGATAACTTTGGGAAAGACATTACAGCACTTGCCATTCAAGATAAATTAGACCCAGTTGTCGGTCGTGAAAAAGAAATTGAACGCGTTTCTCAAATATTAAGCAGGCGTAAAAAAAACAACCCCCTGCTTATTGGAGAACCTGGGGTTGGTAAATCCGCAATTGCTGAGGGACTCGCTTTACGAATAGTTCAAAAAAAAGTTTCACGCGTATTGTATGGGAAACGACTAGTTACACTTGATCTAGCAAGTCTGGTTGCCGGTACAAAATATCGAGGGCAATTTGAAGAACGTATGAAAGCAGTTATGAATGAACTGGAAAAGAATGACGACATCATCCTTTTTATCGACGAAATTCATACCATCGTTGGTGCCGGAGGCGCAACAGGGAGTCTAGATGCTTCAAACATGTTTAAACCTGCACTAGCACGTGGTGAAATCCAATGTATTGGTGCGACAACCCTAGACGAATATCGTCAAAGTATTGAAAAAGACGGAGCACTTGAACGTCGTTTTCAAAAAGTTCTTGTAGAACAAACAACTGAAGAAGAAACCATCGAAATTCTTCAAAATATAAAAGATAAATACGAAAGTCATCACAACGTGACTTATAGCGATGAAGCAATAATTTCCTGTGTAGAACTTACCAGCCGTTATGTGTCTGATCGTTTTCTTCCAGACAAAGCAATCGATGCACTCGACGAAGCAGGATCACGTGTTCACATCAATAATATGAACGTGCCTCAAGAAGTCATTGACCTGGAGGAAGAATTGGAGCGCGTCAAAGATCATAAAAACGAGGTTGTCAAAAAACAAAAATACGAAGAGGCTGCAAAACTCAGAGATGACGAAAAAAGAGTTGAACGTAATTTGCTGACAGCACAGGAAAAATGGCATGAAGAATCAAAACTCAATCGGGTTGAGGTAAATGAAAAACATATCTCTGATGTTGTTTCTATGATGACTGGTATTCCTGTGAACAAAATTATTAAATCCGAGAAAAATAAACTTTCAAAATTAACCGAAACCATAGGATCAAAACTGATCGGCCAAAAAGATGCTGTCGAAAAAGTAGTCAAAGCCATTCAGCGAAATAGAGCAGGATTAAAAGCTGCTGACAAACCTATTGGGTCCTTTATTTTCTTAGGACAAACGGGGGTTGGAAAAACTCAACTGGCCAAGATTTTAGCTGGTGAGATGTTTGAGTCCGAAGAAAACCTGATTCGTGTTGACATGAGTGAATACATGGAGAAGTTTGCGATTTCACGATTAATAGGGGCGCCTCCTGGTTATGTAGGCTATGAAGAAGGTGGCCAATTAAGCGAAAAAGTAAGACGCAAACCCTATTCAGTTATATTATTAGATGAAGTTGAAAAAGCACATCCAGATGTATTCAATATGTTACTTCAAGTATTGGACGATGGCTTTTTGACAGACAGTTTAGGACGGAAAATTAATTTTCAGAACACCATAATCATAATGACATCCAACATTGGAGCTCGAAAATTAAAAGACTTTGGAACAGGGGTTGGATTTTCTACTGCTTCTCAAAAAGCTCAAACAGAAGATATTGAAAAAGGAGTAATTGAAAGTGCATTGAAAAAAACATTTGCACCTGAATTTCTTAATCGTGTAGATGACATAGTCATCTTCAATAGCCTTGAAAAAAAAGATATTATGAAAATCATTGATATCGAATTAGAAAAGCTAGAAAAGCGAATCAGTAAGCTGGGATATCAAATGAAATTAACTAAAAAAGGGAAAGATTTCATCGGTGAGAAAGGATTCGATAAAAAATACGGTGCACGACCACTTTCAAGAGCAATTCAAAAACACATTGAAGACCTAATTGCAGAAGAAATTGTAAACAATCGCATTAGTGAAGGTGATAAAATCTCTTTGGACTGGGATGGAAAATCAGAACAATTATCTCTCCAAATTAATGGGTAAATTGCATTCATCGCAAAATTTTAAGGTTAAAGTACTTAAATAGTCATTTATAAAAAAAAATCTACTATTTAGTTTTAATTCAATATCATTTGGATTATTTTTACTAAATGAAATCCATTAAGGAATCTTTTTTTGTTTTTTTTAGCACCAACACTAGAGCATTGGATACTTCCTTTAGCTTTTTTTTAACTACAGTTCTGACCCCTAGGGGTATTTCGTAATATTTAAACTGTAGAAATTGAATTAATTTCAAAAAAATATCTCTTACCTAGCAAAAAATTGGATGTTTAACTTTGACTTCCACCTGATTTTGAGCTTCTCACAAAAAAAACTCGTATGAAAGTCCTTAAATTTGGTGGAACATCTGTAGCTAATTCAAAAAACTTAGACCTCGTTTCCAACATTATAGCATCTGAAAAAGAACAAAACGTAATTGTCGTCTCTGCATTAGGTGGCATAACCGATTTGCTAATATCTTCTTTAAATAAAGCATCAAAAGGAAAAGATACCTTTGCTCAAATATTAGAAGAAATTGAAGATCGTCACTTAGAACCAATTCGTTCCAGCATTCCATCTGCAAAACAAAGTGGAATCATAAGTTTTTTAAAATCAGAATTGAATCGCCTAGAAACAATCCTAGAGGGGATAATGATGTTAGGAGAAGTAACTCCGAAAGCAACTGCAAAAGTTTCGGGCTATGGGGAGCGTTTGTCCAGTAAAATTATTTACGAAATATTTAAACATAAAGGATTTGATGTAGTTTTAAAAGATGGCAGAGAATTGATTGAAACTCAAATTCAAAACAACAGATCAGTAGTCAATTGGAAAAATACAGAAATCAAAACAAAGGAGTTTTTTAAAAGTAATAAAGCAAAAATCACTTTAGTACCCGGTTTTGTAGCTCAAAATGAGAAAGGAGATTCTACTACCCTAGGCAGAGGTGGATCTGATTATTCTGCAGCTATTTTAGCTCATTTACTGAAAGCAAATTCCCTTGAAATATGGACGGATGTGAGTGGAATGTATACCGCTAATCCAAAGCTTGTAACACAAGCCAAGCCTATTCCCAAGCTTTCTTATTTAGAAGCAATGGAATTATCGCATTTTGGAGCAAAAGTAATCTTTCCTCCTACACTTCAACCACTAGTAGAAAAACAAATTCCTGTTTTCATAAAAAACACCTTTGCTCCTCAGGACCAAGGCACAAAAATTGACAGTGAGGCCAGCAAACAAGACGGATCTGTTGTAAAAGGAATTAGTCATATTGATCAAATCAGTTTGATTAGCCTTGAAGGAAGTGGAATGGTAGGAATACCAGGGGTTTCAAAACGTTTGTTTGAAGTATTATCCATAGCCCAAATCAACGTAATTATGATTACTCAAGCTTCTTCAGAACATTCAATATGCATTGCCGTTCAAACCGATGAAGCAAAAGAAGCAAAAAAAGTAATTGATACAGAATTTACTTTTGAAATTTCCTTAAACAAAGTAGCGCCCACAAAAATTGAAAATGATCTTGTAAATATAGCCATTGTTGGGGATAACATGAAAAGTCACCAAGGAATTAGTGGTAAAATGTTTAGCTCACTAGGAGCAAATAATGTCAATATCCAAGCAATAGCACAAGGAGCTTCAGAAAGAAACATTTCCATAATGATCAACAAAAAAGATACTCAAAAAGCACTAAACACGCTACATGAGACCTTTTTTGAAAATGACATCAAAGAATTGAACTTGTTCATAATTGGTGTAGGTAATGTTGGAAGCAAACTTTTAGAACAAATTCAAAAACAACAGGAGTATTTAGAAGAAAACTTGCTTCTACGAGTAAAAGTAATAGCAATCTCAAATTCAAGAAACATGGTACTTGGGAAAGAAAACTTGAATCTTATGAATTGGAAAACTGAACTTGAAAAAGGACATCGAGCAGAAGTAAACAAATTTTTTGAACACGCAAAAAACCTTAATTTAAGAAACAGTATTTTTGTTGACAACACAGCAAGCGCAACTATTGCCTATGAATATGAGCGTTACTTGAACAATAATATTGGTGTAGTTACTTGTAATAAAATTGCTTGTGCAGACACTTTAGAAAACTACACAAACCTGAAAAAATCATCACGTAAATACGGAAGTCCATTCTTGTTTGAAACAAATGTAGGAGCAGGATTACCCATAATCGATACTCTAAATAACTTAATTGCCTCTGGGGATCAAGTATTGAAAATTCAGGCAGTTTTATCTGGAAGTTTAAATTTTGTGTTCAATAACTTTAAAGAAGGAACTGATTTTAGAGATGTTGTGATTGAGGCTCAAACTGAAGGATACACTGAACCTGATCCCAAAATTGATTTAAGTGGAATTGATGTTGCAAGAAAAATATTGATATTAGCTCGCGAAAGTGGCTTAAACATTGAGCTTGATGATATTGAAAATACACCCTTTTTACCACAAGAATGTCTAGAAACACCAGATAATGAAAGCTTTTTTGAATCTCTTACGAAACACAAGCAATATTTTGAATCATTATTAACTCAAGCCGCATCAAAGAATTCACGACTCAAATATGTAGCCCAACTAGTAAATGGCGTTGCTAAAGTTGGGTTGCAAGAAATTCCAGAAGGTCATGACTTTTACAATCTTCAAGGGAGCGATAATATAATTTTATTTTATACAAATCGCTATTTAAAGCAACCATTGATTGTAAAAGGAGCAGGTGCTGGTGCTGAAGTTACAGCTTCGGGGATTTTTGCAGATATCATCAGGATTGGTAAACGATAATTTATGAATGAAATTAAACTTTTTTGTCCAGCTAGTGTAGCCAACGTTTCCTGTGGCTTTGATGTGCTTGGCTTTTGTCTAGAACCTATTGGAGACGAAATGATCATTCGTAAAACTTCTAAAAAAGGAATTCACATAATCAAAATTGAAGGTCAAAAACTTCCCCTCGAAACTCAAAAAAATGTCGCTGGTGTTGCGGGTTTAGCTCTTCTTGAGGACTATCCCTGTGATCATGGCTTTGAAATAGAAATTTACAAGGGAATCAAGGCAGGAAGTGGAATAGGAAGCAGTGCCGCAAGTTCAGCTGGTGCTGTTTTTGGAATTAACGAACTTATGGGTAAACCTTTAAACCGAAATGAACTTATCAAATATGCAATGAAGGGGGAGGAATTAGCAAGTGGCTCAGCTCATGCAGACAATGTATCACCTGTATTAAAAGGAGGATTTACTGTTGTCCGCTGTTCCAAAACACCAGATGTAATTAGCTTGCCAAGTCCATCAGAATTACACGCAACTATTATTCATCCAAAAATTGAGTTGAGAACATCAGATGCTCGTGCGGTTCTTAAAAAAAAAATTAATTTAGAAAAAGCCGTTGAACAATGGGGTAACTTGGCTGCACTCGTAAGTGGATTATGCACCAATGATTATGACCTAATTGGGAGATCATTGGTAGATGTAGTTATTGAACCCCATCGATCAGCTTTAATTCCTGGATTTAAAGAATTAAAAAAAGCTGCAATTGACTCAGGAGCACTCGGGTGTGGCATTTCGGGATCTGGACCCTCTGTTTTTGCCCTTTCCAGAGGACGAGAAACAGCACTCAGGGTTCAAGAAGAAATGAATAATACCTTTAAAAAATTCAATATTGAATATGAACTTCATTTATCTAAAATAAACTCCAAAGGAATTCAAATCATCTCAAGCAAATGATTTACTACAGCCTAAATAAAAAATCAACTCCAACTGAGTTTTCCGAAGCAGTTATCAAAGGTATTGCACCAGACAGAGGCTTGTATTTTCCAGAAAAAATTCACCATTTACCCGATTCTTTTTTTGAAAACATAGAGCATAAGACTATTCCGGAAATAGCTTTTGAGGTGATTGCACCCTTTGTTGCCGGGAGTATCCCTGAGGCTGAACTCAAAAATATTATTGAAGAAACTCTAGACTTTGATTTTCCTATTGTTCCCATAACCGATCAAATCGGAACTTTAGAATTATTTCAGGGACCAACTCTAGCGTTTAAAGATGTTGGAGCACGATTTATGGCCCGTTGTTTAGGATATTTCAATAAAAAAAACAATTCTCAAAAAGTAACTATACTTGTTGCTACCTCCGGAGATACAGGCGGAGCTGTTGCCAATAGCTTTTTGGGAGTGAAAGGAATTGAGGTTTTAATTTTATATCCAAAAGGTAAGGTAAGTAAAGTTCAAGAACAACAACTAACCACCTTAGGTCAAAACATAACTGCATTTGAAGTTGATGGTGTATTTGACGATTGTCAAGACATGGTAAAAACAGCTTTTTTAGATCAAGACGTAACCAACAAAAGACAATTAACCTCTGCTAATTCTATCAATGTGGCACGTTGGTTGCCACAAATGTTCTATTATTTTATTGCGTACAGAACCTTAAAAAGGTTAAATAAACCTCTTGTAGTATCTGTTCCTTGTGGAAATTTTGGAAACATTTGTGCTGGTATTATGGCACGAGAAATTGGCTTACCTATTGATCATTTTGTTGCAAGCACAAACATTAATGATGTAGTTCCTGATTATTTAAAAACAGGAAAATATTCCCTTAAAAAATCAACCCCTACATTATCAAATGCTATGGATGTAGGAGATCCATCGAATTTTATTAGGATTTTAAAAATCTTCAATAATAATTTCGATCTTCTAAAAGAAAACTTATCGGGTTACAGTTTCACAGATACAGAAACACGAGAAGCGTTAAAAGAGATCCATGAAACATCTGGATATGTAGCCGATCCCCATGGAGCAGTGGGGTATTTGGGGTTGAAAGAATATTTAAAAGCGCATCCTGAAAAATACGGAGTATTTCTAGAAACAGCTCATCCAGTGAAATTCCTTGACACTGTTGAAGAAACTTTAAATATTAAAGTTGAAATCCCAGACCGACTCAAAGAAACCTTATCCAAGACCAAAAAGAGCATCTCCATAAAAGATTATGAAGACCTCAAAGCTTTTTTGCTTAGTTAACAACTAATCCAACACGGGTAAAAGAAATTGATCTAAAGGACTCGATTCTTTCATAAGGTTTTCAATAGCCTCAAATGATCTTGGTGCATTGGCTGATAAATTTATAGGTCCATTTTCTGTAATCAAGATATCATCTTCAATTCTAATCCCTATCCCCCACCATTTTGGATCACATGCACTGTTTTTAGGAATGTAGATACCAGGTTCAACGGTAATAATTGCATTTGCCTTGAAGGGGCCATAATTGGATAGATCGTGTACATCCAGTCCGATGTGGTGAACTGCACCATGAGGGTAATAGATTCTAAACTCGTTTTCGGACTCAATAATTCCCAAACGCTTGAGACCTTTTGCAACCACAGCTTGGGTAATTTGCGTTATTTGTGAAGAAGTATTCCCAATTAGAGCTGCTTTAATACCCGCATTTTGTGCTTCATAAACTATTTGATACAACAGTTTCTGAGGTTCTGAAAAAGTACCATCCTTTGGAATTGTTCGAGTTACATCAGCAGTGTAACCCTCATACTCTGCTCCCAGATCCATCAAGATTAAATCTGAATCTAAGCCAGCTTCATCATTTTCAATGTAGTGCAATACACAGGCATTGTATCCAGCCCCAACAATTGAAGGGTATCCTTCATAGGCTGCTCCATATTTTTTGAATACAAATTCGTGAATTCCTTGAATTTCGCGTTCAGTCATATTGGGTCGCATTGCTTTCATAACTTCTCGTTGTCCAATTGCCGATATTTCAATTGCTTTTTTCAACAAATACAATTCCTCTGCTGTTTTAATCTCGCGCATATCTCCTAAAACTTTTTCTAGGAGTTCTACGTCAAAAAACTGATCTTTCAGTATGAAAGCAACTTGCATCCTGAGGTCTTCCGGAACTCCTAAAGTTGTTGATTCTAAAAAGTTTTGAATGGCAGGATCCTCAGCTATGGACAGATTTTCGTCTGAATACCATCTAATAATATTTTTAAGCTTTTCAGTGTTTTCTACTTTAACAGTGCGTATTCTCCTCAAAAGTTGGTGACGTAAACGATTGAAATCTCTGGGGTAGTTAATGCTTTCCTTGAAAGTCTGTTGAAGATCATAAAGATCGTATGGATCGTTCTTATCGTTTCTTACATCATTTTTAAAATCAAAAATCAAAACCTCATTAAACGAAGTAAAGTCCAATGGATTGTTTACAAACTTAGACCGCAAAGAAATACGATCAATACCTAAGGCCATGGAACCCTCCAATCCTAATCGATACCCATTCCATTGCTCCGCTCTGGCATTTCGTTCTTGAATAAAAAGTTGATCAGAATAAAACCCTTCATCATCTTTTTGAGGATTTTTAAAAATTACCAAAACCGCTTGAGGCTCTTTGAATCCTGTTAAATAATAAAAATTAGGGTCTGGATGATAAACATAATCAACATCGTTCGCGCGATTACGCAATGGATTTGCAAATAATACGGCTACACTATTCGCAGGCATTTTAGAACGTAATGCATCACGCTTGGACTTATGAAAATCAGGCATCAATTTTCCTTTTTGTGCACTTATTGGAACAAAAAAAATAAAAAAAATAAAAAAAGATAGGATTGATTTTTGCATATTGAATTTAATTTTTTCGAATTGAAAATAAGTTAAAAGAACTTATATTTACGCTCAAATATATCAATAAAAAAACCATTCAAAATGTTGAAAACAACACTTTATGAAACTCATGTTAGCCTAGGAGCAAAAATGGTTTCTTTTGGAGGCTTCTTGATGCCAGTCCAATATGAAGGAGTTACAAAAGAACATCTTGCTGTTCGAAATAGTGTTGGCGTTTTTGACGTTTCACACATGGGAGAGTTTTTTGTT
This sequence comes from uncultured Flavobacteriales bacterium, assembly GCA_913020155.1. GTDB lineage: Bacteria > Bacteroidota > Bacteroidia > Flavobacteriales > Flavobacteriaceae > Arcticimaribacter. The sequence continues at coordinate 16,865 of CAJWBA010000014.1, forward strand.
GAAGGACCAACTGCAATTAGTTTACTTCAGCACATTTGCAGCAATGATATCTCAAAACTTACCCCAGGTAAAGCACAATACAATTTTCTTCCCAATACAAAAGGAGGAATAGTTGATGATTTGATTGTTTACCAATTGGCCGAAGATCGATATCTATTGGTTGTAAACGCTTCTAATATTGAAAAAGATTGGAATTGGATAAATAAACAGAACAAAATTCATGATGCTAAACTTACAAATGCATCTGATAAATATTCTTTATTAGCAGTTCAAGGACCCAAAGCCATTGAAGCCATGCAACCGTTAACTACAGTTGAACTCAATCAACTCTCATTTTATGCACATCAAACAGGAGTTTTTGCAGGTATTGAAAACGTTTTAATTGCAACTACTGGATACACTGGTTCTGGAGGTTTAGAAATTTATATCCCTATAACTGAAGTTGAAAAAGTTTGGAATGCAATATTTAAAGCCGGTAAAGATTATGAAATTCAACCAATTGGATTAGCTGCACGAGATACTCTCAGACTCGAAATGGGTTACTGCCTTTACGGGAATGAAATAAATGAAAACCAATCCCCTATTGAAGCAGGATTGGGATGGGTAACTTGCCCCAACACTAATTTTATTAATGCAGAAGCTTTGGGGAAACAAAAAAGCGAAGGAACGTCTAATATTTTGGTAGGATTTGAATTACAAGAAAGGGGAATTCCACGAACGGACCACAACCTTTTTGATCTCAATGGAAATTTAATTGGAAGAGTAACCTCTGGAACTCAGGCACCCTCATTGGGTAAGGGAATTGGTTTGGGATATATTCCAAAAAAAATGAGTGATGTAGGAACAGAAATACAGCTCCAGGTCAGAAATAAGATGCTTCGTGCTAAAATAATTTCACTGCCTTTTTACAAGGACTAAACTGATTGTCATTTTGAAAAAAATATTAATTCTTGGAGGAAGTGGTTTTATTGGTAACTCACTTTATAGAGAACTATACCCGTATTTTGACACTTACGGAACCTATTTTAATGAAAAGAAGTTCTCGAAAAATCAAAATTTTTTCTATTATAGTCTTCAAGACGACAACATATTGCCGATCGTAAAAAAGGTAAAACCACAACTCATAATATCCTGCTTAAGAGGACCTATCATAGAACAATTAAAATCCCATGAGCATATAGTAAACTACATCCAGAACTTTGATTGTCGCTTGATGTTTCTTTCGTCCTCTAATGTATTTGATGCTTTTGAGCACTATCCATCTTATGAATTTGATAAAACATTATCGAAGAGTCCCTATGGCCGTTTTAAGATTAGAATTGAAAACAGTCTTTTGAAACTACCTCCCTCAAAATATGTTATTGCTCGTCTCCCAATGGTTTTTGGAAACAATGCTCCAAGAACCAAAGAAATCGAAAATCTTATTGCTTCAAAACAGCCCCTTGAAGTATTCCCAAACACCATTGTTAATGTTACTAGTGATCGTAAACTGAGTCAACAAATACACTACATTATTAATCAAAAATTAACAGGTATTTTCCATCTAGGAAGCAGCGATCTGATTACTCATTTTGATTTCATTAAACGAATCATTTCAAGGAGAAAGCTAGAGGGGGCAATTTTTAAACAAATATTTACCTCCAATCAAATGAGATATTTGGCTGTCCTTCCGAAAGAAAACAAGCTTCCCTCCCATCTCAATGTCTCTTATGAATCAATCCTAGAAGATTTATATTTACTGTAAAACTAGTTACAGATCGCACAATACTTTTTTATATTTATATAATCAAAAAAGATTGAAATGGGAAGAGCATTTGAATTCAGAAAAGCAAGAAAAATGAAACGTTGGTCAGCTATGGCCAAAACCTTTACTCGAATTGGTAAAGATATCGTTATTGCTGTAAAAGAAGGTGGTCCCGACTCCGACAACAACGCAAGACTCAGAGCTGTTATTCAAAATGCAAAAGCAGCCAACATGCCTAAGGACAATGTTGAACGTGCAATAAAAAAGGCTTCAGACAAAAATACCGAAAATTACAAGGAAGTGCTCTTTGAAGGATATGCCCCTTATGGTATTGCAGTATTGGTAGAAACAGCTACAGACAACAACAATAGAACTGTTGCTAATATTAGAAGTTATTTTAATAAAGCAAATGGAAATCTTGGTACATCAGGATCTGTTGAATTTATGTTTGATCGTACCTGCAATTTCAGAATCAATCCTGAAAACATTGACCCTGAAGAATTAGAACTAGAATTTATTGACTTTGGAGTAGAAGAAGTTTTTGCCGATGACGATGGTGTATTACTTTATGGATCGTTTGAAAATTTTGGAGCCATTCAAAAGGAACTAGAAAATAGATCCTTTGAAATTCTGTCTTCTGATTTTGAACGAATTCCTCAAAACTTAACCAAATTGAATCCAGAACAACTAGAAGAAGTAGAAAAACTATTTGAAAAAATAGAAGAAGATGATGATGTAATGAATGTGTATCACAATTTAGACCTTACAAATTAAATATTCCGTTTTCGGGTATTTTACCTTTCACCCCTTTAAAATAATTCTTCATTTTAATGAAATCTTGCTTTACATCATCTGTTGGTGTAAATAAAGGATGAAATATTATTTCTCTTTTTAAATAGTCAAATGCCACCAATTGAATCGGGATATTAGCTTCTTTTGCAATGTAGTAAAAACCTGATTTCCATTTTTTTACTGGTTTACGGGTTCCTTCTGGAGCTATTGCTAATCGAAAGATTTCTCGACTGTTGTAAATATTGACAATCCCCTCTACTACATTTTGATTGCCTTTCCTATTTAAAGGTGCTCCGCCTAAACCAACAAAAAACCATGATGTTAGAGGATTGAAAAGTTCTTTCTTCCCTACATAATTAATTTCTTCCCTCAAAATACTTCGAATCATTAATCCAACCATAAAATCATAATTACTCGTATGTGGAGCAACAGCAATTATACATTTTGGTAGTTTTGGAAATTTACCAACTACTTTCCACTTAAAAATCTTCAGCAATATTAATTTGGAGAAAAAATGAAACATCTTGGTTAGTTATTTCTTTAGAAACTGATGTGCTTTTGATAAATCTTCTGGAGTATCAATTCCAATTGCCATTTGATTGGTCAAAACCATTTTCATTTTTTTTCCCTGCTCCAAATAACGGATACATTCAATTTTTTCTGCTTGCTCTAAAGGAGTTGTCTCAGAAGAGCTAAAATGAAGTAAAGCCTCTTTTCTAAACGCATACACGCCGATATGTTTGTAATAATTTTCGGGAAGTTTTGAGTCGCGATAAAACGGAACTGGACTTCTCGAAAAATAGAGTGCACAATTGAATTGGTCAACAATGACTTTTACGTTGTTAGGATTTTCCACTTCCTCTTTTTCGCTAAATGCAATCATAAGGGATGCCAAGTGTATTTCTTTATTCAGATCTGTTTCAAAAACTTCAATTAAAGCTTTTAGGCTTTGTTGATTCAAAAAAGGCTCATCTCCCTGAATATTAATCACAATATCTGCATCACTATACTCAACTGCCTCGGCAATTCGATCACTACCACAATCATGTTCTTTTTGACTCCGAAAAACAGATCCGCCTAAAGCTTCAATTTCTTTTTGAATTGCATCATTATCCGTTGCAACAATAACTTCCGAAAACAATGCCGATTCTAGAACATTTTTGTAAGTCTGTCCTATAACTGTAGAATCTCCAAGAGATTGCATAAGTTTCCCCGGAAAGCGACTAGCTTGATAACGTGCAGGAATAACAGCAATAATTTTCATAAACTTCAAAATGATCTTCAAAAATACTAAGTGTAAATTTAACTTCAGCTTTTGTTTTGTTTTATTTCATAAAAAAATCATTCTTAAAACCTACTAAATACAAATTTAATTGTGCCCGAGTAACTGCCGTGTAAAGCCATCGAAAATAACTAAAATCTGGGCCATCGGGTAAATAAGGCTGTTCAATAAAAACATTTTTCCACTGGCCCCCTTGCGATTTATGACAGGTTATTGCATAGGAATACTTCACTTGAAGGGCATTGAAATAAGAATTATTTTTAACCGCCTTAAAGCGTTTGTACTTCGAGCTTAGATGTTGATAATCTTCTTGAACTTTTTGGTACAATTTGTTTCCCTCTTCATAAGTCAAAGAGGGGTTTTCAGAACTGAGGGTGTTCAATAAAAGAACTGTCTCAAATGATTTTTCTTCTGGATAATCAACCAGTTGTACTTCAACTTTAGCAAATTTAAAATCATAAAGCTCATGATGACTCAAAATACGAAGTACTTTAATCAAATCTCCATTGGCGATAAACCCAGGAACAGAATCGGGTTCCAACCAAAAATAATTATTTTTTACCACCATCAGTTGGTCACCAACTGATAATTCAGATTCTAAAAAGAGGATTCTACTCCTGATTTGTTGGTTGTAAAGATTTGCTCTTTTATTGGAGCGAACAATAAATACAGTGTCTTCTAGCCCTCCACTAGTGAGCGCACCATCTAAAAGTTCTAGGATTTCATTTCCATCCTGTAGACGATGGATATCAGATGCTATTGATAAGTCAAAAGCAAAGGGATATATATCATTTTGGTTCATTTGAATTCTCAATTGAGTTGCATTTCCCAAAATTCCCGAATCTTTTTGTTGCCTCACAACTTCTTTCAATTCCCATTCGTTCACAATCTTGTTGAACTGTCTTTTTAGATAATCACCATCAAGTGCTGGGCTTATATCTAAATGAACAGGCGGAAGCTGAGCCGGATCTCCCGCTAACAATAATTTACAGTTAAAGCCCGAGTCAACATATTGCATAAGATCATCCAAAAGAGATCCATTTTCAAATAATTTGGCTCTTTGACGATCATCTCCAATCATTGAAGCTTCATCAACAATAAAAATCGTGTTTTTGTATTTATTGGGCTTCAAAACAAATTGAACTCCTGATCCTTTTTCACTTTTGGTGTAATAAATTTGTTTGTGAATCGTAAAGGCTTTTTTGTTTGAATAATTCGCAATTACTTTTGCTGCTCTCCCTGTTGGAGCCATCAATATGGCTCTAGAGTTTGCCTTAATTATATATTTTACCAAATGTCCAATAAGGGTAGATTTTCCAGTTCCTGCATAACCTTTTAATAAATACAAAACATTTTTGTCTTCGGAGTAGATAAAATCAACAATTGAATCCAGCCAATAATTTTGTGAGGCTGTAGCTTCAAATTGAAAAGTTTTATTTAATAATTTTTTAAACTCGGAAGAAGTCATTCTAAAATTTTAATTTGGGGAAAGATAATTCATTTCCTAAATACTTTCATGAATAAAAAAAAATTGTAGATTTGTTTTTTGATCAAAATAATTTTAAATGAAGATTGCAATACAAGCTTTACTATGGGTTTTAATACTATTTTTTAGTTACAAAATTTATGATTCCATCAATGGACCCATAAACTTTAATAAAGTAAAAAATGAACGTTACGCTGATGTAATTTCTCGAATGAAAGAAATTAGAAAAGCTCAAATTGCTCATAAAGACGTAAAAGGTTTTTATGCAAACAATTTTGATAGTCTCGTTAGTTTTGTTGACAATGGAATATTCACATTGATACAAAAACGTGACTCTTCGTATTTAGAGTACGACCGAACATACCGTATTGATATGCTTAGAGAAGTCATTGTAGTTGATACTCTTGGGTTTATTCCAGTTAAAGATTCTCTTTTTAAAAACTCAACCGACTATGCAGAAATGAGTAAAGTACCTGTCGGTGGTTCTGATGCTACTTTCTCTATTAAAGCAGACGTTATTGATAAAAACGGATACAAAGTCCCTGTTTTTGAAGTCAAAATAGCTAAAAGCGTTGTTTTATATGATCAAAATGAAGACTTGCTCAAACAAGAAAATGAAACGATTTCAGTAGACGGTGTAAACGGACCTGATATCATCTTAGGTTCTCTTACAGATGTTAGTGAAAATGGTAACTGGCCTTCAATATTTGATGCACCTGCAAAATAAAAAACACAAATCCACAGATTTATCCATCCTTATTTTTAGGGATGGATTTTCTTTTTGTACCCAAAAGAAAACTTGTTTTTACCCTATTAATGAATATGATAAAATAGATCAGAAAAAATTATCTGACTGGATCAATAAACAAGAATTCGTTACAACAAATGTTTTCTTGATTTATTTAGATAGTCTTTCAACCATTGTCCCTGAAGAATTATTTGACAAAGAAAATGCCTCTTTCTATGTTAAAAATGGAATAGCTCCAAGCAAAAATCAAGAAGTTTTATTTGATGTTTTAGAATCATTCAATCAAGTGGTGGTTTTCGTTGGAATCCCCTCTGTAGAAAAAGTTTTTAAAGAATTATTTCCAGACCATCAATCTCAACACCTAACCTCTTTTTTACTCGCCCCTTTGTCTCGGTTTTCAATGGGAACATCAAAAAAGCAGTTTTTTGTTCACTTAAGGAAAGGATATTTTGATTTGTTCCTTTTCAGGGGAACACAGCTATTATTGTTCAACACTTTTGAACAAAATCATGCTGACGAATTTTTGTACTACCTTTTATACATAATAGAGCAGTTTTATCTCAAACCAGAAAGCTTTAAATTGGCTTTCCTAGGAGAATATGAATGTTACAAAGAATATTATCAAGGGATTCAAGAGTATCACAACGATGTTGTTTTTATTGATGCACCCTCGGAAAACAGAAACAGTAGACATCCTGCACCCTTCCTAGAAAATAAAATAGCCTAATGCGAATCATATCAGGCTCTTTAAAAGGGCGTAGAATATTGGCTCCAAAAAAACTACCTGTACGTCCAACAACAGACCGATCAAAAGAAGCCTTATTCAACATACTAACAAACTGGGTTACTTTCAATGAAATCAGAGTTTTAGACTTATTTTCGGGAACTGGAAACATCAGTTATGAATTTGGTTCTCGTGGGGTATCAGAACTCGTAGCAGTAGATCAAAACAAGTATTGTGTCCGTTTTATTGAAGAAATTAGCAACAAATTTGGATTAAACTTTGAAGTAGTCAATCAAAATGTATTTAAGTTCCTTCAAAAACAAAATCAAAGCTTTGATGTCATTTTTGCAGATCCACCTTATGACTTACCCCATTCTAAGTTTAAAAAAATAGCTGATCTTATTTTTGAAAGAAACTGGCTAAAAGAAAAAGGGATGTTGATTTTGGAACACTCTAAAGAATACAATTTTGAAGATCACCCAAATTTTGAGTCTTCAAGAAATTATGGCTCCAATAATTTTAGTTTTTTTGAATAAAAAAGCAGGCCATAAGCCGGATTCTGTCGAGTCTTATCATTTATCTAGGCCTTTGATTACTCAAAAGCTCAAACCGCCTACCCTTTTACATCGAACGAGCCGCTCTCAAAAGCAAATTTACTTGGCGTTGCACCGCATAGAGTTTACCTGATTTCACTACAGCATTACCTGTACATACTTTCTGTTGCACTAGTCCTTTTCGTTTGTAACGAAAGACGGGCGTTACCCGCTATGCCGCTCTATGGTGTCCGGACTTTCCTCTCCTCATCAAAAATGAGCAGCGATAAGAGACCTGCTTATACAAAGGTACATATTATGTTAATAATTTAGCGGTTATTTTGGAGTAGTATGCTCCAATATCAATCCAGTTTTTTTTACATTTGAAATAATATGAAATCTTTTGTAGTATCTGCATTAAAATACCGGCCACAACAATTGAAAGATGTTGTTGGCCAATCTGCTATTACAGAAACTCTAAACAATGCAATTATCAAAAAAAAGTTGCCTCAAGCCCTACTTTTTTGTGGGCCCAGAGGAGTTGGTAAAACAACCTGTGCTCGGATTTTGGCCAAACGAATTAACAGTAATGACCAAGATAATATTGATACTAATCAAGATTTTGCTTTCAATATTTTTGAGCTCGATGCTGCCTCAAATAATTCTGTAGATGATATTCGCAACCTCAATGACCAAGTTCGCATTCCTCCCCAGACTGGAACACATAAGGTTTACATCATTGATGAGGTACATATGTTATCCACAGCTGCATTCAATGCCTTTCTCAAAACTCTAGAAGAGCCTCCAAAACACGTTATCTTTATTTTGGCAACAACTGAAAAGCATAAAATAATTCCAACCATTTTATCCCGTTGTCAAATTTTTGAATTCAAAAGAATTACAACAAATGATACTCAAAATTACTTAGCAAATTTGGCGAAAAAGCAAGAAGTTGCATATGAAGATGAAGCTTTGCACTTAATCGCTCAAAAAGCTGATGGCGCTATGCGCGATGCATTATCTATTTTTGATAGAATGAATAGTTTTTGTAATCAAAACCTCACTGCTGAAGCTGTGGCTGAAAACCTAAATATTCTCGATAAAGCTGCCTACCTCAAATTCACTGACCTTCTCATAATAAATCAAATACCAGATAGTTTAATGTTCTTCAATGAGATACTTACAAAAGGAATAGAAGGACATCAGTTCATATCAGGTCTTGCAACACATTTTAGAGATTTAATGCTTTGTAAAGAACCTAAAACAATACCCTTGCTAGAAATAAGCGAAAGCCTCCATCAAGATCATGCTGATCAAGCAAAAAAACTCACTTTAAGCTACTTATTGGAAGCCGTTGATCTGGCACATGGTTGTGAATTAAACTTCAAAAACAGCAACAACAAAAGGCTGCATGTCGAACTTTGTATCATGCAATTAGCCTCACTCCACTTTGATGGAGAAAAAAAAAAAGAAAGCTAATTCCGACCCAAAAATACAAATCCAGTTCAGATCAGCCTTCAACAAAAGTATCTGAACCAGAAACTAAACAAAAATTCACTGATTCAAGTAAACAAGAAAAAGAGGAAGCAATTATTCCCCAAAAAGTTGAATTCAAAAAGCCAAATATTAAAATTAAACCTGTTGAGATCAATCAAGTATCAAGTCTATCACTATCAAGTGTAAAAAGAAAGAAAGACTGGGAACAAAAACAAAAACCAACTGAAAAAGTTGATAATCTTCCAACAGAAGTATTTTCCGAAGAAGAACTCCTCAATGTCTGGAATCTGTATCAGCAAATGAAATATGAAAAGGGGGATCAAAATGTAGCTTCACTACTCAAAATAAGTACTCCTACCCTAAAGGATAACAATCTGGTTATTTTTAACGTACCCACAGATTTAAATAAAGTTGAATTGGAACGAGAGTTTACTGAGTTTGTACCACATCTGAGAGCTGAGTTGAAAAATTATGACCTCAATGTAAAAATCATTATAAATGAAAAAACTGAAAAAAATTTCATCTATACTCCAGAGGAGAAATACAATCGTTTAAAAGAAATTAACCCTGTAATTGATTTGCTGCGACAAGAGTTTGATCTAGACCTCTAAACGATTAAGCATTGTGTTTTTTGTACATGTCTTTGATCATACCGTATGAAAGGCCAATTTTAGGAACGTAAACTTTTGAGGCACCAGACCATTTTAAAGCTTTTAAATAAATTTCAAGTGCTGGCAAGATTACATCAGCTCGGTCTAAGTTTAGGTTGTATTTTAAAATGCGTTCTTCGTAACTCATTTTTTTTAATTCTTGATAAAAAGTATTGATTGTAATAAACATAAGAGGCTTTCCTTCTCTGGTATTGGAAAGCTTGAACAGTTTATTGATGTTTCCACCCGATCCTAGAAGATGAATTTTACTAATATTTTTGGTGTTTATTCCAATCCATTTTTCAATTTCTAGCCAAACCCTGTCGTTGACCATATCATTGAGCATACGAACAGTTCCGACTTTAAAAGATTTAGAAACCATTCTCTTTCCATTTTGGAGAATACTAAACTCTGTACTTCCTCCACCCACATCAACATAGAGAAAGTTTTTCTTTTGGCCAATACTGTCCGAAATTGTGGTATTCGAAATTATTTGGGCCTCTCTTTTTCCATCAATAACTTCAATCTTAATTCCTGTTTTTTTTTCGACTTTTTTTACAATTTCTTCTGAGTTGTTAGATTCTCGAAGTGCCGAAGTAGCACACGCCATGTATTTCTTTACTCCATTAATTTTCATGATCAATTTAAAAGCTTTCATTGCTTTTATGACACGTTTAATATTTTTAGGAGAAATTTCTCCAACAGTAAATGAATCCTCTCCCAAACGGATGGGAACACGAACCATTTCACTTTTCATGAAAATTGGCTGCGAACCCTCTACTTCGAGTACATTTGAAATTAGGATGCGTATGGCATTTGAACCAATATCAATTGAAGCTAATTTTTTAACTTTCATTTTCTAATTGTGCTTTAAGATATTCATGCATTTCCCACTGTGATCTGAAGGGTATCCCTTTTGATTTCTTAAATTCGTTCTGAGTAGATCCATTTAAAAGTCTGGCTTTTACATTATCATTCCAGCTTATCATAAAGGTGTCAAGTAATAGCTTTTGAAGATCAGTATCATAGATGGGACAGGCTACTTCTACTCTATTTTCAATATTACGGGTCATTAAATCTGCTGAGGAAATATACATTTTTGGATCGCCGTCATTCTCAAAAATATAAACTCTTGGATGTTCTAAATATTTATCTATAATACTAATTACTTCAATATTGTCGCTTACTCCTTCGATCCCTGGAATCAAACAACAAACACCGCGAACAATCATATGAACTTCTACTCCTGCTTGACTTGCTTCATAGAGTTTATTGATGATTTTGTAGTTTGTTATGCTATTGAGTTTTAATTTAATTTTAGCTGCTTTACCTGCCTGTGCATTTTCTATTTCATTATCAATTAAACGATTTAGAACAGAAGCTGTGTAATGAGGGGATACAATTAGATGCTTGTAGGTTTTGATTTTGTAGTTAACCTCAAAAAAACCAAAGACTTTACATACGTCTTTCAATATTTTTTGATGTGATGTGAACAATGTATAATCGGTGTAGACCTTAGCTGTACTTTCATTAAAATTCCCAGTACTAATAAAACCGTATTTTTTTAATTTGTTATCCTCTAAACGTTCAATCAAACATATTTTAGTGTGAACTTTTAAACCAGGAACTCCAAAGATCAGTTGAACTCCAGCAGTCTCTAGACGTTCCGCAAAATTAATGTTGTTTTTTTCATCAAATCGAGCTTGTAATTCGATTTGAACTGTTACTTTTTTACCATTCTTAGCTGCATTAATAAGAGAGCTTACAACCTGTGAATAATTCGATAAGCGATACAAAGTGATTTTAATAGTTTTTACTTTAGGATCTAAAGCAACTTCACGTAAAAACTTAATAACATAGGCATAATTGTGGTAAGGTGTATAAAGCAAAAAATCCTTTTCTGCTATCGAATTTAAGATGTTTGTATTGAGATTTAAATCTTTTATTGGCAGTGACGGAACTTCTGGATACATCAAATCTTTTCGATCTAGACTAGGAAAATTCATGTAATCCCTTCTGTGGTGGTATTTCCCTCCCGGAATTAGACTATCAGTAGTTCCAATTCCTAGTTTTTTCATTATTAAATTTAGGGTTTTTTTGGGTATTTCTTTATCATATACCAGCCGAACTGGGTCGCCTATCATTCGATCCTTGACACTGTTCATTATTTTTTCAACATAACTTTTACCAACATCTTCCTCTAAATCCAATTCTGCATCTCTGGTAATTTTTACCATATGTGCTTCGATTGAGGTGCAGTCAAACATATTGAATATTGTGTTAAAATTGTAACGAATCAGATCGTCCAACAGCATTACATATTGTACATCTCCCTCCTTGGGCAGTACCACAAAACGATCCAGTTGGTTGGGGATTTCAATAAGTGCATACAAATGCTTATTCTGCCCTTTTTCGTGGGTGTTTAGCGTTATTACCAAGAAAGCTTTATTGTCGCTAAAATCCTGTATTTCGTCATGTAAAATAACAGTAACCAATACCGGCCCAACTTGTTGGTTAAAAAAATTATTTAGAAACTTTTCTTGATGTGGGCTAACTTCTTTGTCATTCAAGAAAATTATCTTTTCCTCTGAAAGTTTCTTTTCAATGTCTTTGAAGATAGATAAACTTTGAAGTTGTTGCTCGATAACTATCCCGGTTATTTCCTCAAGTAATTCCGTTGCAACAACTCCTCCTAGGGCTTTTTTTCCTGTTAAATCTGATTGTGATATTCGCTTAACCGTAGCAAAACGAACTTGAAAAAATTCGTCCAAATTATTTGAAAAAATACCTAAAAATCTCAGTCGTTCAATTAAAGGGACTGATTCCTCTGAAGCTTCTTGTAATACTCTTGCATTGAAATCTAACCAGCTTATTTCTCGATTGACATATTTATTTGTTTGTTGTTCTCTCATTAAAAATTTAAAGATTTACGTGAGCCGCTAATTGAAGTTCCAAATTCAATAAAGGACCATTTATTTGTTTGAAAAGTTAGTTGAGTCCAACAAGAAGTTCTTAGAGCTGGCGCATTGTCGGTTGATAATTTTTGAGATAGTACAGAAAATGCAGGATTATGTCCAACAATAATAATATTCAATAATGAATCATCTGTTTTTTTTATAAAAGTAAGCAAATCTTTGGGGTTAAAAGTGTACAGTTCTTCTAATATTCGGATTTTTTTCAGGTCATAACCTATGGTATGAGCCAGTATTTTAGCTGAGTGTAAAGCTCGATTAGCAGGACTGGTAAAAATACATTCAGCCTCATCAAAAAGATTTTTCCAATGGTGTGAAACCCCTTGAACTGCCTTTATTCCTTTTGATGAAAGAGAACGATTTCTGTCCAAAACAGGCTCTTCCCATGAGGATTTAGCGTGTCTTAAAAAAATTAGCTTCTTCATCTTTAGGGGGCTAATCGTTTAGAAGTCCAATCCCCTTGTTTTTGAAGTGTAAACTCCATTCGATCGTGAAGGCGATTTGGTCTTCCTTGCCAGAATTCAATTGAACTAGGTACAACAATTAAACCTCCCCAATGTTCGGGTCGCTTGGGATCTTTATCTTCATAAAGGACTATTAGTTTATTCAATTTTTTTTCTAAAAAATCTCGATCTTCAATAGGTTCACTTTGTGCGGAAACAATGGCACCAATTTGGCTTCCCTTGGGACGAGAATAAAAATAATTGTCTGAAGTTTCTTTTGCTACTTTTTGTGCCTTTCCTTTAATTAAAACTTGGCGTTCCATAGCCGGCCAAAAAAAAGTTAGCCCAACCTTATCAAGAGCGTCAATCGCTTGACCCTTATTGCTTTTGTAGTTTGTGTAAAAAACAAATCCAGCTTTGCTGAATTGCTTTAACAATACAATACGTGCTCTGGGAAAACCATCCAATTCAAGAGTAGCAAGAGTCATTGCATTGGCTTCCTCTATCTGAGTATGCTCATCTGCAGCAGCAAACCAATCCTGAAACAAGTCAATAGGGTCGATTGACTTGATATCGTCATCCAAAGTGTTTTTTTCATATGATTTTCGCAATGAACCAATATCTTTTTCTTCTTTCATATGTGCAAGTTACAATAACCTGAAATGAAAATTAAATTTTAAAAGATTTACCGTCTTCTGCTAAATGTACATTTTCAAAATATTCTTTTGCTTCTTCTAAAAAAGAATTTAAATTACTGTAGCGACTGGAGTAGTGCCCTAGAATTAGACCTTTTGCATTAGCCATAGCAGCTATTTTACCTGCCTGAGCAGCAGTGCTGTGTTTAGTTTTGATGGCCAAATCCATGTGGTTCTCCAAAAAAGTAGATTCATGGTACAAAAAGGTTACATTTTTAATTAAAGTAACAATATCTTCTTTGTAAGCTGTGTCGCTACAAAAAGCATATGACTTTGGAAGTTCTGGATCAAATGTTAAGCTTTTATTTGGAATCAATTTTCCGATTGAATCAACAAAGTCTTTCCCTGCTTTAAGATTTTCCATATCACAAACCTCAACACCATAGGTCTTTGCAGATTGAAGATTTACTTTGCGCAAGCCTGTTTTTTCTTCAAATAGATAACCGTTTGTGTAAACTCGATGATCGAGGGGTACGGTAGATACCTTAATTTTATCATCTTCAAAAACCACAACAGAATATGGAGCATCTAATTCATGAAAATGCAAAGGATAGTCTGTCCATGATTTGGCAAGTTTGAGTTGTAATGTGATTATTTCTCTAATCCCCTGGGGACCGTAAATATGTAATTCAGCTTCTCTTCCTAATAAACGAAAGGTGCTTATCAAACCAATCAAACCATAAAAATGATCTCCGTGAAGATGAGAAATAAAAATATGTCGAATACGAGCAAACTTAATTCCCAGTTTTCGAAGTTGTATTTGAGTTCCTTCTCCACAATCAATGAGAATTAAATGACCTTTTAAGTCGAGTAACTGAGAAGTGGTTTGAGCTTTTTTACGAGGTGTTGCAGCGTGGCATCCTAAAATGATTAACTCCATAAGATTAAAATCCTAGATCACGTTGAATTCGATCTAAATGAATAAAATCATAGGCCTCTTTTAAGGTTGGAACAATAATTAAAGATTCTGGAAGAAAATTATATTGATCTGGAACCGCCACAAAAACAAAACCTTGATTATCGGCTTTTAATTTATTTAAAATTAGGCTTAATGCATCACTATGCTCATCTAAAAAAAAAAGCTTTAGGCAGTCTAAAATAACATCAGATTCTCCAATTTTTTCTTGATATGACTGACAAAAAATTTCCGGATTGAAAATAACATCCAAACCAATTTGAAATTCAATTATATTATTTTCATCTTTAATAATCATATAGATGGAGTCATTATTTTTGAAGCCAAGAGATAGATTATTGCCATACGAATGGCTACACCATTTTCAACCTGGTCTAAAATTATTGCTCGATCTGAATCGGCTACTTCTGAACTTATTTCCACACCTCTGTTGATGGGACCGGGATGTAAAATAACAATTTCTTTATTTAAACTTTTAAGAAGTGGGAGCCCCAAACCATAAAGTTGAGTGTATTCTCTAATAGAAGGAAAGTAACTTTTATCCATTCGCTCATTCTGAACTCTCAACATATTGGCAGCATCACACCATTGGAGTGCCTTTTTTAAGTCCAATTCTACTGTTACTCCTAAGGACTCAATATGCTTAGGCAAGAGGCTTTTGGGACCACATAACTTAACCTCTGCACCTAACTTTTTTAGTGCAAAAATATTAGATAATGCTACGCGGGAATGAAGAATATCCCCTACAATTACAATTTTTTTGCCAGCTACTTCACCAAATTTTTCACGAATAGAAAAGGTGTCTAGTAAAGCTTGAGACGGGTGCTCATGGGTTCCATCGCCTGCATTAATAATACAGGCATCAACATTCTTAGATAAAAAGGACGCTGCTCCAGGGTTGGGATGACGCATAACAATCATATCCACTTTCATTGCCAAAATATTATTGACCGTATCAATGAGAGTTTCTCCTTTTTTAACAGAAGATTGAGCTGCCGAAAAATTAATTACATCTGCACTCAAACGCTTTTCGGCCAATTCAAAAGAAAGTTTTGTTCGTGTACTATTCTCAAAAAAAAGATTCGCAATTGTTACATCACGTAGGGTAGGAACTTTTTTTATTTTACGATTGATTACCTCTTTGAAATGATCTGCGGTCTCAAAGATTAAATGAAGATCATATTCATTTAAATACTTGATTCCCAGTAGATGTTTAACGCTTAATTGGCTCATAAGGTTTCTTTAATCAAGTAGACCGCATCTTCGTTAGTTAATTCTTTCCAATTCACTTCTACTTTATCATTTTGTAAAGAATCTATTTGTCTCCCTACATAATCAGGCTGAATAGGAAGGTGACGACTGAATCTCCGATCAATCAAAGTCAATAATTCGATCTCTTTGGGACGGCCAAAAGACTCAATAGCAGTCAAGGCAGCACGAATACTTCGTCCAGTGTACAATACATCATCAATGAAAACTACGCACTTATCTTCAACAAGAACATTCATCTGCATTGTATTTGCAGCATGGGGTTTATCGCTTCTTCTAAAGTCATCTCGAAAGAAAGTAGTATCGAGTTTACCGAAAGCTACTTCGCTAACTCCATAATTTTTTTTTAACAAAACGATCAATCGATCAAGAACAAAAGAACCTCTGGGTTGTAGACCTACCAGTACTGTATTTAAAAAGTCTTGGTGCTTCTCTATTAATTGGCAGGCTAGACGATTTAGTAGGATGTCTATTTGATGTTCATTAAGAAGAAGCTTTGGCTGCATGCATTTAGTTTTATTTACAAAAATATTATTTTTTATCTAGTGATATTGATTTATGACAATAAAAAAACCCTCTTTTACTAAAGAGGGTTTTTTAAATATATTAGAAAAAAATTATTTTCTTTCCATCTTTTGTTTTAGATCAGCCAAAGCATCTAAATCTCCAAGGGTAGTCTTTTCAGAATTACTTGCCGCCATTTTCTTAGTTGCTTTACGTACGTTGTTACGTTCTTCTTCTTTGAAAAGAGCACTATGAGATGCTACAACACGCTTGAATTCTTTATTGAACTCAATAACTTTGAAACTTGTCTCTTCTCCAAGACCAAGCTTACTTCCATCTTCTTTTACAAGATGACGAGAAGGTACAAAAGCTGTAACATGTTCGTTGAAGTTAATGGTTGCACCTTTGTCAACGATTTCAGTTAGTTGAGCTTTGTGTGTCGTATCTACAGCAAATACAGTTTCATATTTATCCCAAGGGTTATCCATAGTTTGTTTGTGACCTAAACTTAATTTACGGCCTTCAACATCCAATTCTAGAACAATAACCTCGATTGTATCTCCAACTGTAAGAATTTCTGATGGGTGCTTTACTTTCTTGGTCCAAGATAAATCTGAAATGTAAACTAGACCATCGATTCCTTCTTCTAATTCAATGAATACCCCAAAGTTTGTAAAATTTCTTACAATTCCAGAGTGCTTAGATTGTATTGGATATTTATTTGTAATATCAGTCCAAGGGTCTTGAGTTAATTGCTTAATTCCAAGAGACATTTTACGAGTTTCACGATCTAATGTCAAAATCACTGCTTCTACTTCGTCTCCAACTTTCACGAAATCTTGAGCTGAACGCAAGTGAGTAGACCAAGACATTTCGGAAACGTGTATCAAACCTTCAACACCGTCTTCAATTTCGATAAATGCACCATAATCTGCAATTACAACTACTTTACCTTTAACTTTCTCTTCTTCTTTGATTGTATCTCCCAATTGATCCCATGGATGAGCACTCAATTGTTTTAATCCTAGCTGGATTCTTGACTTGTTATCATCAAAGTCTAAAATTACCACATTGAGTTTTTGATCCAATTCTAAAATCTCGTTCGGGTGATTGATTCGACTCCAAGAAAGGTCTGTGATATGGATTAATCCATCTACACCTCCAAGGTCTATGAATACTCCGTATGAAGTAATATTTTTAACTGTGCCTTCAAGAACTTGACCTTTTTCGAGTTGTCCAATGATTTCTTTTTTCTGCTCTTCAATATCAGCTTCGATCAATGCTTTGTGTGATACAACAACATTTTTAAATTCTTGGTTGATTTTAACAACCTTAAATTCCATTGTTTTATCTACATACTGATCGTAGTCACGGATGGGCTTTACATCAATTTGAGATCCAGGTAAGAATGCTTCGATTCCAAAAACATCTACAATCATTCCTCCTTTTGTTCTGCATTTCACAAAACCATTAACGATTTCACCTGTATCGTGGGCATTATTTACACGTTCCCATGCTTTGATCACACGAGCTTTACGGTGAGAAAGAATCAATTGACCTGTTCTGTCTTCTCGCGCGTCTACAATTACCTCTACTTTATCTCCAACCTTGAGGTCTTGATTGTAACGAAATTCGTTTAGAGAAATAACACCTTCAGATTTTGCATTGATATCTATGATTGCCTCACGATCAGTCATAAAAATTACTGTTCCATCAATCACATCTTCGTCAGCTGTATCTACGAAATTTTCTTTAACTAAAGTTTCAAATTCTAACAATTGAGCATCTTCAATTACATCGATTCCTTCTTCGTAATTATGCCAGTTAAAATTTGTTAAAAAATCCTCTGCGTTATTTGCAGTAGGTTGTGCTTGGGCTTCTTGTGGAGCAGCTTGATCGTTTGCCTCTTGCTGTGTATTGTTTTTTTCAGCCATTGCCGATAAAATTTGTATCCTGTTGTTTTGTAGAGCTTTAAATGAAAACAAACAGAAGTTATTCTTAATTGTTTTTTTGGTCTCTCGTTCTACTTAATCATAAGAGTTCGCAAATGTAGGGATAATCTATTGATAGACAAAGTAGAGACTGCTATTTTTAAAAAATCCTTTTTTACTTAAATCTACAAAACGATTGATAAGAGTTAAATTTTATTAAATTAGTTTCATCATTTTAAACTCAAAGAATGCTATCAGAAAAAAAAGAACACTGGGAACATGTTTACAGAACCAAAAACCCCCAGCAAGTAAGTTGGACCCAAGAAAACCCCAAAACTTCATTTAACTATATTAAAAATAGTGACTTAGCAAAAAACTCAGCCATAATTGATGTTGGTGGAGGAGACAGCTTTTTGGTTGATTATTTATTGAAAGAAGGATACACTAACCTTACCGTATTGGATATTTCAGAGCAGGCAATTGAACGTGCAAAAAAACGACAAGGTACTCTAGGAAATACCGTAAATTGGATTGTTTCTGATGTATTGAACTTTAAGCCTTCAAAACCTTTTGATCTATGGCATGATAGAGCCGCTTTTCACTTTCTAACTAATGCTTCAGAAAAAAATACCTATAAAGATCTTGTTGATCAACATGTAACTCGGCACCTAGTAATAGCTACATTTTCAAATGACGGTCCTATTAAGTGCAGCGGACTAGTTATATCGCAATACAATGAAAAGGAATTAACATCTTTTTTTCAACCTGCATTTCAGCTCCTAAATTCTAAACAAGAAGATCATCAAACCCCTTTTAATACGATTCAAAATTTCCAATTCGTTCATTTAAAAAGAACATCGTAATAGCTAGGATTTTGAATTTATTTTGGAAAACATTTGCTCTAAAGCAGTTTCAATAGAAACGTTTGTGGTGTCAATTTCCAAAGCGTCTTGCGCTTTCTTTAACGGAGAAATAAGTCGAGTACTGTCCTGATGATCTCGGTCTATTACATTTTTTAAAATATCCTTATAAACCACATTTTCTCCCTTGGCTTTCAATTCATCAAAACGCCGTTTCGCACGAACTTCAGCATCGGCAACCAAAAAGAATTTAAAATCAGCTTCCGGAAAAACAACTGTACCAATATCACGTCCATCCATAACCACACTTCTAAGTTTAGATAAAATACGTTGCTGATAAACCAAATGATCACGAACAAAACCAAAACCAGCTATTTTACTAACCCATGAAGAAACCTCAAGAGTTCTCAACTCGTCGCCGTAAGAGCTACCATTGAACAACATTACATTAGAAGATTTACCCTTAATCCAACTAAAGCTTGTTTTATGTAAGGCTTCTTTCAATGCTTCTTCTTGAATGCTGTCCTCTTTTAGAAAACCATTTTTCTGAGCAAAATAACTTACTGCCCGGTACATAAATCCCGTATCAATGTAAGTGAATCCTAGTGCATCCGCTAGGCGTTTAGACAAGGTGCTTTTTCCCGTTGATGCATATCCATCGACTGCAATAACTTTAATTTTCATAGGATAAAGATAAGAAAGAGAATTTTGCTAAGCTCCTTTAATTTGAATTGACTTTTGAAAATTTACTAAAGTTTTTACTCGTTTATACTTAAAATCAAAAATCACTTGATTCCCCTTAATGGAAGAAACGCTCAAAGTTTCAACGGGTAATTCTTCTGGAACTCCACTCCTGTAAATTTCAACCAGGGAATCACGTTTGAAGGGAAACTCTACTTTGTGGAAATCCATAACTTCTTCTTGCGATCGAACCCCTTGTGATAACCATTTTATTAGCTGTTCTTGTCGATCGATTTGCCAAGAGGCTGGATACAAAGTACTAGAGGACCAAAGATGAATTTCTGAGTTTGACAATTCTTTTATGTGGAGTTTTAATTCATCCCAACGTAATTCTACCAAAATACCCTGATCAAAAATAATAAAGGTAAATGGCTCCATTCCCTCGAACTCAAAATTATTAACAAAGGTTTGATAATCCTTATACTCAAAAAACTTAAGTGCCATCTTCCCACGGCTCATTTTGTAAGTTCCATCAGAAAGATGAGGATCAAATGCTCCATTCAAAATACAAACCAACTGATTGGTATTTGAAAAAACAAACCAACTCCCTTTTGCTTGTGTATCTTGAGGGTAATAAATTGACTTATCCCCTAAAACCAGCTTATGCAAACCCGTTGCTGCCCTAACGGGGTCTTCATCTCTATTAGAAGTAAAAACAAAACTATCGCTGGTCAGAGGAATGAAACTCACTGTACACATAAGTGGCTACAAGTTTTTTGCGTTTTTAGCTTTTTGATTTGTTAAAGCCAAGGCTAAAACTTCTTCCATTTCTTTTACAAAATGAAAAGTCAATCCTTTCAAATAAGTGGGTTTTACTTCCTCAATATCTTTACGGTTACTTTCACACAATATGATTTCTTTGATCTTGGATCGCTTTGCCGCTAATATCTTTTCTTTAATTCCTCCAACAGGAAGTACTTTTCCTCTTAGGGTAATTTCCCCCGTCATTGATAAATTCTTTTTTACCCGTTTTTGGGTTAATAAAGAAACCAAAGAGGTTAGTATCGTAATTCCGGCACTTGGTCCATCTTTTGGTGTAGCTCCCTCAGGAACGTGAATATGAATGTTGTATTTATCAAACTTAAAGTCATCGAGCCCCAACCGCTTTGCATTTGCTTTTATATATTCCATAGCAATTGTAAAGGATTCTTTCATGATCTTACCAAGGTTTCCTGTAATATTCAAAACTCCTTTTCCTGGAGAAAGGGCAGATTCTATAAATAAGATATCCCCACCAACCGAAGTCCATGCTAATCCAATTACAACCCCTGCTACTTCATTGTTTTCGTACAAATCTCGAGTAACTTTGGGTGGTCCCAATATCTCAATTAAATCTGTTAATTCAGGTTTTACCGCATACTCCTGGTCCATAGCAATAGATTTGGCAGCATAACGGGTAACTTTTGCAATTTGTTTATCCAGACCTCGAACACCCGACTCACGTGTATAGAGTTCAACAATATGTTCCATAACTGCCTTCCCGAGTTGTATGGCTTTTTTATCTAAACCGTGTTCAATTATTTGTTTTGGAAGTAAATGTTGTTTTCCGATTACAACTTTCTCTTCGATGGTGTAACCACTAACGTTAATGATTTCCATACGATCTCTCAAAGCAGGATGGATATTCCCTATGTTATTTGCAGTTGCAATAAACATCACTTTGGATAGATCATAACCCAATTCTAGAAAATTATCATAAAACTCATTGTTCTGTTCAGGATCCAAAACTTCGAGCATTGCGGAAGAAGGGTCTCCCTGAGCACTGTTTCCAACTTTATCAATTTCATCAAGCACAAAAACAGGGTTTGAAGTTCCTGCCTTTTTTAGGCTCTGAATTATTCGTCCTGGCAAAGCTCCAATGTATGTTTTTCGGTGCCCACGAATTTCTGCTTCGTCTCTTAATCCTCCTAAAGAAACACGAACATAAGACCTTCCCAAAGCTTCAGCAATGGATTTTCCTAAAGAAGTTTTTCCGACTCCTGGAGGACCGTACAAACAAAGAATAGGAGACTTCATATCGTTTCTTAATTTAAGAACAGCAAGATATTCAATGATTCGTTTCTTAACTTCTTCAAGACCAAAATGATCTCGATCCAATACTTTTTGAGCTCTTTTTAAATTAAATTTATCGGTTGAAAAATGATCCCATGGAAGATCCAAAAAAAGATCCAGGTAATTGCGCTGAACAGAATACTCGGCTACTTGAGGATTCATTCGTTGCATTTTCATCAGCTCTTTTTCGAAATGAGCGCCGACCTCCTTGGTCCAAACCTTAGCTTTTGCTTGGATTTTCATTTCTTCAATTTCTTCTTCATACGAAATACCGCCCAACTCTTCTTGAATAGTTTTCATTTGTTGTTGAAGGTAATACTCCCTTTGCTGTTGATCCAAGTCGTGGCGTACTCGAGATTGAATATCATTCTTCAACTGCAACTTCTTGAACTCTACATTCATATACCTCAAACACAACAAAGCGCGTTCTTTAATATTTTTCAATGAAAGAATTTTTTGCTTTTCATTGACAGAGAGGTTCATATTTGATGAAACAAAATTGATCAAAAACGAATAGCTTTGAATATTTTTAATCGCAAAAGAGGCTTCCGAAGGTAAATTGGGATTTTCCTGGATAATTTGAAGTGAAAGTTCCTTTATGGATTCTGCAACAGCCTTAAACTCTGAGGCGTCAAAAGCCAATTCATCATCAACCGATTGAGTTGAAGCCAGCAGATAAGGTGAATCAGAAATTATTTTTTCAATTTCAAAGCGTTTTTTACCCTGAATAATTATTGTGGTATTACCATCGGGCATTTTTAAAACTCTTAAGATACGTGCAACAGTACCTAAGGAATAAATGTCTTTAGAACCAGGATTTTCAACCGCTTGATCTTTTTGGGCAACCACACCAATAACTTTAGATCCTTTGTTTGCGTCCTTGATCAGCTGAATGGACTTGTCTCTCCCAACTGTAATTGGAATAACAACACCAGGAAAAAGTACGGTATTTCTTAGCGGTAAAATAGGAACTTCGTTTGGAAGATCTTCTCTTTCAAGTGCTTCCTCGTCTTCTGAGGTTAACAAAGGAATCAAATCTGCTTCTGATTCAATATCTTGGAGTGACAGATTGTCTAAATTTGAAAAGATTGGTTTTGCCATACTATTTTTTATAAGTCATTGTGTCATTCAATCGTAAGCTTGGAGATTATTTGCACTCCAGTTCCTACAAAATGTTAAAATCAATAATACCAATTCAAGAGTTATGCCAATTAAAAGAAACTTAAATTTAATTTGAAAAGTGTAACAAATAATTAAAACTTCATCTCATTTTATGAAATGCAGTCCAAATTGAACAAAAAAAGTATTGACTAGCTAATTGCAATGAGCAATCACAATGATGAGCAAGCTCTAATAGAAGTTTATCTTGAATATCACTAGGGCATATTCGTTACTGCATTGATAAAGTCGTGGGCTCGGGTTCAGTTCGAGTAATTAAAAATGATTAGTTTACGTTTTTGGGAACCCTTAGAAGCATTAATGCGCCCAAAATAAAGAATACAAAGAAAAATAAAATGGAGGTACGCATACTACCTGTAACCTGATCCAAAACCCCAAAAAGAATCATCCCGATGACAATAGCAATTTTTTCGGTTACTCCATAGAAACTAAAATAAGAAGTGGTATCGTCAGTTTCGGGAATGAATTTGGAGTAAGTAGATCGAGATAATGACTGCAATCCACCCATAACCAGGCCTACAAAACCAGCCACAATGTAAAATTGATCAGGAGTGCTAATAAAAAAAGCATACACACAAATGGCTGCCCAAATCAAGTTGATCACAAAAAGGGTATTTAGATTCCCAAATTTCTCTGAACAACGAGCAGTAATGATTGCTCCTACTATGGCTACTAGTTGGATCAAAAGAATGCTTACAATCAATCCAATTGTTTTATCAGAATCAGAGCCCCAATCGATCTCTTCTTCCCCAAAATAGACCGCAACCAGCATAACCGTTTGTAAAGAAGTACTGTAAACAAAAAAGGCCGCCAGATAGCGTTTTAAACGAAAATTCATGGTTAATTGAATCCAAACCAACCTCAGCTCTTTGTAACCGTTCAGGAGAATGTCCTGTGTAATCTTTTGACCTTTGTTTCCTTTTGGGAGGTAGTAAAAAGAAAAAAGGCTGAAAAAAGCCCACCAAACCCCGACTGAAACGAAAGAATACTTCATGGCAAGCATTGTTGATTCACTTTCTGTACCTTCAATGCCATACCATTGAGGCTTCATTATCATGGACAGATTGAACATCAAAAGGAGAACACTACCAACATAACCCATAGAATAACCTTGTGCAGAGGCACGATCTTGTTGATTTTCAAAGGCAATGTCAGGTAAATACGAATTGTAAAAGACCAGACTAGACCACAAACCAATCATTGCGAGGAAGTAGAAAAGAAATCCCAAATAAACGGTACTCAAATCAAACCAAAATAAACCAATACAGGACAAGGAACCCATGAACACAAAAAATTTCATGAATTTTTTCTTGTTACCAATGTAATCAGCTATACCAGAAAGTATCGGAGATATTAGGGCAACAACAATAAAAGCAGTTGCAGTTACAAAACTAATCATGGCAGTATTTTTTACAGAGTAGCCAAAAAAATCAATCTGATTGTTTTCGGCAAAAACCATCCCGTAATAGATCGGGAAAATAGCTGATGATATTACCAAGGGATATACCGAGTTTGCCCAGTCATAAAAAGCCCAGGCATTTATCAATTTTTTACTCCCTTTCGCTAAAGCTACCTTTGGTTTAAACATAAATTTAGTTTAGAAGTTCAAGATATGATATTAACGCCAGTTCAGACAAATATTAATTTTTCTTTTTTAAAAAATTGAAATCAAATAATGTTTTTATGTTCTAATATTTTAGCATAAGTAAAATTTATACTTACTTTTAAATTATTATAAGTCAATGTTCTATTACCTTATTATTAAATTATTAATTTTATTTTTTTTAGCTATTTTGTTTTTTTAAATTAAAGTAAAACTTTAAGTTTTATCTTACCGTATTATTTGCATTTAAAACCATCCAAAGTCTTGATTTTTAAAAACACATTCAAAAGATTTGTATCTTTATGAAAATTCCAAATTCATGAGAAAACTATTGCTCTCTTTATTTTTTTTTCCCCTTTTATTGAGCTGTCAAAACCCCAAAAAAAAACCTACAAAAAAAGTTAAATATCTTTTTGAAAAAACAGAAATCGAATGGAAAGCTAAACTTCGTAAAATGGCATTTTATGTATTAAGAGAAGCAGGAACAGAACGTGCTTTTTCAGGTAAATATGATAAATTTTATGAAAAAGGGACTTATCAATGTGCAGCATGTGCCACCCCTTTGTACCAATCCAAGTACAAATATGATTCTGGAAGTGGATGGCCTTCTTTTGATCGAGGAGAAGATCAAAACATCGAATATGATGTTGATTACAAATTGGGTTATGCCAGAACCGAGCTCAAATGCAATAAATGTGGAGGTCACTTGGGACATCTGTTCAACGATGGTCCTCGGCTAACTACTGGTAAACGCCACTGCATCAATTCTGCCGCTCTACATTTTATCCCCCCAAACCTATGAGTGAAAACTATCCTTTCCAGAGGTCTGATGAAGAATGGCGTAAACTTCTATCGGATGAAGAGTACCGAATACTTCGCAAGCAAGGAACCGAATTCCCAAACAGCGGTCAATACAACGCTCATTACGAGGCAGGGACCTACAATTGTAGAGGCTGCAACCAACCGCTTTACAGCAGTGAATCCAAATTTGACAGCGGTTGTGGATGGCCGAGTTACGACCAGAGCATTGAGGGTGCCATAGAATACCGCAAAGACACCAGTCTTGCGATGCTGCGCATAGAAATTATTTGCTCCAACTGTGGTGGGCATCAAGGCCATGTTTTTAATGATGGGCCAACGGTTTCCGGAAAAAGGTATTGCGTGAATTCAGCGAGCATCCGTTTTGAACCCAAAAATTAAGTTTAAGGGTTTTTTTCTTCCCCTTGTTTTTTTGTATTTTTGCACCATGAAAAATTGAACTTATGACAACATATGATGTAATTGTTTTAGGAAGTGGTCCAGGAGGATATGTAACTGCTATTCGTGCCTCACAACTGGGATTGAAAACTGCTGTTATTGAAAAGGAAAGCCTGGGTGGAGTTTGCCTCAATTGGGGATGTATTCCAACCAAAGCGCTTCTCAAATCTGCTCAGGTTTTTGATTACCTCAAACACGCATCGGACTATGGACTCAAAGTTACCGACTATGACAAAGACTTTGATGCGGTGATCAATCGCAGTAGAAACGTAGCCACAGGCATGAGTAAAGGGGTTCAATTCTTAATGAAGAAAAATAAAATTGACGTTTTGAATGGTTTTGGGAAAATTCTCCCCAAAAAACAAGTGAGTGTCGCACTTGACAACAAAACCAACACCTACCAAGCCAATCATATTATTATTGCTACTGGAGCACGCTCTAGAGAGCTTCCTAACCTTCCTCAAGACGGTAAAAAGGTTATTGGATACCGTGAAGCTATGACTCTGCCTAAACAGCCTAAAAAGCTTATTATTGTCGGTTCTGGTGCTATTGGAATTGAGTTTGCCCATTTTTACAACGCTATGGGTACTGAGGTTACTGTTGTTGAATTTCAAGACCGTATTGTTCCTGTTGAAGATGAAGAAATATCCAAACAGTTGGAGCGTTCCTTCAAAATAGCAGGAATCAACATCATGACTCAAGCCGAAGTTACCCATGTTGACACCAAAGGAAAAGGAGTTACTGCTTCTGTAAAAACAGCCAAGGGTAAAGAAACACTCAAGGCTGATATTGTTTTATCTGCTGTTGGAATCAAAACCAACATAGAGAACATCGGGCTTCAAGACCTAGGAATTGCCGTAGATCGAGATAAAATTTTAGTTAATGACTTCTACCAAACCAATCTCCCTGGATATTACGCCATTGGAGATGTAACTTCTGGACAGGCACTTGCCCATGTTGCTTCTGCCGAAGGAATATTATGTGTCGAGAAAATTGCAGGGCATAACGTTGAATCCCTAGACTATGGGAATATCCCCGGATGTACCTATTGCTATCCCGAGATTGCTTCCGTTGGATTAACCGAAGTTCAAGCCAAAGAACAGGGTTACGACATCAAGGTAGGAAAATTCCCGTTCTCAGCTTCTGGAAAAGCTCAGGCGAGCGGTACCTCTGACGGATTTGTAAAAGTAATCTTCGATGCCAAATACGGCGAATGGCTGGGCTGCCATATGATCGGAGCCGGAGTGACCGATATGATCGCCGAAGCCGTACTCGGACGTAAACTCGAAACTACAGGCCACGAGGTGCTAAAAACGGTTCACCCGCACCCCACGATGAGCGAAGCCATGATGGAGGCAGTTGCCGATGCCTATGACGAGGTGATCCACCTGTAAAACACCTTCAAAATAGACTACTTCGAGGGATTTTTTATTCCGAATTAAATCAATAAGGTGCTCGTATGGAGGACTTTGATCTGATTCCCTAATATATCCTAGACCGGATATCCTTACGTTTATCATTTACAAAGTAGCCAATGATCAGCTCATCGAAAAACTTGTTGATCCTAACGACTGGAATCAGTTGTAAATAAAAGCAGCGGGTTATGATATTGAGATTAAAATCAACGGAGTATAAACCGTGAAATTTACAGAAAAAAGTGATGTTTCTACAAAAGGTTGTATTTAATTAAAAAACATATGTGGGAGAACCATATGAGGTATAATACAAAAACATTACCCTAAATACAACAGAATAAGATTGAATTAATTACCTCAATATGAATAAAGGGTTTAAATAAATCAAAATACCTAAACTTTATCTTCATACCTTTAAAGGTAAATTGTTGTTAATATCCCTTTTAGGGTTTTAAAATCTCAAAAATCAAATGTCACTATCCAACATAAAAATAAGAAAGGCTACCCTAAAAGACCTTGAACTCTTGAAGGAATTTGAACAAAAGGTAATTCGATATGAGCGTGCGTTTGCAAAAAATTTAAAACAAGATCCTATTTTGTATTACGACCTCAAAGACTACATTGGAAGATTAGATGTTCAGGTATTAGTTGCCACCCTAGAGGGCAAGCCCTTGGGGTCTGGATACGCCATGATCAAAGATTCTGATGCATTCAAAACACCAAAACAATTTGCTTATTTAGGGTTTATGTATGTAATTCCCAAGCAGCGCGGAAAAGGAATCAATGGACTAATCATCAATGAATTATTGAAATGGGCAAAGGAAAAAAAATTGGTAGAAGTTCAATTAGATGTTTATGCAGAAAATGAAAGTGCAATTAACGCTTATAAAAAAATTGGATTTAAACCCGATTTATTGAAGATGAGATTAAGCAGTTAAATAAAAATAACAACCCGAAAAAGTTTTAACTAAAATAAAAACCTCATAAAATCAATTACGTGCAAACAACTGAGTGGCGCATGCAACCAAAATTTTACTGCAAAATACCTTTGAAGAAATTGCTGAATTCAGTAAAGAAAACGGGAAAGAAATGTTTTGAAAGAAAGACGCCAAGCATTTGCAGCAATGCAACAAATGCCAAGTTTGGGGGATGACCCTAACGTAATGAAAAAATGGTATGAAGAGAGAAAACGAGCGTTTGATTTATTCCCCGAGGATTATAAGCCTTACAAAAAGCTTTCAATGGCTAATCGGTAGGAGTCGAAACCAAAACCAAGGATCAGTCCTTTCGCATTTGGAGTTATGTAAGAGGTGTGTCTAAAGTCCTCGCGTGCAAATGTATTAGAAATATGTACTTCGATAACGCTGGTATCAATCGCTTTGATTGCATCACCCAATCCTACTGATGTGTGGGTGTATGCAGCGGCATTAATTATGATTCCGTCAAAAGAAAATCCAACCCTATGCAATTGATCGATAAGATCTCCTTCAATATTTGATTGAAAATAGTCGAGTTCAATTTGAGGAAACTTGGCTTTAAGATCAGCAAAATAATGGTCAAAAGTTTGATTCCCGTATATACTAGGTTCACGTTGGCCAAGTAAGTTAAGGTTAGGGCCGTTGATGATGCTGATTTTCATTTACATAATTTTATACAAAAATAGTCAAAGTTTTTTAGAATACTCGACAGCAAACAAAGAAGAACAAAAAGCTTATTTTTGAGCTATGAACTGGAAAGAATCACTAGAGCATTACGAACACTATCTCAAAATTGAACGTGGTTTATCGAAGAACTCAATTGCAAGTTATATTTTAGATGTTCAGTCTTTGATGATTTTTTATTCAGAAAACAACTCCTGTACCCCTATAATTTGCTCTAAGGAAGATATACAGCACTTTTTGTATGAAGAAGCCAAGATTGTAGAGGCGCGGTCTCAAGCACGTCGAATTTCGGGTTTAAAAAGTTTTTTTAATTTTTTAGTTTTTGAGGGATATCGAGAAACCTCTCCAATTGACCTTATTGAAAGTCCAAAATTGGGGCGTAAACTACCTACTGTATTGTCCTTAGATGAAATTGAACAGTTACTCAATACCATCGATCTGGGGCATCCTTTGGGACATCGAAATAGAGCCATCATTGAAACCCTTTACGGAAGTGGTTTACGAGTAAGTGAATTGGTAGAACTCAAAATATCGGATCTCTATTTCAAAGAAAACATGATGCTTATTACAGGAAAAGGAGACAAACAACGCTTGGTTCCCTTGGGAGCTTATGCAAAAAAATACATCAAATACTACAGAGACGAAGTTAGGGTGCTAAACAAAATTGCTGAAGAAGATCGTGACACTCTTTTTCTGAATCGGAATGGAAAAAAACTTACTCGTGCAATGATATTTACAGTGGTAAAGCAATTGGCAAAAAAAGCGAAAATTAATAAGAAAATAAGTCCACATACCTTTCGGCATTCTTTTGCAACACATCTTTTAGAAAATGGAGCTGACCTGAGAACAATTCAAACCTTAATGGGACACGAAAGTATTACCACAACCGAGGTATACATGCATTTGGACACTCAGCAGCTATCGCAGGTTTTAGAAAACTTTCATCCGAGAAATAACTAATTGTCTTTTAATTTTAAAGAAGTAACTGAAACTAATGAAGATGATATGCCTGAATTACTTAGCTTGAAAAAACTCGGACGTCTCTGTTTGAATTCATTTTTATAGCAGTTCGGCAGTAACGAGCAAAGGCGCATC